>NZ_JBICVO010000018.1:0-172315 GCF_043199105.1 Streptomyces sp. NPDC048644
AGAGGCTGCCGGTGTTGGCACCTGTCGCTGCGGGGAGCGACCCGGTGCGGCCCCTCCGACCCACCCGGTCTCGTACGCGGCTGACCGCCGGTGGGCGCTCCCTGTCCTCGCCTCGCCCTTCGGGCCTCGTTGGCGTGGGTCAGAAGGCTGCTCGGATGGAGCCCACGCGGGTGCCGCCGCCCAGGAGGGGGGCGTCTTCTATGCGGGCCAGGACGTCGGATTCGACGTTCATCAGGCGCAGGGTGCGGGCCAGGATCGGGCCCAGGGTGCGGGTGGCGCCGTCGTCGACCTTGAAGGCGAGGGCGCGGCCGTCGGGCAGGGCCAGGGCCTGTACGGCTTCGGCGCCCATCTTCGACAGGACGCCGGGGAGTTCGCGCATCAGCCAGGTGTCGGGGCGGCGGGTGCCGGCCACGTACTCGGGGTGGGCGCGCATGGCGTCGGCGACGCGGCGTTCGGGGGTGCCGGGGGCGGCGGTGACGAAGTGGCGGAAGGCGCGGGCGAGGCCGGTGAGGGAGAGGGACATGAGGGGGGCGCCGCAGCCGTCCGTGCCGATGTGGGCGACGTCCTCGCCGCCTGCCGTGCGGACGCCTTCGAGTATCAGCTGCTGGAGCGGGTGGTCCTGGTCGAGGTACGAGTCGAGGGGCCAGCCGTTGCGGGCGCAGGCGGCCAGCATGGCGGTGTGCTTGCCGGAGCAGTTCATGGTGATCCGGTCGCGTACCTGGCCCGCCGCCAGGTAGTGCTCGGCCTCCTCCGGGTCGAGGGGGAGGTCGGGCGGGGTGCCGAGCTGGTCGGCGCGGAGGCCGAACTCGTCGAGCATGGTGCGGACGAGGTCGAGGTGGAAGGCTTCGCCCGAGTGGCTGGCTGCGGCCAGGGCCAGGCGCTCGTCGGCGAGGTCGAGGCCCGCGCGCAGGACCGCGGCGGCCTGCATCGGCTTGTTCGTCGAGCGGGGGAAGACCGGGGCGGTGACGTCACCGAGTGCCGTCTCGACGCTGCCGTCGGCGGCCAGCACGACCAGCGAGCCGCGGTGCCGTCCCTCGACGAAGCCGGAGCGGACGACCTCGGCGAGGACCGGGGACAGGGGGGTGTCTGCCGGGGTCGGCTCGGATATCGGGCGGGGCGAGGTCATCGGCGGCCTTCCGGGAAGTGATCCGCGGTCCCGGAGGCCGGTGGCCGGGTCAGGACAGCAGGTCGTCTACTTGCGCTTCGCCTTCACGGTACCTGCGGGTGATTTCGGTACTGCAATCGTCGGCCATGCGCTGGAGGGACTGGCGGCGGTGCGAGACCTGCTGTTCGTAGCGGACCAGGCGGGCCATGCCTTCTTGCAGCTCGGGGTCCGTGCGGGCGGTGAGGTCGGACAGTTCGACCTCACCCAGCATCTCGTCGGCGAGCCTGCGGTACTCCTCGCTGTGCGGCGGGCCGAGCGTGACGTGCCGGGCCGACGAGCGGTGGCTGGACGGTACGTCCGTGAGGATCTCCGGCAGGCGGTCGAGCAGTGGCGACAGCGGCCCTGTACGGCGGGCGGTCTCGGCGCGCAGGATGTCGATCCGGCCCTGGAGCAGCCGCCGCAGATAGCTGAGGTCGGCCTCCTCCTGCTGGGCGTCACGGCGCAGTACGCGCAGGTCAGGCAGGCTCTGGGCGGTCAGATCGGGCTGGACGACCGGCTGGAAGCGGTCGCGTTGCTGCGGTGGGCGGTGCGGTGCCCGGCCTGCCTGGAGCATGGGGCCCTCCTTGGTGCGGCCGGGCTCAGCGGGAGCCGTTGCCGTGGTCGTCGAACGGGCGGGTGGTACGGGGCCGGGAATCCGACCGGCGCCGGCAGTGCTCATGAATCGTTCCGTCCCCTCGTCCGGTGCGGCATCCAGGGCATGTTGTCCATGAAACGCACCACGTGCACGCATCGTGCCACTCTGGGCGGTCCGTATGCAGGGCCATGACACCCGAACGGCCCTCGGATGGGTACGGGTGTCCGAAGGCCGGGCGGGGCGGTGCATGATGGCGCGTATGCGAGCTGTGGTGCAGAGAGTCGACGGCGCGTCCGTCGTCGTGGACGGGGAAACGGTCGGCGAGATCGTCGGCGAGGGGCTGTGCGTGCTGGTCGGCGTCACGCACGAGGACACCGGGGAGAAGGCGGCGCAGCTGGCCAGGAAACTCTGGTCGGTGCGCATTCTGCAGGGCGAGAAGTCCTGCTCGGACACGTCGGCGCCGCTGTTGGTGATCAGCCAGTTCACTCTCTACGGTGACGCGCGCAAGGGGCGCAGGCCCACCTGGAACGCGGCGGCACCCGGGCCGGTCGCCGAGCCGCTGGTCGACGAGGTCGTCGCGCAGCTGCGGGCGCTGGGTGCGCGGGTGGAGACCGGCAGGTTCGGCGCCGACATGAAGGTGTCGATGACGAATGACGGGCCGTTCACGGTGTTGGTGGAGGTCTAGGGCCCGGCCCGCCGGTCTCCGGTGCGGCTACGGCGCTACGACGACCTCTTGGGCGGCTGCGGTGCCGGCGGCGCTGAGCTGGGCGTCCAGCGGGACGTTGCGCTTGACCAGGGCGAGGGCGATCGGGCCCAGCTCGTGGTGGCGGGCGGATGTGGTGATGAAGCCGAGCTGGCGGCCTTCCTCGCCGTCCGCCGCGAGCCGTACGGGGGTGCCGTGCGGCGGCAGGTGGACCTCGCTGCCGTCCAGGTGCAGGAAGACCAGGCGGCGCGGCGGCTTGCCGAGGTTGTGGACCCGGGCGACGGTCTCCTGGCCGCGGTAGCAGCCCTTCTGGAGGTGCACGGCGGTGCCGATCCAGCCCAGCTCGTGCGGGATGGTGCGGTGGTCGGTCTCCAGGCCGAGCCGCGGGCGGTGCGCCTCGACGCGCAGCGCCTCCAGGGCCAGGACGCCGATGGCCGGGCCGTGGGCGGCGGCGAAGGTCTCCAGCTCGGCGCGGGGCAGGAAGAGGTCGCGGCCGTGCGGGGTTTCGCGGACGACGGCGTTCTGCGGCACCTCGGTGATCGAGCCGGCCGGGAGGTGCACCACGGCGGTCTCGGCGGTGCGGTCGGCGACCTCGACGCGGTAGAAGAACTTCATGCTCTCCAGGTAGGCGATCAGCGCCTCCTGGGTGTCGGGTTCGACATGCATCCAGGTCGTCTCGCCGTCGTCGACGAGGTAGAGCGCGTGCTCGATGTGGCCGTGCGAGGAGAGGATCAGGGCCTCGGTGGCCCGGCCGGGCGGGAGTTCGCTGACGTGCTGGGTGAGGAGCAGGTGCAGCCAGCTCAGCCGCTCGGTGCCGGTGACCGCGACGACGCCGCGGTGCGAGAGGTCCACGAAGCCGGCACCGTCCGCCAGCGCGCGTTGCTCCCGGAACAGATCGCCGTAGTGCGCGGCGACGCCTTCGTCGGGGGCCTCGGCGGGGACGGCGCCGGGCAGCGACAGCAGGGAACTCTTCATGCTGTCAGCCTACGGCCCGGCTGTCTCAGGAGTCGGTGCGGGCGGCCTTGGCCGTGCAGCCGCGGCAGCGGCCGAAGATGGCGAAGTGCTTCATGTCCGTCTCGAAGCCGAACTGTTCGCGCAGCTGGGAACGGAACGGCTCGGCCACCGACAGGTCCGCCTCGATGACGTCCGTGCAGTCCCGGCACACCAGGTGCATGTGGTGGTGCCGGTCGGCGAGGTGGTACGTCGGGGAGCCGTGCCCGAGGTGTGCGTGGCTGACCAGGCCCAGCTCTTCGAGCAGCTCCAGGGTCCGGTAGACCGTGGAGATGTTGACGCTGCCCGCGGTCTTGCGGACCTCGGTGAGGATGTCGTCGGGGGTGGCGTGCTCCAGCCTGTCCACAGCCTCCAGGACGAGCTGGCGCTGGGGGGTCAGGCGGTAGCCGCGCCTGCGGAGGTCGCTCTGCCAGTCGGTGGTCACCACGCCCCCAGTGTAGGAGGGCGCGGCGCCGGGGCGGGGCGTCAGTCGGTGTGGACCGTCCGGAGGTAGCGGGCGAGTGCGGTGACGGCGGCGGGGTTGCGGGGGCTTTCGACCAGGTCGGCGTAGTCGAGGACGAAGATCCGGTGGTTCTTGACGGCCGAGACGTCGGCCAGCGGCGGGTAGGAGAGCAGGAATTTCTTCTTCTGCGCGGCGGACGGCGTGCCGTAGTCGTTGATCACGATGACGTCGGGGTCGCGCTCGACGACGGTCTCCCAGCCGACGGTGGTCCAGGAGTCCTTGACGTCCTTGGTGAGGTTGTCGCCGCCCGCCTTGGTGATGATGTCGTCCGGTGCCGCGAAGGCGCCGGCGGTCATCGGCTTGTCCTGGCCGCTGTCGTAGAGGAAGACGGATGGCCGGTGGCCGCCCTTGGGGATCTTGGCGCGGACGTCGGCTATCTGCCGGCGGTAGTCCTTGATCAGCTTCGTGGCGCGGTCCTCGACGTGGAAGATCTTCCCGAGGTTCTCCAGGTCGGTGTAGAGCGCTTCCAGGGGCGGCATCACGCCGCGGGAGCTGCCGGAGCCGCCGTTGCGGCAGGACTCGGTCAGGACGTAACTGCCGATGCCGAGCTTCTTGAGGGAGGCGGGGGTGAGGTCGTCGCCCTCGCCGAAGCCGTAGCTCCAGCCCGCGAAGACGAGGTCGGCCTTGGCGTCCAGGGCGATCTCCTTGGTGATCGCCTTCTTGGACAGCCACGGGACCTTGTCGTAGGCGTCCCGCCAGGCGACCTTGTCGAGGTCGCCCTTGTAGGTGGGCATCACGTAGCCGGCCATGTGGTTCTCCAGGCCGAGCGCGAACATCAGGTCGGCGATGTTCACGTCGTTGGTGACGACCCGCAAAGGCGCTCTGTCGAAGGTCAGCGGCTTTCCGCAGTTCTTGACGGTGACCGGGTAGCCGGCCGCTTTCGCCGGGGTGTCGTCGTGGGCGATCTGTGCGCCGCAGCCCGTGAGGGACAGCGCGAGGACGGAGAGCAGGGCGGCGGTACGGCGGGGCATGACGATCCTCAGGAGGCGGGCGCGGAGGCGGAAGGGGCGGGGGTCGCGGGGGCCGGCAGCCGGTCGAACAGGAGCTGCACGGCGCCGGATTCGGGGTGCCGTACGCGGTGGGCGCGGACCGCGAAGACCTCGGCGAGCAGGTCGGGGGTCAGCACGTCGTGCGGCGGCCCTGATGCGACGATCCGGCCGCCGTCGATGACGTACAGCTCGTCGCAGTGCACGGCGGCGAGGTTGAGGTCGTGCAGCGCGGCGAGCACCGTCAGCCGGCTGTCGCGGACCAGCGCGAGCACCTCCAACTGCTGGGCGATGTCCAGGTGGTTGGTGGGTTCGTCGAGCACCAGGACCTGCGGTTCCTGGGCGAGCGCGCGGGCGATCAGCACCCGCTGCTTCTCGCCGCCCGACAGGCTGAGGAAGCCGCGGCCCGCCAGGTGCGCGGCGCCGACCCGGTCCAGGGCCCGCGCGCAGATCCCGGTGTCGGTGGCGTCGGCCCGTCCGGAGCCGTGCTGGTGGGGCAGCCGGCCCATCGCGACGACCTCGGAGACCGTGAAGTCGAAGGTGCCGCTCGACTCCTGGGGCAGCGCGGCCAGGCGCCTGGCGCCTTCCTTGGCGGTCATGGCGTGCAGGTCGTCACCGTCCAGGCGGACGCTGCCTGCCGCCGGGCGCAGCGCGCGGTAGACGCAGCGCAGCAGGGTGGACTTGCCGCTGCCGTTCGGGCCGACGAGGCCGATCAGCCGGCCGCTGCCCGCCGTCAGCGCGACGTCGTGGACGAGCCGCTGCCCGGCGATCTCGACCGCCAGGTTCTCGATGTCGATCCGCATCAGGCGCCGCCTCCGAAGCTGTAGCCGCGCCGCCGCATCAGCAGCACGAAGCAGGGCACGCCGATCACCGCGGTGAGCACCCCGACGGGCAGTTCGACGGGGGCCAGCAGCACCCGCGAGAGGATGTCCACCCACACCAGCAGGATGGCGCCCAGCAGCGGGGCGACGGCCAGGACCTTGCGGTGGTCGGAGCCGACCAGGATGCGGGTGATGTGCGGCACCATCAGGCCGACGAAGCCGATCGCGCCGCTGACCGCGACCACCGCGCCGGTCACCGCCGCCGCGACGACGAACAGTTCGCGGCGCAGCCGGGCGGCGTCCACCCCGAGGGCGGCGGCGGTCTCGTCGCCCATGGCCAGCGCGTTCAGCCGGCCGGCCGAGAGCAGCAGGTAGGCCAGTGCGGCGGCCACCGCGAGGGCGGCGACGGGGAGGGACGCCCAGCCGGCTCCGCTCAGGCTGCCGAGCAGCCACATCATGGCCGAGCGCGCCGCCTCGCCGCGGTCGGCGGAGAACACCATCAGGGTGGTGATGGCGGAGAAGCCGTAGTACATCGCGGTGCCGGTCAGGACCAGCCGGAGCGGGGTGAGGCCGTGCGCGGTGCGGGCCGCGGCGTACACCAGGATCATGGCGAGCAGCGCGCAGACGAAGGCGGAGGCGGACAGCGCCCAGACGCCCAGCGCACCGGCCGCGCCGAAGATCAGGACGGCGTTGGCGCCGACGGCGGCGCCGGACGAGATGCCGAGGACGAACGGGTCGGCGAGCGCGTTGCGGACCAGCGCCTGGACGGCGACGCCGATGGCGGACAGTCCTGCGCCCACGATGGCGGCCAACAGGGCGCGGGGGAAGCGCAGTTCCCACACGATGGTGTAGCGGGAGACCTCGTCGGGGGAGAGGGTGCCGCCGGTCAGTCCGGCGCCGAGGTAGTGCAGCACCTCGCCCCAGCCGAGTCCGGACGCGCCGAGGCCGACGCCGCACAGCACGGAGCCGGCCAGCACTACGGCGGCCACGGCGATCAGGGGCGGTACGGGTATCCGGCGCGGGTGCGCACCGGGCCCGTCGGGCGGGCTCGGTGCGCGGGGCGCGGCCTGGGTGGTCGGTGCCACGGGCGGTCCGCCTTCGGCTCGGGCCGTCCTAGGGATGGAGGCACGGCCCGGAGCGGGTGGCACCGGTGGCGTCCCCTCGCAGTCCACGGCGAGTTGTCAGGATCGGCGCCGCCGCGGGTGATCGGGCTTGCGGAAGGGTGGTTCCGCTTACCGTTGCGGGTCAGCGCCGGATTCTCACCGGACTTCCCCCGCGGGGCGCGTTGTGCTGGGTGGTACGGATCAGCCCTGGTAGGGCGTGCCGTCCGCGTTGAAGAACGACACTCCGTCCGGGGTGTCTTCCGGCAGGCTCTCCGCCCACTCCTTGAGGTCGGCGACCTTCTTCAGGTGCGCGGACATGTAGGGGCGCAGCGGCATGTCGGGGGTGGCCTTCTCGCCGACCCACATCAGGTCGCTGTTGACGTAGCCGTAGAGCCGCTTGCCGCCGCTGTACGGCCCGGCAGCCGCGGTACGGGCCACCGCGTCGGTCGCCAGGTCGATCTGCGGCTTCTGGTCGGCCAGCTCGCCGTACCAGACCTCGACGATGCCCTGGTCGCGGATCATCACGACCTCGACCTTGCGGTCCTTGTCGATGCGCCAGTAGCCGCTCTCGGTCTCCAGCGGGCGGACCTTCTTGCCCTCGCCGTCGAGCACCCAGCTGTGCGAGGTGTACTCGATGAAGTCGCGGCCGTCGTGGGTGAAGGTGGCTTCCTGGCCGAAGTTGCACTTCTCGGTGCCGGGGCCACCGTCTGCGTCGAACAGTTCCGCGACACCCGCGCCTTCCCAGTTGCCCAGGAGGAAGGCCAGGGGGACGAGGGCCGGATTCAGGTCGGACGGGATCTCGATCATGAGCTCAGGCGATCTGTAGAGGATTCAGGAGACGGTCAGGAGCGGTTCAGCGCTGGCCCTGGTACAGCTTCTTCCAGGTCAGACCGGCGAAGGCGATCACGCCGACGCCGACGAGGACGAGCAGGGTGGTGAAGACTGCCTCAAGCACGAGCGCGCTCCTTGGACGGAGTGAGGTGATACGGACCGGGTCCGAGTCTAGTCGTCGCCGTTCGGGGTGGCGCTGTGAGGTTCCCCGCCCGCCGCCGGGCCAGGGGACGGGCCGCCGTTCCGCGTCAGTTCACGTCGACGTCGTCGAAGAGGTCCAGCATCCGGGCGAGGACGCGGAGGCAGGCGGTGACGTCGGCGTCGGTGAGGTCGCCTTCGATCTGGCGCAGCAGGGCGCGCTCGCGGGTGGTGACGGCGGTGATGGCCGCCCGGCCCCGGCCGGTCAGTTGGATGAGCGGGGAGCGCTGGTGGGCGGGGTTCGGACGGGTCTCGACGAGGTCGCGGGCCACGGCGTCGTTGACCATGCGCTGGACGAATTGGCGGCTCAGGGCCTGGGCGCGGCCCATCTGCGGGACGGTGAGGGGGCCGTGCTCGCGGAGCAGGTCGAGGACGGCGCGGATGCCGACGGAGAGCCCTTGGCCAGGCGCGTCCGTTTCCACCTTGCGCTGCACGCGCCGGTAGAGCGGTCCGACCAGGGCGAACACCTCGGTGAGCCGGTCGGCGACGGCGTCGGGCGGGAGGGGCGGGTCCTCGTGGTCGGTCACCCGGCCATGGTGACACCTGGGTTGCCATGTCGGCGATAGTGACAACTTGGTTGTCAAAGTCCGTGTGTCATGGCACCTTGATGGCCATGACTGACGCCTCCGACCTCTTCACGTTCGCGTCCGACGACGGGCACCTCGCCTACCGCGACACCGGCAGCGGCCCGCCCGTGGTGCTGCTGCACAGCGGCTTCGCCGACCACACGGTGTGGGACGACCAGGTGCCGGTCCTCGCGGAGCGCTACCGGGTGATCGCGCCGGACGCCCGCGGGCACGGCGGATCCGCCAACGCGAGCCGCCCGTTCCGCCCCGCCGACGACCTCGCCGCGCTGCTGCGCCACCTCGGCACAGGACCCGCGACCCTCGTCGGCCTGTCGATGGGCGCGATCACCGCCGTCGACACCGCGCTGGAACACCCCGGTCTCGTCCGGGCGTTGGTGATCAGCGGCGGCGGCGTGCTCGACGGTCCCGTCAACGACCCGCGGTCCGACGACGCCCTGGCCGCAGGCGACATCGAGCGCTGGCTCGACAACATCGCGGACTGGGTGGCGGGCCCGCACCGCACACGCGAGGAGGTCGACCCCGGCATCGTGCGGCGGATCCGGGAGGCGAGCGCCAGGACCGTCGCCAAGCACACCGTCGACGAGCCGGACCACTACATACCGGTGCGGGACGCGGCGGCCCGCGCGGCCGGCATCGCCGTGCCGCTCCTCGCCGTCAACGGCGCCCTCGACGCGCCCGGTCTCCTCGCCATGACCGAAAGCCTCGCCTGCGGCGTCGCCGACGGCCGCACCGTGACCATCGAAGGCGTGGGCCACTACCCCAACATGGAGCGCCCTGACGCCTTCAACCGCGCGGTCGACGAGTTCCTGGAGACGGTGTACGCAGGGGAGCGGTGAGCTGCCGGGGCCGCCACAGGTCTTCTAGGGTGGCCCCATGGCGAAGAAGCTCGTGATCAAGGTGACGGCGGGCGCCGATGCGCCCGAGCGGTGCTCGCAGGCGTTCACGGTGGCGGCGGTGGCGGTGGCCAGCGGCGTCGAGGTGTCCCTGTGGCTGACGGGGGAAGCGGCGTGGTTCGCGCTGCCGGGCCGGGCGGCGGAGTTCGAGCTGCCGCACGCGGCACCGCTGCCCGAGCTGATCGACGGCATCCTCGCGGGCGGCGGCGCGATCACCCTGTGCACGCAGTGCGCGGCGCGCCGCGGCATCGAGCAGAAGGACCTCATCGAGGGCGCCGGGATCGCCGGTTCGCAGTTCTTCGTCAGCGAGATCATGCCGGACGGCGTGCAGGCGCTGGTCTACTGAGCCGCCCGCCCGCGGCTACTTCGAGTGCCGGTCGTCCCGGTCGTCCAGCTCGCGCCACCAGCGGTCGGACTCCGGGTCGCCGGACTCGTCCCACCAGCGCTCCTGCGGGCCCCGCCGGTTGCCGACGATCGCCGCGACCGGCGGGATCACCATCGCCACCAGGCACATCACCACAGCCGCCGTGACCGACCACAGCCGCACCACGCTCCAGGCCAGGATGAAGAGCGTGAGGCAGACGCCCATCATCGTGAAGTACCAGCGATGACGGCGTTGTGGGGGCAGCCAACGAGGCGCGTGCATAAGTCCACGGTAAGTCCGCCCGCCGCCGGAAAGAAGTCCGGACGGCGGGCGCCTGGCAAGCGCGGAGGGCCGCACCCCGCGCAAGGCGTCCAAACCCCGGGGTGCGGCCCTCCGGCCGTACGTTCCGCGGCGGCGGAGCCGGGCGCGGACCGTTCCATGATGCCGTCAGACGGCGATGGCGACCTCCGCCAGGCCACCCTGCTGGGCGACGACGGTGCGGTCGGCGGTGCCGCCGGGGACGAGGGCGCGCAGCGTCCAGGTGCCCTCGGCCGCGTAGAAGCGGAACTGCCCGGTCGCGGAGGTCGGGACCTCGGCGGTGAACTCGCCGGTGCTGTCCAGGAGACGGACGTAGCCGGTGACGGGCTCGCCGTCGCGGGTCACGCTGCCCTGGATCGTGGTCTCACCGGGCTTGATGGTCGAGGCGTCGGGGCCGCCGGCCTGTGCTCCACACATATGACGTACTTCCTTGAGGGGTTTCGAAGGAGGGCGCTGGCGCGCGGGTTACTTGGCGGCGCCGAGCTCGATCGGGACGCCGACGAGCGAGCCGTACTCGGTCCAGGAGCCGTCGTAGTTCTTGACGTTGGCCTGGCCCAGCAGCTCGTGCAGCACGAACCAGGTGAGCGCGGAACGCTCACCGATGCGGCAGTAGGCGATGGTGTCCTTGGCCAGGTCGACACCCTCGTCCTCGTACAGGGCCTTCAGTTCCTCGTCGGACTTGAAGGTGCCGTCGTCGTTGGCGTTCTTCGACCACGGGATGTTGCGGGCGCCGGTGATGTGGCCGGGGCGCTGCGACTGCTCCTGCGGGAGGTGCGCCGGCGCGAGCAGCTTGCCGCTGAACTCGTCGGGGGAGCGCACGTCGACGAGGTTCTTGTTGCCGATGGCGGCGACGGCGTCGTCACGGAAGGCGCGGATGGAGGTGTCCTGGGCCTTCGCCCGGTACTGGGTCACGGCGCGCTGCGGGACCTCGGCGACCAGGTCGCGGGAGTCCAGCTCCCACTTCTTGCGACCGCCGTCGAGCAGCTTCACGCTGTCGTGGCCGTAGAGCTTGAAGTACCAGTAGGCGTAGGACGCGAACCAGTTGTTGTTGCCGCCGTAGAGGATGACGGTGTCGTCGTTGGCGATGCCCTTCCCGGACAGCAGCTTCTCGAAGCCGGCCTGGTCGACGAAGTCGCGGCGGACCGGGTCCTGGAGGTCCTTCTGCCAGTCGATCCGGACGGCGTTCGTGATGTGGTTCTTCTCGTACGCGGAGGTGTCCTCGTCGACCTCGACGATGACCACCTTCGGGTCGTTGAGGTGGGCCTCGACCCAGTCGGCGTCCACCAGAACGTCACTACGGCTCATGTTCTTCCTCCGGGGCAGTTACGGGGGGTGATTGCGGTCGTGCACGCGGTTGTGCCGGGTGTGCGCGGCGGACTGCTGCGCGCGGCGCTGCGCGGGGGAGGTGCGGAAGGGCCGGCCCCGGAAGTCCGGGCGGCGGGACGGGTGCGGGGCCCGTCAGACAGGGCGACAGAGCATGGCGGCGACGCGGCACAGATCAACTGCCCGCCGCTTCGTGAGGTTCGCCTGTCCCCGGAAACGGAGACCGCTCAATGCGCTCTGCATGCTGCCGATCGTAGGGACGCACACCGGGGCCTGTCACCGGTGTGTCGGATGATGAGACGTGATTGTCCGTGATCCGAGACGACAAACGCCGCCCGGCCGTGTGTGACGGGTGCCGGGCGGCGCTGCGCGGGTGGGGGGTCGGCTTACGGAACGCGATGTCTCAGCGATTGGACGGTGTGGGGGCGGCCAACCGGAACGGCGTCAGCCGGGGAGCTTGACGTCCTTGCCGGATGCGGAGATCGAGATGCCGCCCGACCCCGCGGTGACCTTGTCCAGCTTCAGGTTGCCCGGCAGCTGGTCCAGCTTCCACTCGTGGTCGGTCTGGCCGCGGACCTTGTCCGTGCAGCCGGGGATCGCCCCGCACATGGCCGGGATCCGGTCGGCGCGCAGCCGCAGCGTGTCGCCGCCGGAGACCGAGATCGTGCCGGTCACCTCCAGCGAGCTGAGCAGCGGGATGCTCGGCGAGATCTTGACCTGGCTGTGGCCGTCCTTCTGGCCGCCGTAGCTCACCTTGACGTTCGCGCCTGACGCCTTGGTCAGGTCCGCGTACGAGATCTTGGCGGTGCCGGTGGCGCTCGCGGCGTTCTCGATCGAGGAGAAGTCGCTGGACAGGGCCACGTCGTGGAAGGTCGCGCTGAGCTTGTCGATGCGCAGCGTGTGCCCCTCGGCGTTGGCCTCGATGCCGTCCAGCTCGGCGTGGACCTCGTCCAGGCTGCGGCCCGCCACCTGGGTCAGGAACGGAAAGCCCTCGATGGAGACGGTCGGGGCGGCCGAGAGCCCCTGACTGCTGCGGATCTTGTCCGCGGCCTTGTCCTCGGCGATGTTCACCGCGACCCGGTCGGCGGCCACGAAAAGACCGCCGATGACGATGACGATGACCAGTAGCCACCTGAGTGCACGCATCGAACCACTACCCCCACACCTGGCCGGATGCCGGCCGCTTCGCTTCTGTCCGTACGGCAGGGCCCCCTCGCCCACGCCGCACGGCGAGCCTAAACGAGAGCGTGCCGCCACCGACCTGAACGGCCGCCGGAGGCGCGGGTACGCGCTCCGGCGGCCGTTCGTGCGGCGCCCGTTCCGGCTAGCCCAGGGCGTCGCCCAGGAAGTAGACGGCGGGGGCGGCGAGCGCCAGCGGCAGGGCGACGCCTGCCGTCAGGTGGACGAAGCGGGACGGGTAGTCGTAGCTGGCCACCCGCAGGCCGATCAGGGCGCAGGCGCCGGCCGCCAGGCCCAGCAGGGCACCGGCCGTGTCCAGTCCGCCCAGCTGTCCCACGCCGTAGCCCGCGCCCGCCGCGGCGAGCAGCGCCAGGACCAGGGTCGCGGCGGACGGCAGCGGCAGCGCGCGGACGAGCGCGGCCACCGCGACCGCGGCGGCGCCGGCCGTCACCGCGTCCGCCTGGGCCGCGAGCTGGCCCGACGCGAGCACCGCGAGGGCGGTGGCGGTCAGCCCGGCGGTCAGCGCGGACATCCGCTCGTCGGCGCTGCTGCGGTTGCGGAGCTGGAGCACGAGGACGAACAGGCACCACACGCCGAGCGTGGCGATGGCGACGAGGGGGGCGCTGCCGTGGTCGGTGACCAGCAGCGCGACGTCGGTCGTGACCCCCGCGAGGAAGGCCAGCGCGATGCCCTGGCGGGCGGGCCACATGCCGTTCAGCCGGAACCAGCCCGCGGCCGTGACCGCCTGGAGCAGCACCACGGGCACGCACAGCGCCGGCTGTCCCAGCGGTGCGGCGAGCGCGAGCAGCAGGGCGAGGACGGCGGTCAGCGCGGCCGGCTGGATACCGGGCGGGATGATCGGCGACCGGCCCTCGGCGCGGGCCCGCTGGTTCGGCGCGAGCGGCGCGGCGGGCGCCGGGGCGGCGGCCTCGGGCGCGGGCGCGACGGGTGCGGCGGGTGCGGCGGGCGGGTGCGCCGCCTGCGCGGCGTACGCCTGCTGGTCGTACGTCTGCGTGCCGTACGCCGCCTGGTCGTGCGGCTGCTGCCCGTACTGCTGCTGCCCGTACTGCGGCTGTGCGTGCGGGTGCTGCTGCTGCCCGTACTGCTGCTGTGGCTGCCCGTACTGCGGTGGTGCGTACGGCTGTTGCTGCTGTGGCTGGTGTTCGTATGCGGGTTGGCCGTAGGGGTCCTGCCCGTGCGGGGGCGGGTCGTACGGGGCCTGGGTGCCGTACTGCTGGTCGGTGTACGGCTGCTGCCCGTACGGGTTCCGGGGCTGCTGGTCGCTCATGGTCGTGTCCTCACCCTCCCGCGAACGGCGGCAGGACCTCGACCGTGCCGCCCTGGGCCAGCGGCACGTCCGCGTGGCTGCGGCTGCCGACCGGATTGCCGTCCACCAGGAACGAGCAGCGCAGCAGGACGCGGGCGAACTCAGGTTCCGCGGCGTGCGCGGCGCGTGCCGCGTCCAGCGCCTCGGCGAGCGTCGCCGCCGCGTAGGGCTCCTCGGCCGTGCCCGCGGCGGCCTTGGCGGCTGCCCAGTAGCGCACGGTGCCAGTTGTTGTCACGGCGGCCTCTTCGTTGTGTGCGTCGTTTACGTCGTGATGTGTGGTGATGCGTCGTCCATGATGGCGCACGCCGTGGCCGGTCCGGCTCGGGCAAGTTCTGGCAAAGGCTCCCGGGGCCGTCCTGCACGTCTTCGGATATTCGATTGCCGCGGGCAATCGTTCGCATAGGGTCGAAAGGTGTTGGTCCGACTCGCGTGGGCGCATTTGCGGCCCCACAGGCGCTCGATATCCCTGATCGTCCTCCTCCAGCTCGTACAGACGCTGGCCACCCTCTATCTGCCCACCCTGAACGCCGACATCATCGACAACGGCGTCGTCAAGGGGGACACCGGCTACATCTTCGGCACCGGCGGCTTCATGATCGCCGTGACCCTGCTGCAGATCCTGTGCGCCATCGGCGCCGTCTACTTCGGCGCGCGGACGGCCATGGCGCTGGGCCGTGACATCCGGGCCGCGGTGTTCGACCGGGTGCAGTCCTTCTCGGCCAGGGAAATGGGCACGTTCGGCGCCCCCTCGCTGATCACCCGCACCACCAATGACGTCCAGCAGGTCCAGATGCTGGTCCTGATGACGTTCACGATGATGGTCTCGGCGCCGATCATGTGCGTCGGCGGCGTCGTCATGGCGCTCAATCAGGACGTGCCGCTCTCCGGCCTCCTCCTGATCATCGTCCCGGTGCTCGGGATCCTCGTCTCGCTGATCGTGCGCCGGATGCGTCCGATCTTCCGCGGGGTGCAGGAGCGGATCGACACCGTCAACCGCGTGCTGCGCGAGCAGATCACCGGCATCCGCGTGATCCGCGCCTTCGTGCGCGACCGGCACGAGCAGGAGCGGTTCGCCGAGGCCAACACCGACCTGTACGACGTGTCGGTGCGGGCCGGGCGGCTGATGTCGACGATGTTCCCGCTCGTCATGCTGGTCGTGAACCTCTCCAGCGTGGCCGTGGTCTGGTTCGGCGGGCACCGGATCGACAGCGGGGCCATGCAGATCGGCGCGCTGACCGCGTTCCTCAGCTACCTGATGTACATCCTCATGTCGATCATGATGGCGACGTTCATGGTGATGATGCTGCCGCGCGCCGAGGTCTGCGCCGAGCGCATCCAGGAAGTGCTGGCGACGGACACCAGCGTCACGCCGCCGCAGAACCCGGTCACCGCCCTGCGCACCCGCGGTGAACTGGAGCTGCGCAACGTCGAGTTCCGCTTCCCCGGCGCCGAACAGCCGGTGCTCAAGGACATCTCGCTCGTCGCACGCCCCGGCGAGACCACCGCCGTCATCGGCTCCACAGGCAGCGGCAAGTCCACCCTGGTCGGGCTCGTGCCCCGCCTCTTCGACGCGACCGGCGGCGAGGTCCTGGTCGACGGCGAGGACGTCCGCACCCTCGACGAGGAGACGCTGGCCGGCGCCATCGGCCTGGTCCCGCAGAAGCCGTACCTCTTCTCCGGGACCGTCGCGAGCAACCTGCGCTACGGCAATCCGGACGCCACCGACGAAGAGCTGTGGCACGCGCTGGAGATCGCGCAGGCACGCGACTTCGTCGAGCGCATGGAAGGCCGCCTGGAGGCGCCCGTCGCCCAGGGCGGCGGCAATGTCTCCGGCGGTCAGCGGCAGCGGCTCGCCATCGCCCGCGCGCTGGTGCGCAAGCCGGAGATCTACCTCTTCGACGACTCCTTCTCGGCGCTCGACTACGCGACGGACGCGGCGCTGCGGGCCGCGCTGTCCCGGGAGACCGACCGGGCGACCGTCGTCATCGTCGCGCAGCGGGTCGCCACGATCCGCGGCGCCGACCGGATCGTCGTCCTGGACGAGGGCCGGATCGTCGGCACCGGTACCCACACCGAGCTGATGGCGGAGAACGAAACCTATCGGGAGATCGTGCTCTCCCAGCTCACCGAGCAGGAGGCGGCGTGACCACCCCGGACAAGGGAACGGCCTCCCGTACCGAGACCCCAGTTGCGGCGGCGCCGCGCCGTGGCCCGGCGCCCGCGGCGGGACCTGGCCGGATGATGGGCGGGCCGCCGGAGAAGTCGATGGACTTCAAGCGCTCCGGCCTGCGGCTGCTGTCGCAGATGCGGCCCGAGCGCGGCATCATGTCCGTCGCGATGGCGCTGGGCGTGGTGAGCGTGGCGCTGAACGTCCTGGGGCCCAAGGTGCTCGGGCACGCCACGGACCTGGTTATCTCCGGGCTCATCGGCCGCAAGCTGCCGGCCGGTCTCACCAAGGAGCAGGCCGCCGCGCAGTTGCGGGCGCACGGCCAGGGCGGGCTCGCCGACATGGTCGGCGCGATGCCGGTGGTCCCCGGCCACGGCATCGACTTCGGCGCGATCGGCACGGTACTCCTCGGCGTCACGCTGATCTACGTGTTCGCCGCGCTCTTCGGCTTCCTCCAGGCCAGGATCGCCACCCGCGTCGTGCAGCGCGCCGTCTTCCGGATGCGCGAGCAGGTCGAGGAGAAGCTGTCCCGGCTGCCGCTGAGCTACTTCGACACGCAGCAGCGCGGCGAGGTGCTCTCCCGGGCGACCAACGACATCGACAACATCCAGCAGACGCTCCAGCAGACCCTGAGCCAGATCCTGGCCTCGCTGCTGACCATCGTCGGCGTGCTCGCCATGATGTTCTGGATCACGCCGCTGCTGGCGGTGGTCGCGCTGCTCACGGTGCCGGTTTCGGTGGTCGTCGCGGCGAAGATCGGCAAGCGGGCGCAGCCGCAGTTCGTCCAGCAGTGGAAGACGACGGGCAAGCTCAACGCGCACATCGAGGAGATGTACACCGGCCATGCGCTGGTGAAGGTCTTCGGACGGCAGCGGGAGGCCGCGGCGCTGTTCCGCGAGCAGAACGACGCGCTGCACGCCGCCGGCTTCAAGGCGCAGTTCATCTCCGGCATCATCCAGCCCGCGATGATGTTCATCGGCAACATCAACTATGTGCTGGTCGCGGTCGTCGGCGGGCTGCGGGTCGCCGCCGGTGCCCTGTCGATCGGTGACGTGCAGGCGTTCATCCAGTACTCGCGGCAGTTCAGCCAGCCGCTCACCCAGGTCGCCTCGATGGCCAACCTCGTGCAGTCAGGCGTCGCGTCGGCCGAACGGGTCTTCGAACTCCTCGACGCCGACGAGCAGCAGCCCGACACCCGGCCGCCAGGCGCCCGCGCGGACGCGGTGCGCGCCGACGGCAGGGTCGCCTTCGAGAAGGTGTCCTTCCGCTACGAGCCGGACAAGCCGCTCATCGACGACCTGTCGCTGTCCGTCCAGCCAGGACAGACCGTCGCCATCGTCGGCCCGACCGGCGCGGGCAAGACCACCCTCGTCAACCTCCTGATGCGGTTCTACGAGGTCAGCGGCGGGCGGATCACCCTCGACGGCACCGACATCGCCGAGCTGCCGCGGGAGGAACTGCGCGCCCAGATCGGCATGGTCCTCCAGGACACCTGGCTGTTCGGCGGCACCATCGCCGAGAACATCGCGTACGGCGCCCCCGAGGGCACGCCGTTCGAGAAGGTCGTCGAGGCGGCGAAGGCCACCCACGTCGACCGCTTCGTGCGGACCCTCCCCGACGGCTACGACAGCGTCATCGACGACGAGGGCGGCAATGTATCGGTCGGCGAGAAGCAGCTGATCACCATCGCCCGCGCGTTCCTCGCCGAGCCCGCGATCCTGGTGCTCGACGAGGCCACCAGCTCGGTCGACACCCGCACCGAGGTGCTCATCCAGCACGCCATGGCCCAGCTCCGCACGGGGCGCACCAGTTTCGTCATCGCGCACCGCCTGTCGACCATCCGCGACGCCGACCTGATCCTGGTGATGGAGTCCGGCGCCATCGTCGAACAGGGCAGCCACGACGCCCTGTTGGCGGCCGACGGGGCGTATGCCCGGCTGTACGCGGCGCAGTTCGCCGAGGCGGTGGCGGAAACGGAGTGACGGCCGGCGCCGGGGCGGTGGCCGCCGCCCCGGCTCAGCCCGTGGCCGTGCCGGGCGGCCGTTCGGTGAGCCAGTCCCCGATCCGGCCGAGCAGCCCGGCGTCGGCCGCGTTCTCCGCGTGGCCGAAGCCCGGCTCGATCCACAGGTCGGTGGCGGCCGGGTCGGCGGCGGCCATCAGCATGCGGGGGTGGTCGAGGGGGAAGTACGGGTCGCGGGTGCCGTGCACGATCAGCAGGGGGGTCGGCGCGATCAGCGGGGCGGCGTCGGTGGGGGAGAGCGGCACCGGGTTCCAGTCATCGGGGTGGATCCGGGTGCGCAGGCCGAGCCGGGAGACCAGGCGTCCGGTGGGCCGGGTGACGACCCAGTGGAGGCGGCGCATCGACGGAGTGCCCCGGTAGTACCAGCGCGCGGGGGCGCTCACCGCGACGACCGCATCGGCGTGTGCGTCCGTGCGCCCCCTGCGCTCCCCGGGGCGGTGCAGCGCCGCGTGCCGCAGGACGACGGAACCGCCCATCGAGAAGCCGACGGTGGCGACCCGGCGGTGCCCGAGCGAGCGGGCCCAGCGGACAGCGGCGGCCAGGTCACCGACCTCCCGGTCGCCGAGGGTGGAGTGTCCGCCGGAGCCGCCGTGGCCCCGGAAGGAGAACGTGACGACGGCGGCCCGCTCACGGAAGGCGGCGGCGGCGCGGCGCAGCGCCGGCCGGTCGAGCGCTCCGGTGAAGCCGTGCGCCAGGACGATCGCGAGGTCCTCCGGGCGACCGTCGGTCCCACCGTTCTGACCAGCGGGAACGCCGGGTGTTCTGGGTTCGTACGCGGCCTCGATGCGTACGCCGTCGTCGGTCAGCAGCGCCGCGCGGCGGCCACGCGACGTGATCGAAGGAACACAGGAACGTTCAAGATCGGCCTCGGGTCCGGACGTCATGTGAGTTATTCTGCTGGGCATGAAGGATCCGGGCAGCGTTGCCCCCGGATCCTTTTGTGCTTTCGGGCAGGCCCCCGAGCGTGGCCGAAAGCACCGTTCGAAGCAGTGCCGCAGACTCCCCCGGCCGAGGCCGGGTGGTGCCCCCGTCGCAGGGACCGAGGAGGAACCAGACGTCATGGGCGAGCGAAGCGAGCAGTACCGAAGCAAACGGGCCGGGTATCGGGCAGGTGGTCGGAAGTGAGTTCCCTCCTGCTGCTGACCAACGCACTTCAGCCGTCGACGGAGGTGCTGCCCGCGCTCGGCCTGTTGCTGCACGGCGTGCGGGTGGCCCCGGCCGAGGGCCCGGCCCTCATCGACACCCCTGGAGCCGACGTCATACTGATCGACGGCCGCCGCGACCTGCCGCAGGTGCGGTCGCTGTGCCAGCTGCTGCGGTCCACGGGCCCCGGCTGTCCGTTGATCCTGGTCGTCACCGAGGGGGGGCTTGCGGCCGTCACCGCCGACTGGGGTGTCGACGACGTCCTGCTGGACACGGCGGGCCCGGCGGAGGTCGAGGCCCGGCTGCGGCTGGCCATGGGGCGCCAGCAGATCACCACCGACGACAGCCCCATGGAGATCCGTAACGGCGACCTGTCGGTGGACGAGGCCACCTACAGCGCCAAGCTCAAGGGCCGGGTCCTGGACCTGACCTTCAAGGAGTTCGAGCTGCTGAAGTACCTGGCGCAGCACCCGGGCCGGGTGTTCACGCGGGCCCAGCTCCTCCAAGAGGTCTGGGGCTACGACTACTTCGGCGGCACCAGGACCGTCGACGTGCACGTCAGGCGGCTGCGCGCGAAGCTCGGCCCCGAGCACGAGTCGCTGATCGGCACCGTCCGCAACGTCGGCTACCGCTTCGTGACCCCGGAGAAGGTCGAGCGCGCGGCGGCCGAGGCGAAGGCGAAGGAGAAGGCGAAGGCGAAGGCCGGGGAGCGGGCCGCGGGCCCGGCGGCGGACGGCGCACGGGAGCAGGCGGCCCGGAGCGAGCCGGCCGCCGCCAGGGAAGCGGCCGGGAGCCGGTCCGCCAGGAGGTGAACGCGCGGAGATGACGGGGCCGGTGCGGCCGGCGGTGGCCCGGAAGGGCCCGCCGCCGCCCGGCCCGCCCGGAGGCGCGCGATCGGGCGGTGCGGAAGCCGCACGATCCGGTCCGTGAACTGCTGGTAGCAGCCTGGCACCACCCGCGTAGACTGCCGCGCGTGGCCAAGGTGACGCGGGATGATGTGGCAAGGCTGGCGGGTACCTCGACCGCCGTCGTCAGTTACGTCATCAACAACGGACCGAGGCCGGTCGCCCCGGCCACCCGCGAGCGGGTCCTCGCCGCGATCAAGGAACTCGGCTACCGGCCGGACCGGGTCGCGCAGGCGATGGCGTCCCGCCGCACCGACCTCATAGGTCTGATCGTCCCGGACGCCAGGCAGCCGTTCTTCGCGGAGATGGCGCACGCCGTCGAACAGGCCGCCGCCGAGCGCGGAAAGATGGTCCTGGTCGGCAATGCCAACTATCTGGATGAGCGTGAGGTGCACTACCTCCGCGCGTTCCTCGGGATGCGGGTCTCCGGGCTGATCCTGATCAGCCAGGGCCCCAGCGAGCACGCCGCCGCCGAGATCGACGCCTGGGACGCCCGGGTGGTGCTGCTGCACCGCAGGCCGGATGCCATCGACGACGTCGCCGTCATGACGGACGACATCTGGGGCGCGCAGCTGGCCACCCGGCACCTGCTGGAGCACGGCCACCCGTACGTCGCCTTCCTCGGCGGTACGGAGGCCACGCCCAAGTCGGGCGACCCGGTCACCGACCATGTCGAAGGCTGGCGGCGGGCCATGCAGGAGTCGGGGAAGTCGCTGGAGGGGCGCTACTTCCAGGCGCCGTACAACCGCTACGACGCCTACCGGGTCGCGCTGGAGCTGCTGGCGGGCCCCGACCGGCCGCCGGCCCTGATGTGCGCGACCGACGACCAGGCGATCGGGGTGCTGCGGGCCGCCCGGGAGCTGCGTATCGACGTGCCGGGCGAGCTGGCCGTCGCGGGATTCGACGACGTGAAGGAAGCCGGGCTGACCGACCCGCCGCTGACCACCGTGGCGTCCGACCGCCAGGCGATGGCGCGGGCCGCCGTCGACCTCGTGCTGGACGACGGGCTGCGGGTGGTGGGGTCGCGCCGCGAGCGGCTGCGGCAGTTCCCCTCGCGTCTGGTGGTGCGCAGGTCCTGCGGCTGCGGGGGCTGATCTCCCGCGGGCCGTCGCGGTCCGGAGTGGAAGCGAGGGTTCCTTATACCGGGCATACCCACTTCTGTCGGGTCTCTCAGGACACTCTCAGACCGTTCTCATGGACCGCTCGCAGAGTAGTCACATGACCGAGAGCTACCGCCGCAGCGGTGACGAGATGCCCCAGGACCGGCCGTACGGTTACGGCTACGAGCCCCGTCAGGGCGGCGAGCAGGCATTCCCGCCGCCGCCCCCGTACGCGCCGGCCGGCCAGGCCGGTGCCGGTGACGGCAGTGGCGCGGCAGGTCACGGCGGCGGGGACGGTGGCGACGGTGCGTACGCCGGGTTCGCGGGTGCGGATCCGCGGCGGCCCGAGCCGGAGGCGGCGCCGCGGCGCAGGGCCCGTCGGCCGGTCGCGCTGATCGCGGCGGTGGCGCTGGCCTCCGGTCTCATCGGCGGCGGCAGCGCGGCGCTGCTGGCGGGCAAGGCCGGGCACAACGGATCCACCGTCTCCACGCCGCTGGTCAACGCGGGCCAGACCACCAGCGGCGTCGCGGGAGTGGCGAAGGCGGTCAGCCCGGCGATAGTCGAGATCCAGGCGCGGTCGGCCGAGGGCGAGTCCACCGGTTCCGGTGTGGTCGTCACCAGCAAGGGCGAGATCGTCACCAACAACCACGTGGTGTCCGGCGCCCGCGTCGTGACCGTCACCTTCAGCGACGGCAGCCGGAAGGTCGCCGACGTGGTGGGCACCGACCCCGACAAGGACCTGGCGCTGATCAAGGTCAGGGGCGCCAAGGGCCTGACCGCCGCGAGCCTCGGCGACTCCGGCAAGGTCGCGGTCGGCGACCAGGTCGTGGCGATCGGCTCGCCCGAGGGCCTGACGGGTTCGGTCACCAGCGGCATCGTCTCCGCACTCAACCGTGACGTCACCGTCCCCAAGAGCGAGAGCCAGGGGCAGCGGGGCCAGGGCCAGGGCGGCGGCGACGAGTGGCCGTTCGAGTTCGGCGGCAACCAGTACAACGGCGACACCGGCTCGTCCAAGACCTCGTACAAGGCCATCCAGACCGACGCCTCGCTCAACCCCGGCAACTCCGGCGGCGCGCTGATCAACATGCAGGGGCAGATCATCGGCATCAACTCCGCGATGTACGCGCCGAGTTCGGCGGCCAGCAGCACGGCGGGCAGCGTCGGCCTCGGCTTCGCCATCCCGATCAACACCGTCAAGGCCGACCTCGACGGGCTGCGCGGCGGCGGCAGCGGCGGCAGCAACAGCGGGATCTGAGCCCCGCCGGCGAGCCGCCGGCCGCACCATCCCCGTACGACCAGGAGGCCACCGTGCCCCACAAGATCACCGTTCCGGTCCACCGTGCGCGCCGTGCGCTGGCTGCGGCCATCGCCCGGTGCGCGGGCGGCGCACACCGCGGCACCGTGCAAGGCTGAGGGCAGGCCCAGCACCTGTGTCTGAGCCGGCCTTCGTCCGTACCGCACCCCGAGGTAGTCACACACATGAGTCCCGCCGAGCACGGTGATCAGCCCGCCCGCATCCTGATCGTCGACGACGAGCCAGCGGTCCGCGAGGCGTTGCAGCGCTCGCTCGCCTTCGAGGGATACGGCACCGAGCAGGCCGTCGACGGCCTCGACGCGGTCGAGAAGGTCGCCGCCTACGACCCCGAACTGATCGTGCTCGACGTGCTGATGCCCCGGATGGACGGGCTGACCGCCGCCCGCAGGCTGCGCGCGAGCGGGGTGACCGTGCCGATCCTGATGCTCACCGCGCGCGACACCGTCGGCGACCGGGTCACCGGGCTCGACGCGGGTGCCGACGACTACCTGGTCAAACCGTTCGAGCTGGACGAACTGCTCGCCCGTATCCGCGCGTTGCTGCGCCGCAGCTCGTACGCGGCAGCCGCGGGCGCGCCGCCCGAGGAGGGCGACACGCTGTCCTTCGGCGACCTGCGGATGGATCTGGCGACCCGCGAGGTGACCCGGGGGAGCCGGGCGGTCGAGCTGACCCGCACCGAGTTCACCCTCCTTGAGATGTTCCTCGCGCACCCCCGCCAGGTCCTCACCCGCGAGCAGATCCTCAAGGCGGTCTGGGGCTTCGACTTCGAGCCGACGTCCAACTCGCTCGACGTCTACGTGATGTACCTGCGCCGCAAGACGGAGGCGGGCGGCGAGCCGCGCCTCGTGCACACCGTGCGCGGCGTCGGCTATGTGCTGCGGGCGGACGGCGGCGCGGAATGAGCACCCCGCACGACCCGCACACTCCGGGCGAGCCAGGTCAGGGCGAGCACGGGCCCGACGGCGGCTCCACGGCCGCCCCCGCCCCTGCTCCCGCCCCCGGCATCATCGACCGGGCCGTCCGCCGCTACCGGCTGCTGCCGCTGCGCTCGCGGCTGGCGATGCTCACCGCCGTCGCGGTCGCCGTCGCGGTCGCCCTGTCGGCCGCCGCCTGCTGGCTGATCACCCGCGACCGGCTCACCGAACAGCTCGACACGTCGCTGCGCAGCGTCGACGTCGGCCAGGACTATGTCCAGGCGCTGAAGTTCTCCTGCTCGGGCACGGCTGAGGGCCGGGTGACTTTCCAGCCGACGCCGTACACCATCCAGCTGGTATCGACATCGGGCGACGTCTGCACCTCGCCGGCGAAGGACGTGATCCCCGCCCAGCGGGCCGACGTCGCGGTCGCCGACGGCCGGCTGGTCGGCACGGTGCACACCACCCGCTCCGCCAACGGCACCGAGATGCGGGTGTCGACGGTGCGCTACCCGGGGCCGATCACCGACGCGCGCGGCAACCGGCTGGCGATTTCCGTCGCCGCGCCCATGGACCAGGTCACCCAGCCGCTCAACCAGCTCGCGCTGGTGCTGCTGATCGTCGCCGGGGTCGGCGTGCTGGGCGCGGCCACCGCGGGCCTCTGGGTCGCGCGGGCCGGCCTCAAACCCGTCGACCGGCTGACCGAGGCCGTCGAACACGTCGCGCGCACCGAGGACTTGACCATCCGCATCCCCGCGGACGGCGAGGACGAGATCGCCAGGCTCTCGCGCTCCTTCAACTCCATGACGGCCGCGCTCGCCGCCTCCCGCGAACTCCAGCGGCAGCTGATCGCGGACGCGGGCCACGAACTGCGTACCCCGCTGACCTCGCTGCGGATGAACATCGACCTGCTGGTGCGCAGCGAGCGGTCCGGGCGGCAGATCCCGGCCGCCGACAAGGAGGCGCTGCTCGGCTCGGTCAAGGCGCAGATGGGGGAGCTGGCGGCGCTGATCGGCGACCTCCAGGAACTGTCCCGCACGCCCGACGCGGGCCCCGGCAGCGCGGGCTCCGTGCGGGTCGTGGCGCTGCACGAGACCGTGGGCACGGCGCTGGAGCGGGCCAGGCTGCGCGGCCCTTCGCTGACCGTGACGGCTTCGCTCGACCCCTGGTACGTGCGCGCGGAACCGGCGGCCCTGGAGCGCGCGGTGGTCAACCTGCTCGACAACGCGGTGAAGTTCAGCCCCGCGGGCGGCACCGTCGAGGTCCGTCTCGCGGCGGGCGAACTGACCGTACGCGACCACGGTCCCGGCATCGCGGATGACGAACTGCCGCACGTCTTCGCGCGGTTCTGGCGCTCCCCGTCCGCCCGCAGCCTGCCGGGCAGCGGCCTCGGCCTGTCGATCGTGGCCCGCACGGCGGAGCAGGCGGGCGGCGGCGTCCTGCTGCGCGCCGCACCGGGCGGCGGCACCGAAGCGGTCCTCACCCTTCCGGGGGCCCCGGCGCCGCCGCCCGATCTGCCGGGGGAGTCGTAGACCGGCTGCGGAGGCGGCGCTGCGCCCGGTGGCTGAAGGACCGGCTCACGCGTTTTCCGTGAGCCACTCCCGCACCTGCCGGGCGTACTGCGGCGCCCACTGCGGGGTCCAGCGCAGGAAGTAGACGTGCATGTTCAGCGCGTGCAGCACGTGCCCGATGCCGACGCGCAGCTCCCAGTCGTCCGGCAGCGGGCACGCGGCGGCGTAGGACGCGAGGAAGACGTCGCGGCCGGCCGGGAACGCGTCGAAGAGGTGCTCGTCGAGCTTGCCGAAGTCGCGGAACCGGTCCGCGTACGTGGCGTGTTCGAAGTCGAGGACACAGCTGATCCGGCCGTCGCGTACCAGGAGGTTCGGCAGCCACAGGTCGCCGTGGGTGAGGGCCGGGACGTTCGCCGCGTCCGCCAGCCGCGCCACGGCGGCGGCGAGCGCGGACCGGAGGGCATCGGCAGGCCCGATCAGCCCGGGATCGGCCTGCGGAAGCAGCGCTTCCACCTCGGCCTCGACCGACTCCTCAAGCGTCGCCGCCTTCCCGCCGCCCAGCACGTCCCCGAAGCGGGGCCCGACGATGGCGTGCAACCGCCCCGTGACCTCGCCGAGGTCCCGGATCAGGACCATCCGCTGATCCTCGTCGAGGGATTCCCACACCTCGCCCGCCGCGTCGCCCTCCTGGTACTCCTGGATGAGCACCGGCCCGCCCAGGGCCGCCTCGTGCGGCACCAGCCGCCGGTACCGCACCACCGGGACGCCGTGCTCGGCCGCCACCTGCGCACTGGAGACGAGCCGCCGCAGGTGCTCGGGATCCCGCTCCCGCTGCGGCACCTTGACCAGCAGCCGTCCCTCGTCGGTCGCGGCCACCCACTGCTTGCTGGTGTAGCCCTTGTCGAGCGAACGGACCGACGTGACGCGGACCCCCGGGCACTCCCTCTCCAGAACGTTCCTGATCGCGGTCGCGGTCGCGGTCGCTGTCGCGGTATCGGTGTCGGTAGCCATGGGGAGCACCGTAGTGGCGGGCGGGGAGGACGCTGGAGTGTTTTTTGCCTTCGGAGGTATGGAGGCAATCGCCGCCCCCCGCCGGCAGAAAGGGCGCCCGGCGCCCCTCAGCCCTTCTTCGCCCGCTCGTCCTCGCCCTGCTGCCGTTCCGCCTTCTTCGCTGCGTCGCCGAACGGCAGGTCGGAGCCGGTCAGTTCGGCGCGGATGCCGTCCTCCTGTACGGAGATGTGGCGGAGGCGGACGTCGCCCGGTGTCTTGGGCAGCCGGAACGAGAGGGACAGCTGGTCGGCGAGTTGCGGCTTGGTCAGGCCGGTCAGGGCGCCTAGCACCTTCGGGTCGATGCCGACCTTCTGGAGCAGCCAGGGGTGGTCGACGACCACGTCGACGAGGTTGACCTTCATGAGCTTCTCGACGAACCGCGGTGCGCCGGTCAGCTCGTGCAGCTTCTCCTCGCTGTGCAGGGCCTGGTCGATGTACTCCTGCGGGATGCCGATGCGGTCCGCGATGGCCGGGACGCTCAGCATCGCCTTCACCTTGGCGGCCTGCCGGCTCAGCTCGTCGGCGGCCTTGTGGGTCAGCCGCAGGCCCTCTTCCTTGCCGGTGCCCGGCCGGTAGACGGCGACGTCGCCGATGTCCAGGCGCATCTTGCTGATCTGGGTGGAGACACCGCGGTCGCCCGCCTGCTGAATGCGGGCCTGGGCGTGGACGCGCAATTCGTGCCCGGCGATCGGCAGTTGTCCGACGGCGCGGACCGCGTTCGGCCCCATTTCGCTGAATTTCACCTGCGATGCGCCCAGTTCGCGATTCATGTCCTCGAAAGCGAGCAGCACACTGCCATGCATGGAACCGATCGTGGCGCCCTTGATGGAACTGGGCAGATCGCCGTCCAGCTGTATATCGCGGGCGCTCGCCTCGAATTTCGCCAGCGAGACGCGGTCGGCGGCCACATCGGGAATGGTGACGTCGACCTGGTCGAGGTGTTTGTCGGCGACCTGGGTGAGGAACGGGAAGCCCTTGATTTCGACTTCCGGTGCCGCTGTGAGGTGCATCGCTTTCTTGATCTGCTGCTCGGCCTTGTTCTGCGCATAAAGGACGGCGAACCGGTCGGAAAGGGTGAGGAACGCCGCGCACACCAGCACGGCGACCAGCAGCTTCAGGGTGAGCGGCACGGCGGCGAAGCGGCTGATGCCGCGCTTCGTGCGGCGGTGGTTGGGCGCCACCCACTCCTCGTCGCGCTCGTCGTCGGAGCGCAGGCCGAGGCCGAGCGGGTCGTCGCTGTCGTCACGCTCGTTGAGGTATCTGCGGCGCTCGCCGAGGGGGCTCCCGGTGGGGGCGGGGGCCGGCTCGGGCTCCGGCTCGGGGTCGGCGAGTGCGGCGAGGTCCGCGTACGGGTTGACCGGTGCGAACTCGCGGGTGTCCCGGGTCGACTCGTCGTCGGGGCCCGGTGCGGCGGGCTCCGGGGCGTCGGACGAGGGCAGGGCTGCCGAGGGCGCCGCTGGTGTCGCGGACGCCCGGTGCGCCGAGGGTGAAGATATGCGTGTGGGGGTTCGCATCCGCACATCCCACCATGCGCAGGACCCTCGCACGCAAGTCCTACCGGCGGTAAGCGAGTTAAGCGAAGATTGTCGCGTCGACTTGGCCGAAATTTTCCGGACGTCGCGTACCCCGTACCCCGTACCGTATTTCCCATGCCGGATTTCCGGTTCCGCCTTTCCGGTTCCGCCTTTCCGCCTTCCGTCTTCCCCCTGCGCGCGGGGAAAGATGGAAGACGGAAAGGGGTTGCGCTTTTCCCTACTTCACCACCGTGATGCGGTCCGCCTTGGGCGGGTCCAGGGGCTTCTGGGCCGTCGAGTGCGCGGTCAGGTAGGCGGTGAAGGCGTCCAGGTCCGACGGGCCGACGTGAGGGTTCCTGCCGTCCTTGAACGCGGGGAATCCGTCGCCGCCGCCGGCCAGGAATTCGTTCATGGCGACGCGATAGGTCGCGGCCGGGTCGATGGCCTTGCCGTTCAGCTTCACCGAGTCCTTGACCACGCGGGCGGCACCCGACTTGGTCATGTCCAGCGTGTAGGTGAGCCCTTCGGACACCTGGAGGATCTTCGGCGAGCCCTCGTTCGGGCCGCTGACCTGCTGCTGGAGCCCGGCGATCAGTCGGGCGCCGGTGAGGTCGACGACGTGCATCATGTTGGTGAACGGCTGGACGGTGAACGCCTCCCCGTAGGTGACCACCCCGTCACCCTCACCACCGGACGCCGCGTACGCGAGGTCGGAGCGGATGCCGCCGGGGTTCATCAGCGCGAGCTGCGCCCCGCCCTTGCCGGTGTCCGCGGTGGCCGCCAGCTGGGCGTCGGCGACGACGTCGCCCAGGGGTGACTCGGGGGCGTTCGCGCCGCGGCCCGCGATGTCGGCGGAGATGTGGCCGACGGGCCGCCCGGCGACCGGCGCGGCCAGCTTGTTCCAGCGGGCGATCAGGGACGTCATGTCCGCGGCCTTGGGCCGGTTGCGGTCCACGACGTGGTTGGCCGCGCCCGGCACGTGCACGCGGGTGCGCACGATGTCGTGGGTCCTGCGGTCGTACGTCAGCGTGGTGTCGGTGTAGAGCCGGCCGAAGGAGGCGGCCGACGTAACCGTACGGGGAGTCCCGGAAGGGTCGGGGATGGTGCAGGCGTACGCCTGGTGGGTGTGTCCGGTGACCAGTGCGTCGACCTTCGGGGTGACCTTCTTGGCGATCTCGGTGATCGGCCCGGAGATGCCGTCGCCTGGCCCCGGGCTGTCGCAGTCGTAGTTGTACGAGGTGGAGGCGGGCATCCCGCCCTCGTGGATGAGCGCGACGACCGACTTCACGCCCTGGTGTTCGAGGACCTTGGCGTACTTGTCGATCGTGGCGACCTCGTCGTGGAACTTCAGTCCCTTGACTCCCTCGGCGTTCACGATGTTGGGGGTTCCCTTCAGGGTCACCCCGATGAAGCCGATCTTGACGCCCTTGTGCTTCCAGACGGTGTACGGCTTGAGCAGCGGCTTGCCCGTTTTGTCGTCGGTGACGTTGGCCGTCAGGTACGGGAAATCGGCGCCCTTGAAGGTCTTGCCGTCCTCGAAGCAGCCGTCCTTCGGGTGGCAGCCGCCCCGCTGCATCCGGGTCAACTCGGCCCGGCCCTCGTCGAATTCGTGGTTCCCGACGGAGGTGACGTCCAGGCCGAGCTTGTTCATCGCCTCGACGGTCGGCTCGTCGTGGAAGAGCCCGGAGAGCAGCGGGCTGGCCCCGATCATGTCGCCGGCCGCCGCGGTGACGGAGTACGGGTGCCCCTTACGGGCCGTGCGCAGCGCCTGCGCGAGGTGCTCGACGCCGCCCGCCGCGACCGTCTTCCTGCCGCCGTCCGGCTGCGCCTCCTCCACCGTCCCCGACGATCCCTGCGGCGGTTCGAGGTTGCCGTGGAAGTCGTTGAAGGAGAGCAGCTGGACATCGACGGTGCGGCCATGCGACCGGTCGGCGCGGTGGTCCGTGCGGTGGTCGGTGCGCGGGCCCGCGCCGGCCGGTACGGCCGCCGCGGTGACGCCGACGGCGGCGGCCAGCACCGCGCCCCCGGCCGTCAATCCGCGGATGCGGCGCCGCCGTTGAGATGTCGCTGGCATGTGGTCCCCTTCGTGGGCCGGTCGGGTGGCGGCGCCGTGCGTGCGGGCGAGGCGGCCGGCCCGTGCGCGTCGTACGTGTCCGTGGGATGCGTCGTACGAGTCCGTGGGACGGGCCGTACGTGTCCGTGGGACGGGCCGTACGTGTCCGTGGGACGCGTGGGACGAGTCCGGGCGGACGGCAGCCTACGGTCAACGCGCGTAGCGCAACAGGGGCCGGAAGATGACGGGCCGATGGCCGGGAGTCGATGCGGTCCGGGCGCCGGGCGGCCCGCCGGTTGCCTGCCGACGGCCGTGGCGCTGCCCGGTCGGCACCCGGTGTCCCGCCCCGGCGCCGTACGCTTCGAAGCATGACTGACGCTGCACAGGAGACGGGCCGCACCGGCCGCAGGATTCAGGTGGCCGCCGAGCTGGCGCCGGAGGAGGCCGCCACGGCCCTCGCACTGATCGAGCAGGCCGCACGGACGGACGGGCAGCCCGCCGTGTCCGAACAGGGGCGGCTGCAACTGCGCGGCGGGGCCAGGGAGGGCGTACGGCACGTGCTGGTGTACGTGCCGGCGGACGACGGCGAGGAACTGGTCGGCTACGGGCAGCTGGAGGACACCGACCCGGTGGAGGCCCCGGCCGCCGAGCTGGTCGTGCACCCGGCGCACCGCGGCCGTGGGCACGGCCGGGCGCTCGGCGGCGAGCTGATGGAGCAGTCCGGCAGGCGGCTGCGGGTGTGGGCGCACGGCGGCCACCCGTCCGCCCGGCACCTCGCCCAGACCCTCGGCCTGACGATGTTCCGCGAGCTGCGGCAGATGCGCCGCCCCCTGACCAACCTGGACCTGCCCGAACCCCGCCTCCCCGAGGGCGTGACCATCCGCCCCTTCCAGCCGGGCGCCGATGACGCGGCCTGGCTCGCGGTGAACGCCGAGGCGTTCGCCCACCACCCCGAGCAGGGCTCCCTCACCCAGCGCGACCTGGACGCCCGCAAGGCCGAGAGCTGGTTCGACCCGAAGGGCTTCTTCCTCGCCGAGCGGGACGGCCGGCTGGTCGGCTTCCACTGGACCAAGGTGCACGCCGACGAGGGCATCGGCGAGGTCTACGTACTCGGCGTACGGCCGGGCGCGCAGGGCGGCGGCCTCGGCAAGGCCCTGACCGCCATCGGTCTGCGCCACCTGGCCGCGCAGGGCCTGCCGACGGCCATGCTCTACGTCGACGCCGACAACACGGCCGCCGTCACGGTCTACGAACGCCTCGGCTTCCTCACCCACGAGACGGACCTGATGTACCGCTCGGAGACGTGAGCGACGGAGCGGCCGAGCACCGTGCCGGTCCGGCGGACGGCCCCGTGATCCGCGCTCTGCGCACTGCGCACTGCGATCCATGATCACGGGGCCGTTCGCTGTTCCCCTCCCACAGCCGCCGAGTTGGCCACTCCCATGGAAGGATGCGCCCATGCGGTCACAACCGCCCTTCGGGGACGAGCTACGGGCAGAGCTGGGCGCCCCCGGGCGCGCCCGGCGTCTGGACAGCAGTCCGCGCTCCCGTGTGTGGCGCGTGGAACTGGCCGGGACGCCGGCGGTGGTGAAGCAGTTCGTCGACGGTCCCGACGCCGATGAGCGGTACGCCCGCGAGGTGACCGCCCTGCGGCTCGCCGCCCGCGCCGACGTCCCCGTGGCACCCGCCCTCCTCGCCACCGACCCCGGCGAACGGCTGCTGGTCCTGGAGCACTTGGACGACCAACGCCCGCCCGCCGACTGGATCGTCGGCTACGCGGCGGCACTGGCCAGACTGCACGCCACCGCCCGCCCGGAGGACGCCGGAACACTTCCCCGCTGGCAGGGCCCGGACGCGGCGGACGTCGCCTCCTTCACCGGCCTGGCCGACGCACTTGAGGTCCCCGCCCCGCCCGGCCTGTCCGGCCAGCTCGACGACCTCGTGCACCGCCTCGGCCAGGCACCCGGACACGCCCTCCTCCACGGCGATCCCTGCCCCGGCAACGACCTGCACACCGCCCACGGCATCAGGTTCATCGACTTCGAACAGGCGTCACTGGGCAGTGGGTTGATGGAACTCGCCTACCTGCGCATCGGCTTCCCCACATGCTGGTGCGTCACCACCGCAGCCGACCCGCTGCTGGAACGGGCGGAGACCGCCTACCGCACGGCCTGGCACACCGCGACCGGCACCGAACTCCACGACGACCTCGCCGACGCGTGCGCCGGCTGGCTGCTCCGGGGCGACGCCCTGGTCCAGAAGGCCCACCGTGGAGCCACCGACCACCTGGCCCGCATCCCGCACCGCGACTGGAAGTGGGGCACCGCGACCGCCCGCCAACGGGTCGTCCACCGACTCGGCGTCGTCGGCCGCCTGACTGCCGACCGCCCCGACCTGAGCGCCTTGAGCAGGCTCAGCACGGACCTGCGCCACCGCATGCTCGCCCGCTGGCCCAGACTCCGACCGGTCCCGTCGCACCGCCCGTAGCCACGGTCAGCGGGCGCTGAACTCCCCGCCCTTGACGGCGGATACGAACGAAGTCCAGCCGCTGGCCGGGAAGGTGAGCGCGGGCCCGGCGGGGTTCTTGCTGTCCCGGACGGGGACGATGCCGTGGGCTTGGGTGAGGGCGGGGGAGAACTCGATGCAGGCCCCGCCATTGCCCTCGCTGTAGGAGGACTTGGCCCACTCGACGGTGACGAGATCCAAGTCGGGGATCATGCGTGGTACTCCTTCAGCAGAGTCTTGATCAGGGCCAGCGACAGGTCTGGGGACAACGCATGTGCTCTGAGCAGATCATAGTCATCCAGGGCAGCTTCGACCGTTTGTGCGGAGTCGTGCATCCTGCCTCCTACCCGGGTCTCCGTGTACAACACGGTGGGGGAATCCGGGAAGCGCAACACGATGAAGGGCATCGTGGAAGTGGCGGGGATGCCTGCGGCAAACGGCATGACCTGGATTCTGATGCGATGCGATGGGGCCATTTTCAGCAGGTAGTCGAGCTGCCCGGCCATGACCTCGGGTCCACCAACGACGGTTCGCAGGCATGCTTCGTGAAGGATGACCCACAGGAACGGCGGGGCATCCTGCTCAAGCGCCTCACGTCGCCGTAGGCGTGCCGCGACTTTGTCCTCGATGCCTTCTGGCGTCGCCTGGGGGTTGGATACGCGGAAGACGGCCCGTGCGTAGTCCTCTGTCTGCATGATGCCTGCTACGAGGTTCGTCTCGTAGGCCAGGATTCGCGACGCCTTGCGCTCCAAGTTGAGGTACGGAACGAACCACGAGGGATGGTCCCCCTCGTCGATCCTCCGCAACATGCCCGCGAAGAGCCCGTTGGTGCCGAACGCCCGGTCGCATCCTTCGGCGAACTTCTTGCTCGGCATCACCTTCCCGGACTCCACCATGCTGACGTACGCGTAGGAGTAACCCACAGCCGTACCTAACTGCTTCTGTGTGAGCTTGCGGCCCAGGCGGACCCTTTTGACGTCAAGTCCGAAGCGCTGGAGTGGATTCAAACGTTCCAGCGGTGTCATCTCGTCCAATGCTGCGACCTCTGGTTCTAGTGATCTCGGTCAGCATTACGGCAGGTCAGCGCTTTCAGCATTGCCGTTTAAGTGACGCCATTCCATTGCCCGTCGCGTTGCCATGGTGCCCAACTAAGCACATCCCGAGGCGACTTCACCCGGGAGTGCGACGTGAAGAGGAGGCCCACGGCATGCTGCATTCCGACCGGCAGGGCAAGGTGCCCGTCCCGTACATCACCGCCTGGAGCGAGGAGCGGGTCAGCGTCAGGTCGCTCACCGTTCGACGTGACGGGGCGGGGCTCGGCTACCGCGACGAGACGCCCGGCGACCGGGACGCGCACGGTGTGCTGTGGAGTCGGCTCGTCGAGGCGCCGGGGGAGGGGAAGCCCAACTTCCGTAAGGTGCACCCGGTTCGGCAGCGGCGGGCGTTGCTGGAAGGGCTGTGTCAGGTCTGCGGCGGGCCGGCCGGGCGGACGTCGCGGGGGTGGCTGTTCCTCCTGCCGCGGCCCGACGGTGACGAGTGGTCGCCGGGCTGGCCCGAGGGCAAGTACGGGACCAAGCCGCCGGTTTGCGTGCCGTGCGCCGCGCTCGCCGTCCGGCACTGCCCGCACCTGTCCGAGCCGGTCGCCGTCCGCGTGCGAAAGCCCCGCCCGCGCGGCGTCTTCGGCGGCTTCCACGCGCCGCGCGGCACGGCGCTGTCGGCCGCTTCGGATGACGGGTACCTGCCCTACGGCCATCCGCACGCGGCGTGGTTCCTGGCCTCCCAACTCGTCGTGGAGCTGCGGCGTTGCACGGTGGTCGACCTGGGGGCGGAGGCCGGGTGACGGCCTCCCGGCTTCGGACTCCCGCCCGCCGCAGCCCCTGAGCGACATCCCCCGGAAGAGGCGGGAGGGCAAGGAGTGCGGCGGACTTGCCCAGGGAATGCACCTCTTCGTATTCATGTGAATGCGGTAAGTGACCTCTGGAGCGTGGATGGCGTCGAAGACTCCCCCTCGGCACGTCGCCTGCATCATGGACGGCAACGGTCGCTGGGCCAAGCGTCGCGGGCTCGACCGTACGCACGGCCATCTGGCGGCCAGGCTCGCCATCAACTCGGCTGTGGACAGCGCCTTGAGCGAAGGCGTCGAGTGGCTGACGCTGTTCGCCTTCTCCACCGAGAACTGGTCACGTCCGGAGGAGGAAGTGCACTTCCTGGTGAACGTCCTCCCGCAGCAGATCATCAGTCGGCAGGCGTCGCGTCTGCACCGGCAGGGCGTACGGATCCGGATCCTGAGCCGGGCCGACTCCCGCATCCCCGCGCCGACGATGGCCGCGTTGCGGGACGCCGAGGAGCTGACGTGCGACAACAGCACCCTGCACCTGACGCTCGCGTTCGACTACGGCGGGCGCCAGGACATCGTCGACGCCTCGCGCGCCCTGGCCGCACAGCAAACCCCCGCCGACGAGATCACCGCCGAGACCTTCGCCCGTCACCTCTGCCGGCCCGAACTCCCGGACGTCGACCTTCTCATCCGCACCGGAGGCGAACACCGGCTGTCCAACTTCCTGCTGTGGCACTGCGCCTACGCCGAACTCATCTTTCTCGACGTCCTGTGGCCGGACTTCCGCTCCGGGCACTTCCGGCACACCCTGGACCTCTACCAGCAACGCCAGCGCCGCTTCGGCGGCCTGATCCCCGAACAGCCGGGACCGGCGGACGCCGATACCCCGCCGGGCACCCCACTCTCCGATCCCCCCGACCGCATCACCCCCACCACACCCGGCCTGTACGGCCTGCCCAGCCTGACGGATCTGCTCAGCCTGCCCGGTGAGTTGGCCGCCCACGTGGGCCTCAGCCTGCTGGACCGGCTCAAGACGGCCGGCGAACGGCGACCGGACCGATGGTCATGACGCCGCCCGTATGTCCGTCCGGATCTTCGTCCGGATCTCCGTACGGTGAACCGGCCCGCGCCGGCCGGGCGTTGCCCCTGCCGACGTTCCGTTCGCTGACCTCGCACGCCACGCCTTGGCGGCTCACGATGAGCGTCGCCGGCGTGCCGTCCGGCGCTCTGCGCGAGGACTACACCGCCGCCGCCCGCCTGACGGCACGCAGATATCCGGCCTTCTACTCCGTCATCCGCCTGCTGTTCCCCCCGGCATGGCAACCGCACTTCTACGCCCTGTCGGCCTTCGCCCTGTATGCCGACTGCCTGGTGGACGTGCCGGTGCGGCAGTGCGATCCGTCGCGGTTCCACGCCTGGGCCGGACAGGTCCGCCGGGGGCTGCTCACCGGGCAGACCGACCAGCCGTTCCTGCGCGCGTTCCTGCACACCGTCGACGTCCGGAGCGTCGTGCACCGCGACGTGGAGGACTACCTGGTGGGCCAGGCCGAACGGCTGTGGACCACCGGCTACGCCACGGAACAGGACCACGACGACACCATCGACCACATCAGCATGCCGGCGGCACGCATGCAGTGCGCCGTATGGCTGGCAGCCACCGAGCCCGTGCCCGAGTGCCAGGTACGGCTGGTCATGGATGCCGCCCAGCGGGTGGACGATCTGGCCGACCTGGCCGCTGACCTGCGGCGCGGCTTCCTCACCATTCCCGAGACCGACCTGCTGCGCTTCGGTGCCAGCCGCACCGACCTGGAGACCGGCCGTGACACCCGCGGCGTGCGGGCCCTGCTCACTCATATGCGGACCAAGGCCCGTACCGCCCTGACAGCGGCCCGCGCCGCCCTCGAAGACGCGGACGACGCGACACAGTTCGTCTACGGGCTCGTCCTGGCGGGCTGCGACCCGGTCATGAGCGGCGTGGAACGCCAAGGCGCCGCGCTCCCCCGCCACGGCATCATCCGCCAGGTCCGCCCCTCGCCCTGCGGCCTGCTCGGCGATGCCCGGCGCGTGCTGCTCAGCCGTTTGCGGGTGGCGTGGTGAGGGGCTGGCTGTTTCCTGCTGTATTCCCCAACGCGCCCTGGATGTCCACAAGTTGGTGGGTCTGACCGTACGATCCGGCGGAATCCTGTGCCGGGTGGGCGCTTTTTCGACGGCAATGAGTGGTTCCTCCCGAAGGTCAGGACCGATTGCAAACAGTTCTTCGCGAATAAGTCTTCGCAAAGAACTGTTTGCGGTTTACGGTGCGAGACATGAGTGAATCAAGTGAGGGCCCGTACAACCCGGACACCGAGGCGGACGCAGCAGCCCTGGATGCGAAGGGGCTGCGTGCCCTGGCGCACCCGGTGCGCGTGCAGTTGGTCGGGCTGCTGCGGAAGCACGGGCCGTCTACGGCCACCCGGCTCGCCGAGCGGCTGGGCGTCAATTCCGGTACGGCCAGCTACCACCTGCGTCAGCTGGGCGCGGCAGGTTTCGTCGAGGAGGATGCGGAGCGCGGGAACGCGCGGGAGCGCTGGTGGCGTTCGGTCCATCAGTCGACCTGGTTGAACGACCCGGACCTTGCGGAGCGGGAGCCCGAGGCCACGATGGCCTATTTGCAGTCGGTCGCCGCCACTTACACCTTGCGCACCCAGCGAGCGCTCAACGAGCTGCAGACGATGCCCCGTACCTGGCGCGACACGTTCGACATGAGCGACTGGCCCCTGCGGCTCACTCCCGCCGAGGCTGCGGCCCTGCAGGAGGAGCTGAGGGCGGTCATCACCCGCTACCGGCGCGATACGCCGCAGGGGGCGGCCGAGGCTCCCGAGGGTGCCGAGAGGGTTTCCGTCATTACGCACGTCCTGCCCGAGTTGGCGGCGCGCTCCGCGTCGGAGGGCGAGTCGGGTCCTGCCGAAGCGAATGGAGCGGAGACCTCGTGACGAAAGAAGCCGCGGGCGTCGGGGGGACAGCCGCCCGGCGGTCCTTACGGCCGCTGGGCGGGGTGCTCGCGGCGATAGCGGTGTCGTTGACCGGCACCCGGATCTCGGCGGTAGCACTGCCCTGGTTCGTGCTGGTCGCCACCGGCAGCGCCACCCAGACCGGGCTGGTGGCCTTTTGTGAGATGGCGCCCTATGTGGCGGTCAAGGCGTTAACCGGTCCGCTGGTGGACCGGGCCGGCCCCCGGGGCATCTCCTGGTCCACGGACTTGGCCAGCGCGACCGCCGTCGGCACCGTACCTCTGCTCCACGCCCTGGACCTGCTCTCCCTTCCCCTTCTGCTGCCCTTGGTCGCGCTGATCGGCGCGGCACGCGGTCCCGGTGACCTGGCCAAGGAAGTGATGGTGCCGGAGGCGGCCGAACGCAGCCGGGTACCGCTGGAGCGGGCCACCGGCCTGTCCGGTGTGACCGAGCGGCTCGCCGCCACCATTGGGCCAGCGGCTGGTGGTTCTCTGGTGGCGCTGCTCGGCCCTCTGACGGGCCTTGCTGTCACCGCGGGGTGCTTCGTGCTGGGATCGCTGATCATCGCGGTGACGCTGCCGCGGGGCATGGGCGGCCGGTCACAGAACAGGTATTGCCTCAGGGCGAGTTGGATACGGGGTACTGGCAGCGGTTCGGCGAAGGATTCGCCTTTCTGTGCAGCGAGCCGCTGCTGCTCACCGTCATCGTGACGATCGGGGTCACCAACCTGCTGGATGCGGCGTTCAGTACGGTTCTCGTGCCCGTGTGGGCGAAGGAATCCGGTAACGGGCCGGCGGTTATCGGGCTGAACAGCAGCGTGGGGGGAGCCGCGGCGATTGCCGGGAGCCTGGTGGCTGCGGCGGTCGCGCACAGAATGCGGCGACGGGTGGTGTTCTTCGCCGGGTTCCTGCTCGCCGGGGCGCCGAGATTCCTGGTCCTTGCCTTGCACGCGCCGATGTGGGCGGTGCTCGCCGTGTTCGCCGTCAGCGGGTTCGGCGGGGGCTTCCTCAACCCGATCCTGGGGGCCATATCCTTCGAGCGGGTTCCCCGCCAACTGCTGGGCCGGGTCAATGCGCTGGGCGATTCGCTGGCCTGGTCCGGCATTCCGCTCGGCGGGCTGATCGCCGGGGCGGCGGTGACCTCCGTCGGGCTCGGGCCGGTGCTGCTGGCCGGTGGCGCCGCGTACTTCCTCACGACGAACCTGGCCGGACTACGCCCGGAATGGCGCGAGATGGACCGCCTGCGCGGGCGAGGCGTACCGGAGGGGCGTCCGGTCTGAGTGCCCGCTGGGCGAGCCCGACCTGGGCCAGGTGAGCCGAGGAGGGGATCAGGGCGCCGATGGGGCGGGTGGCCGCCGGTCCTCCGGGGCCCGCAGCGCCCGCCACTCGTCGGCCAGCAGCGCGTAGATGACCTCGTCGGTCCATTCGCCGTCGAGGAATTCGTTCTCGCGCAGGTGGCCCTCGCGGCGCATGCCGAGGCGTTCCAGGGGGCGGGCCGATGCGGTGTTGCGGCCGTCCAATTCGGCCTGGATGCGGTGGAGTCGGAGGTCTTCGAAGCCGATTTTGAGGAGGGCTCGGGCGGCTTCGGTGGCGTAGCCGTGGCCGGAGTGGGCGGGGTGGAAGACGTAGCCGATGCCGCCCTGGCGGTGCGTGGTGCTGGTCAGGACGAAGGTGACGTCGCCTATCAGGTGGCCCGTTTCGCGGACCGCGACGGCGAGTTGGAGGACGTCGCCGCTGGTCCGCAGGGTGGTGCGGGCCGCCTGTGCGGTGACCGCCTCGTGGGCCGTCGTCTCGTCGATGGGGTTCGAGTAGAGGTAGCGGCAGACCTCGGGCAGGGACCGGTAGGCGTGGATCGCGGTGGTGTCGTCGAGCGTGACGGGCCGCAGGTCCAGGCGTTCGGTGCGCAGGGGGTGGGCGGGCGTGTAGGGGAGTGGTGGGAGCGCGGGCGCGGGAGAGGCGGGCATCGGGGCAGCGTATGCGGCGCAGGTTGACAGGCGCAGCCCACTTCCCCCACCCTTTCACTACTTAATTAGTGGAATGGCTGGGGAGGGGATGCGGCCGATGGGTGTTCCGACCGGTCGGGCCTCGGGGCGCACCGCGATCGAGGCGGTCGGCCTCGGCAAGCGGTACCGCCGCCGCTGGGCACTGCGTGACTGCACCTTCCGGCTGCCGGCCGGCCGCATCTGCGCGCTCGCCGGGCCCAACGGCGCGGGCAAGAGCACGCTGTTGTCGCTGTTCTCGGGCCTGGCCCGGCCCGCCGAAGGGGCCGTGCGGGTCTTCGGCGCCGACCCCGTCAAGCCCGCCGGGCGCACGGGCATCGGGTACCTCACCCAGGACAAGCCGCTCTATCCGCGGCTGACGGTCGACGAGACGCTGCGGATGGGCCGCGCGCTGAACCCCGTCGGCTGGTGCCAGGAGCGCGCCGAACAGGTCGTGCGCGAGGGGCGGGTGCCGCTGGACGCCCGCGTCGGCAGTCTGTCCGGAGGGCAGCGGACCCGCGTGGCGCTCGCCCTCACCCTGGCCAGGTGCCCCGAAATCCTCCTGCTCGACGAGCCGTTGGCGGACCTCGACCCGCTGGTGCGGCACCAGATCACGGCCCTGCTGATGGCCCAGGCCGCCGAGCACGGCACCACGATCGTGATGTCCTCGCACCTGCTCGCCGAGCTGGACGGGGTCTGCGACTACCTGTTGGTGCTGGGGGAGGGGCGGGTGCGACTCGCGGGTGAGGTGGATGACGTCATCGGTGCGCACAGTCTGTTGATGGGCGAGTTGAACGGTCCCGGGGCCGGGCTGCCGTCCCGGATCGCCGCGCATGCCGTCGTCGAGGCGCAGGTGAGTGGCCGTCAGTTCACGGCCATGGTGCGGCGGCAGGGGCCGGTGAACGGGCCGTGGGAGGCCGTCGAGCCCTCCCTGGAAGAGCTGCTGCTCGCGTATCTGCGGGCGCCAGGCGTGCCAGCGCTGATCGCGCCGAGCGCCGAGCCGATCCCGTGCAGGCCCCACGCGCCCGCCGAGGCCGGTCCTGGCGCCGGGCCGTGGGGAACGCGGTTGCGGCACAAGCCGGGCATCCCCGGGATGCCGCGCAACGGTCAGCGGCTCCGGGGGGACGGCGACAGTCAGCGGCAGCGCATCGGCACGAGAGGTGCGGGCAACGCGAGCGGTACGAGCGGCACAGGCAACACGAGCAATGCGAGCGACATGAGCGACACGAGTGGTCACCTCGACCACGGCGGCGGCAGTGACAACTGCGGGCGCAGGGGTAAGGGAGCAGCGGCATGAGTACGACGGCAGATCTTGGGGCGACCGGGAGCGGGCAGCTCGCGCAGGGGGCGGGCAGGGCGCGGACAGGCGGGCTGGTATGGCTCGTGTGGCGCCAACACCGCCTGGTTTTCGCGGTGTTGCTCACCGTGCTGGTGGCGGGCTGCGTCTATATGGCGGTGCTGCGCGGCCAGATGAGCGGCTTCATCGACGAGCACCACATCGCGGGCTGCTCGGCGATCTCCCTCGACCCGCACTGTGAAGGCACCCAGGAGGCGGTGGACGCCTTCCGCGCCTCCTACGGCTCACCGTTCCGGCTCGCCGAGATGGGGCTGCTGACGCTGCCCGTCCTGATCGGCATCTTCGTCGGAGCGCCGCTGATGGCCCGCGAGTTCGAGGCGGGCACCCACAAGCTCGTCCTGACGCAGTCGGTCGGCGCACTGCGCTGGCTGGCCGCGAAGATCGCGCTGCCGGCCGCCGCAGCGGTGGTCACCTCCGCGGCGCTCGCGGCGGTCTTCCTGTGGATGTGGCAGGTCGGCGGCGACGAGGTGACCGGCTCGTACTGGTACTCCACGACCGGCTACGCCGCGCTCGGACCGGTACCCGTCGCACAGTGCCTGCTCGGCCTGGCCGTCGGCACGCTGGCGGGGCTGCTGCTGCGGCGGACGGTGATGTCGATGGCCGTGACGCTCGGCGTGATGGTGGTCGTCAACACGGTGCTCCAGCTGGTCCGGCCGTACCTGATGGCGCCGGCCACCGCGGTCTTCAAGGGCGGGGAGTCGCAGCAACTCCCGGACAATTCCTGGCCGTTGGGCCAGGGGAGCCTCAACGCCGCCGGATCCCGGCTGTCCAGCGATGCCTGCAAAGCGGGCCCCGACTACGAATCCTGCCTGCACGACCGCGGCATCGTGGCGAGCTACGTCGACCAGCACCCGGTGTCGCACCACTGGCAGCTGGCCTGGACCGAGGCGGGCATCGTGCTGGTGCTGGCCGTGGCACTGACGTTGATCGCCTTCCGCGTCATGAAGCGCAGGCACGGCTGACGGGAGGGGCGCCACCGGGCGCCGGGGACGGCGGTGTCACCCGCCCGGCCCCGCGGGGACGAGAAGGCCGGGCCGGGGGTGTTTGCCCCCGGCCCGGCCTTCTGCCTGCCGATTCCCGCCCCGGCCGCCTGCCGGTAGCCCCCCGCTTGCCTCGTCGCCACGTTCGCGTTACCGATCATTCAAACTCGCTTGCGAGCATCGGCGGATGCAGCCCGCTGTGCCGAACGTCCCCCACCCGCGGCTCCGTGTAGCGCCGCCTCCGTCCGACGCGCCTGAAATCGCCCAGACGCGGAAGAATGAGGACATGAACCAGCAGCCGAGCGTTCAGGCCCAGACCAGGACCGAGGGGCAGGACCCGGCGCCCTCCACGGCGTCGTCGCAGGTCAACGGGGTTTCGGCACAGCCGTCCGTGGGGTCCATCGCGGCCCACCGCCCGAACGCGGTCGCCGCGACGGTACCGGAGCTGGAACCCGACCTCGACTCCGACGCCGACGCGTACGAAGAGACCGGGGTGCCCGGCGCGGACGGCGAGGAACTGCCCGTCGGGCGCTTCCTGGACCGCGAGCGCAGCTGGCTGGCGTTCAACGAGCGGGTGCTCGAGCTGGCCGAGGACCCGGCCACCCCGCTCCTGGAACGGGCGAATTTCCTGGCCATATTCGCCAGCAATCTGGACGAGTTCTTCATGGTCAGGGTCGCCGGACTCAAGCGCCGGATAGCCACCGGTGTCGCCACCCGGTCCGCGTCCGGCCTCCAGCCGCGCGAGGTCCTTGACCTGATCTGGACCCGCTCGCGCGAGCTCATGGCCCGGCACGCCGCCTGCTACCAGCAGGACGTCGCCCCCGAGCTGGCCGACCAGGGGATCCACCTCATCCGCTGGCCCGAGCTGACCGAGAAGGAGCAGGCCCGCCTGTTCACCCTCTTCCGCCAGCAGATCTTCCCGGTCCTCACGCCGCTGGCCGTGGACCCGGCGCACCCCTTCCCGTACATCTCCGGCCTGTCGCTGAACCTCGCCGTCGTCGTCCGCAACCCGGTCAGCGGCCACGACCACTTCGCGCGGGTCAAGGTGCCGCCGCTGCTCTCCCGCTTCCTGGAGGCGTCCCCGCAGCGCTACGTCCCCATCGAGGACGTCATCGCCGCCCACCTGGAGGAGCTGTTCCCGGGGATGGAGGTGCGGGCGCACCACATGTTCCGGGTCACCCGCAACGAAGACCTGGAGGTGGAGGAGGACGACGCGGAGAACCTCCTCCAGGCGCTCGAAAAGGAGCTGATGCGGCGGCGCTTCGGGCCGCCGGTGCGGCTGGAGGTCGAGGAGTCCATGGACCCGTCCGTCCTCGACCTGCTCGTGCAGGAACTGAAGGTCTCCGAGGCCGAGGTCTACCCGCTGCCAGGTCCCCTCGACCTGACCGGCCTGTTCGGCATCGGCGCGCTGGAGCGGCCCGAGCTGAAATACCCCAAGTTCGTGGCCGGGACGCACCGTGACCTCGCCGAGGTGGAGTCGGCTTCCGCCCCCGACATCTTCGCCGCGGTGCGGGCCCGTGACGTCCTCCTGCACCACCCCTACGACTCCTTCTCCACCTCCGTGCAGGCGTTCCTGGAGCAGGCCGCCGCCGACCCCGACGTCCTCGCGATCAAGCAGACGCTCTACCGCACCTCGGGTGACTCGCCGATCGTCGACGCCCTGATAGACGCCGCGGAATCCGGCAAGCAGGTCCTCGTCCTCGTCGAGATCAAGGCGCGCTTCGACGAGCAGGCGAACATCAAGTGGGCCCGCAAGCTGGAGGAGGCCGGCTGTCACGTCGTCTACGGACTGGTGGGCCTCAAGACACACTCCAAGCTGTCGCTGGTCGTCCGCCAGGAAGGCGAGATCCTGCGCCGCTACGCCCACGTCGGCACCGGCAACTACCACCCCAAGACCGCCAGGCTCTACGAAGACCTCGGGCTGCTGACCGCCGACCCGCAGGTCGGAGCCGACCTCTCCGACCTCTTCAACCGGCTCAGCGGCTACTCGCGGCGGGGCACCTACCGCCGGCTGCTCGTCGCGCCCAGGTCGCTGCGGGAGGGGCTGCTGCAGCGCATCGCCAAGGAGACCGCCCACCACCGGTCAGGCCGCCCCGCCTACGTCCGCATCAAGGTCAACTCCATGGTCGACGAGGCCGTCATCGACGCGCTCTACCGCGCCTCGCAGGCGGGTGTGCCGGTCGACGTCTGGGTGCGCGGCATCTGCGCCCTGCGACCGGGGGTCGTCGGCCTCAGCGAGAACATCCGGGTCCGCAGCATCCTCGGCCGCTTCCTGGAGCACTCCCGGGTCTTCGCCTTCGGCAACGGCGGCGAGCCCGAGGTGTGGCTGGGCAGCGCCGACATGATGCACCGGAATCTGGACCGGCGGATCGAGGCGCTGGTGCGGGTGAGCGACCCGGCGCACCGCGTCGCACTCAACCGGCTGCTGGAGACCGGGATGTCGGACTCCACTTCCTCCTGGCACCTGGGCCCGGACGGCAACTGGACCCGGCACGCGGTGGACGCGGAGGGCGCGCCGCTGCGCAACGTACAGGAAATGCTCATTGACGCGCGGAGGCGCCGGCGTGGCCCAGCGACATGACCTGCCGGCCGGGGGGCCGACAGGTCTCATCGGCAACGGCATCGGTAACGGATACGAGCCCGGCTCCGGCAACGGATACGGACCCGGCGGGGCGCCCGGCGCCCGCGCCGCGGTGGTGGACGGGCCGGGGGGCCCGCAGGACACGGGGGGATGGCAGGAACCAGTGGGACCGTTCGGCTCAGGGGGGCCACAGGGGGCCGGGGGACGGTACGGCGCCGGGGGGACGCGCGAGCACGGTGGGGCGTTCGCCCCGGGGGACGCGCTGCCCGCGAACGCCACGGCCGGCGACGTACTCGCCGCCTACCTGCACCGCCAGTCCGCGGAGTTCCTGCGCAGCCTCCGCCTGCACCGCGAGAGCGGCTCCGACGCGGAGGGCGCGGAGGCAGCCGCCAGGCAACTGCGCGCCGCCGCCCGCCGGATCAGCGCCACCCTCTACACCTTCCGCCCGCTGACCGAGGAGACCTGGGCCGACCAACTGCGCGCCGAACTCGGCTGGTTGTCCGGCACCCTGGCCCGCGAACACGCCTGCGCCAGGCGCCGCGACCGCCTGATGGCCGCCCTGCAACGTCTCACCGGCCGCCCCGAACGCGGCACCCGCACGACCGCCGCCACGGAACGCACCGGGCGGGGGCGGGGGACGGAGCGGGGCGAGCGTGCGGGCGGTGGCGACCGTACGGGGAGCGCGGGGCGCGGCGGGCGCACCGGTGGGGCCATCGCGCCGGGCGTCCCCGCACCCGCCGGCCCGTCCGCATCCACCAACTCCTCCGCCTCCACCGGCCCTCCTGCCTCCACCGGCCCGTTCGCCTCCGGTCCCGCCGTCACGGCGCAGGCCGCAGATCCGGACGCCGAGAGCGTGCTGTCCGCTGGTGCCGCGCGGGCCGCCGCGCTGCTCGACCGGCAGCTCACCCTCGCCCGCACCCGCGCGCACTCCGCGGCGCTCCAGGCACTCGGCTCCGCCCGCTTCCACGCCCTCGCCGACGCCGTGGCGGTCCTGGCATCCGAGGCGCCGCTCGACCGGGCGGCGGCGGCAGGCCCGGCCGCCGAGACCCTCCACCCGCTCGCCGACCACGCGCACCACCAGCTGACCGAGGCCGTCGCCGCCCTGCCGCTCGCCCGCGCCGGCCACCCGTACCCCGCCGACGCGCTCGGCGCCGAGCACCGCCACGACACCCCCTGGCACCAGGTGAGGGCGCTGGTACGGCTCAGCCGCTACGCCCAGGAAGTCGTGGCGCCCGACCGGACCGACCTCCGCCTCGCCGAGGCCGGCCGCGCCCTGGAACACCACCGCGACGCCGCCGAGGCCGCCACGGCAGCGGCCTCCGCCGCCCGCACCCCCCGCATCGCGCCCGCCACCGCCTACGCCCTGGGCGTGCTCCACGCCGACCAGCGGCACGACGTGGCAGCGGCCCGCTTCACCTTCGGCCGCCTGTGGCTGCCGGCCCCCGCCCCGGAGAGCCGGTGGAGCTGACGCGACCGTCCCGCAGCCCGCACCGACCGGCCCAGCAGAGGAGCGACACGTGACGCACGACGGGAGGCATGACGTGACGGGCGGTGCGCGGCACGGCGTAACGGACGGCGCGCGGCACGACGTGACGGGCGGCGCGCGGCACGACGCGGTGGCGCCGCAGAGCCCGCCGGTGGCGCCGGTATCGCCCCCACGGCCGATACGCGCCGCGGGCTGCGTACTCTGGCGCCGCGTCCCGGACGGCGACGGCCCGCAGATCGCCCTCGTACACCGTCCCAAGTACGGCGACTGGTCCCTCCCGAAAGGCAAGCTGAAGCGGGGCGAGGGCTTCAGGGAAGCAGCGGTACGCGAAACCCTGGAAGAAACCGGCATGACCTGCGAGCTGGGGCCGGAACTACCTACCGTCCGGTACCTGGTCGACGGTCGTCCCAAAGAAGTCCGTTATTGGGCAGCCGAGGCCACTGGCGGCAACTTCATCCCCAACCGCGAGGTGGACCGGGTGATATGGCTACCACCGGCCGCGGCCCGCAACTGCCTTACCCAGGAACGGGACCGGGAGCTGGTGGATGCGTTGCTGGATGTGCTGGGTGGGGCGGGGGATGTGCGGTGACGCGGCGACCCCCTCAGCGGGTGGTCGCGGCTGTCGCCGCGCACCCGCGATACCTCACCGGCATGGCTAAAAATCGGCCGGGTGGAGTGGCTGGGCAATCCTGAAACATGCGGACTGCAGCTCGGGAGGGGTTACCACCGGCTCGGCAAAGAGTTCGAAGTTCCTGTGCCGGATGAATCGATCTGGGAACTTCACGGAACGGAACGAGGCTTGATTCGGGTCGATTTCCGCCTGTTCGAGGACGTAAGTGGATTCCTCGATGACTTCGGCTTTGACCTGAGGGTCCGTGATTCCGGTGAAGAATTTGCTGTGTATGCGGAAGTTGTCGAACGTCGCGATGCGCAGACAGAAGCCCACCGGCGCAACTGCTCGTACCAGCATTCCTCTTTCGCCGAAATTCAGGCTGGGGCCGGTCCACTGGAACGTGGCGTTACGGCGATCCTCTTCGTTTTCGATCTTGGCGATGTCAGCAAGGCCGGTGTGATCGATGATGAAGAATTCGGGAAAGTTGTTCGAAAAGAGTGAAAGCTTGAGTACAGCCACGGTATCCCTCGTTCCGTGATGCGTCCACTTGAGTGTCTGAGTAATGCACTACTCGAATCGGCATCAACCATCCACTTGTGTTGGGACGGACATGAGAGCCGAGAAGGCTGTCATTCTCCTGCGTCCATGCGGGTGAGAGCGCTATCTCCATCATGCGCTGCCAAGGGCGTGAACGCCAACGCTTCACAACGGTTATCAGCTCAACCACACGCGTCCCTGGTGCCAGTGGCCGGGACTCAGACTCTGGTTCAAGTACGGGCGCGAGCCTTGCGCCCTGCGAGTTGGATCGACGTGTGAATCAGGCAGCCTCGGTACGGGAAGTCGTAGCGGGCGGGTTCGGTTAGAGCGCCCAGGAGTTGGCCGGGTCGTCCAGCCAGACGCGTTCGCCGTCGGGGGTGACGGTGAGGCCGAACCGGGTTTGGTCGGGGTGTCCTTGGCGGACCCACCAGTGGTAGGTGTGTGCGGCGTCGTCCCAGAGGCGGCGGGGGCCGTGCTGCCAGACCCGCGCGGTGTCGCCGTCGCGGAACATGGCGCAGGCCCAGGAGCGGTCGGTGAGGCTGTAGAACCAGACCGGGCGTGCGCCGTCCTCCTTGGCCGCCACGACGTGGAAGCACTGGGGGACGCGGAGGCCGATGGCGAAGCGCTGGGGGCCGAATTGGTGGCCGACGAACTGTTCCTCCGTGATCGTTGTGGAGGTTTCGTCGCCGTCGGCCACGCTGCCGGTGACGTAGTCGGAGTGTGCACCGACCTGTAGGCGCTGGGCGCGGAGCTTCATGAACTCCACGGGCCCGGTGAACCTTCCGGATGCGCTGTTGCCGTCGGGTGCCACGACCAGCCGGGCCACGGCGTCGACGTGGCTGTAGTTCGTCCCCCACGGCGCGACGATGAGGCCGCCGGGCCGGCACTGCTCCACCCACGTGAAGGGGATGGCGCGCAGGCCGCACGTTGCCATGATCCGGTCGTACGGCGCCCCTGCCGGGTGACCCTGCAATCCGTCGCCGTGGACGACCTGGACGGCGTCGCCGAACCGTCCTGCTGTGGTGCGTGCCGCTGCGGCCAGGGCTTCGTCCACCTCCATGGCGGTGACGTTGCCGGGCCCGGCGCGGTGGGCCATGAGGAGTGAGTTCCACAGGGTGGCGGCGCCGATTTCCAGCACCTTGTGTCCGGGGTGGAGGTCCAGGTCCTGGAGCATGCGGAAGACGACGGACGGCATGGACGCGGAGCTGGTGGGGACATGGCCCGGTTCGGTGCCGGGGTTCGCACCGTCGTCCCACTGGGTGACGATCGGGACGTCCGCGTCCGCGTACTGCTGCCACGTGTCGGGGTCCTCGGCCTTGGACACGGGGACGCTGGTGCCGGCCGCCATGTCGAACGGCCAGATGAGGTCGGGCAGGACGGCGGATCGGGGCACGGCGGCGTAGGCGGGGGCCCAGTCGGATGAGAGGGCGCCGGAGACCATGAGAGCGCGCCCCAGCTCGTTGAGGCCGGGGCGGTCCTGGTTCGCGTGGGCGGTCACTGTCAGGCGGCCTTGGGCGGGTTGGGGGTGCCGGGGCCGCCGTCGGGGGTCGGGGGCTGGTGAGGGCCGGGGTAAGGCTCGCCGGGGAGCTTGTCGCCGCCGTCGTTGTGGACATTCACGGTCATCTCTTCTCCCTTCCGGAGTTTGTGGGGTGGGTGGTTGGCCGGGGTCTTGCCCGTACCAGCGGCCTTCCTTTCCTCCCTTCTCGTGCTGTAGCTGTCCGGGCGAGTACAACCGGCACCGACACGTCCGATTCTCGGGCCGGAGTCTCGGAAAGCGCTACGGCCCTTGTCCAGGGTAGTTGTGCGGGCCGGGATGGCGCAGCCAGTGGGTACAGACCTGTCCGTCGTTCACGGCGTCGCAGTCGGGCAGGATCAGCAACTGGCCTATCGGATACCGCCACTTGATCCACAAGGTGTGCGGGTCGAGGTGGCGCAGAGCCGCGTAATGCGACCTGGGATGGCGGGGCCATAGGGCGCAGCGAGAGGGGCCTGCGTATTCGTCAGCGCCAGGACCTCCCATGATGGCGCGTGCGGCAGCTTCCTGCTCCGGAGCGAGAGGAGGCTCCTCACCGCAGACAGCCTTCATTCGGCCTGTCGCGATGAGGAGGTCAACGAAACGTGAGGCGTAGGAAGGGTCGGAAACGGCGCGGGTCAGGTCCTCCGGGGTGATGAAGGGTTCGCGTGGGTGCAACAGCTCGGGGAGTCTCTGAGGGGGTGGGATATGCATCAACTCGTCATCCTGTAAAGGGCATTGCTGGTGACCCGCCGGTTGAACTACCGGCGAGGAATCGCTCGCGTGTCGGTCACCAGATGTCACGTTCCGCGATCCGTTGTGTGCGGGGCCGTTTGACTCGTAGTGCACCTGTGTTTTCAACCGGCCATTCACGCGGACCGGCCCGCAGGTAGAGGGTGCCTTCGCGAATGTCCGTGACAATCGCGTGGAAGCCCGGCAGATATTCCACCTCGTCACCAACTCCAGGTCGGGAGGTGGTCGGCCGAGCATTTTCCGGAACGTTCACAGTGTCCTTGTCGTTGGTCGTGATCGAGGTCCCTGAGGGGGGGTGTGAGTTCCTGGTCACGCGCACTGCGTGCCGCGCAAGTCGGCGGTCACAAGTGCTCGTCAGTCATGAGGAGTTCCGACCAGACGACCTTTCCCCAGCACCGGGTGTCGGTGCCCCAGTGGGCCGACAAGCTGTCAATCAGCAGGATTCCTCGGCCCGATGGATCATCGGCGCGCGGACGCCGAATGACGGGCAGTTGAAGCGACTTGTCGGTCACGGCGATGCGCACCCGAGGCGCGGCGACGCGTTTGATGCTGACCCGCAGTGAGTGGCCACTGCCGTGCTGCACCGCGTTGGCCACCAGTTCGGCGACGATCAACGAGGCGTCGTCCAGGAAAGCGTCAAGGGTCCATGTGTGAAGGGCTGTTGACACCAGTCGACGAGCGGGTCCGGAGGATCGCGCCGTACGCGGGTATGTCTGGCTGTAGGCCGGAACGCCGGTTGAGGCTGATCTCGTCGCGGCCGTGGTCATGGTTGTCCCTCCGGGGGGTGGAACGCCCGGCCCTGGAGGCGGGGTCGGCTCCGGCTCCTCCAGAGCTGCCGGAGCCTGGCCCGAAGGACCCGGGACAGCGGCGGCATTACAAGGATGCGGAGACGAACGTAGACCTGGGCAACACGAACTCCCAAGAAGATTGCGCGAGTTTGCAGCAAGTTGATTGACGGCTCTGAGCGTGAGGTCGACCATCGATGTGTCGCGCAAAGTGGCGCAAGGTATCCGACAGGAGAACGACCATGAAGCTACGGTTCCTTGGTAAGAACTCCGCGAGTGGGGACTGCCCCACCCTCTACGCAACCGACCGGGACACCTACCTGGTGCAGGGGTGGCGGATCTTCGCGAACGACCTGCTGATGCAGCTCGACATCCCGGAGGGGCAGACCGCTGTGGAGGTCCCGACGGAACTGTTCGAGCACCTGACGAAGGACGGCCTGCCGACCGGGGAGATCAGGCGTCTTGAGGACCCGCTCATGATCCTGACGCCAGAAGGTACGTTCGTCGTTCAGGGCCTGGAGGTGGCAGACCCCGAGGCCCTGTCGAAGATGTCGATCCCGGACTACGAGACTGTGGTCGAGGTCCCCAAGGCCGCGATCACTGCCCTACTGGAGGACCCACGTGGAGCTGATCTCCAGCGCCGAGCGCAACCAGCTCATTGAGAGGTTCGCGCACGACGCCTTCCACCTGGAGCTGAGGGACGACTACACCGTCCCGCACGAAGAATCGCCGTTCACGAGTTGGCAGCGGGGCGAGCCAAACGATCTCTCATGGTTCGGAACCTGGGGTCAACTCGTGCGGCGGGTCGTGGCAGCCGGGTGTGCGGTGCGACGAGTCCGCGTGGTCAGTGAGCCGCACAGCCCCTACATCCAGTGGGAACATGCGGTCACTGCGGAGAACCTGAAGGCGGGCGAGGACATCCGATGGCTTCCCCGCCACCAGGTGCCGAGCGACATCGGCTTCCCGTTGGGTGGCAACGACTGGTGGCTCCTGGGTGACCACCTCCTGGCCGTGGGGCACTTCGGCGAGGACGGCCGAGTTCTGGGATCAGAGGTGGTCGAGGAACCCGCCACCGTCGCCGAGTGCGTTCGCGTCCGGAACTTGCTCTGGGACATTGCCATCCCTCACACCGAGTACAAGTTTCTGATCCCTCGGTGAGTACGCAAGCACAGGAAACGCGTGAGGCGTTGGGCGCCCGGTTGCGCGGCTTTCGGAAGGACGCCGGATTCGCGAGCGGCCGGGCGCTCGCCCGTGCCCTCCACTGGCAGGAGTCGAAGGTCTCGCGTATCGAGAACGGGAAGCAGAACGCGAGTGAGAACGACATACGCCTCTGGTGTCAGACGACCGGGCGCGAGGCCGACGTCAGCGACCTCATTGCGACTGTCCGCCACATCAACGAACTGTGGTCAGAATGGCGCCGACAGCTCCAGGCCGGATCTGAAAACCGTCAGAAGAAGTCTCTGCCGCTCTACCGAAAGACCAAGGTCTTCAGGATCTGGGAGCCCAATATCATTTGGGGCACCGTCCAGACCGCTGAGTATGCCGGGGCCGTCTTCGGCGAGGTGGCCAACTTGTACGGGACTCCGAGCGATACCGATGCGGCTGTGGCAAAGCGCCTCGAACGGCAGGGATACCTCTACAAAGGAGACCGGATCTTCAACGTACTCCTCGGTGAGCAGGCCCTGTACTCAAATCACGGTGGTTCAGAGGTCATGAGGGCGCAACTCGACCGGCTGATGGGCGCGTTGTCGCTTCCCCGGCTCAGTCTGGGTATCGTCCCGCGCTCCGCACCTCTCGAAATTTGGGCCGGGCACGGATTTGCGATGTTTGACGACAAGCTCGTCATGGTGGAGACGTACTCCGCCGAGATGTCCGTGACACAACCGGGGGAAATCGAGACCTATATGAAGGCATTCGAGCTTCATCGGCGTGCTGCGGTCTACGGGCGTACCGCCAGAGAACTCATTCTGACTGCTATCGATCACTTCAACCGCTGACGGGAGGAAAACATGGCTGAAGAGCCGAACTGGCACACAAGTACCTACACAAGGTCGGAAAGCTGCATCGAAGTTGCTGATAACCACCCGGTCAAGATCTTGGTTCGGGACTCCAAGCGCCGTCAAGGTGCCACCCTGGCTTTCCCACGATCGGCCTGGGAGGAATTTGTGACCTTCAGTAGGGCGCAGGGAGAATGAGAACTTGCGCCGCTGCGGCCTGGGTCCGTATGGCTTCCAGATCGACGACTCCAACCTCATCGAAAGCGAGGAAGAGAACCCAACGACTGGTGATGGATCCCGACAGTTCGGCCTTCAGTCAACCCGGGTGAGCGACATCCCGCACATCGGTCGGCGCTACTTGGATGCGGCTTCCAACGAGACGGTCACCGCGGATCAGGTCTCCGCCGCCCACCCGGCAGTTCAGGCCGGGGCCAAGCGCATTGTGCAGGAATATGAGCATGGCGATTCGCTCGAAGTCGTCTGCGCTCACGATGCCGATAAGCTCGAATGCCTCATCCAGGCCGTCGAATACCGTGAGTAAGGCATCTCGACCGTGCAGCCTTGGATCGACAGCAGCATCAGCAAGCTGAAGACCGGTTCGGCTCAGGCCCTTGCCGAGGCAGCTCTCAGCATGTCGTCGGTGGATTGGCAGAAGACCTGCCTTCCGCGCTGAGCTTCGTGTTGAAGCACGCTGTACCCTCGCATCGCTGCTGGCGTGGCGTACGAAACCGGCCTCGACCCGGAGAGTTACGACAAGCTGATGGAGGTCGTGGGCCCGTTCTTCAAGGTCGGCCGCCGTACGGGAAAGGCCCGCAAGCCGCGGGCTGTGGCACCGGCCGACCAAGACACTGGCGCGATCCGGGCCTGGTAAAACGCGATCCGGGCCTGGCCAAGGGAAACGGACGGGATGCAGATGATCGACCTGGGGCTATCCGGTTCCTTCATTGGCGCCTTCTTCCAGGGACGCCAAGCGGGCCTTGTATTCGGCCTGTGTGATCTGCCCGAGGACCGCGAGGCGTTCCAGTTCGGCGGCTTCGGTCGCGCGGGCGATCCTGCGGCTTTGTTCCGCTTGCTCTCTGCCGTATTTGGCGGCTCTGGCGCGCTGTTCGGAGCGGTTTCGCTGGATCTCCTCAGCGATCGCTTTTCCGGTTGCTTCGAGGTAACTGTCGTGTCTGCCCGACCACATTTTGCCCCCTTGGCTGCCTGGGCTGGGTGGGGCAGCCCTCCGCCCAGCCCCCCACCCCCACTCCCATCAAAACAGATCATCCCGGTAACGCTCTTCCACGATCGTGCCGAGGGAGCCGAGACCGGTGCCGAAGTGGGTGGCCATTTTTTCTGCCATTTGGGCGGTTACCTGGTTGTAGAAGTTGGTGCCGACGGTGAGGGAGTCGGCCAGGTTTCGGGGGTCGTCGGACCAGAGGCCGGCGCGGATCACGGCCTTGCCGCACTGGAAGAACGCCTCGCGTACCTTCACGATCGTGGCGAGGACGGCCGGTTTGCCCTCGGCTCCGAGGCGTTCCAGCAGGTCGGGGTCGTCGGTGAGGAACGCGTCGCCGTTCACCCGGAACGTCTCCCGTACGCCGGGGACGAAGAAGACCATGCCCACGGCCGGGTTGCGGGTGATGTTCTCGAAGGTGTCGGCGGTGCGGTTGCCCGGACGGTCGGGGAGGGCCAGCGTCCAGGGGTCCAGGATGCGGACCGTGCCCGGCGGGTCGCCCTTGGGGCTGGCGTCCACGCCTCCGCTGTCGTCGGCGGTGGCCAGGCAGAAGAACGTGCTGTGGGCGATGAAGCGGCGCATGAAGTCGCCGAGGAAGGGTTCCTTTTTCTCCGTGATGAAGAGTTCGGGGTAGCCGATGATTTCGCGGACGCGTGCCATGTCGATGGGGCGGTAGGCGTCGGCTGCGGTGTGTTCGGGGGCGGGGGTGCGGGCGTCCCACATGGCCTGTGCGTCCCATGCGTCGGCTGCGTCCCCTGTGCCGGCGGCAGGGGTGGCGGTGGCGGGGGTGGGATCAGACATCGAGGACCAGCCTGGGGGTGCGTGCCCGGGAGACGCAGAGGTACATGCGGTCGCCCTTTTCCCGGTCCACCTCGGAGAGGATGTCGTCGCGGTGGTCGGGTACGCCGTCGAGCACCCGGGTCTCGCAGGTGCCGCACACTCCCTGGCGGCACGAGCCGGTCACCGGCAGGCCCGCGGCGGTGAGCGCGTCCAGCACGCTGCGCTCCGCGGGTACGTCGACGGTGCGGCCGGACCTGGCGCAGACCACCTCCACCGAGGTGTTGCGGGTGTCTTTCCTGGTCCGTGGCTTGAACCGTTCCATGTGCACGGCCTCGGGAGGCAGGTGTGCGGTGCCGTCGGTCACGGCGGTCAGCAGGGGTTCGGGGCCGCAGGCGTAGACGGCCGTGCGGGGGCGAACCTCAGCAAGTAGCGCGTCCAGGGGTATGCGGCCGGACTCGTCACCCGGGTAGAGGCGGACGGCGTCGCGGTGGGGCGTCAGCTTGTCGCGGAACGCCATGGAGGCGGCGGACCGTCCGCCGTAGGCGAGTTGCCACCTCGCGCCCGACGCGGCGGCCCGGCGCACCATCGGCAGGAGCGGGGTGATGCCGATGCCGCCCGCGATGAACAGGTACGAGTCGGCCGGCTCGAAGGGGAAGTGGTTGCGGGGGCCGCGGATCCGCAGGGGCTGGCCGGGCCGCAGGAAGGAGTGCACGTACTCCGATCCGCCACGGCTCGCGGGATCGCGCCGTACCGCGATGCGGTAGCCGGACGGGTCGTCGGGGGAGCCGCACAGTGAGTACTGCCGGGCGATGCCGGTGGGCAGCACCAGTTCCACGTGGGCGCCGGGCTGCCAGGCGGGCAGTGGTCCGCCGTCCGGCCTGGCCAGCAGCACCGAGACCACTCCGGTGGCCTCCCAGCGGAGTTGCCGCACGATCACCGGGGTCTCCTGCGGTCCGGTTCCGGGGGCCGGTGGGTCGGTGGCGGGCGCGGTCGGGGTCGCCATTCCTCCTCCTTCTGACGGGCTGCTTCTCGTGAACTGGCGAAGAGAGCAGTGGTGAGTGGTAGGCAGTGAGCGATGGGTAGTAACGGTGTTAACAAGCTGGCGTGGACGTTAGTGATAACGTCGTTAACATGTCAATGCGGGAGAGTGGAGGCGCCGGGGCGCGCAAGGGGCCGGTCCGGCCGGACACCGTGGTGGACGCGGCGCTGGCCCTGGTCAATCACGGTGGTCTGGAGTCGCTGACCATGCGGCGGCTTTCCGACGCTCTGGCGACCCAACCGCCCGCGCTGTACCGGCTGTTCAGCGACAAGGGCGCCCTGGTGGACGCGATGGCCGACGCGGTGCTCGCCGCCGCGCTCGGGCCGCTCCCGCAGGCGGACTGGCAGACCCGGATCAGCGTGCTGGCCGGACGGCTGCGGGCGGCCATGCTCGGCCAGCGGGACGGGGCCCGCATCGTGGGCGGTTCCTACACCAGCCGGCAGCCCACGCTGACGCTCGCCGACTCCCTGCTGGCCGCCATGGAGGAGGCGGGGTTCACCGGAGAGGCGGCGGTGTACGCCGTCACCACGGTCTTCTCCTACGTCCTGGGTGAGGTGCTGGAGCAGCAGGGGCGCACCGGGGCCGACCTGGAGGAAGTGACGGCGGGGTTCTCCGATGCGGACTATCCGCACCTGGCCAGGAGCCCGCTGTCCGCGCTCCTCGACTTCGACGCCAGATTCGTGTTCGGGCTCCGGACGATCACGGCAGGGCTACGGGAGGGGCTGGCGCGGGAGGGGTGAGAAGAGGGGAGAAGGGTGCGGTCTGGAGCTCCCCGGAGTGGGGTGCCGGCCCTTCAGCCGTTCAGCCCCGCGTCGAACGGTGTCGCGCGCCACTGTTCGACGGACGGCTTCAATGCCTCCACGAGCAGGGGCAGTTCGGGGGCGAGGGTGAGGCAGGCGATCACGCGGCAGTTGCCCACGGCGTTGACGAAGCGGAGTACCCGGTCGTCGAGTTGCCGCAGACCCCGGCGCCTGGCGGCGGCGTTGTAGGCGGCCTCGCACTCGGGGCCGAGGTACGCCAGGTCCCATTCGACGGGGCCGAGCGTGGCCAGTTCGAAGTCGGAGTACAGGGCGCCGTGCGGGCCGGTGACGATGTTGACGGCGGGGGCGTCGCCGTGGAGCGGCTGGAGGCCGATGCCGGGGAACGCCGCCTCGAATGCGGCGCGGGAGCGTACGACGGGTTCCAGGATTTCCCATTCGCGTCGCGCGCGGTCGAGAGCGGCCGGATCGATGAGGTCGGGACGGGACGCGAGAGCCGCGAGTCCTTCCGTGGTGAACTGCGGTTCGGCGGCCGAGAGGAACGGCAGGTCGCCCGGGTAGTCGCGCAGCGCGGCGTGCAGGTCGGCGACCAGGCCGGAGTGGTGGACGTAATCGGGTTCGGTGCCGGTGTCCTGCTCGGTGAACTGCCAGAAGGTCATGGAGAATCCGTCGCGCTGTACGGGTTCCCGCGGCACGAGCGGGCTCGGTGGGATCACCGGGGTGCCCTGGTCCGCGAGCCACTGCACCACGTCGAGTTCCAGCCGCTGACGCGCCGCCTGGATGCCGGGTCCTGCGTACGGCGGCAGGACGGTGGGTACCCGGACCACCACCGGTGACGGAGCGAGGTGTACGACGACGGAGAACGCGTCGTGGAGCACGGTCGGGTCGGTCACCGTCAGCCCGAGAGCGCGGCCCGCGGCGGTGGCCGCATCGCGCGCGCGTGACGCGCGGGCGGCGAGCTGGTCGGGCGTCATGAAGGCGGGGGGCGTGGACGCGGGCATGACGGTGATCGTGCCAGGCGCGGGGGTGTGCTGCGAGGGAATTACGGGCGGTGGGAGCAGAACGTGCGGTGCGCCCCTCGCCGTGATGAAGGGGCGCACCGCACGTTCTGCCGTGGGGCCGGGTCAGCCCTTGGGGACCAGCGTCCGTTCCCCCGCAAGCGAGGTGAGGGTGGTGGCGGTGTTCATGGTGAGCTTTCCGCTGCCGGGCCAGAGGGTGACGATGTCGTCCTGGCGGGTGGTGCCGCCGAAGGCGTCGGCCGGTGGAGAGGGAGCCGTAGCACCGAGGCGTCGGCCGCGCGGGCCGCCAAGTCCGCGGTGACCGCCCGCAATGCCGCGTCGGCCGCCGACCGCGACGCGAGCAGCGCCGAGGCGTCCGCCGCCGGTGCGGAATTCTCCGCCGGATACGCGCGGGATTCGGCCAGGGAGGCACACAACGCGGCTACCAGGGCCCGGAGTTCCGCCGAAAAGGCAGGAAAGGACGCCAAGGAAACGAAGAAGGCCGCATCGGACGCCTGGCGCGACGTCGAGGAGATGCGCAGCGCGGAAGCCGCGGAGGCGGCCGATGACGCCAAGCGTCTGCGGGAGGAAAGGGCGAAGGAGAAGGAAAAGAAGAAGGGGATTCCGTGCGCCCCGGGCCCCGGTGTCGGCTGGTGTCTCCAGCTGGACGGCGCCTACCTGATCGAAATGGATGCCGATCAGGCCAAGCAGCAGCTCCGCATGGCGGGTGACATCTTCATCGGTTATTCCGATCTGGAGGAGTGCATCAAGGACCCGACCGTGACCAGGTGCGCCGCCTTCGCCGTGGCCGTCACGCCGGTCGGAAAGGTCAAGAAGGCCGGAAAGGCCATCGAGGGGGTGGAGGCGCTTGCGAAGACGACGCGGGTCGGAAAGCTCGCGACGGTTTCGGAAACCGCCTTCAAGGCGTCGAAGGATCTCTCCAAGATGACGGTCAAGGACAAGCACCTCTTCAGTGCGGAAGGACGGTGGGCCAAGTTCGACACCACCTCCAAGGACCAGGTCAAGGACTGGATCGTGGAGGGGCTCACCTCGAAGGACGCGGTGTTCAAGCCCAACAACCCGGAAGATACGTTCAAGGTGGAGGTCAACCTCGGACGCTCCATCGGAACGAAGGGGCAGAAGGGCATCAGGATCATCGTCACCGGCGATGGCCGGGTGTTCAACACCCTTCCGTTCAACCCGTGATGCAGGAGTCAGCCCGTGATGCAGGAGTCAGCATGAAAATCACGTACGAGAATCTGCATGCCGAGGAATCGAGCGGACCCACTCTGGCCGAACTCCTCCTCAGCCTTGAGGGCGATCTGACGCTTTCCGACGGCGGCCGGGATGTGTTCGCCGAGGCGGGATTCCCGGTGGCCGAACTCGCCTATCGCGTGAACGCGTGGCTCACCACGGCGGGCCCTTCGGAAGGCTTCGTACTCGATTCCATGTCGGCCGATCCCGGACTGCTGCGCATTGTGGAACGCGACGGCGGCTGGGTGGTGGGTTCGATCTTCGAGCCGGATTCCTGGACCCGTCCGGTCGGCCGGGAAATCCTCACGACGGAGCTACGGGACTTCGTGCAGAGGGTGCGCGCCGATCTCACGGCCATGGGAATCGATCCTTACTTCCTCCCCGACCCGGATTAGCGCCCCGCCCGGAGACGGCTGGTTTCTCCGTCCCCTCCCGGTTCTGTCCGGGAGGGGACGCCTGAGGCGCCCGTGGCGGAACGAAACGCTTCCTCGGAAGTCCCGGTGAGAAACGCGAAATTAACACAAATTTACCTGTGAGAAAGGCAACGGGGCAGCCGCCCGAGGCGCCGTAGCCAACCCCCGCGAGCAAGTTCATGGTGGATACAACCATCCGCTCGATGAAGAGGGGTTGATCGCGATGTGCGGTATCACCGGCTGGGTCGCCTACCAGCGGAATCTCACGGCTCATACGCAGGTGCTCGACACCATGACCGAGACGATGGCCTGCCGTGGCCCGGACGCCCGTGGCGCGTGGACGGCCCGGCACGCCGCGTTAGGACACCGGCGGCTCGCCGTCATCGACCTGCCGGGCGGCGCCCAGCCGATGCAGGTCGAGACGGATGACGGGCCGGTCGCGATGGTGTATTCCGGCGAGGCGTACAACTACACCGAGCTGCGCGACGAACTCCGCCGCCGTGGGCACCGGTTCACCACCGATTCGGATACCGAGGTCGTGCTGCACGGCTACCTGGAATGGGGCGAATCGCTCGCCGAGCGGCTCAACGGCATGTACGCCTTCGCCATCTGGGACGCCAGGACCGACCGGCTCGTCATGATCCGCGACCGCATGGGCATCAAGCCCTTCTACTACTACGAGACCGACGACGGCATCCTCTTCGGCTCCGAGCCCAAGGCGATCCTCGCCAACCCGCTGTGCGCACCGGTCGTCGGACTCGACGGACTGCGCGAGCTGTTCTCCTTCGCCAAGACCCCGGGCCACGCGATCTGGGACGGCATGCGCGAACTGCTCCCCGGCCACATCGCCGTGGTCGACAGGTCCGGCATCCGCACGCACGCCTACTGGTCGCTCCAGGTCAGCGAGCACACGGACGACCGGCAGACCACCGTCGCGCACGTGCGGGAGCTGCTGGACGACATCATCGCCAGGCAGCTGGTCGCCGACGTCCCCCGCTGCACGCTGCTGTCGGGCGGCCTGGACTCCTCCGCGATGACCGCCATAGCGGCCCAGCAGCTCGGCGCGGTCGGCGAGAAGGTCCGCAGCTTCGCCGTCGACTTCCCCGACCAGGAGAAGAACTTCCAGTCCGTCGACATCAGCCCGACGCAGGACACCCCGTACGTGCACGCGGTCGCCGAGCACGTGCAGTGCGAGCACCGCGACATCATCCTCGACGGCGCGGAGCTGGCCGACCCGGAGGTCCGCCGGGCCGCCGTGGGCGCGCGGGACTTCCCGATCGGCCTCGGCGACCGCGACAACTCGCTGTACCTGCTGTTCAAGGCGGTCCGCGAGCGGTCGACTGTGGCGCTCTCCGGTGAATCGGCCGACGAGATCTTCGGCGGCTACCCGTGGTTCCACGACGAGCGGGTGCATGCCGACACCTTCCCCTGGCTGGCCGGATCGAAGGCGCTCTTCGACGCCTCCAGCCTGGTCGAAGCGGGCCTGGCACGCACCCTCGACCTGCCCGCCTACGTCCACGACCACTACCTCGCCGCCGTCGCGCAGACTCCGCTCAAGGACGGCGAGTCGGGGGTCGAGAAGCGGATGCGGCAGATCTGCTACCTGCACCTGACGCGGATGGTGCAGACCCTGCTCGACCGCAAGGACCGGATGAGCATGGCCGTCGGCCTGGAGGTGCGGGTGCCGTTCTGCGACCACCGGCTCGTCCAGTACGTCTTCAACACCCCTTGGGCGCTCAAGACGTTCGACGGGCGGGAGAAGAGCATCCTGCGGGCGGCCACCCGTGACGTGCTGCCGCAGTCCGTCGCCGACCGCAAGAAGAGCGGCTACCCCGGGACGTTCGACCCGGCGTACCTGTCGGCGATCCAGTCGCAGGCCGCCGACCTGCTCGCCGCCGGCCACCCGGCGCTGGAACTGTGCAACCGCGACCTGGTCAAGGCCGCCGCGCACGCCGCCCACGAGACGGTCACCTCCCAGGACCGCACCACCCTGGAGCGGGCCCTCGACCTGGCCACCTGGTTCGACCTGCGCCGGCCCGTCCTGAAGACCGGCTGACCGCCCGCCGCTGCCCGCCTGCGGGTTCACACCCCGTAGGCGGGCAGCCGGAAGGTGTCGGCCGGCGGGACCAGAAAGCGGCCCAGCGCTCGACTGACGCGGGGGTGCCCGGCGGCGCGCAGCACCGTGTTGAGGGTCCTGATGCCGGCCCGGGTGCGGGGCGAGGCGATGCGGGGCACGCCGGGCGGCAGCTTCTGGGCGCGTGCGACGTAGGGGCGCAGGGCGGATTCGTAGGCGGCGAACGCGTCGGTGTGGTGGGCGTGCCCGGCCAGTTCGCCGGCGAGGACGTAGGCGCCGGCGAAGGCGAGGCTGGTGCCCATGCCGCTGAGCGGGGATGCGCAGTGGGCCGCGTCGCCCAGGACGCCGACGCGGCCTTGTGACCAGCGGGGCATCAGGATCTGGGCGACGGATTCGACGTAGAGGTCGGGAGCGGATTCCAGTGCGGCCAGCACGCGGGGCGCCTCGCCTCCGACGTCCGCGAAGACCCGGCGCAACAGCCGTATCCGGGCGGCGGGTTCGAGGCGTTCGTAGCCGTGGGTTGGTGTGGTGAAGGAGAGGTAGGCGCGGGTGGTGCCCTGGTTGTCGGGGCGCAGGGTCACCGTCCGGCCCTTGGTGGCGTTGTGCCAGCGGGCCCAGCGGTCGTCGTGCGGCTCGCGGGGGATGGTCAGGTACGCGGTGCAAAGACCGAGGTGCCGGGTGCGGGTGGTGTCGCCGAAGACCAGGTCACGGGTGTGCGAGCCGGCGCCGTCGGCGGCGATGACGAGGTCGAAGGCGCGGGCGGCGGCGTGCCGGAAAGTGACGTGGACGCGGTCGCCGTCGTCGTGCAGGTGGGTGATCTCGTCGCCGAAGACGTACGCGGTGTGCTCGCGGGTGGCCTCGTACAGGAGGTGGCACAACTCGCCGCGCAGGATCTCCAGTTCGGTGACCGGGCCCTGGCCGCCGAAGGCGTCCGCAGGCAGCGCGGCGCGGGTGCGTCCCCTGGCGTCGACGAAGCGGATGCCCGCCTCGCCGGTGCTCGCGGCGCGCACCGCGGCCTCCAGACCCATCCGGCGGGCGACGGCGCGTCCGGCGCCCCGCAGGTCCACGGTCTGGCCGCCCGCCCGCAGTCCCGGGGCGCGTTCGACGACGGTGGCTGGCATGCCGTGACGGTGGAGCCAGTGGGCGAGGGCGGGGCCCGCGATGCCCGCTCCGGCGATCAGGACGGTCCTGTGGGACATGGCGCGCTCCTGGTGAAGGGGGAGGTGGGGTACGGGAGTTGGGGAGACGGCGGCCCGGCCGGGACGTCAGACGGCGGCGGTCTCCCGTGGGTCGTCGGCGGCCGGGCCCGTGCCGGTGGCCGGTGCGGTGTGCTGTTCGCCTTCGGGGCGTGCCTTCTTGGGGAGCAGGAAGGTGAGGGCGAGGAAGGCCACCAGCAGGCAGCTCTGCACGATCAGGGCCTGGCGGAATCCGCCGGTGAAGTCGCCGGTTTCGGCCCGGCCGAAGAAGACCGAGCCGAAGACGGCCACGCCGAGTGAGCCGCCGACCGACTGCACCGCGGACAGCACGCCGGACGCCGAGCCGATCTCGTGGTCGTCGACGGCGGCGAGGATGAAGCTGAAGAGGGCGGCGATGACCAGGCCCGCGCCGATGCCGCAGACCGCGATGCCGGGTGCCACGTCCCAGATGGAGAAGGACGCCGGGCCGCCGGTGCCGTCGAGTTCGTACCAGAGCAGGGCCGCGCCGCCGAGCTGGACGAGCGGCCCGACCTGGAGCACCGCCCGGCCGATCCGGTCCGCCAGCACGGCCCCGCTGACCGCGCCGCCGATCGCGGTGCCCACGGCGAGCGGCAGGTTGCCGAGACCGGCCTGGCCCGCGGTGAAGTGCTGCCCGATCTGGAGGTAGAGGGTCAGCACGAGCTGGCTGCCGACCAGCCCGCCGAAGAACAGCGCGATGCCGCCGAGCCCGACGGTGAAGGCGGGCTTGCGGAGCAGCGCGGGGGTCACCAGCGGCGCACGGCCGGCGGCTGCGGTGCGGCGCTGCCGGACGGCGAAGGCGGCGAAGGCGACGACGGACGCGGCCATGCACAGCCAGGTCCACAGCGGCCAGCCGGACTCCTGGCCCTGGTTGAGCGGCAGCACCAGCAGCGCGCAGGCCGCCGCCACCAGGGCCGCGCCGACGCCGTCGATCCGTACGGTGGCATCGCCCGGCTTCCTGGGGACGAAGACCGCGGCGACGATCAGGGCGGCGATGCCGATCGGCAGGTTGACCAGGAAGACCAGGCGCCAGCCCAGGCCGAAGAAGTCGCCCTGGATGAGGCCGCCGCCCAGTACCGGGCCGATGATGCCGCCCAGACCCAGGACGGGCCCGAAGATGCCGAAGACCTTGGTGAGTTCGGGCCCGGAGAAGTTCTCCCGGAGCAGGCCGAGGCCCTGGGGCAGCAGCATCGCGCCCGCGGTGCCCTGGAGCAGCCGGAAGACGATCAGGGCCTCGATGTCCGGGGCCGCCGCGCACAGCAGGGAGGCGGCGGTGAAGGCGGCGAGGCCGGTCAGGAACATACGGCGGCGCCCGTAGCGGTCGCCGAGCCGGCCGCCCAGGATCAGCCCGGCGCCCAGGGTGAGGGCGTAGCCGCCGATCACCCACTGGAGGCCGACGGGGCCCGCGCCGAGGGATTCCTCCAGGGCGGGCCCGGCCACGTTGACGATCGACGCGTCCAGCAGATCCATGATCTCCGCGACGAGCATCACCACCAGGATCAGCCAGCGCCACCGGTAGGGCGGTGCGGCGGTCGGGTCGGCACTCATTTTCCCTCAGCTCATTGATTACCAATTTTCTTAGCAAGATTGAGAGTAACCTGAGGGCCATGGATGTCAAAAGGCCCGCCACCGCCCCTCCGGAAGGCGCCCCCGGCCCCGCCCGGCAGGACCCCGCGACCGCGCCGGGCGGCCCCATCCGGGAGCAGCTGCGGAACCTGACCCTGCGCCAGCAGCGGTTCGAGCGGTATCTCGGCCGGCGGATGGAGGTGGACGCGGCCGGCCTCGCGGTGATGGACCACCTCGTCAACGTCGGGCCGACCACCCCCACCGACCTCGCGCGCAGGCTGGACGCATCCACCGCGGCGACCACCCTGGTCATCGACCGGCTCGTCGCAGCCGGGCACGTCACCCGCGGGCCGCACCCCACCGACCGCCGCAAGGTGATCGTCACCCCCGACGACCACTGGGGCGCCGCCGCCTTCGAGCACGTCGCCCCCGTCATCCAGGGCGTCACGGAAGCCGCCGACGCGCTCTCGCCCGATGAACAGGCCGTCGTCGCGGCGTTCCTGGAGCGCATCGTCGGCGTCTACGACCAGGCCACGAAAACGTGAAACGGGGCGCCCGACCGCCTCCGTTCCGGAGAGGTCGGGCGCCCCGCTGCCGGGCCCGGGGAGCCGCTACCGCCGTCGCAGGGACGGGTCCTTCAGGGCCGGCGGGAGGTAGTAGCTGTCGGCGCGGTTGAGGTCGGTGCCCGGCGGGACGATCGCGTCGATGCGGTCGAGTACGTCCCCGCTCAGCATCACGTCCGCGCCGTCCAGGAGGCTGTCGAGCTGGTCCATGGTGCGCGGCCCGATGATCACGGACGTGACCGCGGGGTGGGCGCGCACGAAGGCGGTCGCCAGGTGCGGCAGGGTCAGGCCCGCGTCGGCCGCCACCTTGGACAGGGCGTCCACCGCCTCCGCCTTGCGGGCGTTCTCCGGGAGCGAGAGGTCGAACTTCTGCGTCTCGATGCCGGCCCGCGAACTGGCCGACAGGGCGCGCCCCGACAGCCGCCCCGCGCTGAGCGGGCCCCAGGTCAGCACGCCCATGCCGTAGCGCTGCGCGGTCGGCAGCACGGCGGCCTCGGCCTGCCGCGCCAGGATCGAGTACGGCGGCTGCTCGGTACGGAAGCGGACATGGCCGCGGCGCTCGGCGGTCCACTGCGCCTCGACGATCTGCTCGGCGGGGAACGTCGAGCTGCCGACCGCCCGCACCTTGCCCGACCGCACCAGGTCCGAGAGCGCCGCCAGCGTCTCGTCGACATCGGTGGCCGGGTCGGGCCGGTGCATCTGATAGAGGTCGAGGTAGTCGGTGCCCAGCCGCCGCAGGCTGTCCTCCACGGCGCGCACGATCCAACGGCGGGAGCCACCGCCCTGGTTGGCGTCGGGCCCCATCGAGCTGCGGAACTTCGACGCCAGCACGACCTCGTCGCGCCGCCCCTTCAGCGCCTTGCCGACGATCTCCTCGGATTCGCCCGCCGCGTACACGTCGGCGGTGTCCACGAGGTTGATCCCGGCGTCCAGCGCACGGTGCACGATCCGTACGCCGTCGTCGTGATCGGTGTTGCCCAGGGCGCCGAGCATCATCGCGCCCAGCGCGTACTCGCTGACCGAGATGCCGGTGCCGCCGAGAGTCCTGCGCTTCATGAGCTGCTCCTTCTAAGGGGTCTGCGGGTTCTGTGGGTTCCACAGGGAGAGTCGCCGATGGCCGTGCCCGGCGGGTATGTGCCTCAGCCTGCGGCCACCGTCAGGAGCGGGCCAGGCCCGTTGCATCCTGGGTCCGGCGGAACCACCCGACCGGGCGCGCGTCGCATACTGGACGGATGCTGCATCGGGAAGTGGAGATCGGCTCGTTCCTCAAGGCGCGCCGGGCGGCGCTCGACCCGGCCGACCTCGGGCTGCCCGGCGGGCGCAGCCGCCGCCGGGTGCGCGGGCTGCGGCGCGAGGAGGTCGCGCAGCTCGCGGCCATCAGCGTCGACTACTACACCCGCATCGAACAGGGCCGCGCGCACGCCATCTCCGCATCCGTCCTGGACGCCATCGCGCGGGCGCTGCGGCTCACCGGCGGCGAGGTGACGTACCTGCGGAACGTCGCGGCGCTCGACCACCGCGCGGGCGACTGCGCCCCGGTCGCGGGACCGGGACAGAGCGTGCGGCCCGAGGTCAGGCAGCTGCTCGACGCGATGTCCTGCACCGTCCCCGCCATGGTCTTCGGCCGCGGCCTCGACATCCTCGCCTGGAATTCCCTGGGCGCCAGGGTCGGCTTCGACCTCGAAGGCACCGCCCCCGGGCGGCACAACTCCGCGCTGCTGGTCTTCCTCGACCCCGCGGCCCGCGCGCTGCACCCGGACTGGGAGCTGATCGCCGAGGAAGTGGTCGGCAATCTGCGCGCCGAGAGCGGGCGGCACCCCGATGACCCGCGGATCTGCGCGGTGGTCGGCGAACTCCTCGAACGCAGCGGGGACTTCCGCAGGGTGTGGGAGGCGCAGGCGGTGAGCGAGTGCCTGCGCGGCACGAAGCGGATCGTGCATCCCCGGGTCGGCGAGCTGCACGTCACCTTCGAGACCTTCCGGCTGACGACCGACGACGACCAGATCCTGGTGACGTACAGCGCGCCGCGCGGCTCGGTGACGGAGTCCAGGCTGCGGGAGCTGGCGGAGCTGCCGGTCGTGGACGCGGGCGATGCGGCGGGGCTGGAACCGGTGGCGTAGCGACGAAGGCGGGGCCCGAACCGGTGGCGTGCGGCGCCCGCGGCCCGCCCGCCTCACGTCCTGGGCGCCAGCGCCTCCCACCGCACCGTGACCTCGCCCTGCCGCAGGCGGCGCGGGTCGCCCGCCAGGGGCCAGTCCGCCGCGAGGGCGCGGACGGCGGCGATCCAGCGCTGCCTCGCACCCAGGGCGCCGAGCGGTGCGGCGGCGGCCCAGGCACGGTCGAAGTCGCGCAGGAAGGCGTGCACCCGCTCGCCCGGCACATTGCGGTGGATCAGCGCCTTCGGCAGCCGTTCTGCCAGGTCGGACGGGGTGTCCAGGGAGCCGAGCCGGGTCGCGAAGGTGACCGTGCGCGGGCCTTCGGGGCCCAGCGCCACCCACACGTGCCGGCGCCCGATCTCGTCGCAGGTGCCCTCGACCAGCAGCCCGCCGGGCGCGAGCCGCGCGCACAGCCGCCGCCAGACGGCCGCCACCTCGTCCTCGTCGTACTGCCGCAGGACGTTCGCCGCGCGGATCAGCAGCGGCGCCCGCTGCCTGCCGCCGGGCAGCGGCACCTCGAAGCCGCCGTGCAGGAAGTCGAGGCCGGGCCGCTCGTAGGGGCGGGCGGCCTCGACACGGGCCGGGTCGATCTCGATGCCGACCACCCGCGCGTCGGGGCGGACCGTCCGCAGCCTGGTCAGCAGCTCCACCGCCGTCCAGGGCGCCGCCCCGTACCCGAGGTCGACGGCGACGGGATCGGCGCTGCGCCGCAGTACGGCGGCGTGTTCGGCGGCGATCCAGCGGTCCATCCGGCGCAGGCGGTTGGGGTTGGTGGTCCCGCGGGTGGCGCTGCCGACGGGGCGGGCGGGCGCCGGGGCGGCGGAGACGGAGGAGCGGCGGGCCATGCGACGAGCCTAAGCCGCGGCCGGAAGGGGCCCGTCCGGCGGCCGGGTCAGGGGCGCCGCCTGCCGGGCGCCGGGCTGCGGGTGCTTCATGCCGGGAGCCGGATCCCGGGCCGCCGCTGATCATGCCGTGGCTCGATCCCGTCCACGACTTGGTCACACTTTGGCAAAGCCGGGCACACGGGGCGCCCGGAGGAATGGGACGGCCATATTCCGTTGTTAGAGGGGGTCGGAGACGCGCAGCCCGCCCAGTAGGAGGTAGCTCGCAGTGAGCTCATACGTGTCCCGGCTCCGCAGCCGTCCGCACGGCCCGTTCCCGGGCCCGGCCAGGCTGCGCATGGGCGCCGCTCGGCGACCGCGCCGGGTGGCCATGCTCAGCGTGCACACCTCCCCGCTCCACCAGCCGGGCACCGGCGACGCCGGCGGGATGAACGTCTACATCGTCGAACTCGCCAAGAAGCTCGCCGCGATCAACATCGAGGTGGAGATCTTCACCCGCGCCACCACCGGCACCCTCCCGCCCTCCGTCGAGCTGGCCCCCGGCGTCCTCGTCCGGCACGTCGACGCGGGCCCCTACGAAGGGCTGGCCAAGGAGGAGCTGCCGGCCCAGCTCTGCGCCTTCACCCACGGCGTGATGCAGACCTGGGCGGGCCACCGCCCCGGCTACTACGACCTCGTGCACTCCCACTACTGGCTCTCCGGGCACGTCGGCTGGCTCGCGTCCGAACGCTGGGGCGTGCCGCTCGTGCACGCCATGCACACCATGGCCAAGGTCAAGAACGCCTCGCTCGCGGCCGGCGACACCCCGGAGCCCGCGGCCAGGGTCATCGGCGAGACCCAGGTCGTCCGCGCCGCCGACCGGTTGATCGCGAACACATCCGAAGAGGCGGACGAACTGGTGCGGCACTACGAGGCCGAGCCTGGCCGGGTCGCCGTCGTGCACCCCGGCGTGAATCTGGACCGCTTCCGGCCCACCGGCGCCACCGGATCCGGGCTCGCCGGAGCCGCGGGCGAGGCCGCCGTCGCCGAGAGCAGGGCCGCCGCCCGCGCCCGCCTCGGGCTGCCGCAGGACGCCGTCATCCCGCTGTTCGCCGGCCGCATCCAGCCGTTGAAGGCGCCCGACGTCCTGCTGCGCGCGGTCGCCGTGCTCCTGGAGGATGACCCCGCGCTGCGCTCGCGCATCGTCGTCCCGGTGGTCGGCGGGCCCAGCGGCAGCGGTCTCGCCAAGCCCGAAGGGCTCCAGAAGCTGGCCGCCAGGCTCGGCATCGCCGACGTCGTACGCTTCCGGCCGCCGGTCGGCCAGGAACAGCTCGCGGACTGGTACCGCGCCGCGTCCGTCCTGGTCATGCCGTCCTACAACGAGTCGTTCGGGCTCGTCGCCATAGAGGCGCAGGCCAGCGGCACCCCGGTCGTCGCGGCTGCGGTCGGCGGCCTGCCGGTGGCGGTGCGCGACGGCGTCAGCGGCTACCTCATCGGCGGCCACGACCCGGCCGACTACGCCCGCGCGCTCGCCCGCTTCGCTGCCGACCCCGCGCAGGCCGCCCGGATGGGGGCAGCGGCAGCCCGGCACGCCCAGTCCTTCGGCTGGGACACCGCGGCCACGGCCACCGGCGACGTCTACTCCGCCGCGATACAGGAGCGCCGCCGTCACCTACGATCACTCCATGGGTGACGACAGGGCGAAGGAGCGGGCGGCCGACCCGACGGCGACGGCTGGTGCGGTGATCGCGCGCACCCTCGACGACGCCGGCCTCGACTGGGAGAGCCCCGCCGACGGCACCTACGTCGTCAAGCTGCCCGGCACCCGCAAGCTCTCCACCACCTGCTCCTTCGTCGTCGGCAAGCACTCCCTGTCCATCAACGCCTTTGTCGTCCGCCGCCCCGACGAGAACCACGAAGCCGTCCACCGCTGGCTGCTGGAGCGCAACACCCGCCTCTACGGCGTCAGTTACGCGATCGACAAGCTCGGCGACATCTACCTCGTCGGCAAGCTCCCGCTCGCGGCCGTCACCGCCGATGAACTCGACCGCATCCTGGGCACGGTCCTGGAGAACGCCGACGGCAGCTTCAACACCCTGCTGGAGATGGGCTTCGCCACGGCGATCCGCAAGGAGTACACCTGGCGGGTCGCCCGCGGCGAATCCACCCGCAACCTCGACGCGTTCGCCCACCTGACCCGGCAGCCCGCGCCGCAGAACCCGGACCGGACACCCTGACTCCGGGACGCCCCGCCCCGCACCCCTACGGGACGAACCGCATCTCCGGGTAGCACCCCGAGGGGCCGTCCAGCAGCCCGCCGTCGTCCCGGCCACGCAGCCACTTGTCGAAGAACGCCGACACATACGCCTTCTGCGCGGCGACCGCCCGCCCGGGATCGACCGTGCCGACCATCTTCGCGACGTCCTTCCCCGGCAGCTTCAGCGCCGCGGCGACCTGCGGTATCAGCGACTCGGCGTCCGTATAGCTCGCATGTGCTCCCCCTTCCAGCATCACTCCGCGGTGCCGGCCCCGGCTGTGCTCCCAGGCGGCGCCCCACGAAGCGACCGTGTGACGGTTGTCGCCGTCCTTCCCCATCAGCATCAACGGCCGGGCCACGCCGTCGGTTCCCACCCGCGAAGGATGCGAGGGATCGTCGTCCTCCTGCGTGTAACCCATGACGCCGTCCATGTTCACCGCCGCCTTGACCCGCCGGTCGTCGTGCAGGGCCAGCGCCGCGGTGAAACCGCCGGCCGAGTGCCCGAGCATGCCGACCGCGTCCAGGTCCAGAGCGCCGCGCAGCCCGCCGGGAAGCCCGCCGCCCGCCGCGGACGGCCCGTCGGCCCGCGCCAACTCGTCCAGCACGAAACGGGTGTCGGCCACCCGCACATCCGTCACCTTCTTCAGCAGCTCGGGAATCCGCCCCGCCTGCTGCGCGCGGGCCATCTCGGCGGGCATCACGCTGCGGGCCACCCGGCCGCCGGGGAACTGCACCGCAGCTGCCTCGTAGGTGTGGTCGATGCTCACCACCACGTAGCCACGGGAGGCCAGTTCGTCGCAGAGGGTGCTGCCGAGCGACCGCGGATCGCCGGCGCCGGGGGAGTAGAGCAGCACCGGCAGCCGCCCGTGGGACCGCTCGGGCGGCGCACCTTGGTGTGCGGCGGTGCGGGTGGCCGCCCAGTCGACGGCGCCCCGCGGCACGTACTCCGAGAAGGCGTTCATCGCGTCGAACCCGGCCGCCTCGCCCGGCAGCATCTGCGGCGCACGCGGATACCGCCCGGCGTCCGCGCCCGCCGGATAGCGCACGCTCACCATCAGCTCGCGGCGCTCCCCTGAAACCCACGGGTCGCGACGCTCGTGGTCGGTCAAGTGCAGGGACACCACGCCCACTCGGTGGGATCCCGTAGGGGCCGGCAGGTGCATCCGGACGGACTTCGGCGCCGGGCGCGCCGAGTCGGCCGATGGCGCGCTCGTCCGCGCCGCGGCCGGCCGCGACGACCCGGCCGGTGTCCCGTCCGCCGCCCCCGCTGACGCCCCGGCGGAGGTGGCGATCAGACTGACGGCCATCACCAGCGCCCCCACCGCCGCCGACCGGCGCACCGACCGCTGCTCCCTGGCCAGCCGGGCTTCCCGCTCCGCGCCTTCCGCCGTACCCGCCCCGGCACCCTCGCCCGTCCCCATGCCCCAGCCCATCCCGTCCTCGCCCCCGATTCGCGCGTCTGCTTCCGCCGACGGCAGGGCGGCGCGGCTGCGGTCCCGTCATTCCCCCGTACCGTGCCCCGTCCCGCGCTGCGCCCTGCCGTGGCCCTTCCAGGATCGTGTTCTGGAGGGGGCCGCGCGATGGTGGGGGCACCCGGCCGGGGGGTGTGGCTAGCACGACCCTGTACCCCGTACCCCCGGAACCACGGCGAAGGAAGTCGTGGCTCTCCGTGCGAAGGAGCGGGACGCCCCCGCGTACGGAGAGCCCGGGATCAGATCCCGAAGGGTGCTGCGTAGCGGACGGTGCCGCTGGGCAGCGGGTGGGCCTCGTCGAGGGTGAGGGCCATCATGGCCTCGTCCGGGACGTCGATGGTCAGGCCGATGCCGTGAGTTGAGGCGCGGGTGAAGCCGAAGCGCGGGTAGTACGTGGGGTGTCCGAGGACGGTGACGTAGTACTCGCCCATCTCCTTGGCTGCCTTGAGGGCGGCGCGGATGGCGGCCGAGCCGGCGCCGCTGTTCTGGTACGCGGGCCGTACGGCGCAGGGGGCCAGGCACAGGGCCGGGGTGTCGCCGATGTGGCAGCGGGTCAGCAGGGCGTGGCCGATGGCCTTGCCGTCCTCATCGGTCGAGACGAAGGACAGGCCGTCGATCCAGGAGGAGTCGGCGCGCAGCACGTCGACGAGATCGGCCTCGGCCGGGGTCTCGAAGGCGGCGAGGTTGATGTCGCGGATGGCGGGGATGTCGGCGCCGGTCTCGGGGCGGGTGGTCCAGTTGGTCATGGTGGGTGTTCCGTTCGTGTGTGTGGACGGGGTCGTGGCGGTGGAGTACGTAGGCGGCGTAGTTGTCGTGGCCGCCGTGCTCGCGCCGCAGAGTGCTCTCTTCCTGTAGTGCGGCCAGCGCCTGGCTCATGCCGGGCCGCGCCGGGTCGGCGTGGGCGAACCGGCAGGTGCGGGCGAGCTGTTGGATCTCCGCGAAGGTGTGGTCCGGCCCGTCCCCTGCGTCGTGCAGGCCGACCGCACGCAGACCGGGGGTGCCCAGCAGGACCCCGCCGGTGGGCAGCGGGAGCAGCTCTCGCCAGGCGGTGGTGTGCCTGCCCTTGCCGTCGGTGGCGCGCACGGCACCGACGGCCAACAGGTTCTGGCCCAGCAGGCGGTTGCGGTGGAGCGCACCAGCGTGGACCGCCGCTCCAGCACCACGGCCACCACGGGTACACGGCCCGGTGGGGGGTGAAGGCGTGCTCGCACGCCTTCACCCCGGCCGAAGTCCGCGAGGGAAGGCGAAAAGGGAAGGAAAGAAGGTGGTTGAGACAACGTGGAGACCCTTGGGAAAGGACCCCGATAGGCGCAAAGCGCGGGCCTCCCGCCTGCCGACAGGCTCGGGCGGGGGCGTGAACTTCAGGTCAGACCGGGGCCCGGGACGTGAGGATGGTCCGGGCACTGCACACGGCAGCGGCCTCTACGGCAGTCATCAACTCACCTCCCACTTCTGGTCCCGCAGCGGACCCGGTTGTCCCTGCTCCTGGAACCGTAACAGTCCCACTCGTCGGCGCCTCCGCGTCCGGAGAGCGGGGTGACGTCCGAGGGGGGATCCCGGACGGCCTGCGGTCCTGGTCAAGAGCGGCGAGGCGCCCGCCCCTCCGTCCGCCCCCTTCCGTCGGACCCCGTCGCGTGGCATCCTCACGCCGTCTGTGACGTGAACAACGTCCACGTATATGAATTCGGTCGGTGGCGGCGGAAGGCGGGCTCATGGGGATCAGCAGGCGAGGGCTGCTCGGCAGCGCGATCGGCGTCGCGGCGACGGCCGCCGCGGGAACCGTGCCGGCCGCCGCGGCAGAGGCCGCCTCCAGAGGTGGGCGTCGCCAACACACCACCCTCTGGGACGAGTTCAAGGCCGCCCCGTACACCCATCCGCAGATCCCCTACGTGGGCCGGGCCGGCTACCGCGGCGGCGCCGCCTTCCCCCGACGTCCCGTAGTGGCCGACGTCGTCCGGGACTACGGCGCGGCACCGGACGGTTCGGCCGACGCCGCCCCCGCCATCAACCGCGCCATCCGCGACGCCGGCCGCGACGGCGGTGGGACGGTGTACGTCCCGCCCGGCACCTACCGCATCGACGACCTCATCAGGATCGGCCACGACCGCGTCGTACTGCGCGGCGCCGGCAGCGGACGCACCACCCTGCACGCCACCCGCAGCCTCACCGACCTCATCGGCCCCTACGGGAGCCGCTACGGCGGCGACAAATCCAGCTGGTCATGGGCGGGCGGCCTCATCTGGCTCTGCCCGCAGGCCCGTTGGGATGCGCTGACCGACGCGATCAAGGACCGGGACTGGCCGTTCGAGGGGTGGACGGGCAACCGCCGCGACGAGTGGCGCACGCTCACCGCCGTCACCGCACCGGCCCGGCAGGGCGACGACACCCTCACCGTGGCGGACACCACCGCCCTCAGGCCCGGCGCCCGCGTCCTCCTCCACCTGTCCGACGACGCCGGCCACACCCTCCTGCGGCACATGAGCGGCGACATCCCGGGCGCCGCGTCCTACCCCTGGAGCGACAAGACCAAGCTGACCTCGTACGTCCCCTACGAGTGGCCCTGCCGGGTCGCGTCCGTCGACCATCGCCGCCGCCGCGTGACCATCGACCGCCCGCTGCCCCTCGACGCACGCCCCGCCTGGCAGCCCCGACTCGCCACCCCCATACGCCCATTGACCGGCGCGGGTGTCGAGGGACTCACCCTCGAAATGACCGAGACGCCGCAGTCCCCGCACCTGCTCGACAAGGGCTACAACGGCGTCGCCCTCCAGTGCGCGTGGGACTGTTGGCTGGACGACGTCCACGTCCGGCACGCCGACAACGGCTTCCTCCTGGTCGCCGCCAAGGCGTGCACCCTGCGCCGTACGCGCGTCTCCGGGCGCGGCAGCCACCACCCGTACTGCTGCCGCGAGGGCTCGCACGACAACCTCGTCGAGGGCTTCGCGATCGAACGGCGTACCGTCCCCGCGCCGCCCGGCACCCAGTTGCACGGCATCAACGTCGAGGGCCTGTCCAGCCACAACGTCTGGTCACGCGGCCGGATGGCGATGGGCACCTTCGACAGCCACCGCGGGCTGCCGTTCGCCAACGTCCGCACCGACATCACCGTCACCAACGACGGTGCGCACGGCGGCGATGCCAGCGCCGGGCCCCTCTACGGCGCCCGGTTCACCCACTGGAACATCACCGTCACCAACCACCGCGCGGGCTGCGTCAAGCTCGACGGCATCGCCCCGTACAGCGCGACCGTCGCCCTCAGCGAGGTGACGGAGTTCGGCCAGATCGACACCCCGGACTTCACGGGCCCCCTGCACACCCGCATCGCCGCCTACGGCCACCCGGAGGCGGCCTGCCCGCCCAACCTGTATGAGGCACAACGGGAGTTGCGGCTCTGAGCGCCGCGGCCGGTCCCTTACGGGGCCGGTCCCTTACGGGCTCAGCCCCTTACGGGTCCGGCGCCTCACGCCACCGGTTCGGCCGCTGCCGCCGCCTCGCCGGCCCCCGGGCGGCTCTCCGCCCTGGTCGTGCCCGTGGCGGCCGGGAGGTTGCGCAGCAGCAGGCCGTAGCCGACGGCCGCGACGGTCCCGACGACCGCGCAGCCGGCCCACAGGACGTCCGCCCCGTAATGGTCGATGACCGTGCCGCCTACCAGCGGCGCGGCCAGCGAGGCGACCGCCCAGGACAGCGCGTACGTGCCCTGGTAGCGACCGCGCCCGTGGGTCGGCGAGAGGCGGACGACCAGGCCCATCTGGGTGGGCGCGTTGATGATCTCGCCGAGCGTCCAGACCGCCACCGCGAACGTGTACAGCGCCACCGATCCGCCCAGCGCGTTGAGCCCGAAGCCGTAGCCGGCCAGCAGGGCCGAGCCGATCAGCAGCGCGGCGGGGCTGCGGTGCTCGATGAAGCGGGTGACCGGGATCTGGAGGAGCACGATCAGCACGCCGTTGGCGGCGATGATCAGGCCGAAGTCGGCACTGGAGAAGCCGTGTTGGCCCATCGAGACCGGCAGCGAGACATACGCCTGCTGGAAGACCAGCGCGAGCAGGAGGTTCAGGCCGACGACGGTCATGAAGCGGCCGTCGCGCAGCACCGTCAGCATGGACACCGCGGACGGGGCGGGCCCTGAGGCGTCGGCGGAGCCCGCCGTGGGACGCGACTCGGGCAGCTTCCGGAAGACGACCAGGGCGCAGACCAGCACCAGCGTCGCCTCGCCCAGGAAGAGCGCCAGATAGCCGTGCTCGGCGATCAGCCCGGCGGCGGCCGATGAGAAGGCGAAGCCGAGGTTGATCGCCCAGTAGTTGAGCGCGTAGGCACGCACCCGGTCCTCGGGGGCGACGATGTCCGCCATCATCGCCTGGACCGCGGGCCGCGAAGCGCTCGACGCCATGCCGACGACGCAGGCCACCGCGGCGATGCCGACCGGCGATTCCATGAAGCCGAGCAGCGCGACCGAAGCGGCCGTGGAAAGCTGCGCGATCAGCATCGTCGGCCGCCGCCCGAGCCGGTCCGTCAGGATCCCGGAGCCCACGGAAGCGACCACCCCGCCGAGCCCGTACAGCGCGCCGACGAGACCCGCGTACGAGGCGGAGTAGCCGCGCTCCACGGTCAGGTAGAGCGCCAGAAACGTCGCGACGAACCCGCCGAGACGGTTGATCAGGGTGCTGGTCCACAGCCACCAGAACTGGCGGGGGAGACCGGAAACGCTCTCCCTGGCGGCTCGTGCGAGACGGGCTGCGGACATGAAGGTTCCCCCGGGCGGTGTGGGCGGCGGACGCGGCGGGACCGCATCCCGGCCGTGCGGACGGTGCCCTGGCGCGACACCCCAGTGGCTGGTGCGTTGACCGAAAACTACTGATCACGGGCGAGCCGCCGCCACCGGATTGACGGGAGCCGTCAAGCGTCGGGCGACCGGCACCGGCGGCCTCGCGAGGCGCCCCCGTGCCCCTTCCAACCGCCCGGGGCACGGCAGGGACACGGCCGGTATTCGATTACGCTCGATGCCATGGCCGACGCACCGTACAAGCTGATCCTCCTCCGCCACGGCGAGAGCGAGTGGAACGCGAAGAACCTGTTCACCGGCTGGGTGGACGTCAATCTCAACGAAAAGGGCGAGAAGGAGGCGGTCCGCGGCGGAGAGCTGCTCACGGACGCCGGCCTGCTCCCCGACGTGCTGCACACCTCCCTCCAGAAGCGCGCCATCCGCACCGCGCAGCTGGCCCTGGAGGCCGCCGACCGCCACTGGATCCCGGTCCACCGCAGCTGGCGCCTGAACGAGCGCCACTACGGCGCGCTCCAGGGCAAGGACAAGGCGCAGACGCTCGCCGAGTTCGGCGAGGAGCAGTTCATGCTGTGGCGCCGCTCGTACGACACCCCGCCGCCCGCCCTGGAGGACGGCGCCGAGTTCTCGCAGAGCGACGACCCGCGCTACGCCGACATCCCCAGCGAGCTGCGCCCGCGCACGGAGTGCCTCAAGGACGTCGTCACCCGCATGCTGCCGTACTGGTACGACGGCATCGTCCCGGACCTCGTCGCCGGCCGCACGGTCCTGGTCGCCGCGCACGGCAACAGCCTCCGCGGCCTGGTCAAGCACCTCGACGGGATCTCCGACGCGGACATCTCCGGCCTGAACATCCCCACCGGCATCCCGCTCTACTACGAGCTGGACGCCGACTTCCGCCCGGTCAAGCCCGGCGGCACCTACCTCGACCCGGAGGCCGCCAAGGCCGCCATCGAGGCAGTGAAGAATCAGGGGAAGAAGAAGTAGCACCCCACACCCGAGCCCCCCGCCTGCGGTTGCGTCCGCCGACGGGGGGCTCGGTGCTGCTCGGTTCCGGTGCTGCTCGGTTTCTGCCAGGTCCGCGGTGCTACCCGCAGCAGCCGCCGCACTGGCACGGCGCGCCGGACTGGCAGCCGCAGCCGCAGCCGGAGCCGCAGCCGCAGGCGCCGAGCAGGGGCAGACGTGGGCGGGCGGCGTCCGCCGGCTCGTCGCGGTCGGTGGCGTCGTGGGAGTCCGTGCGCAGTGCCATGAATTGCCTCCTCGGGATCACCTGCCGCCATTGCAAGCCCGCGCAGAGCGGCGCGTCAACGGCGCGTGGAGGCACGCGGCAGCGGCGCACGGTGGTGCGCCCTGCCCCTACGCGCCCTCGACCGCCGTCGGCGGAGCGATCTCGTCGGCGTGCTCGCCGGTCACCAGGTAGACGACCCGCTTGGCCACGGACACGGCGTGGTCAGCGAACCGCTCGTAGTAGCGGCCCAGCAGCGTCACGTCCACGGCGGTCTCGATGCCGTGCTTCCAGCGGTCGTCCATCAGGTGCTGGAAGAGCGCGCGGTGCAGCAGGTCCATCGCGTCGTCGTCCTGCTCCAGTTGGAGGGCCAGATCGACGTCCTTGGTGATGATGACCTCGGCCGCCTTGGCCATCAGGCGCTGCGCCAGCTGCCCCATCTCCAGGATGGTGGCGTGCAGATCGCGCGGCACGGCCGTCTCGGGGAAGCGCAGCCTGGCCAGCTTGGCGACGTGCTGGGCGAGGTCGCCCGAGCGCTCCAGGTCGGCGCTCATCCGCAGGGAGGTGACGACGATCCGCAGGTCGGTGGCGACCGGCTGCTGACGGGCGAGCAGGGTGATGGCCCGCGCCTCCAGATCGCGCTGGAGGCCGTCGACCTTCTCGTCGGCGGCGATCACGCTCTCGGCGAGCTTGAGGTCCGCGTCGAGTATCGCCGTGGTGGCGCGCCCGATCGCGGAGCCGACGAGCCGGGCCATCTCGACCAGACCTTCGCCGATCGAATCCAGCTCCTCGTGGTACGCGTCCCGCATCTGTGACCTTCTCTCGCATCGAGTGGTGGTGTGGGAATCCCGCGGTACGGAACGGCTCGGTGCACGCTCCGCTCCCACGCTCCCACGGTCTGTGCGCGCACGGACCTGACTCCGGGAAGAGGCTTCCGCACGGTGCTCACAGTGGGCGGACCGCGCGACGTGCGGTGCCATCCGGAGTGAAGCGCGACTGACGTCAAGGTGAACTCTGGGCGACGCGACCGGGGGCCCCGGGCGGCGCCGGGTGCCGTGAACGGGCCACCGGAGGTAGGGGAAGGCGGCGTTCCGGGCGTCACAGGGGCCGGTGGACGACTCGCGGGGACGCCCCGGCGGCCCGTTCGCGGAGCCCGGGGTGAACCGCCACCGACGCCACGGTGAACTCTGGGCGACGGGTGTTCGAGCAGACACTCGCACGGCTGGGGAAGTGTCCGACCAGGCGCATAACCTGGGGTCATGAACGTGGACGCGGCCGTCGCCGCAGTGGCAGCGATAGCCGGGTTGTGCACCGGCGTCTTCGCCATGCTGGCGTTCCGCTGGAGCGAGCGCGACCAGACCAAGCCCACGCGGACATCCCTGCACACCGACGCCGTGCTCCCGCCCGGCGTCGACACCGTCCTCTCGGTGCTGCGCTCATCCGCGGTGGTGCTGGACGAGGCCGACTCCGTCGTCAAGGCCAGCTCCGCCGCGTACGCGCTCGGTCTCGTCCGCGGCGGCAAGCTCGCCGTCGAGCCGATGATGCAGATGACCCGCGACACCCGCAGGGACGGCGAGATACGCCAGGTCGAGCTGGATCTGCCGCGCCGCGGCACCGGCCGCGGCGACGCCCTCGCGGTCTCCGCCAGGGTCGCCCCGCTCGGCTCCCGGCTGGTACTGCTGCTCGTCGAGGACCTCACGGAAGCCCGTCGCATAGAGGCGGTGCGCCGCGACTTCGTGGCCAACGTCAGCCATGAGCTGAAGACGCCGGTCGGCGCGCTGTCGCTGCTCTCCGAGGCGGTGATGGACGCGAGCGACGACCCCGAGGCCGTCACCCGCTTCGCCGGCCGGATGCAGAACGAAGCGACCCGGCTCACCAACCTCGTCCAGGAGCTGATCGACCTCTCCAGGGTCCAGAACGACGACCCCCTGGAGGACGCCGAACCGGTCCGGGTGGAGGAACTGGTCGAGGAAGCGGTCGACCGCTGCCGCCAGCAGGCCGGCGCGAAGCAGATCACCATGGCGTCGAACCTGGGCGTGCCCACCGGCTCGTCCGTCGAAGGCAGCCCGGTGCGCGGCGCCGCCGACACCTCCGACCTGTACGTGTGGGGCAACCGCGGCCAGCTCGCCGCCGCCCTCGGCAATCTCGTGGAGAACGCCGTCAACTACTCCCCGGCGCGCACCCGCGTCGGGATCGCCGGCCGCCGGGTGTCCGCCCCCAGCGGCGACCTGATCGAGCTCGCGGTGACCGACCAGGGCATCGGGATCTCCGAGAAGGACCGGGACCGCGTTTTCGAGCGGTTCTACCGTGTGGACCCGGCGCGCTCGCGCGCCACCGGCGGGACCGGCCTCGGCCTCGCCATCGTCAAGCACGTGGCCGCCTCCCACGGGGGAGAGGTCACGGTGTGGAGCGCTGAGGGACAGGGCTCCACCTTCACCCTGCGTCTCCCGGAAGCCGGAGCCGTACGCGACCGCGAACGGCCGGCCGACCCCACCGCTACGGAGGTCCTCGACGAAGAGGACCGGCCGTACGAGACCTTCAACGATCCGCTTCCAGCTCACCCTGCCCCGGAGGTCCTTCCGTGACCCGAGTGCTTGTCGTCGAGGACGAGGAATCGTTCAGCGACGCACTGTCGTACATGCTCCGCAAGGAGGGATTCGAGGTCGCCATCGCGGCTACGGGCCCCGACGGACTGGACGAGTTCGAGCGCAACGGCGCCGACCTGGTCCTGCTGGACCTGATGCTGCCGGGCCTGCCCGGCACCGAGGTCTGTCGCCAGCTGCGTGGCCGCTCCAACGTCCCGGTCATCATGGTGACCGCCAAGGACAGCGAGATCGACAAGGTGGTCGGCCTGGAAATAGGAGCCGATGACTACGTCACCAAGCCGTTCTCCTCGCGGGAGCTGGTCGCCCGCATCCGCGCGGTGCTGCGGCGCCGCGGCGAACCGGAGGAGGTCACTCCGCAGGCACTCGAAGCCGGCCCGGTCCGTATGGACGTGGACCGCCACGTCGTGACGGTCGGCGGCGGCAAGGTCGACCTGCCGCTCAAGGAGTTCGACCTGCTGGAGATGCTGCTGCGCAACGCCGGCCGGGTGCTGACCCGTATGCAGCTCATCGACCGGGTGTGGGGCGCCGACTACGTGGGCGACACCAAGACCCTGGACGTGCACGTCAAGCGGCTGCGCGCCAAGATCGAGCCGGACCCGGGCGCGCCGCGCTACCTCGTCACGGTCCGCGGCCTGGGCTACAAGTTCGAGCCGTAAACACCACGCGGCGGCGCGGCACCACCACCGGCCGCGCCGGCCGCCCGCAGTACGCGTCAGGGGCGCCCCTCCCAGCCGGAGGGGCGCCCCTGACGCGTAGCGCTGTCGCGGTGGCCGCCCAGGAGGGCGGCGGGCGGTCAGTGACCGGCGTGCGCCCCCTGGCCCGCGCCCTCAGGCGTCCCCGCACCCGCGGGGCTCCCGGTACCGGTCGGCTCGCCCGACTCGGCAGGCTTGCCGGACTCCGACGGCTTGGCGGTGCCCGACGGCGTCACGCCCGGCTGCGGCACGATCTCGGGGCCGTAGTCCTTGAAGTAGCCGTTCGCCGGGACGACGTAGGCCCCCAGCTGGACGGTGCCGGTCTCGCTGAAGCTGAAGCTGACGGACTGCGCGTTGCCGTCCTGGACGGCCTCCCGGCCTTCCGCCAGGATCGCGGTGGCGTTGCCCTTGCCGCCGATCACGACGGAACCGCCGGCCGGCACGGTGATCGGGCCGCTGCCCTTCACCGGGGCGAGCTTGGCCTTCTTGCCGGTGCCCACGAGGGTGATGGAGGTCAGCTTCTGGTCCTTGGTGCCGCTGTTGAACACCGTCGCGGTGATCGCGGCCGGACCCTTGGCCTTGATGTCGGGCTGGGTGACCACGGACGCGTTCTGGACCTTGATGTCGCCGACGGTGGTCGCGGCGTTGTCCGGCTTGACCTCCAGCGTCTGGGCGTCGTTCCCGGCCCCGCACGCGGAGAGCGTGGCGATCGAGAGCGTAAGGACGGTGGCGGCGAGGACGCCGCGTCGAAGGCTGCGGCTCACGGCGGCGGCATCTCCTTGGACGAGCTTCGGCGGCCGAACTTCGTCCGGTCGCGGTGGACGGCTGGGGCGGCCGTGGCGTACGCGTCATGACGACGGGTGCGTAAAGCCGCCCTAAGGGTGTGTCAGCGCCGCTAGGTTACCGAGCCGCCCTCGCGCCGCCGCACCCGACCCGCCCCTGAGTGATCACGCCCCGGATCGGCGGCAGCGGACACGGGCCGGACGCGTCCGGCGAACAGCACGGCGCGCGCCGCACCCGCCCCTCCCCATCCGCCTCTCCTCATCCGCCTCTCGCGCCATCCGCCTTCACCGAAATCCCCGCCGTATCCCCGCCCTATCTCCGCCCTCATCTCCGTCCACATCTCCGGTCTCTTCGTGGTCTTCCCTGCGCAGCGGGGAGGGAACGCAGGTCGGTAAGCCGGGGAATACGAGCGAAGAGACCGTTCGGGTGGCCGGGCCGCCGGATTCCGTGACGGTTTCCCCGATGAAATGGAGTATTCGCAGGGAATGCGGACGCGTCACGGAATTGATCACGTGCCTTCCGCCGCCGGAGGGTGATCAATTCGAGAAACCCGACCGGGGTGCTCGCGCGCACCGAACGGAGTAGCGGAAGTCGCTCATACGGATCCGCGCAAACCGGGACTTTCGTCCTGTTGATCAACGACTTCCCGACGTGTCGCGGGCATGTTTCCGCTCGCCTGAGAAGGGGCTCCCACCTGCGAATACCTGCCCGCGGCGGCCCCTCGCAGCACGTTCCAGGCGTAGTTGTCAAGCCCCGAGATATGCCCTGACCTGCGAAAACGCCATTCAGAACGGCCCGTTCACGTGTTAGCATGGATAGCCACGGAAGGGGTACCTGTCACATGACGTTCAAGGTTGGCGACACCGTGGTCTATCCCCATCACGGGGCCGCGCTGATCGAGGCCATCGAAACTCGCCAGATCAAAGGCGTGGACAAGACCTACTTGGTGCTGAAGGTCGCCCAGGGCGATCTGACGGTTCGTGTGCCAGCGGACAATGCGGAGTTCGTCGGCGTACGCGATGTGGTCGGCCAGGACGGGCTGGACCGGGTCTTCGAGGTGCTGCGTGCACCGTATGCCGAAGAGCCGACGAACTGGTCCCGTCGCTACAAGGCAAATCTCGAGAAGCTCGCTTCTGGTGACGTGATCAAGGTCGCCGAGGTCGTCCGCGACCTGTGGCGTCGGGAGCGCGAGCGCGGACTCTCCGCCGGTGAGAAGAGGATGCTCGCCAAGGCGCGCCAGATCCTGGTGAGCGAGCTGGCCCTCGCGGAGAACACCAACGAAGACAAGGCCGAGGCTCTGCTCGACGAGGTCCTCGCGTCCTGACGACGCAGGCTGTGCCGGAGCGATCTGCGGTGAGGTGACGCAGATGGTCCCGGTGCAGTGATGCAACGCAGCAATGCCGCGGTGCCCGAGTGACGACTTCCCCTCCGGGAGAGGTCTGTTGCCGGGCGCTGCGGCATATCTGCGGCCCTTCCCGGTCCCGGGCCCTGATCGCCGGCCAGGTGGCGTGCCGGGCTGGGGCAGCTGCCTCGACCACTGTCACGGAAGGGGCGGTCAAGGCGTTGCGCCCGGCACGCTGTGGCCATACCCACCCCGGCTGAGGCAACAAACCTGTCTGCGCCAATTCCGGGAACACCCCGGACTCCGGAGCCTTCGATGCCAGATTCTTCCCGTCCGATCCGCACCGCGGCGGTCATCCCCGCCGCAGGCCGCGGGGTACGGCTCGGCCCCGGCGCCCCCAAGGCGCTGCGCGCGCTGGGCGGCACCCCGATGCTCGTGCACGCGGTCCGCGCGATGGCCGCGTCCCGGGCCGTCTCCCTCGTCGTCGTGGTCGCGCCGCCGGACGGTGCGCCCGGGGTCCGCAGCCTGCTCGACGAGTATCCGCTCGGTGATCGCACCGAACTCGTCGTCGTCCCGGGCGGCGAGACCCGGCAGGACTCCGTGCGCCGCGGGCTCGCCGCGCTCCCCGATGACATCGACGTGGTGCTGGTGCACGACGCCGCGCGCCCGCTGGTGCCGGTCGACACCGTCGACGCGGTGATCGCCGCCGTGCGGGCCGGGGCCCCGGCCGTCGTCCCCGCGCTGCCGCTCGCCGACACCGTCAAGCAGGTCGGGCCGGGCTCCCCGGGCGAGCCGGAGCCGGTGACCGGCACTCCGGAGCGGGCCCTGCTGCGGGCCGTGCAGACTCCGCAGGGCTTCGACCGGGAGACCCTGCTCAAGGCGCACGGGACGGTCGCCGTCGAGGGCGAGGGTGCCACCGACGACGCGGGGCTCGTGGAACGGCTGGGGGCCCCGGTGGTGGTGGTTCCCGGCCACGAGGAAGCGTTCAAGGTGACCCGGCCGCTGGACCTCGTCCTGGCCGAGGCCGTACTCGCCCGTAGGAGGGCCACCGATGGCTATGTCTGAGCCGACCACCGGATCCGGAGCCGACGGGCTGCCGGGACTGCCCCTCGTCGGCATCGGCACGGACGTGCACGCCTTCGAGCGGGGCCGCGAGCTGTGGTGCGCCGGGCTTCTCTGGGAGGGCGAGGAGTACGGCCTGGCCGGGCACAGCGACGGTGACGTGGCCGCGCATGCCGCCTGTGACGCGCTGTTCTCCGCGGCCGGCATCGGCGACCTCGGCGCGCATTTCGGCACCAGCAGGCCCGAGTGGTCCGGCGCCTCCGGGGTGACGCTGCTGGCCGAGGCCGCGCGCCTGGTGCGGGCCGAGGGTTTCGCGATCGGCAATGTCGCGGTGCAGGTCATCGGCGTACGCCCGAAGGTCGGCAAGCGGCGGGACGAGGCGCAGAAGGCGCTGTCGGCCGCGGCGGGTGCGCCGGTCTCGGTGTCGGGGACGACCTCGGACGGGCTGGGGCTCACCGGCCGCGCGGAGGGCCTCGCGGCGGTGGCGACGGCACTGGTGGTCCGCAGGGCGTAGCGCGTGCGGCGAGGGGCCCGGGTTTCGCGGGCGTGCGGCGGAATGGCCGGGTCCGGTACGCCGGGTGAATCCCCGCGAATCGGGCGAGTGTCACGCTTGTGTCCCCGCGTGGCCGAAGGGGTCGCGGGGCACTCCCTCATTCCGACTACCCTGGTTCCGTGACGATTCGCCTGTACGACACCAGCGCCCGGCAGATTCGCGATTTCACCCCGCTCACGCCGGGCTGTGTCTCGATCTACCTGTGTGGCGCGACCGTGCAGGCCGCCCCGCACATCGGGCACATCAGGTCGGGACTGAACTTCGACATCATGCGCCGCTGGTTCGCCCACCGCGGCTACGACGTGACGTTCGTGCGCAACATCACGGACATCGACGACAAGATCATCAAGAAGTCCGCCGAGCAGGGCCGCCCGTGGTGGTCGATCGGTTACGAGAACGAGGTCGCCTTCAACGCGGCGTACGACGTGCTCGGCTGCCAGCGGCCGACGTACGAGCCGCGGGCGACCGGCCACATCCCCGAGATGATCGAGATGATGCGCGGCCTGATCGAGCGTGGCCACGCCTACGCCGTCGACGGCAACGTCTACTTCGACGTGCGCTCCTTCCCCGGCTACCTGGAGCTGTCCAACCAGGAGCTTGACAAGCTCAAGCAGCCGTCGGGCGAGGGTGAGACCGGCAAGCGTGACTCCCGGGACTTCGCCATGTGGAAGGCGGCCAAGGAGGGCGAGCCCAGCTGGGAGACCCCGTGGGGCCGCGGCCGTCCCGGCTGGCACCTGGAGTGCTCGGCGATGGCGCACAAGTACCTGGGCAGCGCCTTCGACATCCACGGCGGCGGCGTCGACCTCGTCTTCCCGCACCACGAGAACGAGATCGCGCAGGCCAAGGCGTACGGCGACGACTTCGCCGCCTACTGGACGCACAACGCCTGGGTGACCATGAGCGGCGAGAAGATGTCCAAGTCGCTGGGCAACTCCGTGCTGGTCAGCGAGATGGTCAAGCGCTGGCGGCCGATCGTGCTGCGCTACTACCTGGGCACCCCGCACTACCGCTCGATGATCGAGTACAGCGAGGAGGCGCTGCGCGAGGCCGAGTCGGCGTTCGCGCGGATCGAGGGCTTCGTCCAGCGGGTCGTCGAGAAGGCCGGGGTCGTCGAGCCGGCGCCCGAGGTCCCGCCGGCCTTCGCCGAGGCGATGGACGATGATCTGGGCGTCCCGCAGGCGCTGGCGATCGTGCACACCACCGTCCGGCAGGGAAACTCCGCGCTGACCGCCGACGACAAGGAAGCCGCCGTCGCCAGGCTGGCCGAGCTGCGGGCGATGCTCGGTGTGCTCGGCCTCGACCCGCTCGACGAGCACTGGTCGGGCGGCGGCGCGGACCGCGGCGACGACCTGCACGGCGTGGTCGACTCGCTGGTCCGCCTGGTGCTCGACCAGCGGCAGGCCGCCCGTACCCGCAAGGACTACGCGACCGCCGACGCCATCCGCGACCAGCTCCAGCAGTCAGGTCTCGCCATCGAGGACACCCCGTCCGGGCCGCGCTGGTCGCTGTCCTGACCCCGAAGTGAGCCCGGCGTGATCTCCGTCGTGACCCCCGGCCGCCGTCCGGATTCGCCCTTGGCGGTGGCCGCGGGCGACACTCAATCCATACGTTCGTACCCACTCCACGTCGCGAGACGTCGAGAGCAGTGAAGAAACAGGTGACCCATGGCCGGCAACAGCCAGCGCAGGAACCGCCGCACGTCCAACAAGAAGGGCGCGCAGGTCGGCAGCGGCGGCCAGCGACGCCGGGGCCTGGAAGGCAAGGGGCCGACCCCGCCCGCCTCCGCGCGCAAGGGGCATGTCAAGAACCGGGTGGCCAACGCCAAGGCGAAGCAGGCGGCTGCGCGCCGTCCCGCGCCGCGGCGCGGCGGCGCGAAGGGCACGTCGGAGCTGGTCGTCGGCCGTAACCCGGTCTTCGAGGCGCTGCGCGACGGGGTGCCGGCGACGGTTCTCTACGTCCAGCAGTTCATCGACACCGACGAGCGGGTGCGCGAGGCGCTCCAGCTCGCCGCGCAGCGCGGCGACATCAACCTCATGGAGGCGCCGCGCCCCGAGCTGGACCGGATGACCAACGGCCTCAACCACCAGGGGCTGGTCCTCCAGGTACCGCCGTACGACTACGCGCACCCCGAGGACCTGGCCGCCGCCGCGTTCGACGAGGGCGCGGAGCCGCTGATCGTGGCGCTCGACGGGGTCACCGACCCGCGCAACCTCGGCGCCGTCGTCCGCTCCGTGTGTGCCTTCGGTGGCCACGGCGTGGTCGTGCCGGAGCGCCGCGCGGCCGGGATGACGGCCGGTGCGTGGAAGACGTCGGCCGGTACCGCGGCCCGTACGCCGGTCGCCCGTGCCACCAACCTGACCCGGACGCTGGAGCAGTACCAGAAGGCCGGTCTGACGGTCGTCGGTCTCGCCGCGGACGGCGAGATGGAGCTGCAGGACGTCGCGGCGCTGGACGGGCCTGTCGTCATCGTCGTCGGCAGCGAGGGCAAGGGCCTGTCGCGACTGGTCGGCGAGACCTGCGACGTGCGGGTGCGGATTCCGATGCCGGGTGGCGCGGAGTCGCTGAACGCCGGTGTCGCCGCCGGTGTCGTCCTGTGGGAGGCGGCGCGCCGGCGCGGCTGAGGGAGTGCGCGGGAACCGGCCGTCCAGGAGGGCGGCCGGTACGGCACCGCAGTCCAGGGCAAGACATGACGCTCCGTACGAATTCCGGTGATCCCGTGACCTTTTGACGGGTCTCGGACAGATCGGCGCGGTCAAAGCAGTGTCTTAACCGCTCGTCACTCGGTTAGATGAGCGTGGACACCAGAACACCCCGCACACCTACGGGGGGACGCTCGCCCGGCTTCGACGACGAGCCGCTGCTGAGCTCGGTCAAGGTGGCGTGCGACCCCGCGCAGGTCGTCGTCAACCACGCCAGCTTCCGCGTGCAGCTCGCCGCGCCCGTCGTGAGCCGGGCCATGGCTTCGGCCGCGCGCCTCCCCGTCGTCGGGGGAACGGCAGGCGGCGCCAGGCGACGTGCCCCCGTGGTGTGGAGCGGCCGTACGGATCCGGGCGGCCAGGCCGGCGCCACCACCCAACTCCTGCGCGCGGTCCGCCATGCGGGCCTCGGTCAGGCCAGGCCGGGCGACGACACCGGCACCACCCAGGTCCTGCCCCGGGTGCGGCTCGACGACGGGGCACCGCCCCCCGCGGCCACCGTCGTCGGGCAGCGCGGCCCCACCGACTCCGACACCGCGCTGCTGCGCGGCGTGCGGCCCGTCGGCGGCGCGTACGACGGCACGGGCCACGACGCCTACGACGGCGCGTACGGCGGCCCGTATTCCCGCGACGCGTACGCCGAGGACCGCTACGAAGCGCGGGAGCGCTACGACCCGGCGGGCCGGCGGCGCACCACCGACAGCGTCCGGCACGCCTACTATCCGGGGCGCCGGATGAACCTCGGCGTCGTCCTGCTGCCGCTGCGCATCTTCCTCGGCCTGATCTCCATCTACGCCGGGATGGGCAAGCTCTGCGACCCCGTCTACTTCGACGGCGGCGAGCGCGGCTCCATGGTCAAGTGGATGCTGTCGCTCGACCCCTGGGCGCTGGCCGTCCCGCTGCGCGACTTCGCCGTCGGGCACCCGGTCGGGGCCGGCCTGACCGTCGCGTTCCTCCAGGTCGTGGTCGGAGTCCTGACCATCTGCGGCCTGTGGCAGCGGCTGGCGGCCTCGTTCGGGGCACTGCTCTCCGCCGCCCTGCTGATGACCGTCACCTGGCGCACCGTCCCGGCCTATGACGCGCCGGACATCATCTACCTCGCCGCCTGGAGCCCGCTGATCATCGCGGGTGCGCCGGTCTACTCCATGGACGCCCGGCTGGCAGGCGAGGCATGGCGGCGGCTCGGCCCGCGCGTCGACGTCAGCGACCTGCGGCGCCGGGTACTGCGCCGGGGCGCCGTGCTGACGGCCGTGATCGCGGGCCTCACACTGCTCATCGGCTCGCTGCTCGGCGGGGCCGTACGGTCCGCGACGGTTCCGCCCGTGCCGCGCCCGGGTGAGCCGGCGATCAACAACCTGCCCGGTTCGCCGCTGCCCAGCCCGCGCCGTCACTTCACCCGGCCCCAGCAGTCCAGGACCGCGGCCCCGCAGCCCGCCGGTTCGCCGACGGCGGGCGCCTCGCACACCGCGGGCCCGTCGGGCACGCCGTCCGCATCGGCCCCCGGCAGCTCCCCGTCGGCCGGCGCCACCAGCGGCACCGCGCAGCAGCCCGGCGCGACCACCAGCGGTGCGCCGCAGCGGACCGAGCCGACCCGGGCCCCGGCCCCCACCCAGGCGTCGCCCTCATCGGGCGGCACCGGCGGCGGCGCCACCGGCGGCGGCTCGGACGACGAAGGGTCCGACGGCTCAGGCAGCGGCTCCCGGCACCACGGCGGCACCCTGGGCGGCCTGCTGGGCTGACCCGCGCGCCGCCTGCCACGGCCCTCGAACACCCCGTACGCGGAGGGGAGTTCGGGGGCCGTGGGGTGTGCGGTCCGGCTACCGCGCGGGGTCCAGCAGCGACCGCAGCCAGTCGACGAGGAGGCGGTTGACCTCGTCGGGGCGCTCCTGCTGCAGCCAGTGGCCGCAGCCGTCGATGAGGTGCGAGGAGACCAGGCCGGGCAGGGTGGCGGGGAAGGCGTCGATGGCGTCGGCCATCCAGGTCGTGGAGGCGTCCAGGGCGCCGCCGATGAACAGTGCGGGCTGCGTGAGCAGGGCTCCGTCCAGGGCGCTCAGGTCCGCCCAGTCGCGGTCGGCGTTCCGGTAGCGGTTGAGCGCGCCGGTCAGCCCGGTCCGCTCGAACTCCTCGGCGTAGACGTCGAGATCGGCCTCGGTCAGCCAGGACGGTACGGCGCCGCGGACGAAACGGTCGGACATCCGGCCGCCGCCGGGAACGAAGAAGTGCCCGTGGCCGCCGTCCGCCGGCATCGTGTCGCCGGACAGCGAGGCGTAGAACCCCGCGAGCCAGCCACGGACGTCCGGCTCGATCTCCGCCTCGGCCCGGCCCGGTTCCTGGAAGTAGCTGACGTAGAACTCCTCGTCGCCGCCGATGGCCGCGAACGCCTCGGTCGGCCGGTGGCCGTTGCGGGGCGCGTAGGGGACGCCGAGCAGGGCGACGGCGGTGCAGACGTCGGGGCGCAGCAGCGCCGTGTCGGCGGCGATGGGGGAGCCCACGTCGTGACCCACGAGCGTCGCGGTCCGTTCTCCCAGGGCGTGCACGACCGCGACGTTGTCGGCGACGTGCGCCGCCATCCGGTAGCCGGCGACGTCGGCGGGCTTCGACGAGCGTCCGTAGCCGCGTACGTCGATCGCGACCGCGCGGTAGCCCGCCGCGGCGAGCGCCGGGAGTTGGTGGCGCCACGCGTACCAGCTCTCGGGGAAGCCGTGGAGGAGGAGCACCAGAGGGCCCGAGCCCTGCTCCACCAGATGGATGCGGCCGTCGGGGACGTCCACCAGGCGGTGCGTGACGTCCGGCAAGGGGGCGGGCTGCGGCATACGTCCTCCCGGAGGAATGCGGGCTCGTGGCGACCGGCCGCTCTGCGCGCGGCCGGTACGGCGGAGCATGCGGCAGCGGGCGGAGCGGCCGTGAGCAATTTTGCCGTTCCGGCAAAGCCGGGCGGTCAGAACGTACGCCGGAGGTCTCAACTCGGGTGCGTGCCAAGCTCCTTGGCGGCTTCGATGAGGTCCTTGGTGGTGTCGATGGCCCGCCAGTAGGCGCCGTGCGGGAGCGGGTAGCCGGCCAGGCGGCGCTCGCGGGCGAGCCGCGGGAAGGTGGTGCGCTCGTGGTCGCCGCGTACCGGCAGCAGGTCGGCGAAGGCGGCGGAGAAGACGTAGACGCCGGCGTTGATGAGGTACGGCGATGGCGGCGCCTCGATGAAGTCCAGGACGTGCCCGAACTCGTCGGTCTCCACGACGCCCCACGGGATCCTGGGGCGGGCCAGCGCGAGGGTGGCGTCGACGCCGCGTTCGTCGTGGAAGGCGGCCATCTCGCGGAGCGGGAAGCGGGTCCAGATGTCGCCGTTGGTGGCGTACCAGGGTTCGTCGGGGCGGGGGAGTGCGGCGGCTGCGTATTTGAGCCCACCGCCGCGTCCCAGCGGTTCGGTCTCGACAACTGTCGTGACGCTCAAGGGGAGTTCGGTCTCGTCCAGCCAGTCCTGGAGTACGTGGGCGAGGTGGCCGCAGGAGACCACCGCGTCGGTGACGCCTTCCGAGGCCAGCCAGGCGAGCTGATGGCCGATGATCGGGGTTCCGGTTCCGGGAATCTCGACCATCGGCTTGGGGCGGTCGTCGGTGTACGGACGGAGGCGCGAGCCCTGGCCTCCTGCCAGGACAACGGCCTGCGTGGGGCACGGGGGTGGGGCGACTGTCATGATTCGCACCCTATGCGGTGCGAGTCCGGGTCACTGGGCGTCGGCGACGCCGGTGGCGAAGGAGGTGTCGCAGACCGGGCGGGAGAACGCCTGGGCGCGATGCGCGGCACCGTACTTGTTGACCGCGGCCCGGCCCAGCGCCTGCGCGATCGACATGCAGTGCTTGGCGAGGGAAGGCCGTTCGGTGGTGGCCTTCTGAAGATGCGTCAGGGCGATCCCCGGATCCTTCTCCTGGAGCTCGACCAGGAGGCGGTCCCGGAGGACGTCCTGCGGGGCGCGGGGGGCGGCGGCCTTGGCGGCGACCTTGCCTGAGGACGCGGTCAGCACCTGCGAGTCGGTGGCCGTCGAGGCCCACGGCACGCGGGTGACCGCGAGCGTCCCGGAGAGGACGAGGACGACGGGAAGGACGAGGGCGAGAGTTCTGCCGATACGGCGGGCTGCGGAGTTCACGGTCGCGATGGTAGCGAGGGGTGACGACGTGGCGACATTTGGTCACCTTATCGAGGGATGGAACGGCCGTCGGGGCAGTGGCGATGTTGACGTACAGATTCGAAAAGCGGTCTGCGGTGGGGGGTTTGGGGTGTCCGGCGGTGTGGCGCGTCCGTGCAGGGGAGGGGCGGTGCGGTACCCGGCCGGCCTCGTGCGGCGCGCCCGCAGACGGAGGGGCGGCGCGGCACCTGGCCGCCCCGCCCCTCCGTCTTCTTCGTCTACGCCGGGTCGTCGCCACTGCTGTCGCCGCCCGGCCGCCTGCTCAGTCGCTCAGCCGCTCGCCCGATGACGTCGAGAAGACGTGCGTCTCGCCCGGCAGCGGCACGACGTGCAACTGCGTGCCCTTCGCCGGCACCTGGCGGCCGTTGACCCGTACGACCAGGTCCTTGACCTCGCCGCCGACCTCGGCGGAGCCGTAGACGTAGCCGTCGGCGCCCAGTTCCTCGACGATGTTGACCGTGACGGCCAGGCCCGCGGGCGCGTCGGCGGACGCCTTGGACAGCGACTTCGCGGCGGCGCCGTTCTGCTCGACGATCTCGAAGTGCTCGGGCCGTACGCCGACGGTGACCGTCGTGTCGCCCTTGTCCGCCGCCGATGCCAGCGCCTCGCGGTTGACCGGCACGACGCTGTTGCCGAACTTCACCCCGCCGTCGGTGATCGGCACCTCCACGAGATTCATCGCAGGGGAACCGATGAACCCTGCCACGAACAGGTTCGCCGGCCTGTCGTACATGTTCCGCGGCGAGTCGACCTGCTGGAGCAGCCCGTCCTTGAGCACCGCGACCCGGTCGCCCATCGTCATCGCCTCGACCTGGTCGTGGGTGACGTAGACGGTGGTGATGCCCAGGCGCCGCTGGAGCCCGGCGATCTGCGTACGGGTCTGCACGCGCAGCTTCGCGTCGAGGTTGGACAGCGGCTCGTCCATGAGGAACACCTGCGGTTCCCGGACGATCGCCCGGCCCATCGCCACCCGCTGCCGCTGGCCACCGGACAGCGCCTTGGGCTTGCGCCCGAGGTACTCCGTCAGGTCGAGGATCTTCGCCGCGTCCTCGACCTTCTGCCGGATCTCGGCCTTCGGCACCCCGGCGATCTTGAGGGCGAAGCCCATGTTGTCCGCGACGGTCATGTGCGGGTAGAGCGCGTAGTTCTGGAACACCATGGCGATGTCCCGGTCCTTGGGCGGAAGGTGCGTGACGTCACGGTCGCCGATGCGGATGGCCCCGCCGTCGACGTCCTCAAGACCGGCGAGCATGCGCAGCGAGGTCGACTTGCCACAGCCGGAAGGGCCGACCAGGACGAGGAACTCACCGTCCTCGATGGCGATGTCGAGCTTGTCGACCGCGGGCTTGTCGGAACCCGGGTAGATCCGGGATGCCTGGTCGTAGGTGACCGTAGCCATGGTGATGTGTCCCTTCACCGGCAGGAACGTGCCGGACGATCCGAGTAAAAGGAGTGGTGTGGCCCACAAATGCGGGCTCCCGGAGACGCTACCTGCGGCGACGCCCGGTGTCAGTAGCCCACCGGTCACGAAATGGCGACCGGCATCCGGCGCGCCTGGGTACACTGCTTCCGCACGCCTCCTTAGCTCAGCTGGCCAGAGCACCGCTCTTGTAAAGCGAAGGTCGTCGGTTCGAATCCGACAGGGGGCTCTGAGTGGGAGCGTTATGACCTGCGGGTTTTCGCCGCAGGGGCGCTGTGATCGGCCCCGGACCTGGTGTCCGGGGCCTTTTGCGTGAGCGGTGCGTGAGGGGACGTGTCGCCAAGTTCCGTCATGGCGGCGGATTTTCCGGGGGGTTTTGTCACGCTTGCCCTGCGTGCGGGGGGGAAGAGACGAGGCGGGCTGCGGTCTCGGCGATCGACAGGTCGGCCTCGCCGCCACCCTCTGCTGCTACAGACGGCTCCTCCGCCTCAGCGCATAGGGCACGGTCTAAAGGCCACCGGCCAGGAACGTCACACCGATGCCGCCCAGTGCGAACACCGGCCCCCACGTCGATCGCGGTACGCACCGTCTTACGTGTCAGAACCGTGCTCAGGTACCCGATCGCAGTGACATACAACGTCCACCATGCGGCCGCGCACAGCACGACCAGACCGCCCAGGAGGAGCGACTGCTCGAACGCTGACCCCTGCACCAAGAACTGGGGCATGAATGTGAGGTAGAAGATCAGCGCTTTGGGATTGAGTACGTTGTTGAGGAATCCCTGCAATGCTGCGGTACGGACATTCCCCGGCGCTGACTGTGGCGTAATGGATTGCCGTCGAGGCCGGTGCACGACCGAAAAGATCGATAGCGCGCCCAGCAGTACCAGGTATCCTCCACCGACCACCCGCAGGAGATTCAAAATCGCGGTGCTCGCGGCCAGGAATGCGGCGAGGCCACTGGCCGTCACGAGAGTGAGTGCCGATGGTTCCGCACGAGCTGCACGTCAGGCCCCGTCCGGAGTCGAAGAACCTGGCAGGATCAGTGGCACAGGGTGGCGATTTCAAGGGGGAGGCATGGTGGGAAGCCAGTTGCGCGTCGGAGAGGTGCTGCGGTCCGCCCGGAACAGAGACCCTTCGATACCGTTGATCGACGGCTACCCAAACAATCGCCACCTCACGGCCTCCGAGGCTCTCGCTCAGGTTCAGCTGAGCAAGGGCATCAATCCGATTGCCAAGGTCAGGGCATCAGGCGAGCGGCGGCTTCCGGCAATCCTGATCCGCTCCAGTCCGTGTGAGGCCGGAACGGCTGAGACGCCCTGGCGGGACGTTTTCGACCTGGACAACGGCCACGTGCGTTACTTCGGAGACCACAGCGGCGACGACATGGTGCCCGTGGGGACCACGCCGGGCAACGCCGTGCTGTTGGAGGCTTTCGCAGAGCATAAGGCGTCGACTGCACAGCAGAGGGCAATGGCGGTGCCGCTGCTTGTGTTCGCGGAGGTCTCGCGCAACAAGACGCCCAAGGAGTACGTCGAGTTCTGCGGCGTGGCGGTTATCGAGCGCGTCGAGCGGATCGAGCAGGAGACTGAGGGCCGGTTTTTCCCCAATTACCGTTATGACCTGGCAGTTCTGGACCTGAGTGCAGAGCGCGAGCAGGTTGATTGGGCATGGATCGAGGCTCGGGGTAACCCAGAGGTCTCGGCTGCCGAAGCGCTGGAGCGCGCACCGAGTTCCTGGCGTCAGTGGGTGGAACACGGGGACGCAGTACTGCCCATGGTGCGACGGCAGATCGGCTGCCCCGCGGAGAACAAGGTTTTCGACTCGCAATCGGCTGGGGGAGAGCAGGAGTCCGAGAGGCTGCTTCCGGCGCCTCGCCGGTCGGACGACGTTGCCTCCATCTCTTCTGCAGGGGACGGTGCGGCGGAGACGCTCACTCCGAGTGAGCTCATTGACAGGCTCAAGAGCCTCAAGGTTCACCAGCGGAACGGCCGGCAGAGCAGGCACAAGCCGCTGGCGCTGTTGTGGGGTATTTCCAGGGTCGCCGCAGGAAGGGAACGTCTGGCGCTTTGGCGGCAGTTTCGTGACGAGGTCGGTGGGCTGATGGCCGAGTTCGGCCATCCCGATTCGGCCGTTACCCCCGAGTATCCGTTCTGGCATCTGCGGACGAGCGGCCTGTGGGATGTCCGCGGTGTCCCGCCGGAGCAGGCAGGCAAGCCACATGCCGCAGCGTTCGACAGGTCCAATCCCGAAGGGGGAATGACCGAGCAGGCGGCGCTGCTGCTGAGTGACCCCTTCGTTCGGTCGCAGGCGATTGCTGTCATACGGGAGACCTACCTTGCCGACATAGGTCAGCATGCCTTGATGGAACGGCTCGGGCTGGCCGGCTATGAAAATGCGAGCGGTGTCGGGGAGTGCGCAGAGGATGAGGAAACGCATCGAGGTCCTGCCGAACGGCGCACCACCACTTCCTCTCGTGTGGCGCGCGATATCGAACTGGCCAAGAAGGTGAAGAAGCTGCACGACGATCGCTGCCAAGTCTGTGGGCTGCAGTTGTCGACGGGGTTCGGTACGTACAGCGAGGCCGCCCACATCCGAGGTCTCGGCCGGCCTCATAACGGCCCCGACGAACTGCCCAACCTGCTCGTGCTGTGCCCGAATCACCACGTCCAGTTCGACACCCTGGCGATCTATATCGATGCCGAGGGCACGGTTCGTTCCACCGCGGACGACAGTCGCCGAGGTGAGCTCCGCCGGCTCCCCGCCCACCCGATCGCCGAAGCACACCTTCGCTACCAACGCGCTCTATGCGGCAGGGATGCGACCGCGTAAAGACCCAAGGCGGCCTAAAGCAACCCCCCAACTTGGCTGCCGGGACCGCGAGTTCAGTCAGTAGGTGTGCCGAACCACCTCGGGAGATGGTTGAGCAGGTCCGTCTGGTCTTCGCCTGCCCATGCCACGTGGCCGTCCGGTCGTAGGAGGAGCGCGGGTGCGTCCAGTTCTTCGCCGGTGTCGATGACGTGGTCGACGCGGTCTGTCCAGCCTGTTGTCGAGAGGCGGCCGGTGCGGTCGATGAGCAGGCCGCGGCCGGTGTGCATCAGCTCGTAGAGGCGGCCCTGTTTCAGGGGCAGGTCGCGCATTCGGCGGCCTAGCAGGTCGTGGCCTTCGCCGAAGTCGTAGCGGACCGCGAGTGCCGTGATCTTTTCGATCAGGTACCGGTTCACCTCCTCGAAGTCCATCAGTTCCGACACCAGCCGGCGTACGGAGCGGGGGCCCGGCTCGGGGGACAGCAGCTCGGTCTGTGCGCGGGTGTTGTCGAGGACGGCGGCGGCCACCGGGTGCCGTTCGGTGTGGTAGCTGTCCAGTAGCCCCTGCGGTGCCCAGCCGGTGACCTCGGCGGCCAGTTTCCAGCCGAGGTTGAACGCGTCCTGGATGCCGAGGTTGAGGCCCATCCCGCCGGTCGGCGGGTGGATGTGTGCCGCGTCGCCTGCCAGCAGCACCCGGCCGGTCCGGTAGCGCTCGGCCAGCCTGGTGGCGTCGCCGAAGCGGGAGAGCCAGCGCGGTGAGTGTGCGCCGAAGTCGGTGCCGGCGATTGCCCGTAGGCGTTGCTTGAGTTCGTCGAGGGTTGGTGGGGTGGTGCGGTCATCGGCCAGGCCGTCGGCGGGCACGATGAGGCGGTACATCCCGTCCCCGAGGGGCATGGCGCCGAACCGTACGTGGGTTTTGCGGGCCTCGGACACCACGGCGGCCAGCGTCTTCGGCGGCACGGCCACCTCGACCTCGCCCAGCAGCGTCTCGACCCTGGCGGGCTCGCCAGGGAAGCCGACGCCGAGCAGCTTGCGGACCGTGCTGCGTCCGCCGTCGCAGCCGACGAGGTAGCGCGAGCGGAGCCGCGTGCTTTCCCCGCCGGGGACGAGCCGCGTGCCTTCCCGGCCGGGGACGCCCGCATCGGCCAGCTCGACGGTCACCCCGTCCGCGTCCTGGGTCAGCCCGACCACTTCGCAGCCGCGCCGGATCTCGGCGCCGCGTTCCGTGGCGTGCTCGGTCAGCAGGCGTTCGGTGATGCTCTGCGGGATGGCGAGGACGTACGGATGCGCGGTGTCCAGCCGGCCGGGCCACGGCTTGTCGATGCCGGCGAAGAAACCGCCGGTCGCGAACTGCCGGCCGTGCGCGAGGAATTGCTCCAGCAGGCCGCGCTGGTCCATCACCTCTACGCTGCGCGCGTGCAGGCCGAGCGCGCGGGACTGCCCGGTCGGCTCGGCCTCCTTCTCCAGCACGAGTACGTGCACGCCGTGCAGCCGCAGCTCGCCGGCCAGCATCAAGCCGGTCGGTCCGCCGCCGACCACGATGACGTCGAACATGAAGTCCCCCACTGAAGTTCCTTACTCGTCACAGGTGAAATCCGGCCCAGCCGCGCGGCGTGGGCCGGTGGCGTGTGTCCCTGTACCTCTGCTGTCCCCTGTACCTCTGCGCGGAGCCCGTGACTGAGCCGGGAGTCCCGCCGTCGGCTCGGCACCGTCGGTTCGACGTCCCCGCGCTGCGCATACGTCGGCAAGAGCGCGCACACTTCGCGAACCTGTCATTTCCGCAGGTACTGGCTTTGGTCGGCAATTCTGCGGGACGACCGGGGCCTTGCCGCAAGCCCCCTGGTGAGCTATACGTTGATCACGGCAAGGAGGGGGTACGTCCCTTGCCGGTGTCGCGGGTGACGGGATCGGCAGCACGAGTTGCCGAGTTGTCCGGGTGGCCCGCCTTCTTCGTTGCAGGAGCCCGTAGCGTGTCCCGGTTGCCGGGGCCCGTGGCGCGTTTCGCTGCTCACCGTCCCGTGGATTCCGGGGAGTGGGGTGCGGGGTGCGGCGGCGGGTGAGGGATTTGTCACCGGGGTCCTTCACCTGGGGGCGGATGCGGGTGAGGTGATATTCGTCGTCGAAACGGCGGGAATATGCGGTGTGACGGCCGGGGAAAATGCTGGTCGCGGGAAAATTCCTGGACATTGCCCGGCGCGGTCGGCCGTACCGTGCTACTGTCGTAATCAGTTGCAGTTGTGGTTCCCAAGAGACTTTGAGTGCCCCCGCCGTCATACGCGGTGGGAGTGCTTTTGTATTTTCCGGTGCATTTTCCGGACGGGGCGATCATCGCGGCGACGCGGGGTCCACACGGTGTGGGCTCCGGGCACTGCCCCGAAGGAGAAAAAAATGGCTACAGGCACCGTGAAGTGGTTCAACTCGGAAAAGGGCTTCGGCTTCATCGAGCAGGAGGGTGGCGGCGCCGACGTCTTCGCCCACTACTCGAACATCGCCGCCCAGGGCTTCCGTGAGCTCCAGGAAGGCCAGAAGGTCAGCTTCGACGTCACCCAGGGCCAGAAGGGCCCGCAGGCCGAGAACATCGTTCCCGCCTGACGCTGACGCGTACGACGCAGCTGGGGCCCGCACCTTGGGTGCGGGCCCCAGCTCGTTGTTTTCCCGGCAGCTCCCTCGTGTCCGGTAGCTCCCCCGTGCGTGCCATCGCCGCCGCACGAGCGGCGCCGGGCCGCCCCTCGGGGCGATGGACCGTCACCCGCCACGGCGGAACGGTGGTCAGCCCGGCTCGCGATCGGCAGGAAACGCCCTTCTGTACGGCGAATTCCGATCGTTTTCGGTACAGCGGATCCGGTGTATTTCACGTCCGCTTCGTTTCATCTATTTTTTCGGTTCGTCTTTGCGGTTCTCTTGTGTGTGGCTGGCAGCTGCCGAGGATTCCTCGACGTACCGCATCGAGGAAGGTTCACATGAACCGCACAGCACGCTCCAACGACCGCTCACCCCGCGCCGGTTCGTCCGGCTCAGGACGCAGCGGCGGCCACCGCCCTCAGGCCCCCGGCCGCTCCGGCGCTTCCGGACGCGGCGGAGCGCCCAACCGCTCCGGCGCGCAGGGCCGTTCCGGCGGCGGCCGGCGTCCCACCGCGCTGCGGGGCGAGTTCGCTGCGCCCGCCACCCTGACCCCGGCCCTGCCCCCGGTGGAGACCTTCGCCGAACTGGACATGCCGGAGGCGCTGTTGACGGCCCTGGCGGCCGAAGGCATGGCTGCGCCGTTCCCGATCCAGGCCGCCACCCTGCCGAACTCGCTGGCCGGCCGCGACGTCCTGGGACGTGGCCGCACCGGATCGGGCAAGACGCTCGCCTTCGGCCTCGCGCTGCTGGCCCGTATCGCCGGCCGGCGCGCCGAGCCCCGTGAGCCCCTGGCCCTGGTCCTGGTGCCCACCCGTGAGCTGGCGCAGCAGGTCGGCGACGCGCTCGCGCCGTACGCCCGCTCGCTGAAGCTGCGGGTGGCCACCGTCGTCGGCGGGATGTCGATCGGACGGCAGGCCGGCGCGCTGCGCGGCGGCGCCGAGGTCGTCGTGGCGACTCCCGGGCGGCTCAAGGACCTCATCGACCGCGGGGACTGCCACCTGCGCCAGGTGTGCGTCACGGTGCTCGACGAGGCCGACCAGATGACGGACATGGGCTTCATGCCGCAGGTCACCGCGCTGCTCGACCAGGTCGGTCCTGACGGGCAGCGGATGCTGTTCTCGGCCACCCTGGACCGCAACGTCGACCTTCTGGTGCGCCGCTACCTGTCCGACCCGGTGGTGCACTCCGTCGACCCGTCGGCGGGCGCGGTCACCACGATGGAACACCACCTGCTGCATGTGCACGGCGCCGACAAGTACGCCACCACCACCGAGATCGCCGCCCGCGACGGCCGGGTGATCATGTTCCTCGACACCAAGCACGAGGTGGACAAGCTCACCCAGCACCTGCTGCGCAGCGGCGTGCGGGCGGCGGCGCTGCACGGCGGCAAGTCCCAGCCCCAACGCACCCGTACGCTGGCCCAGTTCAAGACCGGGCACGTCACCGCCCTGGTGGCCACCAACGTGGCCGCCCGCGGCATCCACGTCGACAACCTCGATCTCGTCGTCAACGTGGACCCGCCCAGTGACCACAAGGACTACCTGCACCGTGGTGGCCGTACCGCCAGGGCCGGCGAGTCCGGCCGGGTCGTCACTCTCGTTCTGCCGGGTCAGCGCCGGGGGATGACGCGTCTGATGGCGGACGCCGGCATCACCCCGCGGACCACTCAGGTCCGCTCCGGCGAGGCCGAGCTGAGCCGCATCACCGGCGCGCAGGCTCCCTCCGGTGTCCCCGTCACCGTCGCCGCGCCGGTCGTCGAACGCCCCAAGCGGTCCGCCTCGTCCGCTCGCGGGCGGCGCAGCGGGCCCGCCCGTGCCCGGCGCGCCGCCGCGCAGAAGACGGGCGGGAAGCAGTAGCCCGCCTTCGGCCCGGTGGCGTACGGCAGGGCCGGAATTCCGTGCTTCACGGGTACGGTTCTGCCCCTGCCGCACTGTTCTCCGCCCGGCGGCGCGTCCGTTGCCGGCATTCTCTTCGACCCTGTTGAGGCCCCATGCGCTGCGTCATCGCCCGCTTTCCCTTCGACCTGATCAAGAGTGAGGTGCAGCAGTCGATGAAGGGCGTCAGGCCCGAGCCCATCACGGGGGAGTCCGTGATCATCGGCCGCCGCCACTACCCCGTCAAGCAGGTGGGGGAGATCATCACCCGGCAGGACCGCCGCGACTTCAGCGCAGGCGAAGTGACCCGGGCGCTGAGCCGCCTCGGCTTCACCTGCCGCCCCGCTCCGTCGCAGGATTCCGACGCCGCTCCCACCGCGCTGGAGACGGCGTCGGCGCTCCTGGGGCCGGCCGGCGGCTGACCTGCGCCACGGGCCCGCCGCCCGTGCGGAGTTGAGGTTTGCGCGCCCGCCCCGTCCCGCCTGCGGAAGCCGGTGACGGGGCGGGGCGCATATGGGCCGGTCATGATACGAATGGCGCATGCCGGACCTCACGACGCCCGCCCTGACGCCTGCGCTCGCCGCCGTGCCGCAGCAGGCCATCCCCCTCGACGAGGAGCGGGCCCCGGCCGTTCCGGAAGCGGAGCTGGCCGGTGAGGTGAGCGCGCTGCTGCGGATTCCGCTCGACCGGGCGACGCTGGTGGTGACGGAAGCCGAGCGGCTCTACGTCAACCGGATGCGGAAGCGGTTCTCGGCACTGAAGGTCGCGGACCGCCTGAAGCGCACCAACCCCTTCCTGCTGCGCATAAGGAATGCGGAATCGGTCCGCGACTGGGCGACGCTTCAGGTGCAGAGCGCCCTGTACGCGTCCGAGGAAGAGGCCGTCGGGCATCTCCTGGAAGCCATCGTCAAGGCATGCTTTCCCGGCGCCCGGCATCCCGAGTACCCCGACGACTTCGACTTCGAAGTGCCGGGGGAGGACGGTGAAGTGGCGGGCTATCAGGTGAAGATGAGCTGGGACTGCATGCCGATGAGTTCCCGGAAGAACCTGTCCCACACCATTGTCCGGGTACGCGACGAGTACGAGAAGACCGGCCAGGATTTCGTCGGATACTTCGCGCCCTGTTACGGCAGGGCGCGGACGTCCAAGGCACCCGGGCAGGAATATGTGTCGCTTTCCAGTCGGGAGTTCTGGGAGCAGGTGGGCGGTGGCACCGCCGACTACGACGTACGGGTGGGCGAGGTCTGCGCGCTGCTGTGCTCGGAGTTCAGGAAAGAGGTGCTGGACACTCTCGTGCCCGACCTGCTGGAACGCCTCACCCGCGCCGCACAGCCGGAGATCGGCGACGCGGAAGGGAACATCGATTACGCGAAACTCTTCCGCCGGGTCAATCGGTAGGCGGTCGGTCCTTCCGCGGCGGACCGGTCAGGCGGTAGCGGCGGCCGGCTGGTTTTCCAGGGTGCAGCGCAGATGGGTGCCGAGTGCCTTGGCGAGGTGTACGGGGACGGCATTTCCGACGAGCTTGTACTGGTCGCGGCCGAGTCCGTAGAACTTCCAGTCGTCGGGGAAGGTCTGCAGCCGCGCGCATTCGCGTACGGTCAGCGGCCGGTCGGCCACCGGGTGGCAGAGGGCCGTGCTGGCGTTCTGCGGTTCGGTGAGGATGGTGGGTGAGGGGGTGCCGAAGCTGAGCCGGCGCCAGTATCCGGAGCGTCCGCCCTTGGCGTAGAAGGCGCGGCCCATGGATTCCTTCTGTATCTCTTCGGGAAGGTCACGCCAGTTCCCGCCCTCGGGAATCATCCGCAGGTATTTCAGCTTGCGTTCGCTGAACTTCGCGCAGTACGAGTCGTCGGACTCCAGGCCGGCCAGACCGTCGCCGATCGTCTGCCAGGGCTCGGTGAAGATGCCGGGTTCCTTGGCGTGCGTGGGGTCGGGGAAGGTGACCGTGCGGCCGTCGCGGTAGCCGATCAGGAAGACCCGCTGCCGGGTCTGCGGGACGCCGTAGTCCGCGGAATTGAGCTGCCGGTGGTCGAGGCTGTAGCCGAGGTCCTGCAACTGGGCGCAGAGTTCGCGGAAGAGCGAGCCGTGCAGATCATCGATGATCTTGCCGTTGTTGTTGTACGGCAGCTGCCGCCATTTCACCGATGCCGAGAGCAGCCCCTTGACGTTCTCCATGATGAACGCCTTGGGCTGGAGGTCCTTCACCAGGCGGACGAACTCGAAGACCAGCGAGCCCTTTTCCTCGTCGTCGAGGCCACGGCGCTTTCCCGCGGTGCTGAAGCTCTGGCAGGGCGGACCGCCGGCGAGCAGGTCGAGCTGGCCCTCACGGAGCCCGGACGCCTTCCAGATGTGAGCGGTGGAAAGTCCGCGGATGTCGTCCGCGTAGAAGGGGAGGCCAGGGCGGTTCGATTTCGCTGTTTCCACCGCTGCGCTCATGTTGTCGGCGCCGAACCGGATCGAAAAACCGGCCTGTTCGAGGCCGAGGTCCAGGCCCATCCCGCCCGAAAAGACTGATACGCAGGTCGGTGCATCGCTCATGGGATGGAAACTCACTCCTGGTGGTATTGCTGCTGCCTTTTCGTGACGCGAAACTCTCGCTTTTCCGCCGTTTTCATGGTCGTGGCTACTGCCAGGATCCGGCGCGGATGCGGTTGTTAGGGCGTGCGTATTCTACACGATGGGAGGGGTCGGGGAATGAGTAATGGCGGGTGCGCCTTCGCGTGCGGGAAGTGAGGGATATCGCTTCCCTTATTTCGTCGGGAAGGGGAGGGGAATGCGTGGGCTCGTTTTCCCCGGGGGCGTGGACGGCGGAAACGGAGCGCCGCGGGGCCGGACGCGCCCGGGTGGCGTTCGGGTGCTTCCGCTCTGCCGCGCGCCCGGTGGCGGGCGTACATTCCAGGCATGGCGACTTCCACGACGCGCGACGATCATGAGCAGCGGATGGGGCGGGCCGCTGCGGCGGCTGCCGAGGCGGGTCTTGCCGGGCTGATCGTGACGCCGGGGCCCGATCTGGCATGGCTGTGCGGCTACCGCGTCACCGCGACCACCGAGCGGCTGACCGCACTGTTCCTCGTCCCCGGGCGGCGCCCGCGGCTGCTGGTGCCCGTACTGGAGCGCCCGGACGCCGAAGCGGCAGCCGGGGCCGGCGCGCTGGACATCTCCGGGTGGGGCGACGGCGTGGACCCGTACAGGGAACTGGCGGAATGGCTCGCCCCCCAGGGGCGCTACGGCGTGTCCGACGCGACCTGGGCGATGCATCTGCTCGGTCTGCAACGGGCGTTGCCCGGCAGCGGCTACGGCGCGCTGTCCGAGGTGCTGCCGATGCTGCGTGCCGTCAAGGATGCGCACGAAGTGGAACGGCTGGCCGCCGCCGGCGCCGCGGCCGACGCGACGTACGAGGACATCCTCGGCCTGCCGTTCGCCGGCCGCCGCGAGCGCGAGGTGGCCGCCGACCTCGCCCGGCTGCTCACCGAACACGGGCACAGCCAGGTGGACTTCACCATCGTCGGGTCGGGGCCCAACGGCGCGAATCCGCACCACGAGGCCGGCGCGCGGTACATCGACGACGGCGACATGGTCGTGCTCGACTTCGGCGGGCTGCGGGACGGGTACGGCTCGGACACCTCACGCACGGTCCACGTGGGCGAGCCGACCGCAGAGGAGCGCAAGGTCCACGACGTCGTACGGGCGGCGCAGCAGGCGGCGTTCGACGCGGTGCGGCCCGGGGTGGCGTGCCAGGAGATCGACCGGGTCGCCCGGAGGGTGATCAAGTCGGCGGGGTACGGCGAGTACTTCATCCACCGCACCGGCCACGGCATCGGCGTGACCACGCACGAGCCGCCGTACCTGGTGGAGGGCGAACATCTGCCGCTCGTACCGGGGATGTGCTTCTCGATCGAACCGGGGATCTATCTGCCGGGCCGGTTCGGGGTGCGCATCGAGGACATCGTGACGTGCACGGAGACGGGCGGACGGCGGCTGAACGAGACGGAGCGGGGGATGGCGCTGGTGCGGTAGCCGCGTCCGGCGCGTGGGCGGGGGCGCGTGGGCGTGTGAGCCGCGTGGGCGGGGAGCGGGGCGGCTTCCCCGTCCACGTGTGGGTTCCACGGCCGTCCGGGAGCGTGGCCCCGTTGGCCCCGTTGGCCCCGTTGGCCCCGTTGTCGCCTCAGCGGCATGGCCCGCCGGCGCCTCAAGTGCGGCGCGGCCCCGCCGTGTTCCGTATCGCTGGGGCGGAGGCGAGCGCGAGCGAGACCGCCTCGATGGCGCTGCTGAAGGACACCTCGCACAGCACACCGGGCGCCGCGACCTGGTCGCCCGCCAGATAGACGCCGTGGCCGCGGTCGATGGCGGGACGGTCCCGCCAGGTGGTGCCCGGCAGATCCACCGCACCCGTACGGCCGGTGGCCAGGGAGTCGCGCCGCCAGGTGGTGCGGGCGCGCCAGCCGGGGAATCCGGCGTCCAGGAGGCGCTCGGCGCGGCGGATCCCGTCGGCACGCTGCTCGCCTGGCCCGATACCGACCTGCCCCTGAAGCAACTGCTCACCACGGGGAGCCAGCCCCGGATCCTGGGTGGTGAACCGCTCGACCCAGCCAGGGAAGTCGAGCCCGGACACCAGGAACGCGTCGCCGCGCCCGGTCCGCACGGCGACGTCGATCAGCGCGGTGCGGGCGCTGCTCCAGGTGAGCCCGTCGTCCTTGAGGAGGGCGCGGGCGGATTCGAGCTGGGTGGCGACGATGACGGGGCCTGACTCGGGCAGCGTGCCGACGCGTGCGCCGGTCTCGATGCGTACGCCGAGGCCACGGGCGTGGCCGGCCATCCGGGCGGTCAGCTCGCTCCAGCCGCCCCGGATGTAGCGCGCTTCGGGCACGAGAGTGGTGGTGCGGCGCAGCCGCTCCTGGACGAAAGCGGCGGACAGGCTGCCGGGGTCGTGGTGGAAGGTCGTGACGCCTGCGTAGTGGGCCGCGGCGCGGGCCGTCCGTTCTCCGGCCTGCCCGGCAGCCCAGGTGTGGAAGTCCTGGTCCACGGGGGCGTCGCGCCGGGTGCGGAGCCGCAGGATGCCGAGCGGCGGAGTGCGCCGCAGGGCACCGCCGTGGAAGAAGCGCAGCCGGGCGCCTTCGCGCAGCGGCAGCGGGGCGAGCGGCCCGGTCAGCCCCCGCTGGGCGAGCCAGGCCCAGTGCGGGCCGCGGCTGTAGAGGGCGTGCGGACCTTCGTTGGTGCGGTAGGGCGCGTCGGCGGTACGGGCGCGTCCGCCGAGGGTGCGGTGCGCCTCGTACAGGGTGACGTCGGCGCCTGCCTCGGCCGCGGAGATGGCGGCGGTCAGCCCGGCGAAGCCGCCGCCGATGACGGTGAGGCGGGCGGGGGCGGGACGGGGCGCGGGGTGTCCGGTGCCTGCGGGGTCGGCCGTGCGTGCCATGGGGTTCCTCCGTCGCGATGTGTCCTGGGCGCGCTGGATGCGCTGCGCGTCCGGTGCGTGCGGTACGTGCCTGTGCCGGATTGGACGGGAGGGCGGGGCCGGATGTGACATGCGGACGCCCGGCGGGGGTTCGCGGGCCGGGCTGGGTGTGCAGCGGTGCCGTATCGCCGCAGGTCAGGGGCGTGGATGGGGATCACGGGCGGGAATTGTCAGTGGGGTGGTTCACGATGGGTGTGCAGGCGGGAACAGGACGTACGTACCGCGTGTGCCCGAGCCCCGTGCCCGCTCGTCGTGGACGGGCGGTCGGGGCGGCGTACGGACGTACAGGCGAGGCGGAAGGCGGTGAGCGCCGTGGCGGCGCGGGGCAAGGGGACGGCGCGGGCGGTACGGCGGGCGGAGGTGCGGCTGCCCGAGCTGGCGCCGCACGACGGCGCGGAGCTGGAGCCCGAAGGGGACTACGACGGGCTGGAGTTCACCGAAGCCGACTGGGCGGGGCAGTCGGCGCGGGGCGCACGGTTCATGGACTGCGCGGTGCGGCGGTGCGCGCTCGACGAGACGGTGCTGAGCCGGGCGCGCGTCATCGACAGCGTGCTGAGCGGGGTGCGCGGCGTCGGTACGGACCTGTCGCAGGCGTCGCTGCGCGATGTGGAGCTGACGGACGCCCGGCTGGGCGGGATACAGCTGCACGGCGCGGTGCTGGAACGGGTCCTGGTGCGGGGCGGGAAGATCGACTTCCCGAACCTGCGCAAGGCGAAGCTGCGGGACGTCGTCTTCGAGGGGTGCGTGCTGGTCGAGGCGGACTTCTCGGGCGCCGAGATGGAGCGGGTGACGTTCGACGGCTGCACGGTCGCGCGGGCGGACTTCAGCGGGGTGCGGATGAAGGACGTCGACCTGCGGGGCGCGGCCGAACTGGACATCGCACGAGGCATCGAGAGCCTGTCGGGCGCGGTGATCAGCACCACCCAACTGATGGACCTGGCACCGGCGTTCGCGGCGCAGGTGGGGGTGCGGGTGGAGTGAGGGGGGCGTGCCGGGCGGTCGGGGCGGCCCGGCCGGTCCGAGAGGTCTGGGTGGCCTTGTCGGCCTTGTCGGATCGGCCGGTCAGACGCGGGGGAAGCGGGCCTGGAGGGCCCATACGGCCGGGTTGTCGTCCAGTCCGTCGTGCATGTCGGCGAGGTCGGCGATCAGGTCGTGGAGGAAGTCGCGGGCCTCGCGGCGCAGCGCGCCGTGGTTGAAGGTGAGCGGCGGCTCGTCCGCGGGCATCCAGTCGGCGGCCACGTCGACCCAGCCGAAGCGACGCTCGAAGAGCAGCCGGTCGGATGACTCGGTGAAGTCCAGCTCGGCGTGGACCGGCCGGGAGGAGCGGCTGCCCCGCGGGTCGGTGTCGAGCTGCTCGACGATGTCGCACAGCGCCCAGGCGAAGTCGAGGACCGGCACCCACCCCCAGGCGGTGGACACCTCGCGGTCCTCCTTGGTGTCGGCGATGTAGACATCGCCGCAGAAGAGGTCGTGACGCAGGGTGCGCACGTCCGCCGTCCGGTAGTCCGTCTGCGGAGGATCCGGAAAGCGGCGGGAGAGGGAGTAGCCGAGGTCGATCACATTGTCGATGGTGTCACGAGGGCGGGAGCGGCGTGGCGCCGCGGGGGAACGGGCGCGGGCGCCCGGGAGGCCGGAACGGACGAGGCGGCTGCCCCTTCCGGAACGCGCGAGGCGGCTGCGAGGCGGCTGCCCTCGGAACCTCCGAGCCGCCCGCTCTGCCCCCGGAACCCCCGAGGCCGCCCGCCCCGCGCGTGGTGGGGTCGGGCGGCCTCGGTCGGCTTGTCAGCGCGTCGGCTCAGCGTGTCGGCTCAGCGCCTCGGCTCAGTGCGTCGGCACGGTCAGACGTTGACGCCGAAGTCCTGGGCGATGCCGACCAGGCCGGAGGCGTAACCCTGGCCCACGGCGCGGAACTTCCACTCGGCGCCGTTGCGGTACAGCTCGCCGAAGACCATGGCGGTCTCGGTCGCCGCGTCCTCGCTGAGGTCGTAACGGGCGATCTCGGCGCCGCCGGCCTGGTTGACGATGCGGATGAAGGCGTTCCGCACCTGGCCGAAGTTCTGGCTGCGGTTCTCGGCGTCGTAGATCGAGACCGGGAAGACGATCTTGTCGACGTCGGCAGGCAGGCCCGCGAGGTTGACCTTGATCTGCTCGTCGTCGCCCTCGCCCTGGCCGGTGACGTTGTCGCCGGTGTGCTCGATGGACTGGTCCGGCGTCACCTTGTTGTTGAAGAAGACGAAGTGCTGGTCGGAGTAGACCTTGCCGCTCGGGTTGACCGCGATGGCGCTCGCGTCGAGGTCGAAGTCCGTGCCGGTGGTGGTGCGGACGTCCCAGCCGAGGCCGACCGTGACGGCGGTCAGGCCCGGGGCCTCCTTGGTGAGCGAGACGTTGCCGCCCTTGGACAGGCTTACAGCCATGGGATGTCCCCTTCTTCGTCGAATCGTCGAACCGTCGGGCTTCGTACTGAACTGACGAAGCTACCGTCTTCCCTCTCAACGCCCTCAGGGGACCACGAGGTTCCAGCTCGCTTTACTTTCTTTGCCGAATCCTGATGGCGGGGCGGTCGCGCGCCGACGAAAAGCGGGTGACCGGCGCCGGGAAACACGGGAACATGGGACACATGTCCGGTCCCTATGTCATCCGCGGTTCGGTCGTCCTGCCGGAGGCCGAGCTGATGTGGCGCTTCTCGCGCTCCTCGGGTCCGGGCGGCCAGCACGTCAACACCAGCGACAGTCAGGTCGAGCTGCGCTTCGACCTCGGCAGGACGCAGGCGCTGCCCGAGGTGTGGAAGGAGCGCGCCCTGGAGCGGCTGGCCGCCCGGCTCGTCGACGGCGTGCTGTCCGTACGGGCGTCCGACCACCGCTCCCAGTGGCGTAACCGCGAGACCGCGGCGGTCCGGCTCACCGCGCTGCTGGCGCAGGCGACCGCGCCGCCGCCCAAGCCGCGCCGCAAGTCGCGGATTCCGCGGGGCATCAACGAACGCCGGCTGCGCGAGAAGAAGCAGCGCGGCGACACCAAGCGCGGTCGCTCGGGCCGCGACTGGGGCTGAGGGGTCGCAGTCACCTGCCCGCCCCCCGTCAACTCACCCCAAATGACGGTATTTTCCGCGGAAGTGCGTGAGCGGCCCGGTGTCGTCGCCCGGCACCGACGCCGTCAGGACGCGGCCGATGACGAGGGTGTGGTCGCCGGCCACCACCCGCTGTTCGGTGCGGCACTCCAGGGTGGCGAGCGCGCCGCCGATGAGCGGTGCGCCGGACGCTTCGCCCCGTACGTGGGGAAGGTCGGCAAAGAGCAGTCGGTCGCTGATGCGGCCCTTCATGGCGAATCGCCCGGCAATCTGCCGTTGACTCTCCGACAGGACCGAAACGGCCCATAGCGGCTGTTGCGCCAAGAGGTCGTCCATCCGGGAGTCGTTGCGAACGCTCACCATCACCAATGGTGGGTCCAATGACACGGAGACGAACGCGGTGGCGGTCATGCCGACGTCCTCGCCGTGCGGTCCTTCGTCCGCGGCGTGCGCGGTGATCAGTACCACCCCGGCGGCGAGGCGGGACAGGGCGGCTCGGAACTCGTCGTCACTCACCCCATCAGAATGGGGGATCAGCGCGCCGTCCGGTACGGATGCGGGGGTGACGACGGGGGCGCCGGCGGGTGCGGCGGCGGGGCTTTTCGTGAACACGCCATGAACGCTAACCTCATCCGCCCTGAGGGCGCATCGGACCGGGGGACCACTCGTGTCCTAGGTCTGACGGCTGAGTTGGCGGGCGCCGGAATTTGCTTTCAGGAAGTGCAGGAATGTCAACGCCGGGGTTCCCGGGGTGGTCGTCAACTACACTTCACATTCTGTGACTTGAGTCACAGCGCACGGTAATTGTTGACCCTGTGTACCGAGTGGGCAGCTCACTGTGATTCAGTGGCCGTGGAATCGGACGACAAAGAATCTCTGGAGTTGCTGTCGAGGTCTCGGGGAGAGCGAGCGATGGAGGCCGAGTCGGAGCCGTACGTCCGTCTTGCGACCCTGCGGCAGCTGCACCAAGTGGTCGCCGAGCTGAATACCGCACGTAGCCTGGCGGACACCTTGCAGACCGTCGCCGACGGGGCGACCACGGGGCTCGGCTTCGAGCTGGCCGCGGTCAACCTCGTCCGCCCCGACGGCGACCTCGTCGTCGCCGCGGTGGCCGGCAGCGCGGGCGCCGAGGCGCTGATGGCCGGGCGGGTCGGCTCGCGCGCCTCCTGGGAGCGCCGGCTGGCCATGGGCGAGCGGTGGGGCGAGCTGTGCTTCATCCCGCACACCGAGGGCTGGGTGCTGGACGACGACGACGTACCGCAGTGGCACACCGCGGGGCCCGCGCCCCGCTTCGTCGACGAGTGGCATCCGATGGACCGGCTCTTCGCGCCCATGTACGCCGCGGCCAACGGCAGCGGCGAACTCCTCGGAGTGATCTCCGTCGACCGGCCGCGCAACGGCCGCCGCCCCGGTGCCTGGGGCCAGGAAGCGCTCCAGATGTACGCCTTCCAGTCCGCCATCGCGATCAGCAACGCCCGGCTGCGGGCGAACATGCAGCGGGCTCTGGTCCGCCTGGAGCGCGAACAGCAGGCGCTGCGGGCCAGCGAGGAGAGCTTCCGGCAGGCGTTCGAGTACGCGCCGAGCGGGATGGCCGTGGCCGAGATGGGCGGTGACCAGCACGGCAGGCTGCTGCGGACCAACGACGCGCTGTGCCGGCTGCTGGGCCGCCCGGCGTCCGCGATGCGCCGCTACTCCTTCTCCGACCTCGTGCACCCCGAGGACATCGGCACCCTGCTGCGCACCTCGGCCGAGGGCGGCAGGGCCGAGCTGCGGCTGGCCCGCAGGGACAGCACGTACGTGTGGGTCTCGCTGCGCAACTCCGTCGTCGCCGACACCGCCGACGGGCCGCGGTTCCTGCTCACGCACGTCGAGGACATCGAGGACCGCAAGCGGCACGAACTCCAGCTCGCGCACCGTGCCAGCCACGATTCGCTGACCGGCCTGCCCAACAGCGCCGAGCTGCGGGCCAGGCTCGGTGCCCGGCTGTGCGGCTGCCCGCCGGGCTCGCCCGCCGACGCGTACGCGGTCTCCGCCACCGTCTTCGCCGACCCGTCGGATCCGCACGGCTTCCGCGCCGACGACGAGGCGTTCGACGGCCTCGAAGGCATGGAGCGGTCGGTGGGCGGTGCGCTGCCGTACGACCATCACGTGCACACCATCGCGCCGGGGGACGGCCCCGCCGACGACGGTTCCAAGGGTCTCGCGGTCCTCTTCTGCGACCTCGACGGCTTCAAGTCGATCAACGACAGGTTCGGGCACCACACGGGCGACGCGGTGCTGATCGAGGTCGCCAGGCGGCTGACCAGCGGGGTGCGGGACGGCGATACGGTCGCCCGGCTCGGCGGCGACGAATTCGTGGTGCTGGCCGACGGTCTGGGCACCGCCGACGCCCAGGACCTCGCGGTACGGCTGCGGAACGGGATCATCCCGCCGATCCGGGTGGACGGCCGCGCGGTGCGGGTCGGCGCCAGCTTCGGGATCAGCTGGGCGAGCTGCGGGATGACGGCCGAAGAGGTCCTGGCCTCGGCGGACCAGCGGATGTACGTCGAGAAGCGCTCCCGGTCGAAGGCGAACCGGCGGGCGGCGGGCTGAGCGGGCGGCAGGCTGACGGGACCGGCCCTGGAGCGGGCCCCGTTGCCGCGTATCTCACACCCGCGGTATCGCTCCTCCTCACACCGGTCGTTCACCGATCCGTAGTGATCTTGTGGCTGGACGGACCCGGCGGGGGCCGGCGTCGAAGAGGTAGGCTGCGCCGATGCGGCGCGGCGCCGTCGGGGGCCTGAAAGACAGTTCGCGCAGACCTCTGCGCATGCGTACGGACGCGGTACATATCGCTGGGGAGTGACACGGAATGACGGCCGGCAACAATGGCGCGGACACGCCGGAGAACGACGACCCGTTCGGCTATCTCTACCGCTCGGAAGGCGGCGAGGGCGGCGCGGGAGCGGCGGGCGACGGTGGGACGGCGCGGCAGCCGGGAGTTCCGCGGACCTCCTACAACCAGGTGCGCGCGGTCGGCGAGCGGCAGTACGGCGGCCAGCAACAGGCCCCCCAGCAGCCCGCGTACGGCCGTCCGCACGCCAACTACGCCGCTCCGGAGACGCTGCCGGGCGGCGGCGACCGCCCCCAGTCCGGCCGACCGCTCCAGGAGCAGGAACCGCGGCGCAGCCACAAGGGCCTGCTGATCGGTGCCGTCGCGGTGGTCGCGGTGGTGTGCATAGGCATCAGCGTCGCGATGATCACCAACAACAAGGGTGACAGCACCGACGACCAGGCGGGCAAGAAGGAGCCGACGGCGGGCGAGAGCGTCAAGCCGAGCGACAAGCCGTCCGGCAAGCCCAGCGACGCCCCGCTTCCCAAGGACGACGCGGGCAGCCTCAAGCTCCAGGGCGGCGCGACCACGGCGAAGGACCTTCCGGGTGCGCGCTCGGCGGGCGGCACGTACGTCGCGGGCATGAACGCCCAGGGCGCGTCCGCGACCTGGACGCTGGACGTCCCCGAGCCCGGCGCCTACAAGATGTGGGTCGGCTACAACGTGCCGGGCGAGGACGAGAACCTCACGGTGACGGTCAACGGCAAGGCGCAGACGCGGCCCATCAGCATGGGCAACTTCGCGAACGCCGAGAAGGGTTCCTGGGACAGGTGGACCAAGACCTGGGCGCGCGTCGACCTGGACAAGAAGAGCGGGAACACCGTCATGCTGTCCTGCGAGGACGGCAATAAGTGCAATGTGAATCTCGATCAGATCTGGCTGGAGAAGAAGCTCTAGCAGCCGCCCGGGGCCGCCGCATCATGCGGCCGGAACCGGATGGTCCGTCACTTCCACGCGCGGCAGCAGCTCTTCGTAGGTCGCCGCGTCGAACTCCCCGGCGGCCGGTGCGCGTACGGTCGCGGCCGACAGGGCCACCGCGCGGGTGAGCCGGTCGGGCCAGGGGAGCCCTTCGACCAGTCCGGACAGCAGGCCGGCCACCGCCGAGTCGCCGGCGCCCGTGGGGTTGCCCGCGATGCGCCGGGGCGGGGCGGCCTGCCAGGTGCCGTCCGACGTGACCGCGAGCATGCCGTCGGCGCCCAGGGACGCGACCACGGCGTGCGCGCCGCGGCGGCGGGTGTCGCGGGCGGCGCGCAGCGGTTCGGTGGAGCCGGTGAGGGCGGCGAGTTCGTCGGCGTTGGGCTTGGCGAGGTCGGGGCGGGCGGCGAGGCCGCGGCGCAGCGGTTCGCCGCTGGTGTCCAGGAGGACGGGGACGCCGGCGCCGCGTGCGGCGCGGGTCAGCCGGGCGTAGACGTCGACCGGTACGCCGGGAGGCAGGCTGCCGCAGAGCGCCACCGCCCGTGCGTCGCCCAGGAGTTCGCGGTAGGTGCCGAGGAAGGCGTTCCATTCGGCGGGGGAGACGGTCGGGCCCGGTTCGTTGAGCTGGGTGGTGTCGCCCGATGCGGCGTCGACGACGGCGATGGTGCGGCGGGTGGTGCCGCCGACGGGTACCAGCGCGTCGGTGACGTCGGTCTCCTGGGCGAGCAGGGTGCGCAGTGCGTCGCCGGTGCCGCCGCCGGCGAATCCGGTGGCGACGGTGCGGTGGCCGAGCGCGGTGAGCACCCGGGCGACGTTCAGGCCCTTGCCGCCGGGGCGTTCGACGACTTCGGTGACGCGGTGCGTGGTGTGCGGGCGCAGCTGCGGTACCCGGTAGGTGACGTCCAGGGCGGCGTTCAGCGTGACCGTGAGGATCATGATTCCCCCTCCCGCGCCGTGCTCGGACGGCTGTGCCGATGGGGCAGCCGCCGGCCGGGCAGTGGTTGGCCGGACGGCCGTCGGGCGGACGGCCGCTGGTCTGGCAACCGCGCTCGGCGGCAGCGTACGGACAAGTGCGCGAGAGATCATGCCATCGCGGACGGCGGTTGGCCCAGACCCGGGCCGACCGCCGTCCGCTGAACGGCGGTTCGGCCCGCTGCCTCACGGTCCGTCAGATGCCGGCCGGGCGGACCACCCAGGCGCCGCGGCGCATCACGCCGACCACTTCGTAGGCGGCGTCCAGGACCACCAGGTCGGCGTCCTTGCCCGCTTCCAGGGAGCCGGTGCGGTCGTCGATGCCCAGGAGGCGGGCCGGGTTGGCGGAGAGGGCCTGTACGGCGTGTTCGACGGGGAGCCGGTCGACGGTGACAGCGCGGCGGAAGGCGCGGTCGAGGGTGAGGGTGGAGCCGGCGATGGAGCCGGCCGTGGGGCCTTCGCTGATCCGGGCGACGCCGTCCTTGACCTCGACCCGCATCGGCCCGAGCGGGTACATGCCGTCGGTCATGCCGGCCGCGCCCATGGCGTCGGTGATGAACGCGACGCGTCCGGCGCCCGCGTCGCGGAAGGCCATCTCCAGGATGGCGGGGTGCAGATGGGTGCCGTCGTTGATCAGCTCGACGGTGACCCGCTCGTCCTCCAGGAGGGCGAGGACAGGTCCCGGCGCGCGGTGTCCCAGGGCGGGCATGGCGTTGAAGAGGTGGGTGGCGACGGTGGCGCCCGCGTCGATGGCGTCGCGGGTGGCGTCGTACGTGGAGTCGGTGTGGCCGACGGCGGCGATCACTCCGGCGTCGGCGAGCAGCCGTACGGATTCCAGGCCGCCGGGCAGTTCGGGGGCGATGGTCATCATCCGGGCGGTGCCGCGGGCGGCGTCGACGAGCTTGCGCACGTCGGCCGGGTCGGGGTCGCGCAGCAGCTCGGGCTGGTGCGCGCCGCAGCGGTGCGGGGAGATGAAGGGGCCTTCGAAGTGGATGCCGGCCAGGTCGCCCTGCTGGACGAGTTCGGCGAGTACCGCGGCCTGCCTGCCCAGTTCGTCGAGGTCGCCGGTGACGGTCGACGCGACCATCGATGTGGTGCCGTGCCTGCGGTGGGTGGCGGCGACGGTCAGGCACTCCTCCGGGTCGGCGGACGAGAAGGAGCCGCCGCCTCCGCCGTGGACGTGCACGTCGACGAAGCCGGGGACGATCAGATGGCCCGTCAGGTCGACGACGGTGCCGGCCGTGCCGGGGTCGCCTTCGCGGCCGGCCACGTCGGCGATGCGGTCGCCTTCGACGGTGATCCGGCCGCCGTCGACGACGCCGGAAGGCCGGGCGATGCGGGCGCCGGCCAGGGTGGTGCGCAGGCCGCCGGGCCGCCCCGCGGATTGTTGCTGTGCCATCAGGCCGATACCTCCGTGGAGAGAAGATCCCAGGCGAGCAGTCCTGCGCCCAGGCAGCCGGCGGCGTCCCCGAGTGCCGCCGGAACGATCGAGGGGAGGCGCTGGAAGGTCACGCGCCGGCGGACCGCTTCGCGCAGCGGCACGAAGAGCGTGTCGCCCGCCTCGGCGAGGCCGCCGCCGATGATCAGCGTCTGCGGGTCGAGCAGGGTGAGTCCGGTGACCAGGCCGTCGGCGAGCGCGTCCACGGCGTCCTGCCAGACGGCTGCGGCGCGCGGGTCGCCCGATGCCACGGCCTTGGCGGCGTCCGCCGCGCCCGCCTGCGGGTCGCCGCAGGCCGCGGCCCAGTCGCGGCCGACGGCCGCGGCGGAGGCCAGCACCTCAAGGCAGCCGCGCTGGCCGCAGCCGCAGGGCCGGCCGCCGGGCCGTACGACGATGTGGCCGATCTCGCCCGCGCTGCCGTGCGCGCCGGCTTCGATGCGGCCCTCGATGCCGATGGCGCCCGCGATGCCGGTGCCCAGCGGGACGAACAGGAAGCGTCCGGCGCCCTGGCCCGCGCCGATGCGGCCTTCGGCGAGGCCGCCGGTGCGGACGTCCTGGCCCAGGGCGACGGGCACGCCGCCGAGGCGTTCGGACAGCAGCTTCCGCATCGGGACGTCCTGCCAGCCGAGGTTGGCGGAGTAGACGGCGATTCCCGCGCCCTCGTCGACGATGCCGGGGACGGCGACTCCCGCGGCGGCTGCGGTGCTGCCGAACCTGGCCCTGCCGATGTCCCGCAGTTCGGCGGCGAAGCCGAGGATGGCGTCGACGACGGCTTCGGGACCGCGTTCGCGGCCGGTGGGGCGGCGTGCTTCGTAGAGGAGGGTGCCGTCCGCTCCCGCGAGGGCGGCCTTCATTCCGGTGCCGCCCACATCAAGGGCGATGACGTGTTTCACGGGAACAGTTTCGCGCGATCCGCCATGAAAGGTCTAGTCCACTCGCCGTACCGCCTGTCGTTCACCAGAATTTATCCTTGGTGCAACCCCATGATTTTTTTGACGCAAAACTGCTGTGACCTGCGCCTCCCTGGGGCGATACCCCAGTAATTCGGGAGGTGGTGTAGACCTTGTGTCGGTATGCGGGGAGACTCGCTGCCCATGCCGGTGGAGGGCGATCCCTGAAGCCGTACGGCAAACCGGGTACTTACACATCATTCGGGACAAAGGGCGGTAACAGCAGTGCAGCGGCGGTACGTGACCTTGGCGGCGGCGGGACTCGCCACCGCCATGACTCTGACCCTGACCGCCTGTGACGGGGGTCCGGGCGGCGACGACAACGTCACCCTCAAGCTGATCGCGGCGGACTACGGCGACGGCAAGGCCACCAGCTCCCAGCACTACTGGGACGAAGTGACCGACGCCTTCGAGAAGAAGAACCCCGGCATCAAGGTCGACGTCGACGTCTACAGCTGGACCGAGGTCGACAAGAAGGTCGCCGGCCTCGTCAAGGACGGCCACGCCCCCGACCTCGCCCAGATCGGCGCGTACGCCGACTACGCCGCCAAGGACCAGCTCTACAGCGCCGACCAGTTGCTCTCCATCCCGACCCAGGCCGCCTTCACCCCCGCGCTCGCGGAGGCAGGCGAGTACCACCGGATCCAGTACGGCATGCCGTTCGGCGCCAGCACCCGCCGCCTCTTCTACAACAAGAAGCTCTTCGCCGATGCCGGCATCACCGAAGCCCCGCAGAGCTGGGACGACATCGCCGACGACGCCGAGCTGCTGAAGGCGCACGGCGTCAAGATGCCCTACGCGCTGCCGCTCGGCCCGGAGGAGACCCAGGCCGAGACCATGATCTGGATGCTCAGCGGTGGCGGCAGCTACACCGACCAGATCGGCAAGTACACGATCAACTCGCCGGAGAACGTCAAGACCTTCGAGTGGCTGCAGCAGAACCTCGTCGGCAAGGGCCTGACCGGCGGCGACCCGGCCGGCCTCAACCGCGAGGAAGCCTTCCAGGCGTTCGCCGACGGCGACGCCGCCATGCTCAACGGCCACCCGACCCTGATGAAGCAGGCCGCGGCCAAGGGCATCGACTACGGCACCGCCGACCTGCCGGGTGTCAACGGCAAGGCCAAGGCGACCATGGGTGTCGCCGACTGGATGATGGCGTTCAAGCAGAACGGCCACCGCAAGGAAGCCGGCAAGTTCCTCGACTTCGTCTACAGCGACGGCAACGTCCTGAAGTTCTCGCACGACTACGGGCTGCTGCCGGTCACCACCACGGCATCCCAGAAGATGGCGGCCGACGACAAGTTCAGCACGCTGCACAGCTTCCTCAAGCAGCTCCGCGACGCCCAGTTCTACCCCGCGAACAAGATCTCCTGGCCGATGGTCTCCAAGTCCGTCAAGGCGAAGATGGGCGCCGCGGTCGGCCCCAAGGGCGACCCCAAGAGCGTGCTCACCGAACTGCAGAACGCCGCGGACACCACCGACAACACCAGCGAGTGACCGCCGCCGCCTCCGCTCCGGGCGGCGGGCCTCCGGCGCTGTCGGACCGTGGGCTTATCGTGGAAACGTGACGACGGGTGGTGCGGAAGCGTGATGACGAGCGGTGCGGGAGGCGGCGCGGAGGGGGGCACCCCCGAGGCGGACGGCGGCGCGGACGGCGACGGCGGAGCGGGCGGGCTCTCGGCGCGGGACGCGGCGGTGCTCGCCACGGAGCGCCGCTCCTGGCCGTCGCGCGGTCCCAAGGACCGTTACATCCGCGAGCGGCTCGGCCTCTCGCCGACCCGCTACTACCAGCTCCTGAACGCACTGTTGGACGACGTGCGCGCGCTGGAGCACGACCCGGTCACCGTCAACCGCCTCCGCCGGGTGCGCGCCGCCCGCCGCACCCGGCGCTGACGTACCGGGCTCAGGGCCGCTCCGGGGCGGCGCACACCCCTCGCGTCACACCGCCCCACCGGTAGGCTCGGCGCCATGGGCAGCTCCCCGAACGCCGCACCACAGCCGCAGGAACCCGCCCCGCAGGGCCCCGGCCCCCGCGCCCTCCCCGAGCCGCGCACCGCAGCAGGCCGGGCCGGTCTCGCCGCGCTGCTCGCCGAGCCGCAACGCGCCGTGATCGCCCTCGACTTCGACGGCACGCTCGCCGCCATCGTCCCCGACCCGGAACAGGCCCGCGCGCACCCCGGCGCCACCGCGGCGCTCGGCCGCCTCGTCCCGCGGCTGCGCGCCGCCGCTGTGATCACCGGCCGCCCGGCCGAGGTCGCGGTCCGCCTGTCCGGCGTCACGGGCGCCCCGGGCCTCGACCACCTCGTCGTACTCGGCCACTACGGCGCCGAGCGCTGGGAAGCCGCGAGCAACACCGTCCACGCGCCCCCGCCGCCGCCCGCCGTCGCCGCCGTGGCAGCCGAACTCCCCGGCGTGCTGGCCGCTTCCGGCGTCTGGCACGGCCCCTGGACCGAGACCGCGATCGAGACCAAGGGCGGTCGCGCCCTCGCCGTGCACACCCGCCGCGCCCCCGACCCGCAGGGCGTCTTCGACCGGCTGCGCGAGCCGCTGTCCGCGCTCGCCGCCCGCCACGGCCTGATCGTCGAACCGGGCCGCCTCGTCCTGGAACTGCGCCCGCCGGGCATGGACAAGGGCGTCGCCCTCACCGACTGGGTCCGCGAGAGCGGCGCCCGCACGGTCCTCTACGCGGGCGACGACCTCGGCGACCTCGCCGCCTTCGACGCCGTCGAACGCCTCCGCGCCGACGGCCTCACCGGCCTCCTGGTGTGCAGCGGCAGCGCCGAGGTCGCCGAACTGGCCGCCCGCGCGGACCTGGTGGTCGACGGGCCCGATGGCGTGGTGGCGCTGATCGAGGGGCTCGCGGACCGGCTCGCGGCCACCTGAGGACGGCGGCGGGCCGACAGTCGTCCCCCCCGCGGCAACACCCGGGTCAGCCGCCCCTGCCGTGCCGCCTGAAGCGCTCGCCCACCATCCCCTGATCGGTCTCCCACCACGGCCGGGTCAGCTCAGGCTGCGGCGCGCCGGACCCGCCCGCAGCGCCGGTCCCCACGGCAGTGGCCGTCCCGCCCGCAGGTGCCAGCTCGCGGTCCAGCCGGGCGTCCAGCGCCTTCGTACGGGCACGCTCGGACCGTACCCACTCCGCGAACACCGCGATCAGGAACGGCAGTCCGACGACCTCGGCGATGGTCAGCATCAGCCCGCCGCCGATCATCTGGTCGCGCTCCGGGCTCGGATCCCAGGGCCGGTGCTGCGAGGCGTACCAGCCGCCCGCGATCATGGTGCTGCTGGTCATCACAACGATGCCGGGCACCGCGTCGACCAGCCCGTCGACCAGCACCAGCAGCGCCCGCACCGGATGGCTGCACCACGACGGCAGCAGCGCCTCGCGGGTGAGCATCGGCAGCACGAAAAGGCTGCCGACGACCAGGAGTTGCAGGTACATCAGCTCGTGCAGCGGGCCGTGCCGCAGTGCCGTCGGGAAGTACGGCGTGAAGTAGACCGCCAGCTCGGACGCGAGCACCAGCACCGTGCTGACCAGCGGGAAGGTCAGCAGGCGCAGGGCACGGCCGGTCAGCCGCGCGCGCAGCCACCGGGCGGCCGGCCGCTCGTCGGGCAGCGCCCGCAGCGCGAGGGCCAGCGGGTCGCCGAGCGCCAGGCCGAGCGGCGCGATCAGGTCGAGCACGACGTTCTGCACGGCGGCAGGCCAGAACAGCTCGTGGTCGTAGACCGCGAGCCCCGACATGGTCGCCACCACGATGCCGCCGAGCCCGATCCCCGCGAACGCCGCGGTCCGCGCGAGCGGCCACCGTTCGCCCCGCCGCGCGAGCCGCACCAGACCGCAGGCGTAGAGACCGCCCAGCACGAGCACCAGCGCCAGGGCGTACGGATCGAGCTGCCAGCTGTCGGCCAGCCGTCCCGCGGTGAGTTCCGGGAGGCCGGCCGCAATCGTTGTACCCGTCACGGATCACACGCTAGACCCGGCCCCGCGACGGTGGCGGAGCGGGTGCCGGGCGGTCAGCAGGACCGGCCCTCCAGCGCCCTCAGCTCCTCCAGTTGCGCCAGGAACCAGCGGGCGGGCGGCAGCGCGGTGGCGGCTGCGGCCAGGCGTTCGGTGCGGGCGGCGCGTTCGGCGTCCGGCATCGACAGGGCCGCGTGGAGGGCGTCGGCGGTGGCGTTGATGTCGTACGGGTTGACCGTCAGGGCGTCATCGCCCAGCTCCTCGTGGGCGCCCGCCTCGCGGGAGAGGACCAGGGCGCAGCCCGTGTCGGAGACCACCGGGATCTCCTTGGCGACGAGGTTCATGCCGTCCCGGATCGGGTTGACCAGGGCCACGTCGGCGATCCTGTAGGCGGCGAGCGAGCGGGCGAAGTCGTCCTTGACGTGCAGCACGACGGGCCGCCAACCGGGCGTGCCGTACTCGGCGTTGACCGCTTCGGCGACCCGCTGCACCTCGGCGGTGTAGTCGCGGTAGACGGCCAGGTCCTGGCGGGAGGGGTAGGCGAAGGCGATGTGGACCACGCGCTCGCGCCATTCGGGGTGGTCGGCGAGCAGCCTGCGGTAGGCGTGCAGGCCGCGCACGATGTTCTTGGAGAGTTCGGTGCGGTCGACGCGGACGATGGTCCTGCGGGCCGGGGCGCCGCCGCGCTCGCCGTCCACCTGGGCGCGCAGCGCCACGAGCCGTTCGCCGACGTCGGGACGGTGCGCACGCTCGTGCAGGAACCCGGCGTCGGCGCCCAGGCCGTACACGCCGATGCGGGCCTCGGCGATCTCGCCCTCCGGGCCGAGCGCCGCCCGGCAGCAGCTGCGGAACGCCCGTGCCCAGCGGTGGGTCAGGAAGTTGGTGCGGTCCGCGCCGAGCATGCCGCGCAGCAGCTGCCGCTGGATGTCGTCGGGCAGCATCGCGAAGTACTCGGCGGGTGCCCACGGCGTGTGGGAGAAGTGCGCGATCCGCAGGTCGGGGCGGAGTGCGCGGAGCATCCCTGGGGCCAGCGCCAGGTGGTAGTCCTGGATGAGGACCGCGGCGCCCGGTGCGGCGGCCTCGGCGAGCGCGTCGGCGAAGGCCGCGTTGTACGCCTCGTAGGCCGCCCACTGCGTACGGAAGTCCGTATCGAAGGCGGGTTCCAGGGGCGTCTGGTAGAGCATGTGGTGGACGAACCACAGGACGGAATTGGCGATGCCGTTGTAGGCGGCGGCGTGCACCTCAGCGGGGATGTCCAGCATCCGGACGCGCTGTCCACCGGTGTCGTCCGGGTCGAGATCGCCGCCGGTGCGCCGGACGGCCGCGCGGTCGCCGTCGCCGAGCGCGGCGCACACCCAGACCGCGTCGGTGTCGGGGCCGATGGCCGACAGGCCCGAGACGAGACCGCCGCCGCCGCGCTTGGCGGTCAGCGCGCCGTCAGCCGCCCGGGTGTAGGAGACCGGACCGCGATTGGAGGCGACGAGCACCTCGGCAGGCTTGCGTGCGGAGACCATGCGGCGAGAGTAGACGGACGGAGTGCCGCCCGCCCGCCTTCAGGCCGCCCGGCGTTCCGCGTACTCCGGTATTTCGGCCATCGGGGGCCGTTCCTCGGTGTCCACGTCGGTGGTGCGGGGCACGAAACCGGATTCGCCGCGGTCGAACTGGGTGAGCCGGGGCCGCACCAAGTGCCCGCGGGCCAGCCGGAGTTGGGCGGTGCGGTAGATGGCAGCCGCCATCCGGCCGAGTGCCTGGCCGTCCTGGTGGCGGTGCTTGCGGACGCCGACGTCCACCTGGGCGAGCGCGTCCAGGCCGACGGTGTGCAGGGCGTCGACCAGGAGGCCGAGCTCGACGCCGTAGCCCACCGGGAACGGCAGGCGCTCCAGCAGCGAGCGGCGGGCCGCGTACTCGCCGCCCAGGGGCTGCACGAAGCCGGCCAGTTGCGGCCAGTGGAGGTTGAGGAGGGGGCGCGCCACCAGTTCGGTGACCCGGCCGCCCTGCCCGGCACCGGAGCCGGGCGCGCCGCCGGTCTCCAGCGGCCGGTCGTACATCGCCTTCACGAACTGAATGTCCGGATCGGTCAGCAGCGGGCCGACGATGCCGGAGACGAAGTCCGGCGAGAAGGCGCGCAGGTCGGCGTCGACGAAGCAGACGATGTCGCCGCGGGTCGCCAGCAGCGAGCGCCAGAGCACCTCGCCCTTGCCGGGGAGCGCGGGCAGCCGGGGCAGGACGGTGTCACGGTGCACGACGCGCGCCCCGGCCGCCGCCGCGACCTCGGCGGTGCGGTCGGTGGAGCCGGAGTCCAGCACCACCAACTCGTCGACGAGGGGCACATCGGGCGTCATCAGGGCGGCGCGGATGGCCGCGGCGATGGTGCCGACCGTGGCCTCCTCGTCGAGTGCGGGCAGCACCACGCTGACCGTCCTGCCGGTCTGCCGCTTGGCGTCGAGCAGTTGCCCGAGCGGGCGGTCGGCAGCGGACCAGGAGCGGTGCTCAAGCCAGCGCTCCACCTCTTCCAGCACGTCTTCGACTCCTCGGTGCGCGCCGTATCAGCGGCGCATGTGATCCATCTCGCGGTTCGGACGACTATCTCAACCGTCAGGGCCTTCGGTTACAGTCTTGAACAACGCGGACGACCGTCGCATGCCGGGGTCTCCGCACCACAAACGCCTGGGATTGTGCCCAGTGCCATACCGCTCATCCAGAGGGGCAGAGGGATACGGCCCGTTGAAGCCCCGGCAACCCTCCAGCCGGTCTTGCCGCCAGGACGTGAACGTCCCGCGCGCGTGAGGCTCCCGGCTAGGGAAGGTGCCAAATCCGTCTCGTGGCGAGATGCGCCCCGAGGAAGATGAGGAGAAAGGGCCTCCCTCCATGGCTGTGCAAGCTACTGAAGTCACCGAAAACGCTCCCTCCGTCGCTCTGGGTCCTGCCGTCGCGCTCTCCTGCCGCGAATGCGGCGAGCGTTTCGACCTCGGCCCGATCTTCGCCTGTGCGACCTGTTTCGGGCCGCTCGAAGTGGCGTACGACCTGCCGAGTGGCGACCCCGAGGGGCTGCGGAAGCGGATCGAGGCCGGTCCCGACAACATCTGGCGCTATGCGCCGCTGCTGCCCGTCCCCGAGGACGTGGCCGAGAAGCCGAACCTCAACCCCGGCTTCACCAAGCTCGTCAAGGCCGACAACCTCGCCCGTGAGCTGGGTGTCACCGGCGGCCTGTACGTCAAGGACGACTCAGGCAACCCGACGCACTCCTTCAAGGACCGGGTCGTCGCCATCGCCGTGGAAGCCGCCCGCGCCTTCGGCTTCACCACCCTGTCCTGCTCCTCGACCGGCAATCTCGCCGGCGCGGTGGGCGCGGCGGCGCGCCGGGCCGGCTTCAAGTCCTGCGTCTTCATCCCGCACGACCTGGAGGCGGGCAAGGTCGTCATGGCCGCGGTCTACGGCGGCGACCTGGTCGGCATCGAGGGTAATTACGACGACGTCAACCGCTTCTGCAGCGAGCTGATCGGCGACCCGCTCGGCGAGGGCTGGGGCTTCGTCAACGTCAACCTCCGTCCGTACTACGGCGAGGGCTCCAAGACACTCGCGTACGAGATCTGCGAGCAGCTGGGGTGGCGGCTGCCGGACCAGATCGTCATTCCGATCGCGTCCGGATCGCAGCTGACGAAGATCGACAAGGGGCTGAAGGAGCTGATCGCCCTCGGCCTCGTCGAGGACCGGCCCTACAAGATCTTCGGCGCCCAGGCGGAGGGCTGCTCGCCGGTCTCGACGGCGTTCAAGGCCGGTCACGACGTGGTGCGCCCGCAGAAGCCGGACACCATCGCCAAGTCGCTGGCGATCGGCAACCCGGCCGACGGTCCCTACGTCCTGGACATCGCGCGCCGTACCGGCGGTGCGGTGGAGGATGTGAACGACGAGCAGGTCGTGGACGCGATCAAGCTGCTGGCCCGGACGGAAGGGATCTTCGCGGAGACCGCGGGCGGCGTGACCGTCGGCGTGACCAAGAAGCTCATCGATGAGGGTCTGCTCGACCCGTCCCTGACCACCGTCGTCCTGAACACCGGTGACGGCCTCAAGACGCTTGACGCCGTCGCCCCGACCACGGGCCCCACGGCCACCATCCGCCCGAGCCTGGACGCGTTCCGCTCGGCCGGTCTGGCCGGCTGACCCGTCCCGCCCGCCGCCGCTCGCCCGGCGGCCCCCGAACCCGCAGTCGTATTCCGTAGCCGTTGGAAGGCAGAACCCATGAGCGTCAAGGTCCGCATCCCCACCATCCTCCGCACGTACACCGGTGGCCAGGCCGAGGTCGCGGCCGAGGGCGCGACCCTCTCCGAGGTGATCGGCGACCTGGAGAAGAACCACCAGGGCATCGCGGCCCGTGTGCTGGACGACGCGGGCAAGCTGCGCCGCTTCGTGAACGTGTACGTCAACGACGACGACGTGCGCTTCGAGCAGGGCCTTCAGACGCCTACGCCGGACGGTGCGGGCATCTCGATCATTCCGGCGGTGGCGGGAGGCTGCTGACCGTCCGAGGGGCGCTGCCCCTCTCGGAAGGAGTGCGCCGTTCAATTCGCGCCATCCTTTCCCTTGATTGACTGGAATGGCCCCGTCCGCGGATAAGCGGACGGGGCCATTCCGAGTTGTGAAAGGGTCCTGCAAAACGCGATACCATTTCGCTGATCCCCTTCCATGCCCCCACCGCAAGCGGTTCGACGCCCATGAGATCGCGGTGAGTTGTGCGCAAAGTGTGTGCAGCATTTGCGGCTTAAGTGCGCTATGCCCGGCCCGACTTGCCCGGGAATATGGGGAGTTCAGGGCATATCGCCCCTTCCGGCGGCGTCAGAATTCTCGTCCGATTGACCTGTTGCGCTGGGCATCGGTGCAGATACATTCAGCGGCGGTCGACGCGTTCCGGCGCACACCCCACGGGCCATTCGCGGGGTGAGGTCTGACCCGGGTCCGCGGAGTGCGGTCCTGTGCAAGGGCCAGTAATAGGGGAGTTAGGCATGGCTCAGGGCACCGTCAAGTGGTTCAACGCGGAGAAGGGGTACGGCTTCATCGCGGTCGACGGTGGTGCGGATGTTTTCGTCCACTACAGCGCGATCCAGATGGACGGTTACCGCACCCTTGAGGAGGGCCAGCGGGTCGAGTTCGAGATCTCGCAGGGCCAGAAAGGGCCGCAGGCGGACATGGTCCGGGTGGCGGCCGGCTGAGGCGCCGACCGACTGCAGCATGAAGGAGGCCCGCATCCCTTCGGGGGTGCGGGCCTCCTGTCGTGCCCGGGGTGCTCCGGGGCGGGGCGTAAGCCTGACGTGGTCCACAGGCGCTTGCTCCCACCCGTCACCCGACCGCCTCCCCTCAAGGAGCCTTCGTCGAAGGCGCTTGCACTCCAGGGGGTCGAGTGCTAATCATTGGCGTTAGCACTCTCCGGGTGAGAGTGACAGTTTTGGACCGTCGGCGAGGTCCGCAGGCAGGACGGGAAGGAACCGTCCGGTGTGTGGTCCGTCCGTCGCGGGCGCCAGCGCGGTCCGGAGAAATCCGCCTCCACGCCTTCGGGCGCGGGAGGTGCCCCCTTCGTCCTGGGAGGACCACTTCACATGGCCAAGATCATCGCGTTCGACGAGGAGGCGCGGCGCGGCCTTGAGCGCGGTATGAACCAGCTCGCCGACGCCGTCAAGGTCACCCTCGGCCCCAAGGGCCGCAACGTCGTCCTTGAGAAGAAGTGGGGCGCCCCCACGATCACCAACGATGGTGTGTCCATCGCCAAGGAGATCGAGCTGGAGGACCCGTACGAGAAGATCGGCGCCGAGCTGGTCAAGGAGGTCGCGAAGAAGACGGACGACGTCGCCGGTGACGGCACGACGACCGCGACCGTCCTGGCCCAGGCGCTCGTCAAGGAGGGCCTGCGCAACGTCGCCGCCGGCGCCAACCCGATGGCGCTCAAGCGCGGCATCGAGAAGGCCGTCGAGGCCGTCTCCGCCGCTCTGCTGGAGCAGGCCAAGGACGTGGAGACCAAGGAGCAGATCGCTTCGACCGCCTCCATCTCCGCCGCTGACACCCAGATCGGCGAGCTGATCGCCGAGGCCATGGACAAGGTCGGCAAGGAAGGCGTCATCACCGTCGAGGAGTCCCAGACCTTCGGTCTGGAGCTGGAACTCACCGAGGGTATGCGCTTCGACAAGGGCTACATCTCGGCGTACTTCGCCACCGACATGGAGCGTATGGAGGCGTCGCTCGACGACCCGTACATCCTGATCGTCAACTCCAAGATCGGCAACGTCAAGGACCTGCTGCCGCTCCTGGAGAAGGTCATGCAGTCCGGCAAGGCGCTGCTGATCATCGCCGAGGACGTCGAGGGCGAGGCCCTGTCGACCCTGGTCGTCAACAAGATCCGTGGCACCTTCAAGTCCGTCGCCGTCAAGGCCCCGGGCTTCGGTGACCGCCGCAAGGCCATGCTCGGCGACATCGCCATCCTCACCGGTGGCACCGTCATCTCCGAGGAGGTCGGCCTCAAGCTGGAGAACGCCGGTCTCGACCTGCTGGGCCGCGCCCGCAAGGTCGTCATCACCAAGGACGAGACCACCATCGTCGACGGTGCCGGCGACAGCGACCAGGTCCAGGGCCGCGTGAACCAGATCCGCGCCGAGATCGAGAACTCGGACAGCGACTACGACCGCGAGAAGCTGCAGGAGCGCCTGGCGAAGCTCGCCGGCGGTGTTGCGGTCATCAAGGCCGGTGCCGCGACCGAGGTCGAGCTCAAGGAGCGCAAGCACCGCATCGAGGACGCCGTTCGCAACGCGAAGGCGGCCGTCGAGGAGGGCATCGTCGCCGGCGGTGGCGTGGCCCTGCTGCAGGCTTCCTCGGTCTTCGAGAAGCTGGAGCTTGAGGGTGACGAGGCCACCGGCGCCAACGCGGTGAAGCTGGCCCTGGAGGCCCCGCTGAAGCAGATCTCCGTCAACGGCGGCCTTGAGGGCGGCGTTGTCGTGGAGAAGGTGCGCAACCTGGCCGTCGGCCACGGTCTGAACGCCGCGACCGGCGAGTACGTCGACATGATCGCCGAGGGCATCATCGACCCGGCGAAGGTGACCCGTTCCGCGCTGCAGAACGCCGCCTCCATCGCCGCGCTGTTCCTCACCACCGAGGCCGTCATCGCCGACAAGCCGGAGAAGGCGTCCGCCGCCCCGGCCGGCGGTGGCATGCCCGGCGGTGACATGGACTTCTGATCCTCCCGAGGATCGGCAGGCCATAGCGCCGGAGTACGTACTGAAGGCGGCACCCCTTCTGGGGGGTGCCGCCTTCGGGCGTTGTACGGGTGGATCCAGGACCCAAATCCCCGGCGCGGGAGCCGGGTTGCGGCGTAAATGATCACGGTTACGGTGGAATGAGCCGCGGGTGCCGCCTGGCCTTCGCGGGGTGCTCGCGGGTATCGGCAGCTCCTTCAGCGGCTTACCGGCAGCTCGGAGAGGGAGGCCGCCATGGCCGGCACCAACCGCATCCTGGTCATCGTCACGAGCGTGGGCGAGTACGAGAAGGCCGGGTACCGTACCGGCTTGTGGCTGGGGGAGCTGACGCACTTCTACGACGTCGCCGAACAGGCCGGCTTCGCGATGACGATCGCCAGTATCGCGGGCGGCCACGTCCCGCTCGACCCGGAGAGCCTGGCCCACGACGTCCTCGCCGACCTGGGCACCGACAAGCGCTACGCCGACCGCGAGTTCATGGACAAGCTGACGGACACCGTGCCGGTCGCGGACGTCGACGTCGAGGACTTCGACGCGATCTACCTCACCGGCGGGCACGGCGTGATGTTCGACTTCCACCAGAGCGCGGCGCTGGAATCGCTCATCGCCCGCTTCCACGAAACCGGCCGGATCGTCTCGGCGGTCTGCCACGGGCCGTGCGGCCTGCTCGACGTCACTCTGAGCGGCGGGGAGCCGCTGGTGCGGGGCAAGGACGTCACCGGCTTCTCGTGGCCCGAGGAGGAGCTGGCCCGGCGCGCGGACGTGGTTCCCTACAGCCTCCAGGACCGGCTCAAGCAGCTCGGGGCGTCCTACAGCACGGCGGAGAAGCCGTTCGCCACGTACGTGGTCGAGGACGGCCTGCTGATCACGGGGCAGAACCCCGGCAGCGCGAAGGCGGTCGCCGAAGCGGTCGTCGGGCGGCTGCGCTGACCTGCCCCGACCCCCTCGCGCGCTCCGCGAACGCCGCATCTAAGGTGCGGCCATGACTTCGCAGACGTACCTCTCCGGCCTGTTCGCCCTGGACGGCAGGACCGCCGTGGTGACCGGCGGCAGCTCCGGCATCGGCCGGGCCATCACCGGCGCCCTCGCCCGCGCGGGCGCCAACGTCGTGATCGTGGCGCGCAGGGAAGCGGAACTCGCCGCCACTGCCGACGAGTTGGCGGCCGAAGGCTGCCGGGCGGCCTGGGTGAGCGCCGACCTCGGCACCCGCGAAGGGGTGCGGACAGCGGCGGACCGGGCGGCTGCCGTGTTCGGCGAGCCGGACATTCTCGTCAACTGCGCCGGGGTCAACCTGCGCCCGCCGATGGGCGAGCTGGACGACGAGGTCTGGGACACCACGATGGCCGTGAACCTGGAAGCGCCCTTCCTGCTGGGCCGCAGGTTCGGCCCCGGCATGGCCGAACGCGGCTACGGCCGGATCATCCACATCACCTCCCAGCAGGCGCACCGCGCCTTCGTCCAGAGCGGCGCCTACGGGGTCTCCAAGGGCGCACTGGAGTCCCTGGCCCGCTCCCAGGCCGAGGCGTGGTCGCCGCACGGCGTCACCTGCAACACGCTCGTGCCGGGCTTCGTGATGACGCCGCTCAACACCAGCCTGTCATCCGACCCCGAAAAGGTCGAAGCGCTGGCCGCCCGCACCCTGACCGGACGCAACGGACTGCCCGACGACTTCGCGGGCGCCGCGGTCTTCCTGGCCAGCGCCGCCTCCGCCTACGTCACAGGACAGGCCCTTTACGTGGACGGCGGCTTCTCGGTGCACTGAGGGGCGGTGGCCCGCCCCCGCGGAACCCCGACTCCTCCCTCTCCTATGCCTCCTGCGCCGACTCGCCGTCGGCCCGCTCGCGCGGCGCCAGCCACTCCTGAAGCTCGATCAGGTTCCCTTCGGGGTCCTCCAGGTAGGCGACCCGCATCCGATCGCCCATCGGGCCCGGCTCCCGGGTGAAAACCGCACCCCGCGAGGTCAGCTCGGCGTGGGCGGCGTCGAGGTCGTCCACCCGCAGCACCACCAGCGCGCGGTACCCATCCGGATTCGCCCGCAACTGCCCCAGCACGCCGGCCATCTGCGCCCGCTCCTGCAGCGCGATGGCGGCGTGTCCGGTGTCGGGGCTGAACTTGGCGTACGGGCCGCTCTCGGCCTCGAACTGCGGCTTGAGCCCGAGCACGTCCCGGTAGAAGCGGTAGACGCCGGGGAAGTCGGACACCAACACGCGTATCTGGGTGAGTTCCATGCCGACCTTTCCAGCCCAGTTCCGGCCGGCTGGGCTGCCTGGTCTGGAGGGGGCTCCGTCAGTGGGCGTAGTCCTTGAGCTTTTCGGTCTTCAGGGTGATGCCGAGAGGGTCGGGGAGCGGGACGGCGGCTCCGTACGGGTGGGTGGCGCGGGTGCGGTAGGTGCCGTTCAGCGGCTCGCTGTAGACGGTGAGCGTGCCCGCGTCGCGGTCGATGAGGAGGTAGGCGGGGATGCCGGCGGCTGCGTAGCCGTCGCGCTTCTCGCGGCGGTCGCGGCGGTCGGTGTCGGCGTCGTGGGAGGTCACCTCGACGGTCATGAGGACGCCTTCGGGACTTGCCCATTCGCCTTGGCCGACGAAGTGGTCCTCCGGGGCGAGGGAGCCGTCGGGGCGGGCGCGGCCCTTGCAGCAGACCTCGGTCTGGAGGCCCTGTGACGAGCATCTGCGGGCGGTGTGCGGCGCTGGGGGTCATGGTGTCGCCTCCTCGACTCCATGGTGCCCCGGTTCTCGTGCGGACAGTTGTTGCGGTCATGCGTGACTCCGTTCTGTTGCGCGGGTCGCCTCCCGGAGGCGCTGGGCGTGAGCGTGGACGGCCGTGGGGGAGAGGCCGCGCGGGGTGGGGCGGGGTTCGTTGCGGCAGTCGGGGCAGAGGCCGCCGGGGAGGGCCTGGGGGAGGCCAGGGGCGCGGCAGAGGGTGCATTCCATGAAGCGGGGGCGGGGTGGGGCGCCGTCGTGGAACGGCGGTGGTTCCGGGGCCGGTTGTGGCTCCGGCGGGAGTTTGGTGGTCAGGCGGGAGTGGGCCAGCTTGGCGGGGTGGTGGACGACCGGTGGCAGGCCCGCGGTGAGCGCCTGGGCCAGATGGTCGGGGGTCGCGCCCCGGGCCAGCCACTCGGCGGCCAGCGGTTCGAGGGCGGCGCAGTCGGCGGCGGAGAGTGTCATACGGGGATCCGTGCGGCCGAGGGCGGCGAGGGCCGCGTAGGCCGGGGTGCGGGGGTGCGCCGTGTGTGGGGCGCGGCGCGGGTGTGAGGAGCGGTGCGGGTGCGGGGAGCCGTGCGGTTGTGGGGGTTTGTGCGGTTGTGGGGCCGGTGGTGGTTCCGGTTCGTTCGGGGGCTCCGGCTCGCGCGGGGGTGTCGGTACGCGTGGTGCTTGGGCGGCGGCCGATTCCGTGGGGACATCGCCCGAGGAGATGGGGACATCGCCCGAGGTGAGGGCGGCCCACCAGGAGTCCGGGCGCGGGGTGCGGGAGAAGTGTGTTCGGGTCACCCAGCGCGGGCTGCCGCTGCCGTCCCGGAGTTCGGTGATCCGGCGCAGGTGCCCGGCCTCGGATAACCGCCGCAGCGCCGTGCCCAGCGCGCACTGGCCGTAGTCCGGCAGTACCTTGGCCAGCGTCTTCACGGAGATGTCGGCGCCGTCCGGCAGCCGGTCGAGGTATCCGGCGATGGATGCTTCGCGGCGCGGGAGGTGCGTGAAGTCGTCCGCACTGCGGGGAAGTTGGCCCGGGGCGGTGCGTTTTCCGTAGCCGGGGCGGGCCGGAGGATGTACGCGGCCGGGGTGGGCGTGTGCGTACGGGGCTGTGACGGCGTTAGAGTCTTCAGTAGCCATGAGATCGCTTGTTCCGATCTTGTTGGTCAGACCCCGGCGTGAGTGTTGGTAGCACCCGCCGGGGTTGATTTTTGTCTGGTGCCGGGAACGCTAGACCGGCGTGGCAGGTTGTGGCAAACCGAACACAATCCGTCATCGGTGCTGGTGTGTGCGGGAGTTGGGCGGGTGGGTGGGTGAATTCCCTTTACCCTCCCGTTCCTTGAAGACAGGGCTCGAAGCACGGATCCCGAAGCGCGGGTCTCGGCGCCCGGGTCTCGGGTCTCGCGCGGTGTGTGGTCTCCGGTCAGGGGTGGCAGCCCGCGAGGACGCAGGATTCGTTGCCCTCCGGGTCGATCGCCAGCTCGGTGAATCTACTGGCCATTTCGGGATCTCCCGGCTTACGAGGCCAACCGCTCGGGTGCGTGGTGACCGGCGCCGGCCGGTCCGGCGCCCTGTTCGGGCCGGTTGATCTCGGCCCACACCACATCGAGGGAGAGGCCGAGGACGTCGGTGATTGCCGCGATGGTCGGGAACGCGGGGGTGGCCACGCGGCCCGACTCGATCTTCCGGAGGGTCTCCGGTGAGACGCGTGCGTCGAGCGCGACGTCGAGCATCGAGCGTTCTCCCCTGGCCAGACGCAGGAGGGCGCCGAGGCGCTGTCCGCGTTCGACCTCTTCGGGGGTGAGCGGCAACCTGACCATGGCTCCGATTCTAGTACCGGTATAGTTTGGCCGGTATAGTTTGACCGGTATATTTATTGGTTGCAGAAGGGCGCCGCATGATCGAGATCCTGAACCCCACCCTGCTGGCCCGCGCGAAGGGCACCGGCGCCCTGGTCGCTGACATCCTGCAGAGGCTGAAGGGCCGCAGCGCGGTCGGCACGAACCTGCTGGACATCGACCGGTGGGCCAAGGCCATGATCGTCGAGGCGGGAGCGGATTCCTGCTACGTCGACTACGCGCCGTCCTTCGGCCGCGGCCCGTTCGGCCACTACATCTGCACGGCTGTCAACGACGCGGTGCTCCACGGGCGGCCGTACGACTACACGCTTGCCGACGGCGATCTGCTGACGCTCGACCTCGCCGTCTCCCGAGGCGGGGTCGCCGCGGACGCCGCCATCAGCTTCATCGTGGGCGACGCGAAGCCCCCGGAGAGCGTCGCGATGATCGAGGCAACCGAACGCGCGCTGGCCGCAGGGATCGCCGCCGCCGGGCCCGGCGCCCGCATCGGCGACCTCGCCCATGCCATCGGTACGGTCCTCGGCGCGGCGGGGTACCCGATCAACACCGAGTTCGGAGGTCACGGCATCGGATCGACGATGCACCAGGACCCGCACGTTCCGAACACCGGACGGCCCGGCCGTGGATACAAACTGCGCCCTGGGCTGCTGCTTGCGCTGGAGCCGTGGGTCATGGCGGACACCGCTGAACTCGTCACCGACGCCGACGGGTGGACGCTCCGCAGTGCGACCGGCTGCCGGACGGCGCACAGCGAGCACACGATCGCCATCACCGACAGCGGAGCCGAAATCCTCACCTTGCCGAAGTAGGTGCAATCGACCTTGTCGAAGTGAGCGCAATTGTGCGGGCGCCTCAACTCTGCCCTCTGCCGGAAGGTTTGGTTCACTCCGAGACGGGCTTGTCTGCCCCTTTTGAATCGACAGGGGATATATCGAGAACATATGTTCCCTCTGTGTGCGGGCCGCCTCGGGGAGAGGTGGCCCGCTGCGCGTGTCAGCACAGTGATCCAGCACCACCGGGGGATTCCGCATGTCCCACATGCCCGTCGCGCTGTTCGCGGCATCCGGGAAGGTGCAGCTCGCGGTCACGGTCGCGACCGCCGTGGTCTTCATCGTCTGGTTCCACAGGGCCCGCGTGAACGCCGGGGTCTTCGCCCCCAACTGCCATGCGATGAAGCATGGTTGGGCGATCTGGGGCTGGGTCGTGCCGGTGGTGAACCTGTGGTCCCCCGGCGGGTGGCCGTCTTCACCTGGAACGCCAGTGCCGACGAGAACTCCCGGTCCAGGGTGCTGCTCAACTGGTGGTGGGCACTGTTCCTCGTGAACCTGTTCTTCGGACGCCTCGCCGGTCAGCGGTACGCGAAGGCCGAGACACTGGACGAGATCAGGGGAGCCATCGCCGGGCTCATGACGAGCGATGTGTTCGACATCGTGGCCGCCGTCCTCGCGATTCTCTTCGTGCGCCGCCTCACGCGCATGCAGAACGAGAAGGCGCTGCGGGGGCCGATGCTCTGACCGCCGGCGGGCCCCGGGCTTTTGTGTCTCAGGCACCCGCGCGGTCTTCAGGTGGCGCAACGGCCTCGGCCACTCCCCCTGGACAGGAAGAGCCGGCGGGGTGGGATTGCGCAACTCAGGCCATTTTGCTGTGCTGTTGAGCTGTGAACACCGCTAAGAAACGGAGGCGCAGAACAGATGACGCAGACGCCCGCACCGTGGGGCACGCAACGAATGGGGCCGTACGCGGCCACCGCTACGGTTCCGAAATGCATGCCTGTGATCGACCCTGAAACGCAGATCGCGGTGATCGTGGATGAGCATGGCCGGACGGTCGAGCTGGGCAGCCACGGCACCAGCACGAGCGGCCTGACGCCCACCACGACCACCCCTGGTGACGGGGCCGGTCCGGGCGGCGCGACCGACGCGGACAGCACCGAGTCGTACGACCAGGACCAGAGTTCCGGCTGATGGATGACAGCAGGTCGGTACTGGTGCTGACCAACCCCTACGACGTGACAGCGGACGTGGTGTTGCGACTGCTCGCCGAACGCCGGGTTCCCGTTGTCCGTCTCGACCCCGGCATCGACCTGCACACGGGTGCCTCGCTGACGGCCATGTACCGCACGGGCGCCCAGCCGGGCACGCTGCGCACGGCAAGCCGGGAACTTGACACGGCTCGGATTCGGTCCGTCTGGGTGCGTAGGCTCTCCCCCTACGAGGGGCCGCCGGGGTTGAGCGACCAGGACCGCCGGTTTGCCGCAGAACAAGCCCTGTGGGGCGCGGGGGGCATCCTCGCGTCACTGCCGGGCGCGCACTACGTCAATCACCCGTGGAACAACCGGGCCGCCGAGTTCAAGCCCGCACAGCTTTCGACCGCACGACGCTGCGGATTCCTGGTGCCTGACACCGTAGTCACCAACGATCCGCACGAGGCGCGGAAGTTCGCGGTCCACCAGTCCGGCGGAGTGGTCTACAAACCGCTGTGGAACACGCCCTACCGGGTGGACGGCCGGCCGCACAGCGTGTGGGTCCGGGAGGTGCGCGGGGCCGAGATCACCGATGCTGTGTCTGTCTGCCCGCACATGTTCCAAGCCAAGGTGGACAAGGCGTTCGACGTGCGGGTGACTGCCGTAGGAGACCGGCTGTTCGGGGTCCGGATCGACAGCCCCGATCTCGACTGGCGTTACCGTCAAGACCTGATGACGTGCACACCGGTCGAGGTACCCGATCCGGTCGCCTGTGCGGTCGCCGCCTATCTCGCCGAACTCCGTTTGACCTACGGTGCGTTCGACTTCTCCGTAACCACTGACGGTGACTGGTACTTCCTTGAGTGCAATCCGAACGGCCAGTGGGCGTGGCAGCCGGCAAAGACCACCGCAGCGATCGCCCGCACCATCGCCGACCAGTTGGAGAAAGGCCCCGACACGTGAGCACATCGGCTCAGCTTCGCAGTGCCCTGGCGGACAGGCTCACCGAGGACGGCACCCTCACTGAACCCGAGTGGTGCAGCGCCGCCAGGACGGTTCCCCGCGAGCTGTTCACGGGGTCCTACTTCATGCCGGTGGCAGGCAGTGTCCCGACCAGCTACCGCCTTGTCCGAGAGGGCAAGCCCGGATGGCTGGAGGGGGTCTACTCCGACGACACGCTGATCACTCAACTCGACGGCCGCATCAGGCCCGACGATGTGACCGAAGGGACTGTGACCGGTTCCCCGTCGTCGTCGTCCACGCTGCCGTCGCTGGTGCTGCGCATGTGGCAGCAACTCGGCGCCGAGGTCGGGCACCAGGTGCTGGAGATCGGCACCGGAACCGGCTACTCGACTGCCCTCGGCGCGCACCGCCTAGGGGACGCCAATCTCACCAGCATCGAGTACGACCCGGCGGTGGGCGAGGCTGCGGCGGCGGCGCTCAAGGCGGCCGGTTTCGTGCCCCGGCTGATCATCGGTGACGGGCTGCGCGGCGACCCGGACGGCGGGCGGTTTGACCGGCTCATCGCCACCTGCTCGGTCCGGTACATCCCGCTCCCGTGGCTGCACCAGGTGAGGCCGGGCGGAAAGATCCTGGTCACCCTGTCCGGGTGGAGTTACGCCAACTCCCTGGTGCTGCTCGACGTGACCGGCCTCGGGGAGGCGACAGGGCGGTTCCTGCCCGGCTACACCAGTTTCATGATCGCCAGGCCCCACGGCCGGCCGCCCCGCCCGACGCTGGCCCTGCTGCCCGGAGAGGAACGCCCGAGCCGGATCGACCCTGCGAAGCTCGATACGTGGACCGGCGGGTGGGTCGCGCAGCTCGCGGCGCCCTCGGCCGAACGTATGGGAACGGGGGCGGAACAGATCCTTTGGGACGTGTCCACCGGCTCGCAGGCCCGGACGGCACCCCACCCCAACGGCGGGTGGACCGTTGTGCAGCGCGGGCCCGTCCGCCTGTGGGACCGGGTCGAGCGGGCGGTGCAGCGCTGGCAGGCCGCCGACGAACCCCACCAGGAGGGATTCGGCATCACGGTCTCGGCCGCCGGTCAGCGAGTGTGGCTCGGCACCGAGGACGGGCCCGGATGGGACCTGCCGATCTGACGCACAGCGGTCCCAGACGACGGCCCGGGGCCCGGGGCTCGGGTGAACGAGTCCCGGGCCCCGGGTTTTTGTGCCTCAGGCGCCGTGCAGCGAACCGTTGTTGAGGCTGGTCACGAACTCGGACCAGGCCGCCGCCCGGAACACGAGTGCCGGGCCGGTGGGCCGCTTGGAGTCCCGGACGGGGACGAGGCCGGGGAGGGCGTTGTCGTTGACTTCGAGGCAGTTGCCGCCGCTGCCGCCGCTGTAGCTGGACTTGCGCCAGGAGGCGGCACCGGGGAAGTCCCGGGCCACCTCCAGGCAGTCGCCGCCGCTGCCATCGCTGTAGCTGGACTTGTGCCAGGACGCGGCGCTCAGGTCGTACTCACCGTGGTTCCTCATGGATAAATGCCTCCGCCGTCGACTCGATCATGGCCAGTGACATTTCCGGTGACAGTGCGCTGGCCGCGAGGAGATCGTAGGACAGTTCGTACTGCGCGACCCTTGCCGGATCGTCCATCAACTGCCCAGTACCGGGGCCTTGCAGGTAGGACAGAGGCGGAGCATCGGGGAAGCGCATGAGTTTCACCGTGCCTCCCAGTGAGGAGTGCGCGCCAGCGTTGAACGGCAGCACCTGCACGATGATTCGATGTCGACGGGTCATTGAGGCGATGTGCTGAAGTGCCTCTGCCATCACCTTGCTTCCGCCGGTGGTCCGACGTAGTACGGCTTCGTCCAGTACCGTCCACATCAACGGCGTTGTTGGATCGTCGAGAAGCCGCGCGCGATCCAGTCGATCCTTGACCAGCTCATCGATGACCGCCTCCGTCGCCGTCGGCTGATACGCGCGGAAAACCGCCCGCGCATACGCCTCCGTCTGCAGCAAACCCGGGATGAGCTGCGGTGCGTACTCCTTGATGGAGACCGCGATGGCCTCCGCTTCCGCCGCCTCCGCGAAATGATCCGGGTACTTCGATTTCGTGGCCGCTTCGCAGTTGCGGGTGAAGTAGCCGTCCGTGCCGAGGATTTCGTCTATCCGGACGGCGTACTCGGGGAGCATCCGGCGGGTGCCGGCCTCCAGTTGGCCGATGAAGGAGCCGCTGACGAAGAGGGCGGCGCCCAGTTCGTCCTGCGACAGGTTGGCCTTCTCGCGTTGGTGGCGTAACTCGGCGCCGAGCATCGCGCGGGGTGATGACGACGGGTCGAGACGCTTCGGTCCGGGCATGAGAACTCCTGGTCAGCCAGCCGGATGTGTTGGATCTGCGCCACTTTTCAGGCTAGCCGAGTCCGGCCACGCTGTGTGAAGAACATCACTGCTGAGCGTGAAAGGTGGTAGGGCGATGGCGATGAGTGAGCGGCGTCGGCTGGAGGCGGAGCGGCTGGGGGAGGCCGAGGAGATCGTGCGGGTGGTGGATGAGTCGCTGCGGGAACTCGGGGTGACGTTGCCGTCGTTGCGGGTGGATCCGGTCTCGTGTGTGATGGCTGACCCGCAGCCGTTGATCGAACTCGGGCGGTGCAATCTCGCCACGGCGCGGCGGCTGGTGGAGGTGCTGGAAGGGTGCCGGCCGTGACGGGTGTCGAGTGCGGGCGGTACGTCGTGGACGCGCGGGACGGGCGGGTCGGCCGGGTGATGGGACAGGAGGGGCCGTATGTGCAGTTGCGGCCTCCTGGGGGCGGGCGGGAGTGGGACTGCCCGCCGGACGCGGTCCGGGCCACGATGCCGCGTGAGGAACTCTGGGCCAGGGTCGCGGAGTTGAATCAGGCGAGCAGGCTGCCCTGAGCGTGCGGCGTGGCGGCTGATTGCGGCTCGCGGCGTCCGCCTACGAGGCGTGGGCCGTCGTCGGGTGTGCCGGCGCGGTCATCCGGCGCAGGGCGGTGCGGAGTTGCGCGGTGAATGCGACCGGGCGCTCCTGGTGCGGCATGTGGCCGGTGTTCTCGAAGAGGTGGAACTCGCCCTGCGGGGTGAGGTCGGCGAGGGTGCGGGAGACCTCGGCCGGGATGAGGTCGAGGTCGCCGTGCAGGTAGAGGACGGGGACGGGCAGTTCGCCGAGGAAGGCGCGCGGGTCGCGCGGGGCTCCGTCGGCGAACAGTTCGGTGAGGAAGACGCTCGCATCGAGGACCTGCCGGACGGTCTGGTCGATCAGGGCGGGGGAGGTGTCGGGGCCGTACCAGGTGGGAACCCAGGCGGCGGCGGTCGCGGCGCGGTCGGTGACGAGTGACGTGCGCAGCTCGGCTACCTGGGCGGCCTTCTCCGGGGAGACCGTGTTCCAGTAACCCGGCCCGCCGACCGAGACGACTCCGGCGATGCGGTCGGGGGCGCGGAAGGCGGCCTCCAGGGCGAAGGCGGCGCCTATCGAGCTGCCGACGAGTACGGGGCGGTCCAGGGCCAGGGTGTCGATGAGGGCCAGGATGTCGGCGACGTTGGCCTCGGCGGTGTTGCCGGTGGCGGGGCGGGCGGAGAGGCCGCAGCCGCGCCAGTCGACGGTGACCACGCGGTGGTCGGGGGCGAGGGCGGCCACCTGGGCGTCCCAGACGCGTCCGCTGGTGCCCCAGCCGTGCAGGAACAGGGCGGTCGGGCCGGTGCCGTGGTCCTCGTAGTGCAGTTCGGTGCCGTTGACGTGTGCGTAGGGCATGGGTGTTCGCTCCTTGGTCCGGTGGGTCCGGTGGGTCCGGTGGGTCCGGTGGGTCCGGTAGGTCCGGTGGGTCGGGTGGCCTCCGTCGGTCTCCGGGGAGGCGCGGTGGCCGCTACCAGTTCACCGGGGAACGGGGGCGGGACCAACAGGCAGTTCGCGTCGGGAGCGATCACGGAACGAGATGGGTGCGGCCCCCGGGACGTCCGCCGTCGCGTGCGGCGGACGTCCCGGGTCCTGTGGGGGGGGGTGGTGGTCAGCGCTTGACGCGGATGCGGTTGAGCTGGTCCTCGCCCTGGGGGCCGGTGCCGGACTTGTCGACGACGTAGGCGGTGCCGTGGGCGATCTCGATGTGGTTGGGGTTGGCGCCGGTGGTCACGGTCTTGACGACGGAGCCCTTGCGGGGGTCGATGAGGGAGACGGTGGCGGCGGTGCGGTTGGCGACCAGGACGGTGTGGGAACGCGGGTCACTGGCGACGGCGAGGGTGCCGTCGCCGGTGGGCACGGACTTGGTGACGGCGCCCTTGCGCAGGTCGACCACCGAGAGGGAGCCGGCCTTCTGGTCGGCGGTGTAGGCGGTGCGGCCGTCGCGGGACAGGGTGATCGAGATGGGGCCTTCGCCCGTGGGGATGAGGCGCGGGGTCTCGGTGCGGGTGGACGCCTCGATGATCTGGTTGCCGTTCAGGTCGGTGGCGTAGGCGGTGCCGGTGCGCTCGTTGACGGCGAGGCCGGCGGGGCCCGCGCCCTCGACCGTGATGCGCTTCTTCTCCTTGTAGGTGCGGGTGTCGAAGGCGACGAGCGAGCCGTCGCCGAAGCCGCTGGCCCACGCGGTGTTGTGCCGCTCGTCCACGACGACCTCGCGGGCGTGGTTCACGCCGGGGAGCGTGGCGAGGTGCTTGCCGGTGCGCTGGCTGTAGACGGCGACGGAGTTGTCGCGGGTGTTGGTCGTCCAGACGGTGTTGTGCTTGTCGTCCACGGCGACTCCGTAGACCGCTTCGACGGCGCCGGTGGCCGCGTCCGTGACCGGCGGGGTGTAGGCCGCCTTCACCTTCATCGAGCGGGGATCCACCTTCACCAGCGCGGAGTTGGTGACCGGCGGGCGGCCTACCGATGCGGTGGCCCAGAGGACGTGGTTCCGGTCCGAGTACGCGGACTGGTAGAGGCCCTTCGCCAGGGGAGCGGCCGTGACGGCCTTGCCGGAGTGCGTGGCCTTGCCGGAGTGGGCGGCCTCGGCCGCGGGGGCGGGCCCGGCCACGGGCGCGGCGTGCGCGACGCCGGTCATGGTCAGCGTGCTGCCCGCGGCGACGGCCGCGGCCGTGGCGGCGATCCGGCGGATGCGGGGGGTCAGTGAAGACATGCGGCGTCAATCTCCTTGGCGGGGGCCCCTTGGGGCCGGCTCGCGGGAAGCGATCCAAGATTAAGTTAGCTTAGGCTTGCCTAACTTTTGGACGGGTTTCGGTGTGGGGCGCGTCACAGGGGGCTGCGCGGGGAGGGTGTTTGTGGTGTGGCGCCTGGTGCGGGGGGGGGGCTCGTGCGACTGACGGGCCGGGGCGCGACTACCCCAGGGCTGCGCTGATGCGCGTGCGGATCAGGGACGCGCGGGCATCGTCGAAGGCGGCGAGGAGTTCCAGGGCTTCGGACCACTGGGGGCGCGCCTTCTCCTCGGCACCGGATTCCTGGAGCGCCGTCGCCAGACCGTCGAGTGCGAGGGCCAGCTGCCAGGGATCGTTGATCTCGCGCTGTGTTGCCGCCGCGCGGCGGTGGAACGCGGCGGCGTCCTCGAAGCGGCGCTGCTGTGCGTACGCCTCGCCGGTGTGGTGCCAGGCCCGCGCCTCGCGCGAGCGGTCGCCGAGGCGGCGGTGCAGGGCGGCCGAGCGCTGGTAGGAGACGAGGGCCTGGCCGGGCTCCTGGGCGGCCTGTTGCGCCCTGCCGAGGTCCAGCAGCCAGAAGCCTTCCTCCACGGCGTTGCGATGCCGCCGGGCGATTTCCACCGCGTGCTGCGCGGACCGCAGTGCGCCGGGCACGTCACCGCTCTCACGCTGCACGGCGCTCAGGAGGTGCAGGGCATTGCCCTCGGCGCTGTGATCACCCTGCTCGCGGTGGCCTGCCAGCGCCTGGTGCACGCGGTAAAGGGCGTCGTCCAGTCGGCCCGCCTCGTAGCTGACCGTGGCGAGGTTGGACAGCAGGGTGGGCTCCCGCTGCCGGAGCTGGTCGGATCCGCCCGCACGGCAGAGCGTCAGCGACGCGAGGAACTGCTCCTCCGCGGCGTCCAGTTGGCGGGCGCGCAGTCTGATCAGGCCGATTGCGTTCAGGGCGAGCAGTTCTCCCAGCCGGTCGTCCAGCTCACGGCGCAGCTCCAGGGCGGCTTCGTGATGTTCCGCGGCCTCGGCGAGACGGTGCGACTGGGTGTATGCCTTGCCCAGGCTGGTCAGCAGCTCGGCCTGCCCGGCTCGATCGCCCTGCCTGCGGGCGGCCCGCAGGCCGATCTCACCCATGGCGAACCACTCGTCGAAGGGGTTCAGCCGGGCGTGCAACGGGCGTAGCAGGGCGGGGATTTGCCAGGCGATGCGGTCAAGGCCCGCCTTCTCTGCGGCCTTTACGGCTACCAGGAGGCTGCCGTGCTCCTGCTCGTACCAGCGCAGGGCGGCGTCGTAATCCGGGAAGGCCGGCGGCTCGACTCCGTCGGGCGGCGGATCGAGGGGGAGCGGCGGTTCGGACGCCTTGAAACGGGTCCGTGCGGCCTGGGCCGCGTGCAGGTACCAGGAGAGAACGCGGTGCAGCGCGGCTGCCCTGCTCTCGGCGGGTTCATCGCGCTGCGCCTGGTCGATCGCGTAGGCCCGCAGCAGATCGTGGAACTCGAAGCGGTCGGGCGCGGTCTGCGTCAGGAGATGCGCGCCGACCAGGACGTCCAGCAAGTGCTGTGTTCGATGGGTGGGATGACCGGTCAGCGCGGCGGCGGCTGCGGCGGAGAATTCGGCGCCCGGGTGCAGGCCGAGCAGCCGGAAGAAGCGTGCGGCTTCTGCGGGCAACGCCCGATAGGACCAGGCAAACACTGTGCGTACCGCGTCGGCTTCCTCGTCGTCTCCGACGGTCAGGGCATCCCAGAGAGAGGACTCGTCACGAAGGTCACTTATCAAGTCGTCCAGGCTCATGTGGGGGTGGTCGACCGCGCGTTCCGCCGCGATGCGCAAGGCCAGCGGGAGTCGTGCGCACAGGCGGGCGAGGTCGATGAGCTTGTCCTGGTCGTCCTCGGGGCGGTAGCCGGCCGTGACGGCACGGAGCAGGGCGACCGCCGCCGGCTCGTCCAGAGTCCCGAGCGTCAGCCGGTGCGCGCCGTCCCGAACGGCCAGCCCGGACAGGCGACTTCGGCTCGTCACGATGACCAGGCATCCGGCGGTACCCGGCAGGAGCGGCCGTACCTGACCCACCGTGGCGGCGTTGTCGAGGACGATCAGCATCCGCCGGCCGGCCAGGAGCGAGCGGTACAAGGCCGCTGCCGACTCGCCATCGGCCGGAATGGCGGAGGCGTGCACGTCCAGCGCCGATAAGAAGCGGTAGAGCGTTTCCTGGGCGGTGACCGGTGTGCCGGGGTCGTAGCCGCGCAGATTCACGTACAGCTGGCCGTCCGGGAAGTACTCGTGGACTTGATGGGCCCAGCGCAGCGCGAGCGAGGTCTTGCCGGCTCCTGCGGTCCCTGCGATGACGCAGATCGACACGACCAGGGGTTCGCCGCCGTCGCCGGTCAGAGCGGCGTTGAGCCGCTCCAGCTCTTCCGTGCGGTTGACGAATCCCCGTACGTCGCCCGGAAGTTGGCGCGGCTTTCTCGCCTCGGGCCGTTCCGCGGACTGATCGCCTCCATGGCCATGGAAGTGCACCCCTCCACTCACCTGCCCGGCCTGTACGACACCGTCGGCCGACCCGGACATGTGGGAGTGGGTTCCGGGACGCTGCGGCGATCCGTCCTTATCGATGGCCCTACTCTCCTTGCCTTCTTGTCGGTCTTTCCGGTCGGCTTGCTGCGCCTCGTGCTTCCCGCTTCGTGCCGCTTGCCTTGTGCTTTACGCCTCTTGTTGTGATTCCCGCTTCGATCGCAGTGCGGTGAGGGGAGCCACTTCGCGGTCGAAGAAGGGGGCCATATCTTCTGCCTCGCCGTAGAGGTCCTGAATGAAGCGTTCCCAATGCTCGATCAGCCCGGAATCCGTGAACCGGATCGCGCCGTCGGCGATGCCTCGATCGTCGTACAGAACCTGATAGAGGGTGTGACCGCCAAGCGTGACGATTTCCGGCAGCGGTCCGGATTCTTCCATCTGCGCCAGCCGTTCCGTACCGGAGAGCTTTTCCGGCTCCCAGACCTTGATCTTGCCCAGCAGCTCCGCGCGCATCCGCAGCGAAGTCAGCTCCCATTCCAGGTAGGGCACGATCGGTTTTTCGACCACGCGCACGCGGAAGAAATGGGATCGGTGGGCTTCCGCGTCGCGCGAAAGCTTCAGCAGACTGTCGCGCGTCTGTTCGATTAGGCGGACTGCTTCACTCCATTCGCCTCGGGAAAAGGCTTGCCAGCTCTTATTCCTCGGCTCTTGAAAATCCTGCTGCCGCTCCAGCTTCCAGGAATCCCGGCCATCGGCCACCCAGCGGCGTCCCCGGAAGTCTTGCCGATATGCGTCAGCGGAGAGTCGTTCGCCCTGCGACGCATCGAGATGGGGCCTTTCGACGCGAGGCTTTTCAATGTGGAGCTTTTCGGTGTCAGGCATCTGGGATCTCCGGTTTCGCGGAGCTCAGTGTGTTCCCCGGGATGATGACCAATCGCTCGCCCTCGGAGATGCGGGCGCTCTCGGGGAGGCGCGACCTGTACTCATCTGTGAGGTCGCGTCCAATTACCGCGATATCGCCATTGTCGAGCTGCCAAATGTCGGGGCAGCCGTCCTCATCGTGTGTGTTTCCGAGTTCGCTTGGCGACTTTCCTAAGCGGCGCGCGAAGGAAGCGGTCGGATCTGCGTCCCAAGGGCGAGACATCTTTCTCCCTGCGCTGTCGACGTTACCGCTCAGCAACCTATATTTCGATCACTGAGTGTACAACTGGCGACAGCGGAGGGCAACGGAGTGGTAGGTGCCGTCATGGTCGACATTCAGCCGTTTATTGAGCGGTTGTGTGCTCTTATCAGCCCATTATGTCGATTCCGCTTTTGTCTGCGCCCGATGCGGCCGGAGTCGCGGATGGGGACGGATGCGGAGGGAGTGTCTGTGGCGCTGAGGGGGCAACGGCGGCCTCCTCAATGATTTCGGCGTTCAATTCCGTGCGCATTTGCTTGCTGAAGCCGAAGAAGTAGGTGGCGAGGAAACCGGTGAGGTAGCCGACGGCCAGGCCGATCGCGTAGATGACGAGGGTGGTGGCGATGCCTTGGTTGCCCTTGACCAGAGGGAACAGGGCCCAGCCCGAGGGGCCGATGGCGGTGGAGCCGACAGTGTCGCCGAGTTGGTTGAAGAGGCCGATGAAGCCGCCGCCGAACGCGCCACCGATGCAGGCGGTGATGAAGGGGCGGCCGAGGGGCAGCGAGACGCCGTAGATCAGTGGTTCGCCGACGCCCAGGAAACCGGCCGGGAGCGCGGACTTGATGGTGGTGCGGATCGAGCCGTTGCGCGGCAGCCGGAGATAGACGGCGATGGCCGCGCCGACCTGGCCCGCGCCCGCCATGGCGAGGATGGGCAACAGGACGGTGTAGCCCTGCTGTTCGATGAGGGTGGTGTGGATGGGGATGAGGGCTTGGTGCAGGCCCAGCATCACGAGGGGGAGGAAGAGGCCGCCGAGGACGAAGCCGGCGAACGCGCCGCCGTGTGCCAGCAGCCAGTTGGCGAGCGTGCCGATCGCGGTGGAGACCTCGCCCGCCGCGTACATCAGGCCGAAGAGGGTGACCAGGCCCGTCACCAGGATCGTGAGGGTCGGTGTGAGCAGGACGTCCAGCGCCTCCGGCACGGCCTTGCGGCACCACTTCTCCACCTGGACCGCGAGCAGCGCGGCGGCCAGGGCGCCCAGCACGCCGCCCTGGCCGGGGGAGAGTTTCTGGCCGAACGCGGTGATGTCCGCGACGCCGGGGAAGACGATGACCGCGGCGACCGCCCCGCCGATGACGGGGGTGCCGCCGAACTCCTTGGCGGTGTTGTAGCCGACGAAGACGGCGATCAGCGACATGAAGCCGGAGGCCATCGCGGCCAGCGCGGGGACCAGTGACGGGAGCCAGCCGAGGTTCATCAGCAGGCCGTTGATGCCCGCGATGATGCCGCAGCCGATCAGGGCGGGGATCAGCGGGACGAAGATGTTCGCGACCCGGCGCAGGAACAGTTTGACCGGGGTGGCGTTCTTCGCCTTCTGGCGGGCCTTGAGCGCGGCACCCTGGGCGGCGAGGTCTTCGGCGGTGGTGGGGGACGCTTCCAGGGTCGGGGTCGGGGTCGAGGCGGCGTGGGGGGCGGGTGGGGCCCCGGTGGTGTCGGCTGTGGCTGTGGCGTCGGTGGTGGGCGCGGTCGCGCGGTCCTCCTCGACGAGGCGCTCGAATTCCGGGGTGACGCGGGCGACCGCTCCCGGGCCCAGCACGATCTGGTACGTGTCGTCCTCGACCACTCCCATGACCGCGGGCAGCGCCTTGAGCGCGTCGTCCTGGACCAGCGAACGGTCCTGGATGCCGAGGCGGAGCCGGGTCATGCAGTGGGCGATGGAAGTGACGTTCCTGGCGCCGCCGACGAGAGGGAGGATCGCGGCGGCGGTGGCGCGGTTCTTGTCTTCGGACATGTGCGGTGCCTTGCTGTGCGGACAACGAGGAGGGTGGTGCGGTGGGGGTGGCAGCGGTGGGCGGGTCAGGGTTTGCGGGTGGCTTCCAGGGCGGCGCGGAGGTGGCCGTGCGAGGCGTCCAGGAGGCGGGCCGTGGTCGGGGCGTCGGTGCCGCCGATGATCATGAGGATGGCGTTCTTCACCTCGCCGTCCGAAGCGGCGAGCGCGGTCTCTATCTCCTCGTCGGACGCGCCCGTGGCGAGCGCGACGATGCGCCGCGAACGGGCCTGGAGCTTCTCGTTGGACGCCCGGACGTCGACCATGAGGTTTCCGTAGGTCTTGCCGAGCCGGATCATGGTGATCGTCGAGAGCATGTTGAGCACGAGCTTCTGTGCCGTGCCGGCCTTGAGGCGGGTGGAGCCGGTCAGCAGCTCCGGGCCGACGACGACCTCGATGCCGTGCTCGGCCGCCGCGGCGAGTGCCGAACCGGCGTTGCAGGACAGGCCGACGGTCAGTGCGCCCAGGGCGCGGGCGTGCTCGACGGCGCCGACCGCGTACGGGGTGCGGCCCGACGCGGAGATGCCGACGACCGTGTCAGCGGCGGTCAGGCCGAGCGCGGTCAGGTCGTCGGCGGCCAGCGCGGCGCTGTCCTCGGCGCCCTCGACGGCGGTGACCATCGCGGCCGGGCCGCCGGCGATCAGGCCGAGCACTTCGGTGGGATCGGTGTTGAACGTCGGCGGGCATTCGCTGGCGTCCAGCACACCCAGCCGGCCTGCCGTTCCCGCGCCGGCGTAGATCAGCCGGCCGCCTTCGGCCATCCGGGCGGCGATGCCGTCGATGGCGGCGGCTATCCGCGGCAACTGCGCGGCGACGGCTGCCGGGACGGTCGCGTCCTCGTCGTTCATCGTCCGGGCGATCTCCAGGGTGGATCGCCGGTCTATCTCGGCCAGCTCGGGGCGGAACGCCTCGGTGGTGAGGGTGTCCAACTGGGCCCGCAGACGGGTGTGGTCGTCGGTGGAAGTCATGGGGGCGGCTCTTTCCGGCTCGTACGGACGGACCTGTACGACGTGCTGTGAGGGACGTGCTGAAGGGGAGGGGAGCTGTGGTGCCTGGGGCGGCGGTCAGCGGTGGGCGCGGGGGGAGTGGCGGTGCGCCAGCGCTTCGTAGGAGGCGGACAGGGCGGGGGCCGCGATGTCGTAGGTGCGCTGTGCGACCCCTATGAACAGGCAGTCGACGACGAGGAGTTGGCTGGTACGGGACGACATGGCGGCGGGGCGCAGCTCGCTTTCGCGGGCTGTGGACGTCGTCAGGATGTGGTCGGCGTAGGACGCGATCTCGCCGTCCGGGCGGCCGGTGATCGCGATGGTCGTCGCGCCGTGGTCGAAGGCGACCCGCAGCGGCTCTATGACGTCGGTGGTCCGGCCGGAGTGGGTGATCGCGAGGGCCACATCGCCGGCCCGCATCTGTACGGCGTTCGTCACCGCGAGGTGCGGGTCCGCGGGGGCGTGCGCGATCAGGCCGATGCGCAGCAGCTTCTGGACCAGATCCTGGCCGACCAGATTCGACGCCCCTATGCCGTACACATCGATGCGGCGGGCCGAGACCAGCGCGGCGACGGCCGCTTCGAGCTGGGTGACGTCGAGCCCCGCCGCGGTGTCCGCCAGGCACTGCTGCTCTTCCTGCGCCAGCTTCGCGACGACGTCGGTGAGGGTGTCGTCGACCGCTATGTCGGCGGTGACGGCCGGGGCGCCGCCGGCCTCCTGCTGCGCGGCCAGCGCGGCGAGGGCGAGGCGCAGATCGCGGTAGCCGGGGTAGCCCAGCAGGCGGGAGGTGCGGACGACCGTGGCCTCGCTGGTGCCCGTGCGTTCCGCCAGGCCGGTGACGGTGAGGGCGGCGCAGCCCGCCGGGTCGCCGGCGACGGCCTCGGCGACCCGCTGCATGGAACGCGTCATCGAGGGGCCGAGGGTGCGGACCTTGGCGGCCAGCGCCGCAGGGGCGGGTGGGGTCGGGGCCGGTCGGGTCTCGACGGCCGAGTCCTTGAAAGTTTCCTTCAGGCTGCTGCTCACAGCTGAAAAGTAATTTCATCGGCTGGTCGCGTCAATACCTCGACTCCCGGCCTGTGGAAAACCCGGACCGCAGGTCACGGCCTGTGGACAACGGCGGAAGGCTGTCGGTGGTCCGCGAGAGAATGGGTGGCATGGAGCTGGAACAGGCATTGCATGCCGCGCGGGCGCTGGTGCTCGCCGATCTGATGGCCGACGAGGTCGCCGACGCGGACATCGTCTCGCTGGTCGAGGACGCCGTCGTCCACCGCAGATGGTGGGTGGAGCAGTGGCCTGAAGGCGTGGAGTTCGTCGCCGGTCTGGTGGCGCAGGATGTACAGGACGCCCTGCTGGAGCGGTACGGCCGCTGGCCGCTGTGCCCGGTGTGCACGGAGTCCGGCGACCCGCACGCGCTCGACGTGGAGCCGGAGTTGGGGCCCGACCCGCACTGGGTCTGCCCGAAGACGGCCGTGACGGTGTCCCGCGTCGGCGGGCTCGGCAAGCCGTCGGGGCGGTGAGGTGGTCACCTCAGGAGCGGCGTCGGCCGGCGGTGCGGTGGCGTCCGACGGCAGCCGGGAGCGGTGACGTGGCGATCTACATCGACCCGCCCACCTGGCCGGGCCACGGCCGCATGTGGTCGCACGTCGTCAGCGACGTCTCGTTCGACGAGCTGCACCGCTTCGCGGACGGCATAGGCGCGCCCCGCAGGGCCTTCGAGCGCGATCACTACGACCTGCCGGGCGAGCGCTACGGCGACGCGGTGCGGGCCGGCGCGGTGGAGGTCGGCAGCAAGGAGCTGCTGCGCCGCCTGACGGACGCCGGGCTGCGCCGCCCCAAGCACCGCCCGGCACCGGCCGGCGGGGCCCCGGGCGTGGCCGGCTGATCAGGCCCGGGGCGGGGCGGGGCGGATCAGTCGAACAAGTCGGGCTGTTCCGACGTGATCTGGTCCCACAAGGGGCGGAAGCTGAGCCAGCCCGCATACGGGGAGCCGACTTCCTTGCGGGAGAACTCAGCCGTCTCGTGGTCGATGCTGATCGGCTTGCCCGCGGCCATGGCGACGAGCTGTGCCTGGCAGGAGCGCTCCATGGTGATGAACCACCATGCCGCCTCGCCCACGCTGTGCCCCACGGTGATCAGGCCGTGGTTCTGGAGGACGGCGGCCTTGGCGTCGCCGACGGCCTCGGCGATGCGGGTGCCCTCCTCCCGGTAGCCTGCCGGGCCGCCGTATTCGGTGTAGAGGCCGTGGTCCTGGTAGAAGGCCGTCGCGTCCTGCGTGATCGGGTCGAGCCGCATGCCGAGCGAGGAGAACGCCTTGCCGTACAGGGAGTGCGCGTGAGCGGCTGCCACCACGTCAGGCCGGGCCTGGTGGACCGACGAGTGGATGTGGAAACCGGCCATGTTCACCGGTCCTTCGCCCTCGACGACTTCGCCTCGCTCATTGACGAGGAGCAGGTCGGAGACCTTGATCCGGTTGAAGCTCATCGCGAAAGGGTTCAGCCAGAAGTGGTCGGGGAACTCCGGGTCGCGCGCCGTGATGTGCCCGGCGACGCCCTCGGAGAATCCGAACCGGCCGAACAGCCGGAAGGCGGCGGTCAGTTCACGCTTGCGCAGCAGTCGTTCCTCCGATGAGGACAGGTTCTCCGGCGGGGTGGGCAGCCCGCCTTCGCCCGCCCGGAAGACATTCACGTCTCCGTAGCGGCCTGACGGTTCGATCGGGGTCTGGGGCGCTTCCTTGGTTTCGGTCATGTCTTCACGCTAGGGACGAGTCCGGGGGTCGGGTATGGAGAAAACGGCCCGGATCCCGACGTACTAATGTGTGCTGTGCACATATATCTCGGAGTCGGGCGGAAGGGGCGGCGATGACCGAGTCCTGGCTCGAACTGCTGCTGGCGGGAGCGTCGGCCGAGACGATCAGTGCCCACAGCGACGACCTCGTGCGGGGCGGCGCCGACCCCGTGGCGGCGGAGCGGCAGGCAGGCGCCGCCCTGCGACTGCTGGCCCGGCTGGACGAACGGCGCCGACGGGCGGCGGAGCTGGCCGCGCTCAACGACATCGCCGCGCGGCTGGCGGGCCTCCACCAGCCCGACGAACTGCTCCAGGAGATCACCGCGCAGGCCCGCAGGCTGCTGGGCGCGGACCTCGCCTACATCGGTCTGGTGCACGGCGACGACTTCGTGATGGAGGTGGCGAGCGGGGCCGTGACCCCGCAGCTGCGGGGCCTGCGCGTGCCCCGTGACGCCGGGATGCTCGGCGCGGTCCTGAGCCGTGGCGCACCGGTCTGGACCAGCGATTACGCCACGGAACCCGCCTTCGCCCACGACTCCTTCGACGCCACCGCGACCGCCGAGCGGTTCCGCGCGCTGCTCGGCGTGCCGCTCGCCGCGCGTGGCCGGCAGCTCGGGGCCCTGTTCGTCTGCAAGCGCAGGGAGAGCCACTTCGCAGAGGAAGAGATCACCTTGCTGTCGGCGCTGGCCTCGCATGCGGCGCTCGCCCTCGACAACGCCGCGGCGATCGAGCGGCACCAGACGGCGGCGGAACAGCTCACCGCCGTCAACGCGCGGCTGGAGCGGGCGTTGGCGTGGGAGCAGCAACTGACCGCCGTGGTGCTGCGGGGCGGCGGCGTCGAGGAGCTGGTGGACGAGATCGCGGCAGCGGCCACCGGAGAGGTGCGGTTCGTCGACGCGGGCGACGCCGTGCCCGCCGACCTCGTCGCGCGCGTGCCCGAACTGCCCTCCGTGCTGGCCGCGCTCTTCAACGACCCGCCGGACGCCTGCCGTGCCGTCCCGGCCGACGGCGGGACCGTCCGGATCACGGCGGTGATCGCCCGGCAGGTCACGGTGGGCGCGCTGGTGCTCCTGGGCGGCGAGGACACGGAAACCGACCGCTCGCTCCTCGAACGGGCCGCTCCGGCTCTCGCGCTCGCCGTCGTCGGCGAGCGAGCGGTCACCGAGGCGACCCGGCTGGCCCGGGACGCGCTGCTGCTCGACCTGCTCCACCGCCCGGAGCCTGACCCGGCGGTGCTGCGCCAGCGCATGCGCAACGCGGGACTCGACCCGTCGGCCGGGTACTGCCTCGTGTCGGCCGAGCCCGGTCAGGGACAGCCGGGAGAACCCCAGCGGCGGGCGCGCCGGGAGCTCGCCGCGCTCGGCCCGCCCGCGGGCACGATCGTCGCGGCGGACGGCGCACGGCTCGTCGCGGTCGTGCCCGCGCGCGACCCCGAGCAGCTCGTACGGGCCTGGGGCGCCGGCGGCGCGCTCCCGTCGGCCACCATCGGCGTCGCCGGACCCACCACGGGCCCTGCCGATCTCCACCGCTGCTACCGCGAAGCGGTGCGCACCGTGGACGCGCTGCGGACCCTCGGCCGTACCGGCGTCGCCGCCACGGCCGCCCGGCTCGGCATCTACCGCGTGCTGCTCAGCCACGCCGGGCGCGCCGAACTCCAGGCGCAGTTCGACGCGTTGCTGGGTGACGTGGTCCGGGAGCAGGAACGCCGCAGCATGCCGATGCTCGCCACGCTCAAGACCTACCTCGACCACGGCTGCCGTGCCGCGCCCGCGGCCAAGTCACTGGGCGTCCACGTCAACACGCTCTATCAGCGGCTCGCCGTCCTGGACGGCCTCCTCGGCTCCACCTGGCGCGAGCCGCCGCGCGCCCTGGACCTGCAGTTCCTGCTCCGGGTGCACCCGGACGCGGAGCCGTGGTGACGATCCGGCGTGCCGCCGTGACCGGAGTGCGCCCGGCGCCGTCCGCGGGGTGAACCGGCGCCGTCCCGTGGGGTGTTGTGCGTGCCCGCCTACCGCTGGAGGCCGAGCCGCTTGGCGGCTTCGGCCGTCGCCCCGCTCAGCGCGTCGGCGATCTCGGGCAGCCGCGGGGTGATGCGGGCGGTGGGTCCTGCCACTGCGATGACCCCGCGGACCTCGCCGTTCGTCAGGATCGGGCGGGCCGCCGCGCTCACGTCGGGCAGGGTCTCCCCCCGGTTGAAGGCGACGCCTTCGGACCGTACGGTCGCCAACTCGTCGCGGGCCGACCCGAGTTCCTGCTGGTCGGTGATCGCGGTCTCCAGATAGGCGTCACGGCGGCGGGGTGACCTGAAGGCCAGTACGACCTTGCCCGCGCTCGGCGGGTAGAGCGGGCGGCGGGTGCGGATCGGCGCCGAGTAGCGGATCAGCTGCCGGGACTCGGCGGCTGCGAGGTAGACCAGGGAGTCGCCGACCGCGATGCCGACCATGGCCGTCTCGTCGAAGGCGTCCCGCAGGGCTTCCAGGCCGGGCCCGGCCGCCGCCGCCACGTCCGGCGCGGGCAGCGGCAGCAGGTTCCCCAGCGCGGGGCCGAGCTGGTAGAGCCCCTGGTCCTCGATCAGGTATCCCGAAGAGACCAGGCCCTTGACCAGCCCGAACACCGAGGACTTCGGGGCGTCGAGCGCGGTGGCGAGTTCGTGCATCCGGACGCCGGGCCGCTGGGCGACGGTTTCGAGGATGTCCGTCACGCGGCTGACGGTTCGGTGGGCCTTGGCGTGGGTCTCGGGCACTGCTGCTCCCCTGTGTGTTCGTATATACGGACTCTACTGCCTGGTGGTGATGGCCGTTTCCGGCCTCTTGACCGCCCTTGGGGGCAGGAATAGGTTCGACAGAATTCGTATGTACGCACCATGGATCGTATATAGGGACTCAAGAGGGGTGCGTGTGGGGGTGTCAAGCGTGTACAGGGGCTCACGTCGCCCCCGGTCCACCACCGCGCCCCGGCCGGCGAACGAGCAAGGAGCGGCAGCACGATGGACTTCGAACCGACCGAGCAGCAGCGGGACATCCAGGCCGGCGTACGCGACCTGGCGCGGTCCTTCAGCCCCGCATACTGGGCCGACCAGGACCAACGTGGCGCATTCCCCTGGGAGTTCTACGACGCCTTCGCGAAGGCGGGCTGGCTGGGCATCGCCATACCCGAGGAGTACGGGGGCGGCGGTCTGGGTGTCCTGGAGGCGGCCCTGCTGCTGGAGGAGGTGGCCGCGTCCGGCGCCGGAATGAACGGATGCAGCACCATGCACCTGACCATCTTCGGCCTCAACGTCCTCGCCAGACACGGCAGCGAGGCACTGCGCCGCGAGGTGCTGCCGCAGGCCGCCACCGGAGACCTGCACGTCTGCTTCGGCGTCACCGAACCCGACGCGGGCACCGACACCACCCGCATCTCCACCTTCGCCCGCCGCGACGGCGACGACTACGTCATCGACGGCCGCAAGATCTGGATCACCAAGGCGGGCGACGCGCAGAAGATGGTGCTGCTGGCCCGCACCACCCCGCGCGCCGAGGTCGGCAAACCGACCGACGGCATCTCCGTCTTCCTCGCCGACGTCGACCGCACGGCCATGGACATCCGCCCGATCCCCAAGATGGGCCGCAACGCCGTCGCCTCCAACGAGATCTTCATCGACGGCCTGCGGGTACCGGCGAGCGCCCGGATCGGCGAGGAGGGCAAGGGCTTCCGCTACCTCCTGGACGGCCTGAACCCCGAGCGCATCCTGCTGGCGCACGAAGCCCTGGGCATCGGCCGCGCCGCGCTGGACGCCGCCACCCGCTACGCCAACGACCGCGTCGTCTTCGACCGCCCCATCGGACAGAACCAGGGCATCGCCTTCCCCCTCGCCGAGGCCCTGACCAGGCTCGACGCCGCCCGCCTGATGGCCAGGAACGCGGCCTGGCGCTACGACCGCGGACTGAGCTGCGGACGCGAGGCCAACATGGCCAAATGGCTGTGCGCCGACGCCGGTTACCAGGCGGCGGATCGTGCCGTGCAGACCCTCGGCGGCATGGGGTACGCGAAGGAGTACCACGTCGAACGGTACTTCCGTGAGTCGCGGCTGATGCGCCTCGCCCCGATCAGCCAGGAAATGGTGCTCAACTACGTATCCCAGCACGTCATGGGCCTGCCCCGGTCCTACTGAGCGCCCGCCGCACCCCTACCGCACCCTCTGGAGGAGCCATGCACGCGCTGGACGGCATCGTGGTGGTCAGCGTGGAACAGGCGGTGGCCGCGCCCCTGGCCACCCGTCACCTCGCGGACCTGGGCGCCCGGGTCATCAAGATCGAAAGGCCGGACGGCGGTGACTTCGCCCGCGGCTACGACGAGGCGGTGCGCGGCATGGCCTCGCACTTCGTCTGGCTCAACCGCGGCAAGGAATCCGTCGCCATCGACCTGAAGACGGACGAGGGGCGCGAGGCGCTCGCCGAACTCGTCGCACACGCCGACGTGTTCGTCCAGAACCTCGCCCCCGGCGCCGCCGCGCGCCTGGGCTTCGGCGCCGAAGCCCTGTGCGCCGCGCACCCTGACCTGATCGCCGTGGAGATGTCCGGCTACGGCGGCTTGGGCCCGTACCGCGACCGGCGCGCCTACGACCTGCTCATCCAGGGCGAGACCGGCCTGGCATCGGTCACCGGAACCGCCGAGTCCCCGGCCAAGACGGGCATCCCGGTGGCCGACATCGGTGCCGGCATGTACGCCTTCTCCGCCGTCCTGGCCGCCCTGCTGCGCAGGGAACGCGGCGCCGGCGGCGCCCACGTGGAGATCTCGATGTTCGACGCGGTGACCGAATGGATGGGACACCCGCTCTACACCACCCTGCACACCGGAACGCCCCCGCCGCGCTCCGCACTGGGCCACCCGTCGATCGTCCCCTACGACGCCTACCCCACGGCGGACGGGCCCGACCTCCTGATCGGCGTCCAGAACGACCGCCAGTGGCGGCAGTTGGCGCGCGACGTGCTCGGCCGCCCCGACCTGGCCGAAGCCCCCGACTACGCCACCAACGTCGCCCGTTGCCGCCACCGCGCGACCGTGGACGCGGCGGTCGCCGAGGTGACGTCCGGGCTGTCCACAGCGGAACTGGTCAGCGCACTCGACGCGGCGGGCATCACCAACGCCGCGCTGCACACCGTCCACGGCCTGGCCGGCCATCCGCAGCTGGCCGCCCGCGACCGGTGGCGGGCCGTCGACACGCCGGTCGGCCCGGTCGACGCGGTGCTGCCGCCCATCAACTTCGCGGACGTCGAGGCGCGCATGGGCCCGGTGCCCGCACTGGGCGAGCACACCCGGGACGTGCTCGCCGAATTCGGCGCCGACGGGCGCGGCGGGCCGCCCGGAGAGGGGCGCGAGCGCTGACGGCGTCGCGGCGCGCCCGTACGGGCGGCGGGCGGCGCGTCGAGGGCGGGGTCCGGCGGGCGGCACCCGCACGATGGCCCTGACCACGCGCCGCGCCGAAAGGAGACCGCCATGCCGGCCAGGGACGTACCGGTGAGGGAGCCGTCCACCACCCTCGACACGCGCTACAGCAGCGAAGGCGCCACCCCCACCGCATGGACGGCGGCGGTCGGCGGGCTCACCGAGGCGGAGGTCTTCTGGCTCGCCACCCTCAGGCCGGAAGGGCGCCCGCACGTCACCCCGCTGATCGCCGTCTGGATGGACGACGCGCTCCACTTCTGCACCGGACCCGCCGAACGCAAGGCGCACAACCTCGCCGCCAACTCCCACTGCGCCCTGACCACTTCGACGGCCGGCGGCAACGACCTGCACGCCGGCCTCGACGTGGTCGTCGAGGGGGAAGCCGTCCAGGTCGGCGACGAGGAGACGCTGCGGCGGCTGGCCGACGCCTACGCCGCGAAATACGGCGGCGACTGGCGGTTCGAGGTCCGCGACGGCGCCTTCGTCGGGGGCGGCGGCCGTGCCGTCGTCTACCGGGTCGCACCGGAGACGGCCTTCGGTTTCGGCCGGGGCGAGACCTACAGCCAGACCCGGTGGAGCTTCACCGGGACGGGCTGACGGCGGCCCGCCCCGGCGCGTCGGACGGTCAGCCCGCGTGCTGCTCCGAGCCTTCAGCGGAGGAGCGGGCCGCGGGCACGGAGGCGCTGCCGGAAGGCGCCGACTTGGCGATGATCCGGGAGCCCGGCGTGGACCGCTGGAGGCGGAACGAGATGAAGGTGGTCAGCACGGCCACCGCGGCCAGCGCCGCGCCGAGGCCGGCCACCGAGCGATAGCCCCAGTGCGCGGCGATGACCAGGCCGCCCAGCCAGGGGCCGAGGGTGTTGCCGACGTTGAAGGCGGCGGTGGTGGTCGCCCCGGCCAGCGTCGGGGCGGCGTTGGCGACGTTGAACATCCGGGCGTTCAGCGCCGGAGCGGTGGTGAACGCCGTGACGCCGAGCATCAGGGAGAGGGCGACGGCGGCGACCGGATTGTGCGCGGTGATCGCCAGTACGGCCAGCACGACCGTGGACGCGGCGATTCCGGTGAACAGGGTGGGGAAGAGGTGCGCGTCGGCGACCCGGCCGCCGACGAACGTACCGATCAGCGCGCCGACACCGAAGAGCGCGAGCACCGTCGGCACCCAGCTCTCCGCCAGCCCCGCGGTGTCGGTCAGCAGCGGGGAGAGGTACGAGAACAGCGCGAAGACCGCGGCGCCGTTCATCGCCGTCGCGGTCAGCGAGAGCCAGACCTGCTTGTCCTTGTAGATGGCCAGCTCGCGGCGGAGCTGCGGCCGGTCGTCACCCGTCGGCACCGCCGTACGCGGCACCAGCGCGATCACTCCCACCAGGCCGATCACCGACAGCACGGCCACCGCCCAGAACGCCGACCGCCAGCCCGCGTGCTGCCCGAGCAGCGCGCCGGCCGGGACACCCGCGATGTTGGCGACGCTCAGCCCGCCGACCATGACGGCCATCGCACGGGCCCGCGCGGTCACCGGAACCAGCGAGACGGCGACCGCGGCGCCGACCGCCCAGAACCCGGCGCAGGCCAGCGCGCTCACCACCCGGGAGACGAACAGCACGCCGTACGTCGGCGCCAGCGCGCCCGCCACCTGGCCGAGGCCGAAGACGGCGAGCAGCGCCATCAGGGTCGTACGGCGCGGCAGCCGCAGCGTCGCGGCGGCCAGCACCGGCGCGCCGACCACCATCCCGATCGCGAACGCGGACACCAGCAGTCCCGCCTGCGGGATGGAAACCCCCAGGTCACGGGCGAGCGGCTGGAGGATGCCGGACAGCATGAATTCGCTGGTGCCCAGCGCAAAGACAGAAAGGCCGAGTACATACACGGCTATGGGCATGCGGGCGCGTTCGGAAGAACCGGAAGGATCGGATGGAGCAGGCATAACTGCAAGGAACAGCGGCGGCGGGACGGGAATTCCCGTTCGGGCGCGGTGTCCACGTTCCGGGACGGGGCGCGGCCCTCCCGTACGGTCACGCCGCGGCTCGGACCGGCTCCACCGCCTTCGACACCGCCGCCAGCAGCGTCTCGACGTCCGCTCCCCACCGCGAACTGATCACCAGGTCCCGCGCGGGATCCACCCACAGCAGGTGGCTGCCGCCGTTCCCCCGGGAGCAGCGGCCGGTCGCCGGAGCCTGCGGCCACACCGTGCGGTCATCGTTCAGCCACCAGGACAGCCCGTAATCCGGCTTGACCCGGCAGGGCGTCCACAACGCGTCGATCCATTGCCGTGACACCACCTGGCACTCGCCCCACCGCCCGCCCCGCAGACAGAGCTGTCCGATCCGGGCGAGGTCGAGCGCGCTGATCCACAGGCCGCCGCCCCAGTGCGCGCCCCCGGACACCACGGGCACCCGGCCGCCGTCGATGTCCACCACGGAATCGGCGTAGCCGTGCCAGGACCACGAGGGCGAGGCACCGACCGGCGCCATGATCCGGCTGCGTAGCACGTCCGGCAGCGACCGCCGGAACAGCACCGTCAGCGCCAGGGCGGCCAGGTTCACCCGGACGTCGTTGTAGGCCCAGCCCTCCCCGGGCGGACCGCCCGCCGACTCCGTGCCCTCCCGCGTGCTCTGGGCGTCGACCGCGGTGGGCTTCCCCCACAGCTCACCCTCCCACTGGCTGGTCTGATCCAGCAGATGCCGCCAGGTGATCGCGCGTCCGTGCCCGTCCGCGAACTGCGGCAGGCCGACGGACCGGTGGACCGGCTCGTCAAGACGCAGCAGCCCGTCGTCCTGCGCCACCCCCGCCACCAGCGACAGCACGCTCTTGGTCGCGCTGAACGCCATCTCCTCCCGCGCCGGATCGCCCCAGCGGGCGATGACCGCGCCCCGCCGCAGCACGACGCCGCTCGCTCCCCGCCCGTCGAGCAGCGGCCCCACCACGTCCCGGTGGGAAGTGTCGGACACCTGGGCCGCGAGGTACGACGCCATGTCCTCCACACCGGCCACCGGCCGTTCGCCTTGCGCCCGAGCGGCCTGTGCCAGTCCGGCCGCGTCCACCCCGGCCCAGGGATCGCCGCTGCCGCCGCCGAGATACGTCCCTTCGCTCATCCCTCCAGCAACTCCAGTTCGGTGGCGAGGTTGCGGCGGGCCGGGTGTTCCCAGTGGTCCCGGCCGGTGGGGGTGCGGAAGAGGCGGGGGAGGGACAGGAGTTGGCGGAGCACGGCGGCGCGGCCCGCGGTGAAGTCGGGGTCGGGGACGAAGGCGTACTCCTCGCGGACCGCCGCCGCGTAAGCCGCGTAGGCGGCGGGCCGGCCGGCGAGCACCGCGAGGTCGGCGTCGCACAGCACCTCGCCGTCGCGGTCGTCGGGGCCCGGGTCGTGGGTGACGGTGAGCCGCACCAGGCGGGCGGCCTCGGCGGTGCGGGCCGGGCCGACGCCGAGTTCGGGCAGGGCGCGCTCGGCGAGCGCGGCGCTGCGCTCCTCGTTCTCGGAGCGGTCCGGGCGGTAGACCGCGTCGTGGAACCAGGCGGCGAGCTGGACGACGCACAGGTCGTCGGCGTGCGCGGCGAGTTCGTCGACGCGGTCCAGGACGGCGGTCAGGTGCGCGAGCGTGTGATAGCGGCGCTGCGGCTCCGCCCAGCGGGCCAGGAGGTTGTCCGCGTACGGGGCGGGATCGGGGCCTTCCTGGCCGCGTGCCGATGCCACGGCGGCGGCCCAGCGCCGGTGCAGGTCCGGTGCCTGGCCGGTGGGCCGTGCCGTACGGGACTCGGATGTCATGCGGCCATTGTGCCGCGCGCGGAACGGGCCGGGCGAGGGGGCGCGGGCCGGGTCAGGGGGCGGGGTGGTCGCGGCAGGACAGCCGGTCGATGGACTCCGTGGTCGGCTTGAAATCGGTCTGCCAGTGCGGCTCTTCATCCTTGATGGACGGCAGTGAGATGGCGAAGTCCTGCTCCCAGGCGGTGCTGGTGAGGTAGTCCCGCAGCGCGTCGCGCAGCCGCAGGCAGTCCGCGCGGTGGCCCTTGTCCATCGCGATGCCGTATTCGTTCGCCGAGCCGAAGAGGATGCCGGGGACGACCTTGAGGTGGGCGTCCTTCTCCTGCGTGAAGCCGTAGAGGATCATCTGGTCGGTCGAGACCGCGTCCGCCGTGCCGTCCTGCAGGTCCTTGATGCACAGCGAGGCGTCGTGCTGCGGATAGTCCTCGATGTCGTCGTAGGCGGGCTTGTCCAGTTCCTTGACGGAGGTGGTGCCCTCCCAGGTGCAGACGCGCTTGCCCTTGAGGTCCTTGCGGCTGCGGATGGTGGCGGCTTCGTTCTCGCGGATCATGATGCCCTGGGATGTGGTGGCGTAGGGGCCGACGAAGTCCACCGCCTTCATCCGCTTGTCGGTGATCGAGTAGGTCGCGATGACCAGGTCCTTCTGGTGGTGGGTGAGCACCGTGCTGCGGTCCTGGGACGGCACGCTGCTGAAATCGGGCTCCGCGTGCACGCCGGCGAGTACCTGCCGGGCGACGGTGATGTCGAACCCGGCGAACTTGTAGGAGGTCTCCTTGCCGGTCCCCGGCTGGTCGTTCTTGACGCCGACCGAGACCCGGCCGTCCGCGAACAGGGACGGCGGCTCGGGGTCGGCGCAGGCACCGGCGAGCAGTGCGGTGAGGGCGAGCAGCGCGGCGCAGGCCAGGCGGCGGCGTCGGCGGGAGCGGCTTCTCGGCGGTGCGTCCCGGTGCTGTGCGGGTGTGGTCATGGGCGTCCCCGTTCGCGTTCAGGTTCCTGGTCGTGGCCGGGTGCCGGCCGTCAACTGTCGTGCAGTACCGCCGATGCGGCCCGTACGTCCATCAGGCAGTTCCGGCCGGTCTTCAGCGTCAGCTGGATCTTGACGGTGCCGGTCCGCGCGCCCAGGGCGAAGTCGACGGTGCCGCTGGACCGAAGGTCTTCCTCCTGGGCGGCGACACCCCCTGTGAGCAGGTGGACCGTGGCGGAGGTCCGGTGCAGGCAGGTCGGTCCCGACGGGTCGTGGTCGTCGATCGCCAGGTCCAGGCGCAGCCGTGCGCGCGGTTCTTCGAGCGCGGATTCGCCGAGGGTGAAGATCAGCGAGCGGTTCCCCGCGTCGTCGAGCGGCTGGGTGCCTTCCGTGCTGACCTGCCCCGTCACGTCGATGTCGGCGTGCGAGGCGCTGTGCTGGAACGCCAGCCAGCCGCCGACGGTGGCCAGCACGGAGATCAGCGAGAGCGCCCCGACGAAGCCGGCGCCCGGGGGCCTGCGGATCAGCACGCGGACGGCGGCCGTGGCGAGCGCGATCCCGGCCAGTACGGCGCACAGCACGTACTGGCCGAACGAGCCGCGCGGGTGCAGGGTCTGGGCGATCACCAGCCCGGCGCAGACCAGCAGCAGCGGTAACCAGCGGGCGCTGGGGTGCAGCACCCAGCGGATGATGACGTTCTTGATGTCATTGGCGGCGATGGAGTGGTCGCCGTGCGTGGTGGGGCTGTTGTGGATGTCACGGGTGGGTGGGGTGCCCGGGGTGTCCCGCGCGGGCCGTCTCCGGCGGTCGCCGCGGGCGCTCCCGCCCTCGCGGTCGTCGGCTGTCATGAGCCGTCCTGGGTGCGTCCGCCGCCTCCCAGGTGGATGTCGCCGTGGATCTCGACAGCCGCGAGGGAGTGCGCACCGTTCGCCGTGGGGTGGTTGTTGATGATCTGCACGGGGGCGGGTGCGGAGCGTTGGGCCACGTGTTCCAGCAGGTGGGAGGCTTCGCGGCGGTCGGCGGGCTCGGCCAGCCAGGCGGTGATGGCGTCGGAGAGCAGCTGCCGGTCTCGGTCGTCGAGGCGGGCGAGCAGGCCGTCGAGGGTGTCGGCGGTACGGGTGTCGAGCAGCGGCTCGGTGCCGCCGCCGATGCTGCCGCGGTCCTGGTCCCCGTCGCCGGGGTCGCGGCGCAGCAGCCGGCGGAAGAAGCCTTCGCCCGCCGTCACCGTGCGGTCGGCGATCCGCTGCTGGGCGGTGGTGAGGACGGTGCTGCCGAGGCTGTTCGCCGCCAGGGCGAGAAAGGGGGCGACTTCGGCGGAAACGGTGGCAAGGTCGGACATCGGCTTCTCCCTGCTCGTGGGCCACGTGCATGATGCCGCAACGCCCTTACGAGGAAGGCGTGTTACCCATGATTGGCAAGTTCCACACCCGCTCTGATGAGTGGTTTGCGACGCGCGTAGCGGGGGGTGGCCGGGTGAACGGGGCGGGCCGTACGGGTAAGGGGTGCACGTCGGGTCCGAGGTGCACGGGGGCGCCCGGCCGCGCGTATGGGCGGTTTCCGGTCGTGTCCCGCGTAGTGGTGGGCCCCGCACCGTCCACCAGCCCTTACGCTGGATATTGGACTAGACCTGTGCCTGCCCGGTCCACCGTCGTCCACCCCTGTCCACGTCGTCCACGTCGTCCACCGAAGGGTTGAGGTCACATGAGCAAGCGCGCACTCCTGGAGGTGATCGCGCTCGACCCGCAGGACGCGGTCGCGGCCCAGGCCGGAGGGGCCGACCGGCTCGAACTGGCCACCGACATGGCAGCCGACGGGCTCACCCCGCCCCGCGCCGTCTTCGCCGCCATCCGGGCCGCCGTCGATATCCCGCTGCGCGTGATGCTGCGCCGCGCCGACGGCTTCGCGGCCGGAGACGTGGACACGCTGTGCGCGGACGCCGCCGCGCTGCGGGCCGAGGGCGCCGATGAATTCGTCCTCGGCTTCCTGGGCCCCGACGGCAGCCCGGACCTGCGCGCCGTGCGGGCGGTCGCCGAGGTGATCGACGGCTGCCGCTGGACCTTCCACCGGGCCATCGACCGGGCCGCCGACCGTGACGCCCTGCGCAAGGAACTGGCCACCCTCCCCGAGACCCCGGGCCCCGGCGGCGCCCCGGGGCCCGCAGGACCCGACGCGTTCCTCACCGCGGGCTCCGCGTGCGGCGTCGAAGACGGCCTGGCGACCCTGCTGGCCGAACAGTCCCGCGCGGCCACCGGCGAACCGGGCTACACCCCGCAGATCCTGGTCGGCGGCGGCCTCACCCTGGCCCACCTCCCGACGCTGCGCGCGGGCGGCCTCGACGCCTTCCACATCGGCGGCGCCGCCCGCCCCGACGGCTGGTCCGGCCCGGTGGACGCGGCGGCGGTACGGGAGTGGCGGACGGCGCTGGACGGGGCCTAGAGGGGGCGATGGGGCGTAGGGAGCGATAGGACGTAGGGAGCGGTGGGCCGTCAGGGCGTGTCCGGCGGGACGCGGACGGTGCCCCGTACCCCGATCCTGAACCCGCTGCCGTTGCGCACGCCGAGCTGGGCGGTGAAGCCGACCGGCGTCCCGTCCGCCGTGAACTCCTCGCAGGTTGCGCCGAGGCGCGCCTTCCGCTGCCACCGGTAGCGGAAGGCGACGCAGAGCCGGTGCAGGCCGGGAGCGACCCGGGCCCGCCCGGCGCGCGTCTCCCGCTGCCCCCAGCGCACCGGGTGCTCCCGGCCGTCGATCACGACGACCGGACGCGTCAGCAGGTGGTGGAACCAGGCCGCCAGGGGCGAGGCGACGACGCACACCGTGACCGCCGTCTCCGCCCCCTCCCCGGCACGCGGGCCGTCGGCGCCGGGCCCGCCGCCCTGCTCGTACGTCATGACGTGGGCACCCCTTCGAAACCTTCGGGCAACTGGCCGGGAACGGTATCCAATCCGTCGAGCAGGTCCGTCAACTCTCCCGTCGCGGCGGCCGAACCGCTCCCTCCGTCCGTCAACTGCTCGGGCAATCCCGCCGCATGAATGATCGTCAGGCCGGACACCGCACGGGTCAGGCACACATACAGGCGGCGCAGCCCGGTGCGTTCGTCCGGCTCGCCCGCCACGATCGCGGCCGGTTCGTCCAGCACCACGTAGTCGTACTCCAGGCCCTTGGCGAGCGTCGCCGGCACCAGGGTCAGGCGGGCGTCGGCCGAGGTCTCATCGCCGGGGGAGAGGCAGCTCAGACCGGCCTTCTCCAAGGCGGCGCGCAGCGCGGGCACCCGCTCGTCGGCCGCGATCAGGCCGATCGAGCCCTCCTTCGCCAGCGCGTCGTGGCAGGCAGCGAGCACGGACGTGTCCAGGTCCTGCGGCTGGACCGTGCGGATCTCGAAGTCGCCGGCCGACTCGCGGATCGAGGTCGCCTCCGTCAGCTCGGGCGCGATGGCGGGCAGCAGCCGGGACGCGTACGCGATGACCTCGCGCGGCACGCGGAAGCCCAGCGTCAGCTCCTCGATGGCCGAACCCGGCTTGCCGAGGTGGGCCAGCGCCTCCTCCCAGGTGTTGGTCGACCACGGGGTGGTGCCCTGCGCGATGTCGCCCAGGATCGTCACCGAACCCGTCGTACAGCGGCGGCCCACCGCGCGGTACTGCATCGGGGACAGGTCCTGCGCCTCGTCCAGCACCACATGGCCCAGCGAGTGGGTGCGCGCCACCAGGTCCATCGCCTCGTCGATCAACACCGCGTCCGCGGAAGACCACTTGGCGCTCTTCACGCTCCTGGCCGGCTTGGCCCACAGGATCTCCTGCTGCTCGTCGGGCGACAGGATCCCCTCCGCCTGCGCGGCCAGGAACTCCGCGTCGCCCAGCAGCCGCAGCACCAGCTTCGCCGGATCCACCGGCGGCCAGACCGCCTTGACCAGGGCCTTCACCGCGGGATTGCGCGCCACCGCGTCCTGCACCCGGTCGTCGGGCGCCTCGCCCGCCTGCTCCATCCGCACCAGCACGGCATGCGCGATCCGCTGCGGCAGCGCCTCGCGCGCCGCACCGTAGCGGATCTCCCGCTCCATCAACTCCCGCACGATCTCTTCGAGTTCATACGCCGGGATGCGCCAGCGGCGGGAGCCGCGGACGACCACGCAGGGCTCCTGCGGCAGCGAGATGTGCGAGCGGACCGCCCGCCGCAGCACCTCGGCCATCCGCGCGTCGCCCTTGAGCGTGGCGGCTGCCGCCCCGTCGGTGCCGCGCACCTCCACATGGCCGACGAGTGCGTCGACGGTGGCCTGCTTGACCTCCAGCTCGCCCAGCGCGGGCAGCACCTGCTCGATGTAGTGCAGGAAGGAGTCGTTCGGGCCGATCACGAGGGTGCCGGAGCGGGCCAGCCGCTCCCGGTGCGCGTACAGCAGATACGCGACACGGTGCAGGCCGACCGCCGTCTTCCCGGTGCCGGGCGCGCCCTGGACGCAGACCGAACCGCTGATCCCGGCGCGGACGATCTCGTCCTGCTCGGGCTGGATCGTCGCGACGATGTCCCGCATCGGCCCGACGCGCGGACGCTCGATCTCCGACTGGAGGAGCTTGCTGGTCTGTTCGCCCTCCCCGGGATCCGTGAGGTGTTCGTCCTCGTACGCGGTCAGCTCGCCGCCGGTGTAGCCGAATCTGCGGCGCAGCGCGAGATCCATCGGGTCCTTCTTGGAGGCCCGGTAGAACGGCTGGGAGACGGGGGCGCGCCAGTCGATGACCATCGGGTCGCCGTCGGCGTCGTGGACGTGCCGCCGCCCGATGTAGAAGTTCTCGCCCGCCCGTCGCCCATCACCGCCCTTGCCGGAGGCGCTTTGCGCCGCACCTCGTGATTCGTCCTCCGCCACGTCTATCCCCGGCGCGTGCAGGTAGTCGAGCCGGCCGAAGAAGAGCGGGGTGTGGGTCAGGTCGGCGAGCGCCTTGATACGGGCGTCGATCTCGCCCTGGAGTACCTCGGCGTTGACCCAGTTCGCGGTGACGTCGGCGATGTTCAGCGCCTCGGCGTCGGCGCGCATGGCGCGCAGCGCGGTGCGGGAAGCGGCGAGGTGGGCGCGCTCGCGCTGGAGCGGGTCGGCTGCGGCGCCTGGGGCCGGGGCGGATGCGGGTGATGCGGGTTGCTGGGCGTGCGCGGGCACGGCGTTGCCTCCGGTGGGATCTCACTGCGGCGGGCACGCGCCGCTGCGAGCGGGCACGGCGGGCCGTTGTTCGGTACGTGGGGCGGTCATCGGCGTCATGCGAAGAACCGGCCGGTTTCCGTCCGGTCGGCGGCACTCCTCGACGGGAGGCAGGGCAGACGCGCGATTGTAGTCAGCAGCTATTCGCGGCGCCAACGGATATCCGGCGGCCCGTCCTGCTCCGGAGCCCCCGTACGCCCGTCCCTCTCCCGTAGGACCCCGTCCGTCTCCGGTAGGGGGCCGGGCGGTCCCGCCGTCGGACTTCAGGCCCCCTGCGGAATGGACCCATCGACCGATGTGCCGTATCCGGGGGAAAACCATCATGGAGGCATGAGCAGCGCAACGATGATTCCAGCGGTCGCACCGGCTTCCCTGCACCCGGCCAAGGGGGCCACCGCGCTCGACACCGGGCCCGTCGGCCGGGACCACGACAGCCACCACCTCGTCGGCAACGCCCTGCGCGCGGTGAAGGTCTTCGCAGCGGCGGCCTTCAGCGTCGTCCTGCTCGGCGAGTACGCCGAGGACTGACCAGGGGCGCCCCGGCCCCGGCACCCGCCCCGGAGCGGCCGGCGGGCGCGTGATTCCTCCCGGACATCCGGTTGACCGGAAACCGTTACGGGCCGTCGGCCCTGATCAGCTAGCGTCGCCGCGTAAAGAGCGCAGGGCGACGAGGAGGGCAACGGGTGTCTGCCGCCGACGGGACGCGGACGTGGAGGCGGACATGGGCGCAGAGCGTCGCCGGACCGCACCGCATGGTGATCGCGGGAGCGCTGGTGGCGGCTTCCCTCATCGGCCTCTGGGTGCTGTATACGGTCCACCCGCTGCCGATGCCCGACATAGAGGTCTACCGCGCCGAGGGCGAGGCCGCCGCGACGGGCGGTGATCTCTACGGATTCACCACGACCAAATGGCACCTTCCGGCCACTTACCCGCCGTTCGCCGCACTGCTCTTCCTCCCCACCACGTGGGTCTCGCTCGCCACGCTCAAGGTCGCCTGCGTCCTCGCCAACGGCGCGCTGCTCGCCGTGCTGATCCAGCTCTCCTGCAAAGCCGCCGGAATACGCCGCTCCGCGTACACCGCGCCCACCGTCATCGGCGCCACCGCACTCGGCATCTGGCTCGAACCGGTCTTCCAGACCCTGATCTTCGGGCAGATCAACCTCGCCCTGACCTGCCTCGTCCTGTGGGACCTCGCCCGCCCCGACGGCGCCCGCTTCAAGGGCCTCGCCGTCGGCATCGCCGCAGGCGTGAAGCTCACACCGGCGATCTTCGCGGTCTATCTCCTCGTCACGGGACGGGTGAAGGCCGCCTGCACCGCCGCAGCCGGATTCCTCGGCTCGGTACTGCTCGGACTGCTGGTGCTCCCGGACGCCAGCGTCGACTTCTGGACCCGGCGGATGTTCGAGACGAGCCGGGTCGGCAAGGTGTGGATCGTCGACAACCAGTCGCTCCAGGGCCTGATCGCCCGCGTCCTGCACACCCCCGAGCCCGGCCTCATATGGGCCGTCGCCGCGCTGCTCACCGCCGCCGGAGGGCTCTACGCCGCCCGCCGCGCCTTCCTGCGGCGCGGCGGTGACATCTGGGGCGTGCTCTGCACCGCCGTCACCGCGCTGCTCGTCTCACCGATCAGCTGGTCCCACCACTGGGTCTGGTGCGTGCCGCTGATCGTCGCGCTGGCCGCCCACACCCGCGGCATCCGCTGGCGCCGCGCCCTGCTCGTCGCCGTCACGCTCGCCTTCACCGTCCGCACCCTGTGGATCGTCCCGCACACCGGCTACCTCGACCTGCACTTCTCCTGGTGGCAGCAGCCGCTCACCTCGCCGTACCCGCTGCTCGGCCTCGCGATGCTGGCGATGGTGGTGTGGTGGACCCGCACGGCCCCGACGGACGGCACCCCGGGCCGCATCCCACGCCCACGCACCGGCCGTACGCTGCCGCAGAGCACCCGCACGGCAGGCTGACCGACAGGCTCCGGTCAGGCGTCCTCGGAAGGATCCGCCGACAGCAGCTCGTCCGCGTCCACGATCCGGTACGCGTACCCCTGCTCGGCCAGGAAGCGCTGGCGGTGCGCCGCGAAGTCCTGGTCGATGGTGTCGCGCGCGACGACCGAGTAGAAGCGCGCCTCGTGCCCGTCCGCCTTCGGCCGCAGCACCCGCCCCAGACGCTGGGCCTCCTCCTGCCGCGAGCCGAAGGTGCCGGACACCTGGATCGCGACCGTCGCCTCCGGCAGGTCGATCGAGAAGTTCGCGACCTTCGAGACGACCAGCACCGAGATCTCGCCCTCACGGAAGGCGCCGAACAGCTTCTCGCGCTGCGCGTTGGTCGTCTCGCCCTTGATCACCGGCGCGCCCAGATGCTCGCCCAGCTCGTCCAGCTGGTCGATGTACTGCCCGATGACCAGCGTCTGCTCGCCCTGATGCCGGCGGACCAGCGCCTCGGTGACCCGCTGCTTGCTGCCCGTCGTCGCGCAGAACCGGTACTTCTCCTCGGTCTCCGCCGTCGCGTACGCCAGGCGCTCGGTGTCGGAGAGGTTGACCCGGACCTCGACGCAGTCCGCGGGCGCGATGTACCCCTGCGCCTCGATCTCCTTCCACGGAGCGTCGAACCGCTTCGGCCCGATCAGCGAGAAGACGTCCGACTCCCGGCCGTCCTCGCGCACCAGCGTCGCGGTCAGACCGAGACGCCGCCGCGCCTGGAGGTCGGCGGTGAACTTGAAGACCGGCGCGGGCAGCAGGTGCACCTCGTCGTAGATGATCAGGCCCCAGTCCCGCGAGTCGAACAGCTCCAGGTGCGGGTAGACGCCCTTCCGCTTCGTCGTCAGCACCTGGTACGTCGCGATGGTGACCGGCCGGATCTCCTTCTTCGTGCCGCTGTACTCGCCGATCTCCTCCTCGGTCAGCGACGTCCGCTTCACCAGCTCGTGCTTCCACTGCCGCGCCGAGACCGTGTTCGTGACCAGAATCAGCGTGGTGGCCTTCGCCTGAGCCATCGCCCCGGCCCCCACCAGCGTCTTTCCCGCACCGCACGGCAGCACCACGACACCGGAACCGCCGTGCCAGAACCCCTCGACGGCCTGCTGCTGATACGGCCGCAGCGCCCAGCCGTCCTCGGCCAGCGCGATCGGGTGCGCCTCGCCGTCGACGTAACCCGCCAGGTCCTCGGCCGGCCAGCCGAGCTTCAGCAGCGTCTGCTTGATCTGCCCGCGCTCGGACGGATGCACGACCACGGAATCCGGGTCGAGCCGCGCGCCGACCAGCGGCTGCACCTTCTTCGACCGCAGGATCTCCTCCAGCACCGGCCGGTCGGTCGAGGTCAGCACCAGGCCGTGCGCGGGATGCTTGGTCAGCGTCAGCCGCCCGTAGCGCGACATGGTCTCGGCGATGTCGACGAGCAGCGCGTGCGGCACCGGGTACCGCGAGAACTGCACCAGCGCGTCCACGACCTGCTCCGCGTCGTGCCCGGCGGCCCGCGCGTTCCACAGCCCGAGCGGCGTCACCCGATACGTGTGGATGTGCTCGGGCGCCCGCTCCAGCTCGGCGAACGGGGCGATGGCCCGGCGACAGGCGTCCGCCAGCTCGTGGTCCACCTCCAGGAGCAGCGTCTTGTCGCTCTGGACGATAAGAGGTCCGTTCACGCGCCTCGCCTTTCACTACCGGGGGACCGGCCGCGGGTACGGCCAAACGTCCAGTGTGCCGCATCGCGCCGACGGGGCGGGGCGGCCGTTCTCGTTCTCGGTGTCGATCCGCGGGCCGTACCCGGCCTCGACGCGGACGCCATTCTCGCGGCACTCGACGGTGAGCCGGCGCGCTTCGCGGAGCGTGGCGTGGAGGCGTCCTTGACGCTGGTGCCGCTCGACGAGTGGGCGGGGGCCGCGCTCGAAGCGGCGCTGGCGGAGCGGGTGTGGGACGTCGTCGTCATCGGGGGCGGCATCCGCAAGCCGGAACCGCTGCTGACCTTCTTCGAGCAGGTGGTGAACGCGGTCCGGATCCATGCGCCGCAGGCCGCGCTGGCGTTCAACACCGGTGGCGGCGACACCGTCGAGGCGGCCGAGCGCCGGCTCTGACACGTCGTACCGGGTCAGCCGTGCCGTGACGGCCCGCAGGACAGCGATCCGGCGGGCCGTTTCGCTGTCCGGGCGCCGTTCAGGGTGCGGGCGCGGCCAGCTCGGACAGGTGGTTGCGGAGGGCCTCGGTGCAGGTCTGCGGCGTGACGACGGTGGGGTGGAGCACCGCGGTGAGGCCGAGGCCGTCGATGAGGGCGGCGAGGCGTTCGGTCTCTGCGGGCAGATCGCGGCCCTGGCCGAGGGCACCGTCGTCGGCGAGGCGGGTCAGGACGCGGCGGACGAGGCCGCGGGTGCCGGTGGCCGCCTTGCGGGAGAGGTCGGCGAAGGCCGGGTCGGTGCGGGCGGCGGCGGTGAAGTCGAGGAAGACGGTGACCTCGGCCCGGCGGAGGTCGTCCAGGGGCAGCAGCTCGGCGAGCAGGCCGGCGGCCAGGTCGTACTGCTCGGGGCGCGGGTGTCCCGCCAGCCCGCCGATCTCTTCGACGTGGCGGAGCAGGCGCTCGGAGACCCGCTCCAGCATCGACTCCATCGCGAACCGCATCAGTTCCTGCTGCGAGGCGAAGTAGTGCCGCACGGAGCCGATGTTGAGGCCGGCTTCGTCGGCGACGGCGCGCAGCGAGGCGCGCTGGAGCCCGTCCCGGACGACGATCCGGAAGAGGGCGTCGACAACCTCGCGGCGGCGGGCTTCCCGGTCCACGTGCTTCGGCATGACCCCTTTCTATCACGGCTGTGATAAATTATTTTTCCATCACACCCGTGATAAATACCGACGGAGACCGACGGCACGGCGATGGGCATCCACGGAGCCCGACGCGACGGAGCCGGGCCGGGCCGGGATCGGAGACAGACCATGGAGACGTATCTCAACCTCATGCTCGTCAGGTTCGGCCTGATGGCGGCCGGTCTTGTGGTGCTGGCGCTGGTGGTCTTCGGCGTCGCGCTCGCGCTGAAGCGACGTGGGCGGCTCGACCAGGCGCGCCGGTACGCGGACCCGGCGGCGCGGGCCGCCCTGCGGTACGCGGCCCGGCGGCTCACGGACGGCCCGAACCGGGGCGGTGGCAGGCGATGACGCACTCCGGGGTGTCACCGCAGGCGATGGCGGCGTCCGGGCTCGTCCACCACCTGATGACGGACCTGCTCATCAAGGGGGCCATCGTGGTGGCCGCGGTGCTGGTGCTCGCGGTGGGGATGGCGGTCATATGGCGCCGGGCGGGGCGGCGGCCCCCGGCCCGCCGGGACTGAGGAACGCCCGCGCGCCCTCGGCTCCGGGACGCTTCCAGTGGATCTCCGCGCCCTCGGCTCCAGGGCGCTTCCGACGGATCTCCGCGCCCTTGGCCCTAGCCTTCCGCCAGCTCGGCGACGCCGGTGATCCGGTGCAGCGGATAGGTCCTGACCTCGTCGGACGTGTGGTCGTACGCGGTGACGAAGCCGCCCTCGACGCGGACCGGCGCGATGACGCGCTGGCTGGCGGCGCCGTCGGCGTTGACGTAACCGATCCAGACGGCGGCCTGGGTGAGCACCGCGGCCTGCATCGTGGCCAGGGTCTCGGCCGATGTGGTGCGGGGCAGCGCGCCCGGCGCCGGGGCGGTCGCCGCCACCGGCTTGCGTTCCGCGGTGGCCGCCAGGTCACCGGCCCGGATGGCGCGCACGGCCCCGCCGACGAGGGCCGGATCGGGCGCGGGCGGACCCTCGGGCACCGGAGCGGGCGCGGTGCGCGGCGGGGTGCGGTACGAGTCGGGGCGGGTGATCAGGACGTCGCCCTCGGCGGACTCGGCGGCCGGGGCGTAGCCCATCGCCCGCAGTCCTTCGAGGAGTTGGTCGGGCGCGGTCTGCGCGGCCAGCACGGTCGGGGCGAGACGGCGCAGACGCAGGGGGGCGGCACGGCGGTCGGCGAGGATCTCGGAGAGCAGCGCGTCGTCGTCGCAGCGGACATAGGCGCCGGCCGCGCCGATCCGCAACTGGCCGTGCCTGCGCGCCACATCGTCGATGAGGTAGGCGAGCGGCTGCGGCACCGGGGTGCGCGAGTGCGTCGCGAGGAAGTCCTGCAGCTCGGCGGCGGAACGTCCGGCGTCCAGGGCGCGGCGTACCGAACCCGGCGTGAAGCGGTAGACGGTCGCGCCGCCCTTGGACTCGACGTCGGCGAGCACGCCGAGCGCCTCGGCGAGCGGGCGGCGCAGCGGTCCCGGCGCGACGGCGGTCAGGTCGGCCTGGAGCAGGACGTGGTCGAGGGGTTCGGGCAGATGCGGGGCGAGCAGGGCCGCGGCGCGGGCGGCGGCGGCCCCGGTCTCCGCCGCCGACGGTACGGCGGAGTCCGGCCCGTCCGCCTGCGGTGACGTTTCGGCGCCGATGAGGACCCGGCCGTGGGTGGCGAGCGCGCCCCGCCCCGTGACACCCAGCAACTCGGCCTCGGCGAGCGTCCATTGGGCGATCCGGGAGCGCAGATCGGACACGGGCGGCGCGGCCGTACCGGAGGCCGGTGCGCCCGGCGCGGCGGCGCGCAGCGGGCGTTCCCAGTGGAGACGGTCGAGCACGGCGCCCGCGGGGACGGCCGCACCCGGCGGGAGAGAGGCGAGGAGGGTGAGGGCGCGGCGGCGCACCTCCGGGGCGGGGGAGCGGTCGAGGTGCGGACCGAGTGCGGCCAGCGCCCGGCCCTTGGCGTCCGCACTGCCGACCACACCGGGCGTACGGGTCGCCGCCAGCCAGCCCGCCACCAGCTCGGCCCAGCGCAGCTCGTCGGGCAGTTGCAGCCACTCCTCGGCCGCGGGGGTGGCCGCGTACCGCTCGTCGGCCTCGCCGTCGGACGCCACGAGCCCCGCCGCGTAGGCCAGTTCCAGCCAGAAGGCGGCCAGCTGCTCGGTGGTGTCGAGCGCGGCTGCGGTCCGCTTGAGGTCGCGGACGCTCAGCCCGCCCGCACGCAGGACGGCGGGCCCGCCGAGATCCCATTCCTTCAGCAGTTCCTCGACGGTCGCCAGCGCGGTGAACGCCTGGCCCGCCGCCGCGCCGTCCACGGCCAGCGGATCCCGCTCGGTGACCGGTGCGAGAGCCGGCGGCACCGGCTCGGGCTCACGGTGCGCACGCCCCGCCCGCAGGTGCAGCGCCGCTTCCCTGGGCAGTACGACATTGCGCGCGCCCGCGGGCAGCAGCAGCCCGCGGTCCAGCAGCCACTGGAGATGCGGCGCGGGCCGGTCGGTGACCCCGCCGTAGGGCGGGCCCCACAGCAGCTTGTCGAGGACGGCGACGGATTCGGCGGGCGCGGTGTCGAGCAGCGCCGCCATCCGGACGCGGTCGGTGAACAGGGCGGCGAGCGCGGACACCGCGGTCACCGGATCGTGGGTCGCGGGCAGCCCGGCAGCCGCGATGATCTCCTGGAGCCGCCCCGGAGACATCCCCGACGTGGCCTCGGCGACGCTCGGCCCCAGCCCTGTCGGCGAGGGATGCGTCGCACTGGGCGTGAGCAGCTCACGCGCCGTACGCACCAGCCGCAGCCGGTCGTCGGGCCCCCAGACCAGCGCCTGCGCCCGCAGTCCCGCCACCGCGTCCGGCAGCGCGGCGAGCACCCCCGCGTCCCCCGCGTCCCCGGCCATCAGCCCGGCGAGGACCGCGTAAGGACACGGATCGGGCGCCACCGCCAGCGCCTCCGCCGTCTGCAACGCGAACCGGTCGAGCCGCTCCACGGCCCGCACCACCGACGCCCGCGTCCCGGCCCTGGTGGCGAGCTGGGTGACATCGCCCGGCACCGGACTCAGCAGGTCGGGACGGGCCCGCAGCAGGTCGACGAGCCCGCTGTCGGTGCGGGTCCGAAGCTCCTCGGCGAGTGTGCGGGGCGTATCAGTCATCCGCCCTACGGTAGCCGTGCCCGGGGGCACAGGTCTCCCGCGACGGCAGCGGACGTCGTGCCCGACGCCCCGCAGCCGCGTCCCCCGGCTTCCCGCGGACGCCCGGCCCGAGACCACACCTGACAGCGCACCCGCCCCCTCCGTCCCGTCGCCCCGCAGTCCCCTCACACGTCCCGCCTCCGTCACCCCACTGGGCCGAAGGGGTAACGTCGAGGCAGCAACCAGCGCACGCCGCAGGGGATTTCGTGGGGATCGAGAGCGATAAGCTCGTCTTTGACTATCTGAGCCGGGTCGGCGACCTGGCCCAGCAACGGGGCCTGTCATCGGCCGTGCGGATGCGGCTGGTGGCCACGCTGCGCACCGACCTGACGGCCCAGCTGGCAGCCCAGAAAACCAATTCGGTCTCCAGCGTGAAACGGGTCCTCGCACGCCTGGGCACACCGGACGCGGTGGTCTCGGCAGCGGCCGGAGCGGCCGGAGCGGCCGGAGCGGCCGGAGCGGCCGGAGGCGCCGGAGCGACCGACGAGGACCGCACCCCCGCACCTCAGCCGCCGGAGCCCACTCCCCACGACACCGCAGCCTCCTCCCCTCCCTCCTCCGCTGCCGACCACCCGGCTCCGGAACCGTCCCCCCGCCCCACCGCGGCCGAACGCACACCCCGCCCCGGCGTACGCGACAGACTCAGCGGCCTGGCCGCCCGCAGCGGGCTCACCGGTTCGGTGCCCGCACCCCGCGACGGAGACCGCCCGGTCCCGGAAGGCGGCATCGCCCCGAAGCTCAGCTTCCTGAAAAAGGCGGCCAAGCCGCAGGCCGAGCAGGCGGGCGACACCGCAGGACCGCGCTTCACCCTCCCCCCGGCCGCCAGCACCCCGCCCCACCTGGCCGGTGCCGACGAACTCGGCGACGACGACGGCCCCGACTGGTGGCGGGTGCAGGCGGCGCCGTTCGGCCCCGGCGAGTCGGTGCCCGGTTTCGTCGGCGGCATCGAGATCCCGGAAATATGGGAACGCCCCAAGGACGGCGCCCCGTCAAAGGACGGCAAACCGGCCCCCGATGACGACACGACAGAGGCTCAGCCCCCCGCCGCCAAGCCACCCCTGCCCGGCATCCTGCGCCGCACCCTCACCCGCAAAAGCGGCGCACCGGCCGCCGAACCCACCGCCGACGAGACCCCGGCCCAGGACACCTCACCCGCCGCCCGCATCCGCCTCAGCCCGGTGATCACCCTCGCCGTACTGCTGCTGCTCGTCGGCGCCGTACTGGGATCCTGGCTGGCCCTCGCGGCCGGCTGGGCACTGGCCTACGTATCGCGCCGACTCACCCGCACCGAGGCGAAGTTCGCCGCACTGGGCGTGCCCGGCATCCTCATCGGCGGCATGCTGATCTGGCTCTGGGGCCGCCTGGACGGCCGCTGGGGCACCCCCATCACACCGGGCCAACTGGGCCACGAACTCCTGGACGCCCTCCCCGCAATGGTCCGCATCGCCGCAGTGGCCTCCTCCGTCTTCCTCCTGTGGCGCATGCGCCGCACCACCCCCTGACCCACACGCACACACACCAGCCGCCCACGAGGCCCGAAGGGCGAGGCACAGGGGACAGGGCCAGGCCCACCGGCGGTCAGCCGCGTACGAGGCCCGGGTGGGTCGGAGGGGCCGCACCGGGTCGCTCCCCGCAGCGACAGGTGCCAACGCCGGCAGCCTCTTCACACGTACCCGAGGGCACATGCGTCGAG
>NZ_JBICVO010000019.1:0-140259 GCF_043199105.1 Streptomyces sp. NPDC048644
TCCACCGAAGTGGACGGGGTATCAACATATCTGGCGTTGACTTTTGGCACGCTGTTGAGTTCTCAAGGAACGGACGCTTCCTTTGTGCCTGTTTCGCCAGGCTCTCCGGGCGCTTCCCTCCGGTCTTGCGTTTCCGACTCTATCAGATCCTCGCGGTCCTGATTTCCGCCGGTGCGATCCAGCCTTTCGGCCTTTTCGCGTTTCCAACCTTACCAGATCCGTTTCCGTATCCGGCCCCCTGTTGGAGCGAGGTTGGCCTTCCGGCTTTCGCTTTCCGGCCTTTCGAAATCACTGTCCTTCTGCAGGCATGCAGAAGCTCGATTCGATATTCCGAATCATGATTCGAAGGATTGCTGCCCACTGAGCCGGACCGCAGTTGTGCGGTGTTGGCTTTCCGGGGCAGGTCTCAGACAGTACAGGCCCGCTTGGGGCGAGGCAAATCGATGGGGTGCTCAGAAGCGGCGGCGGAGAGGGCTGTGGGCGGTGTTGCTCATGCGGAACCGTCAGTTCTTATGACTTACGCTTCTGAGCGGTGCGCCGTCCAGGACAGGTAGTGACGGCGGCCTGATGAATCTCCGCCCCTGGGAGGCTTCCCATGACCACCGTGTCGTCCCCGCTTGCCGGACGTGCCATCGGACTCGCGGCTGTGCCCGATCCGGTCTTCTCCGGCGCGATGGTGGGCCCCGGTACCGCCATTGACCCCGTGCGCGAGCCGTCCGAGGCCGTCTCGCCCGTTGACGGCGTCGTTGTTTCGTTGCACCCGCATGCGTTCGTCGTTGTGGACGCCGCCGGCCACGGGGTGCTCACGCACCTCGGTATTGACACTGTCCAGCTCAACGGCGAGGGCTTCGAGCTGCTCGTCAACAAGGGCGACACCGTTCAGCGCGGCCAGGCGGTCGTGCGCTGGAATCCGGCCGCGGTCGAGGAGGCCGGGAAGTCGCCGGTGTGCCCGGTCGTCGCGCTGGAGGCCGCTGCCGACTCGCTCGGTGAGGTCCGTGAGGACGGCGAGATCAAGGCGGGCGAGACGCTCTTCTCCTGGCAGTAGCCGGGTGCCGTCCTGCGACGGCAGTTACGACATCCACCGCGGCGGCGCGTATCGCCGCATCAACCGGAGACGGGTGAAATGGAGACAACGCTGCGAGGCGTCGGCGTGAGCCATGGTGTGGCGATCGGCGAGGTGCGGCACATGGGCACGGCGGTTCTCGAACCGCCGGCCAAGCAGATTCCGGCCGAGGACGCAGAGCGCGAACAGGGGCGTGCCCGTCAGGCCGTTGAGGCTGTTGCCGCGGACCTGATCGCGCGGGGGAACCTGGCCGGGGGTGAGGCGCAGGCCGTGCTCGAGGCGCAGGCCATGATGGCCCAGGACCCGGAGCTGATGGCCGACGTCGAGCGTCGGATCGCGGTCGGGAGCACGGCCGAGCGTGGTGTGTACGACGCGTTCGCCGCCTATCGGGCGCTGCTGGCGGGTGCCGGGGAGTACCTGGCGGGGCGGGTCGCCGACCTCGACGACGTGCGGAACCGTATCGTCGCGCGGCTGCTGGGTGTGCCGATGCCGGGTGTGCCGGACAGCGACGAGCCGTACGTGCTGATCGCGCGGGATCTCGCGCCGGCCGACACCGCGCTGCTCGACCCGGCGCTGGTGCTCGGGTTCGTGACCGAGGAGGGCGGGCCGACCAGCCACAGCGCGATTCTCGCGCGGGCGCTGGGGGTGCCGGCCGTGGTGGCGCTGCCGGGCGCGGGTGAGCTGGTCGAGGGCACCGTGATCGCCGTCGACGGCAGCACCGGTGAGATCTTCGTCGAGCCGAGTGCCGAGAAGCGTGCGGGGCTCGAGCAGGCGGCTGCGGCGCGTAAGGCGGCGCTGGCGGCTTCGTCCGGTCCGGGTGCCACATCGGACGGGCACAAGGTGCCGCTGCTGGCGAATGTCGGCGGTCCCGCGGATGTGCCGGCGGCGGTCGAGGCGGGGGCGGAGGGTGTCGGTCTGTTCCGTACCGAGTTCCTCTTCCTGGACGACAGCAAGAAGGCGCCGTCCGAGGACAAGCAGGTCGAGGCGTACCGCAAGGTGCTGTCGGCCTTCCCCGAGGGCCGTGTCGTGGTGCGGGTGCTGGATGCCGGTGCGGACAAGCCGCTGGACTTCCTGACGCCGGGTGACGAGCCGAACCCCGCGCTGGGAGTGCGGGGCCTGCGGACGCTGCTCGACCACCCCGACGTGCTGCGTACCCAGCTGACCGCGCTGGCGAAGGCGGCCGAGGGGCTGCCGGTCTACCTCGAGGTCATGGCGCCGATGGTGGCGGACCGTACCGACGCCAAGGCGTTCGCCGACGCGTGCCGGGAGGCCGGTCTTCAGGCGAAGTTCGGTGCGATGGTGGAGATTCCGTCCGCCGCGCTGCGGGCCCGGTCGATTCTGCAGGAGGTCGAGTTCCTTTCGCTGGGGACGAATGACCTGGCGCAGTACACCTTCGCGGCGGACCGTCAGGTCGGTGCGGTGTCGCGTCTTCAGGATCCGTGGCAGCCGGCGCTGCTCGATCTCGTCGCGGTTTCGGCCGAGGCCGCGAAGGCCGAGGGCAAGAGCTGTGGTGTGTGTGGTGAGGCGGCTGCCGATCCGCTGTTGGCGTGTGTGCTGACCGGGCTCGGTGTCACCAGCCTTTCCATGGGTGCGGCGTCGATCCCCTACGTGCGGTCGACGCTGTCGAAGCACACGCTGGCGCAGTGTGAGCGTGCGGCGGCGGCGGCGCGGGCCGCGGACACCGCCGACGACGCGCGGTCGGCGGCGCAGGCGGTGCTCTCCGGAGAGTGATGCCGGGCGGCGTGAGCGTCGCGTTCCGGTGCCGATGGCCGTCCCGCCCTGTGTGGCGGGGCGGCCATCTGCCGTACGGGCGGCGGTGGTTGGGGGTCAGTGGTGCCGGTGGGTCTCGGGTGGCGGGGTGAGGGGGAGGCCGGCGGCGTGGTCGACGCGGTGTTCGGGCGGGATGGGTTCGCCGGTGTCGGCGTCGGTGCAGTAGGCGGTGAAGACCTGGGCCGCGGTGAGCGGGCGTGGCCAGCCGTCGCGCAGGGACCAGCCGCGGACGGTGTCGCGGGTGGCGTCGGGCGGGAGGCCGGGGGCGGTGTCGGCGGTGGTGCTGCGGGAGACGATGCCGCCGGGGGTGTTGAGGGCCATGCCGGCGGCCAGGACCGTGCAGAAGATCAGGGTCCGTGATTCGGAGAGGTGCTGCCTGCCGCCTTCGCGTGCGGTGGTGTGCAGGACGGCGAGGAGTTGCGGGTCACCTGCGGGGATGCTGCACACGAGGTGGTGGGTGCCGTCCCCGAGTCCTTCGAGGAGTTGTTTGAGTACGGCGGTGGCGCGGGCGAAGGCGGCGTGGGCGAGGTCTTCGCCGCATTCCTCGCAGGTGCCGGTGCGGGCGAGTAACGCGGATGCCTGTTCCCAGGTGGCCTGCCGGTCGGCCTCTTCGATGAGCAGCGGGAGGAGTTGGGCGAGGGGTTCGCCCGCGTAGGGCAGGGTGGCGCCGGCGCAGGCGAGTTCGGCGGCGTAGCGGGCCCGGCTGTCGGTGCGGTCCGGGTCGAGGCCGAGGTCGTCGCAGTAGGTGTCGTAGGCGTCCGGGTCGAAGAGGGCGAGGGTGGTGCGGACGCCCTGGGATGCCAGGGTGCGCAGCAGGGACTCCATCTGCTGGAGGTAGCCGGCGTGGTCGTCGAACGGGAAGGTGCGGTAGCGGCGCATGGCCGCGAAGTCCTGTTCGTCGGCCAGGACGGCTGCGGTGCTGGGGACTTCGCGGCGCAGCAGGTCGTGGGCGCCGTGGTCGGCGGGCCTGGATGTGGATGTCATGACTCCCCCTCGGTGAGCTGGGTGTCCGCGGCGGCGGGTGGTGCCGCCGCGGACTTCACTTATCACTGAGAGTAATCGGGGGGTCTGACAATGGCGGCCTGGGTGCCGGGGGCCGTTACTTTGCGCGGTCGTGGGCGATGCGCTCGTAGAAGCGGAGCAGTTCGAGGTCGTCGACCGAGCCGGGGTTGACGGCCTTGTCGAGGGGGGTGCCCTGGAGGAGGCGTTTGACGGGGACCTCGATGCGCTTGCCGGTGAGGGTGTGCGGGACGCCGGGCGCTTCGATGATGTCGTCGGGGACGTGGCGCGGGGACAGCTCGGTGCGGATGGTCTGTTTGATGCGGGTGCGCAGGTCGTCGTCGAGGGTGGCGCCGGGGGCGAGGTGGACGAAGAGCGGCATCCAGTAGCCGCCGTCGGGGAGTTCGAGGCCGATGACCAGCGATTCGCGGATTTCGGGGAGGCGTTCGACGGCTTCGTAGATGTCGGCGGAGCCCATCCGGACGCCCTGGCGGTTGAGGGTGGAGTCGGAGCGGCCGTGGATGACGACGCTGCCCCGGGAGGTGAGGGTGATCCAGTCGCCGTGCCGCCAGACGCCGGGGAACATGTCGAAGTAACTGTCGTGGTAGCGGCTGCCGTCGGGGTCGTTCCAGAAGCGGATCGGCATGGAGGGCATGGGGCGGGTGACGACGAGTTCGCCGACCTCGTCGATGACCGGCTTGCCCTGGGCGTCCCATGCCTGGAGGTCGGTGCCGAGGCCGGGGGCCTGGAGTTCGCCGATGTGCACGGGGAGGGTGGGGACGGCGCCCGCGAAGCAGCTGCAGACGTCGGTGCCGCCGCTGACGGATGCGGTCCAGAGGTCGGCGCCCGCCTCCTGGAAGGAGTCGTGCAGCCAGCGGAAGCCGTCGGGGGGTAGCGGGGATCCGGTGGTGGCGACGCAGCCGATGGCGGAGAGGTCGAGGTCGCGTGCGGGGTGGATGCCGGCCTTGCGGCAGGCCATGACGTAGGCGGCGGAGGTGCCGAAGACGGTGGCGCGGGTACGTTCGGCGACCCGCCACTGGGCGGCGATGTCGGGGTGGCCCGGACTGCCGTCGTAGAGCACGATCGTGGCGCCCACCAGGAGGCCGCCGACGAGGAAGTTCCACATCATCCAGCCGGTGGACGTGTACCAGAAGAAGCGGTCGTCGGGGCCGAGGTCGCAGTGCAGGCCGGCCTGTTTGAGGTGCTCGACGAGGATGCCGCCCTGGGACTGGACGATGGCCTTGGGGAGGCCGGTGGTGCCCGAGGAGTACAGGACCCACAGCGGGTGGTCGAAGGACACCTGTTCGTAGACCGGTTCGGTGTCGTTCGTGGTCAGGTCCGACCAGTTCAGGGTGCCTTCGGGGGCTTCGGTGCCGAGGAGGGGGACGTGGACGACGGCCCGGAGGGTGGGGAGTTCGGCGCGCAGCTCGGTGACGGTGTCGCGGCGGTCGTGTTCCTTGCCGCCGTAGCGGTAGCCGTCGACGGTGAACAGGACGACGGGCTCGACCTGTTGGAAGCGGTCCAGGACGCTGCGGGCGCCGAAGTCGGGGGCGCAGGAGGTCCAGACGGCTCCGACGGCCGCGGTGGCGAGGAAGGCGACGACGGCCTGCGGGATGTTGGGGAGGTAGCCGCTGACGCGGTCGCCCGGACGGACGCCGATGGCGCGGAGTTCCGCGGCGAGTGAGCCCACCTGGGCGCGGAGTTCGGCCCAGCTGACGGGGGCGGGTTCCAGGGTCTCGTCGGCGTACAGCAGGGCGGGGGTGGCGGCGCGCTCCGGGTCGTCGGCCGTGCGCAGGGCGTGTTCGGCGTAGTTGAGGGTGGCGCCGGGGAACCAGCGGGCGCCTGGCATCGCCTCGTCGGCGAGCACCGTCTCGTAGGGGGTGCTGAAGCGGACGTCGAACCAGGTGGCGACGGCCTGCCAGAAGGCGGGGAGCGCTTCGACGGACCAGCGGTGCAGGTCGGCGTAGCTCGTGGCGGGGTCGCCCGGGGTGGCGGCGGGTGCGCCGTGGTGGGTGGCGGCCCATTCCTGGAAGCGGGTGACCTGTGCCCCGGCGATGCGGTCCTGGCCAGGCTGCCAGAGGGGACGTGGCTGCGAGGCGGGCTGCGGTGCGGTGGTCATGATGCGGCTCCCGGGCGATGCGCGTGGTGGGCGTCGGTCGCGCACGGCGGGGGTGTGCGCGGGACGCGGCTTGCCAGGACGATGCCATGTGATCGACTTGCGCACCAGGGTGGGCCGGGCATCAGGGGGTCCTGCGGATGCCGGGGCGGCGGGCTCAGGGCCTGGTCGGACGGTGTGCGGGTGGGGCCGTACGGCGGCGCTGCGGGGGTGGTGCGCGGGCTTCCTGTGGTGGGTGGGGGCCGTCGTGTGGGGGGTTTCGGCCACCGGGCGGCGGTTGGTGGTCTCTCAGGTGAACGACAGTTGAACGACGCCTTCGCGCAGCGGCGGCGATGACAGTGTGAGCAGCATGAACGGGCGTGATCTGGTGCGGTCGGTACGGGTGGTGCGGGCGGTCGGGGCGGCGCAGGGGCTGCGGTCCGTGCGGGCGGCGTGGCAGCGGCGACGGGCGGATGCGGTGGCGCTGCCGCGGAACGGGCGGGAGCGGGCGCGGGTGCCCGGGGAGGCCCTGGGTGCCGAGCCGGAACCGGGAGGCGGGCTGGTCCATTTCGCGCGGTCGTCGTTGCGGGTGCGGGTGGCGACGGGCGGGGCGGTGTTCTGCGGCTGGGACGGCGCGGGGCCCGAGCCTTCGTACGCGCTGGCGGCGTGTCCTGAGGCGGACGTGCGGGCGGTGCTGGAGCCGGACACCGAGGGCGGCTGGCGGGTGGTGTCCGAGCGGGTGATGGTGGCGGTCTCCCGGTACGGCGCGGTGGAGGTGCGGACGCCGGGCGGGGCGCTGCTGCGGCGGGAGTTGCCGCCGCGGTGGTGGGATCGTGCGGATGGGACGGATGGGACGGATGGGACGGACAGGATGGACGGGGCGGGCCGTCCGCGAGGAGCCGGTGAGGCCGCGGGTGCGGGCGCGGCCGGTGGGGACGGGACGGCCGGGGCGGACGGCACTCCCGGGACGGACGGTGCCGCCCCCGGTGCCGCCGAGCGGGCGGCGGGCTCGCGGTGGGTGCAGCGCTCCGAAGTGGCCGCCGACGCGCGGTTCTTCGGACTGGGCGGCCGGGCGGGCGGGCCGCGGCTGCGGGACGGTGCGTACCGGCTGTGGAACACCGGGCCCGGTGACGCGTCGGGCCCCGACGATGTGCCGTTGTCGCTGACGATGCCGGTGCAGCTGGTGGTCGCGGACGCCGGAACGCATCTGGTCTTCCACGACAACTCCTGGGACGGCTGGGTGACGCTGCGCGAGGGCCGGGAGGGCGCGGGGTCAGGGCACGACCGGCTGGGGGCCTGCGCGCTGCGGATGGACGGCGGGCCGCTGCGGTACTGGGTGCTCGCGGGCACCCCGGCCCGGGTGCTGCTGGGCTGGGCCGCGCTGACGGGCGCCGCCGCGGTGCCGCCACGCTGGGCGCTTGGGCATCAGCGCGCCGGGCAGGGGTCCGGCGGGGCGGCGGAGGTCAGGCGGGTCGTGGCGGGGTACCGGGAGCGCGGTCTGCCGCTGTCCGCCGTCCATCTGGACATCGGTCATCACGACCGGCACCGGGTGTTCACCGTCGACCGGGAGCGGTACCCGGATCTGCCGGGGCTGGCGCGGGAGTTGCGGGCGGACGGGGTGCGTCTGGTGTCGGTGGTGCATCCGGCGGTCAGGGCGCAGCCGGGTGAGCCGGTGTACGACAGCGGGGTGGCGGCGGGGGCGTTCGTGCGGGACGCGCGGGGGCGGGAGGTGTGGGGGGTGGCGTGGCCCGGTGCGTCGGTGTTCCCGGATTTCACCGATCCCGCGGTGCGCCGGTGGTGGGGCGGGCTGTACGCGGAGCGTCTTGAGCAGGGATTCTCCGGGGTGTGGCACGACATGAACGAGCCGTCGGCGTTCGCGGCGTTCGGTGAGCCGACGCTGCCGCGTTCGGCCCGGCACGCGCTGGACGGCAGGGGCGGTGACCACCGGGAGGCGCACAACGTCTACGCGCTGGAGATGGCGCGGTCCTGCTACGAGGGGCTGAGCGCGCTGCGGCCCGATGAGCGGCCCTTCCTGTTCTCCCGGTCGGGCTGGGCGGGGATGCAGCGGTTCGGCGGGGCGTGGCCAGGGGACGTGGCGACGGGGTGGCCTGGGCTGCGGGCGTCGCTGGCGCTGGTGCTGGGTCTCGGGCTGTGCGGGGTGCCCTACAGCGGGCCCGATGCCGGCGGGGCGGCGGTGCCGTCCCGTGAGCTGTATCTGCGCCGGCTCCAACTGGCCGCGTATCTGCCGCTGTTCCGTACCCGGGCGGCGGACCGGTCGGGGCGGCGGGAGCCATGGGAGTTCGGGCCCGAGGTGCTGGCGCACGCGCGGGCCGCGCTGCGCGAGCGGGAGCGGCTGCTGCCGTACTTCGAGACGCTGGCGCAGGTGGCGCGGCTGACGGGCGCGCCGTACGTGCGTCCGGTGTGGTGGCACACGCCGCGGGACCGTGCGCTGCGGGACTGCGGGGACGCGTTCCTGCTGGGTGACGCGTTGCTGGTGGCGCCGGTGCTGGAGCCGGGCGGCGGCGGGCGGGCGGTGCGGCTGCCGCGGGGCCGGTGGTACGACACCGCGACCGGGCGGGCGTACGAGGGCCCCGGGCAGGTGCGGGTGGACGCGCCGCTGTCGCGGATACCGGTGCTGGCGCGGGCGGGTGCGGTGCTGCCGGTGACGGGTGCGGACGGCGGGACGGAGCTGGAGGTGTGGGCGCCGACTGCGGGGCGCAACGGCGGCGGGACGGTGGCGGCGGACGCCGGCGGGGGGCGGCGGCCGGTTGTCGAGCGGTTCGTTTCGCGGCTTGAGGACGGGCGGGTGGTGGTGGAGCGGCAGGACGGGGGCCCCGCCGGGTACCGGGTGCGGGTGCGCGGGGCGGAGGGGTGAGCGGGGGTTCCCCTCCCGCCGTCCGGGCTGCCGGGTGAGCGGGGGTTCCCTTCGCGCCGGTCCGGCTGCTAGATGATGTCCATGCCAAGTATTTTCCGGCCGGGAGTCGCCGCCGCGCTGCGCGGGCTCGCCGTTGCCGTCTGTGCCGTGCTGACCGTCTCCGCTGTGCCGTCGAGTGCGGTGGCCGCCGCTGCCGCCGTGCACCCCGCAGGCTCTGCGTACGAGGTCCGGGGGCCCGGCGCGGAGCCCCGCGCCCCCGAGGAGTTCGTCGCGCTGCGCGAGGTGGATCCGACGATCATCCAGGAGATGCGGTACTTCACGCCGCACGACTTCATGGGGGTGCGGGTGACCGGGTACCACGCGCCGGTGTGCCTCGTCACGCGGGACACGGCGCGCGCGTTGCACCGTGCGCAGCGGTCCTTCCTGCGGCGCGGCTACGCGCTGAAGGTGTACGACTGCTACCGCCCGCAGCGGGCCGTCGACCACTTCGTGGCCTGGGCCAAGGATCTCGGCGACCAGCGGATGAAGGGCGAGTTCTATCCGCGCGTCGACAAGTCGATGCTGTTCAAGGACGGGTACATCGACGAGACGTCGGGGCACAGCCGGGGCAGCACCGTCGATCTCACGCTGGTGCCGCTGCCCGCGCTGCCGACCCGGCCGTACGTTCCTGGTGAGCCGCTGTCCCCCTGTTACGGGCCGCAGGCGACCCGCTTCCCGGACAACTCCCTGGACATGGGCACCGGTTTCGACTGCTTCGACACCCTGGCGCACACCCTCGATCCGCGGATCAAGGGGAAGCGGCGGGCGAACCGGATGCTGCTGAAGAAGGGCATGGAGCGGGCCGGCTTCGTCAACTACCCGTACGAATGGTGGCATTACACCTTCACGCCGGAGACATTCCCCGACACCTACTTCGACTTCCCGGTGTCGTGGCTCTCGCTCGGCGGGCGGTGAGCGGCGGCGGCCGGGGTTCCGCAGCGGGCGGCGGCGTGCCACACTCCTGACGCATCGTCAGAAAACTGTGCCGAGCACCGGGAGGGGCGCCGTGCCACGCCTACGCAAGCCCGTGGTGGCGGGTTGGTTCGATCAGGACGCGACGGATTTCCGGCTGCGGGGGACGCGCTGCCGGGACTGCGGCGCGGTGTTCTTCCCGCGCGAGGACTCCTTCTGCCGCAACCCCGGCTGCGCCGGAGTCGTCCTGGACGAGGTGCCGCTCTCCCGGCACGGCACGGTGTGGTCCTGCACGGACGGCCGCTACCGTCCGCCCGCCCCCTACCCCAGCGACCCGGACACCCCCTGGGAGCCGTACACGCTGGTGGCGGTGGAGCTGGCCGCCGAGCGGATGGTGGTGCTCGGTCAGGCGGCGCCCGGGGTCACGGTGGCGGACCTGCCGGTCGGATCCGAGGTCGAGCTGGTGCCCGGCGTGCTGTACGAGGACGCCGACACCACCTGGACGACCTGGCACTGGCGGCCCGCGGCGGCGCGCTCCGGGGAGGCGTCATGACGGGCGACGTGGCGGTGCTGGGCGCGGGCATGCACCCGTGGGGCAAATGGGGGCGCAGCTTCGTCGAGTACGGGACGAAGGCGGCGCGCGAAGCGCTCACGGACGCCGGGCTCGACTGGCAGGCGGTCCAGAGCGTGGTCGGGGCCGACACCGTACGCGGCGGTTATCCCGGGTACGTCGCGGGCGCCACCTTCGCCAAGGCCCTTGGCTGGCAGGGCGCCAGGGTGACCAGCGTCTACGCGGCGTGCGCTTCGGGTGCGCAGGCGATCAACACCGCGCGCTCGCAGATCCTCGCCGGGATGGCGGACGTGGCGCTCGTGGTGGGCGCCGACGCCGCCCCCAAGGGGTTCTTCGCCCCCGCGGGCGGCGAGCGCCCCGACGATCCCGACTGGCTGCGCTTCCGCGTCCTGGGCGCCACCAACCCCGCCTACTTCGGCCTGTACGCGCGCCGCAGGATGGCGCTGTACGGCGATACGACGGAGGACTTCGCGCAGGTCAAGGTGAAGAACTCGGCGGCGGGCGCGGCCAATCCGTACGCCCGCTACCGCACACCGGTCACCACCCAGGAGGTCGCCGCGTCCGCCGTGGTCGCCGATCCGCTGCGCCTGCTGGACATCTGCGCCACCTCGGACGGCGCCGCGGCCCTCGTGCTGACCAGCATGGAGTTCGCCCGTCGGCACGGCGCCGCGGACCCGGTGCGGATCCGCGCGGTGTCCACCGCCACCCCGCACTACCCGCGCACCGTCCTCGATCTGCCCGACATCGCCACCGACTCCGCGGCGGCCATACCTGAGCCGGCGACCGGCTTCCGCGCCTCGATCGCCCGCAGCGCGTACGAGGAGGCGGGCATCGGCCCCGATGACCTCTCGCTCGCCGAGGTCTACGACCTGTCCACCGCGCTGGAACTTGAGTGGTACGAGGACCTGGGCCTGTGCGCCGCCGGTGAGGCCGTGAAGCTGCTGCGGGAGGGCGCCACGGCGCTCGGCGGGCGGCTGCCGGTGAACCCCAGCGGCGGCCTGTCCTCCTTCGGCGAGGCGGTGCCCGCACAGGCCATCGCCCAGGTCTGCGAGCTGACCCGGCAGCTGCGCGGGCAGGCGGGGAAGCGTCAAGTGCCGGGCGCCCGCGTCGGCATGACGGTCAATCAGGGATTGTTCGGACACGGTTCGGCGGTCGTCGCGGTCCGGTGATCCGTGGCCGCCTTCCGGTGGTGCGGTGGCCGCCTCGCACCCCCGCGAAACCCTGCGTGAACAGTGCGTGAACCGGCCACGGGACGGGCCGGGGACGCGGCATGCTGCTGCCGTGCCTGCCTGGACGGACCAGCTCCGATTCGCCTTCCAACCCGTCGTGAACCTCGCGACCGGCTCGGTCGCCGCGCTGGAGATACTCGCCCGCCCCGAGTGCGGTGACGTGCTGGCTTCGGCGCGCCGCTCCCCCGACGTCGACGCCGAACTGACGGGCCTCGCCGTGCAGTCGGCGGCCCGTCAGGAGGTCCTGCTGCCGCTGCACGTCAACGTCTTCGCGGCGACCGTGGCCGAGCTGCCGGGTCTTACGGCGCTGGGCAAGGCCGTGCACGACGCGGGCCGGCGGCCGTGGGAGATCACCCTCGACCTCGTCGGTCCCTTCACGCACGTACCGCACCGGGCGCTGCTCGCGGGGGTCGCGGAGCTGCGCGACGAGGGGTACCGGATCTGCGCCGACGGGATCGGCGACGGCGATCTCCCGCTGCGGCTGCTCGGCGAGCTGGCGCCCGACCTCGTCAAGCTCGACGCCTCGCTGTGCGCGGGCCTGACCGACGACGCCGGGGCGCGGGCCGTGGTGGCCGCGATGGGCCGGCTGTGCGAACAGACCGGCGGGCTGCTCGCCATCGAAGGGGTGGAGACCGAGCGGCAGTACGCCGCGGTGCGGGACGCCGGGGTGCAGCTGGCGCAGGGCAACCTGTTCGCACCACCCGCCCGGCGCCCGGCCGCCGACGTCTACCTGCCGCCCGCCGAGTCCGCGCCCGCCACGGTCGCCGCCGCGCCGTACGGTGCGCCTTCGGGGCCGCCGGTCGCGCAGTTCCTCCAGCCCGCCGCGCTGCTGCCGATGTCCGCGTCGGCGGGCGCGGTGCGCAGCCACCTCACCGCCTTCCCCGAGGTGTCCGGCGTCCTGCTGGTGGATGCCGACGGGGTGCCGGTACGGGCGGTGGACCGGGACCGTTTCCTGCTGTCCCTGTCGGCGCGGTACGGCCACGCCCTCTACGCGGACCGTCCGGCGCTGCGGCTGGCGGACCGGCCGCGCACGGTCGGCGCGGGGGCGACGGCCTGGGAGGTGCTGGACGTGATCACCGACGGCGAGCGGGTGCGTACCGACGACGACGTGGCGGTGGTGGACGAGCGGGGCCGGTGCATGGGTGTGGTGCATCTGGCCGACATTCTGCGGGCGTTGGCGGAGAGCCGGGTGGAGGAGGCGGCGCGGCTCAATCCGCTGACCCGGCTGCCGGGTTCCGACGCGGTCAACGGCGAGGTGGACCGGCGGATCGCCGCGGGGCGGCCGTTCGCCCTGAGCTGGGTGGACGTGGACGGCTTCAAGCAGGTCAATGACGGGGCGGGGTTCGCGGCCGGCGATGAGCTGATCCGGTCGGTGGGGCGGGCGCTCGCCGAGGTCGCCGGGCATGACGCGGACGCCCGGGTGGGCCACATCGGCGGCGATGACTTCCTGGTGCTGGCCGAGCCCGGCGGCCTGGAGCCGTTCGCCGCCGCCCTGCTGGACGTCGCCTGGTCGGCGGGCGGCGCGCCGGTGACGCTGTCGCTGGCGACGGTGGTGTGCCCGCCGGGCGGCGTGCCTGGCCACCAGCAGGCGGCAGCGGCGCTGGCGCCGCTGAAGAAGGCGGCGAAGGCGCTGTCCGGGGCGAGTTGGGTGGTCGGCAGGCCGGGCTCGGAGCGGTTCGAGACGCGGCGCGGGGCACCCGCGCGGGTGCCGGGCCCGGCGGGCGGGGACGGTACGCCCGCAGTCGGCCAGGAGGACGCACGGGCCGACCGGCGAGGGGCCGTTTCGGGGTCCGCCTGAGGCCACGGGCCACGCCGTGCGGAACGCCCCGCGCTGCGCCGGGCCTTGACGCTCCCGCACGGCCGGTCAACACTTCCGGTGCCGGTCGGCGCCACACCCGGGGCGGCCGGACCGCGGACGCGCGGCCCGTACCTCGGACGGCGGGGTACGGGCCGTGCCCGTGCGTCCGTCAGGGCAGTGCGGGCTCCTGCTGCCGGGAGCTGACGTCCATCGCATGCTGGACGACGGCGATCAGCACGTCGCGCACCGACTCCTTGTGCCGGGCGTCGCAGAGCATCACCGGCACCTCGGGGTCGAGGTCCAGCGCGTCGCGCACCGAGTCCGGCGGGTGGTGGTCGGCGTCGTCGAAGCAGTTGACGGCGACCGTGAAAGGCAGGCCGCGGCGCTCGAAGTAGTCGATGGCGGCGAAGGAGTCGGCGAGTCTGCGGGTGTCGGCGAGGACGACGGCGCCCAGCGCGCCGAGCGCCAGCTCGTCCCACAGGAACCAGAAGCGGTCCTGCCCCGGTGTGCCGAAGAGATAGAGGACCAGCTCGTCGTTGACGGTGATCCGGCCGAAGTCCATCGCGACGGTGGTGGTGGTCTTGCTCTCCACTCCGTCGAGATCGTCGACCGGACGGCCCGCTTCGGTGAGCCGCTCCTCCGTACGCAGCGGTTTGATCTCGCTGACCGCGCCGACCAGCGTCGTCTTGCCCACGCCGAAACCGCCCGCGACCAGGATCTTGAGCGTCATCGGATCGACGGCGGCGGACCTGCGGCGCTCAGAACGCCCGAAGACCATGGGCCTCTTCTCCCGTAGTGCCGTGTGTGCAGCGGACCTCGCGCACGAGCGGTGAGGGCAGGGGACCGGCCTGCGGCTGCAAGGGAACCGTACAACGTGCGCACCCTGGCGCCCACTTGAGGTACGAAGCGGAATCCGGCCGGCCGGTCCTGACGCCCCAAGTGCCCCGAAAGGGGCGCGATGTACGGCGGGTTGGGGGGCGCGGGCCGGAAGTCAGCGCGGCCCGAGTACCGCCGGCCGGTCCCGGTCGAGGACGTCCAGGAGGCCGACGAGGCCGGACTCCACGAAGGCGCACAGCTCGTCACGGCCGCCGGCCTCCCCTGACGGCCAGCTGATGACCGCTTCCTCGGCGAACGCCATCCAGGCGCGGGAGGCCACGGCGCTGCGCGGGGTGTCGGGCATGCCGAGCCTGCGCCGGCCCTCGCACAGCCGCCGGGCGAGTACGTCGCGGGTCTCGCCGAGGATGTCGGTGACCGCGGGGTGGCTGCCGGCCGCGCCGCGGACCAGCGCGAGGTAGATCTGCCGGTGTTCCAGGACGTAGTCCACGAAGCCGGCGATGAAGGCCCGCATCCAGGGGACGGGGCCGAGTGCCGGGTCGGGTTCGGTGGCGTCGGTGAAGTGGGCGCAGGCGGTGCGGACGACGGCGCGGTAGAAGTCGCGCTTGGATTCGAAGTAGTGGAAGAGCAGGCCGCGGGAGATCCCTGCGCGGCGGGCCACCTCGTCGGTGGACAGTTCGTCCAGAGAGCGGTCGGCGAGCATCTCCAGACCGATGCCGACCAGTTGCTCGCGCCGCTGGTCGGGGGTGAGTCGGGTGACGCGCTTGCCGGACATGCCCGCAGTGTACGGCGGGCCGTGCGGGCCGGGGCGGGCGCCGTGCCCCGGCCCGCTGCGGGTCAGCTGTACCGGCCGAGATGCTCGACGATCGCCGGGTTGACCTGGTCGGGGACCTCTTCGGGCAGCCAGTGGCTGACGCCTTCCAGCGTCTCGAAGCGGTAAGGACCGTCCACCCACTCCCCCGTGGCCTCGGCGGCGGCACGGCCCAGCGCGATGTCCTCGCTGCCCCACATGTAGAGGGTGGGCACGGAGATCCGTCCGGCCGGCACCGCGAGGGTCTCCTCGGGTGCGCGGTACCAGTTGAGGGTGGCGGTCAGCGCGCCGGGCTCGGAGAGCCTGCGGATGTTGGCGTCGACCAGCGGGGCGGGCACCTTGCCGCCGTAGGCCGCGCGCAGCCAGGCGGCGCCGTCGGCGAGCAGGGTCTCTTCGGCCACGCCGCCGGGGGTGCGGAAGAGGCGTACGTAGTCCTGCCGCTTGTACTGGTCGGTGCCCTTGGCGGCCTCCCGGCCGAGTGCCGTGGGGTGCGGGGTGGCCAGCACGGTCAGCGACTTCAGCCGGTCGGGGTGCGCGCCGGCCAGCGCCCAGGCGACCATGCCGCCCCAGTCGTGGGAGACGAGGTGGAAGCGGCCTGCGCCCTGGGAGTCGGCGAACGCGAGGGCGTCGGCGACCAGTTCGGGCACGGCGTAGTCGGTGACCTGCGCCGGGCGGGCGCCGGGCGAGTAGCCGCGCTGGTCGACGGCGACGGCGCGGTAGCCGGCCGCCGCCAGGGCGGGGAGCACCTGGGACCAGGAGTCGGCGAACTCGGGCCAGCCGTGCAGCAGCAGGACGAATTCACCGTCGGCGGGCCCGGCGGCCAGGGCATCGTAGGTGTACGGGCCGACCCTGATCTCCAGGCGCTCGAAGGGGTGCGGCGACGTATCCGTGGCCATGACGGCACTCTCCTCTTGTTGACCGATGCTCAACAGGACCGTAACAAGGTGACGGCCGATGCTCAACGCCCCCAGGCCGCAGGCGCGTCGGGCCGCGGACGGGCCACCACGCGCGACGCCCGTGCCGCCGCTCCGGCGATTCCGGAGGGGCGGCACGGGCGTCGGGTGCGGGGCCGGGCGGCTCAGAGGGCGCGCAGGCCGTCGATCACCTCGCGCAGCACCTTCTCGTCGGGCAGTTCGGCGGGCGGCACCGGGCGGCTGACGTGCACAAGCTCCGCGTCCAGCAGGTCGCCGATGAGTACCCTGACGACCCCGACCGGCAGGTCGAGTTCGGCCGCCAGCTCGGCGACCGACAGCGGCGCCTGCCGGCACAGCTCGACGATGTCGACGTGCTCGGGCGACAGCATCTGATCGCCGACCGTGTCGTCCGCCCGGCTCTCGGCGATCACCAGCGCGATCAGGTCGAGCCGACCCTCGGCCGCCGTACGGGTGCGCCCGCGCGTCATCGCGTACGGGCGGACGACGGGCCCCGCCTCGTCGTCGAACCAACGGGCCGTACCGCCACGGGGCACGGCCCGATCGTCCTGATCGCTCATGACCTCACCGTCGTCACCCGCTGGTGGGCAGCTCGCTCCGGGGCGCGGTGCCCAGGTGCGTACCCACGCGCTTGACCAGCAGCGTCATCTCATAGGCGATCAGGCCGACGTCGGACTCCGCCTCGGCCAGGACGGCCAGGCAGCTGCCGTCGCCCGCCGCGCTGACGAACAGGAACGCGTCGTCCAGCTCGACGAGGGTCTGGCGGACCCGGCCCGCGTCGAAGTGCCGGCCGACGCCCTTGGCCAGGCTGTGGAATCCGGAGGCCACGGCGGCCAGGTGCTCGCCGTCCTCGCGGGTGAGGTCCTTGGACGCGCCGGTGGCCAGTCCGTCGCTGGAGAGGATGAGTGCCTTGCGGATGCTGCCGACCCGCTCGACCAGCTCGTCGAGGAGCCAGTTCAGCTCCCCCGATCCCTGCGAGGCCGATGCGCTGGCGGCTGCTGCCTTCGGTGCGGTCATGGGCCGTCCCCTCCCGGTGTGGTTCCTGGTGCTGTGGTGCCCCCGCCGTCGCCTTCGCGTGCGGCACTGCCGTCCGCGCTGCCGTCCTGGGTGGCGTGGTCGTCCGCGCTGCCGTCACCGGCTGCGGACTCTTCGTTGTCGCGGCGACCGCGCTGCCAGCCGCGCTGGAGCGAGGCCATTCTGGCGCGCACCGCCTCGGCGTCCCGGTCGTCGTCCGCCTGCGCCGCCCGCCGCTCCTCTTCGGCCTGCTGCGCGGGGTCGGCCTTGAGCTGCGGGGCGAGGCTGGCCTGCCGGACCCGGCGGGGCAGCCCGCCCGGTGTGGTGGCCGGGGGCCGCTGCCGGGGCGGGCCGCCCGCCTGCGGGTCCTGTGCGGGGCCGTCCGGCGTCCGGCCGCCGCCCTCGTCGGCCGCGCGCGGAGCGTGGTCGGCGGGCTCGGGCTCCGGGCGCGCGGGGCCGCCGCTCCTGGCGCGGGTCTCACCGTCCTCGACCGTACGGCCGTGGTCGGAGACCAGCACCGGCGGGCGGGGGCGGCGGCGCGGCAGCGGGGCGGGGCCGCTGCCCGGTGTCCGGTCGCCGGCCTGCTGGTGCTGTTCGGCGGCGGCGAGACGGGGCACAGGTGCGATGCCTGGCGACGGGGTGGGTCCGGTGGGCGCCGCCGCGCCGCGCCGGCCGCGGCCCCTGGACCTGCCGCGGAAGAGGGCGTCCTCGTCGTCGAGCCGGTCCAGCTCGTCAGCGCCGAGCGGCGGCTCCAGTTCGACCGGCCCGTCGAGTGCGGGGACGCGGCTCGCGCGCCGCCCCAGCACCTGCGCCGGGGCGCCCAGCTTTCCCGTGACCGGCTCCAGCGCGGGCAGGTCGGGTCCTTCCGCCGACTCCACGCGGGCCGTCTCGCGGTCCCCGCGGCCACCCGGGCCCGATTCGGTGAGGATGGTGCCGGGGATGAAGACCACGGCGGTGGTGCCGCCGTACGGCGAGGGCTGGAGTGACACCCGTACGGCCTGCCGCTGGGCGAGCCTGCTGACCACGAACAGGCCGAGGCGGTCGGTGTCGGACAGTTCGAACTCGGGGGTCTCGGCGAGCCTGAGGTTGGCGTCGAGCAGCAGGTCGGGGGCCATGCCGAGGCCGCGGTCGTGGATTTCGAGCGTGAAGCCGTTGGCGACGCGTTCGCCGACGACCTGGACGGCGGTGTGCGGCGGGGAGAACACCGTGGCGTTCTCCAGGAGTTCGGCGATCAGGTGGGTGAGGTCGGAGACCGCGGGCCCGTCGACCGCGAGCCGGGGCAGCCTGCGCACCTCGATCCGCTCGTAGTCCTCCACCTCGGCGACGGCCGCCCGCACCACGTCCATCAGCTGGACGGGCTTGCGCCACTGCCGGGAGGGTGCCGCCCCGGAGAGGATCACCAGGCCCTCCGCGTGGCGGCGCATGCGGGTCGTGAGGTGGTCGAGCCGGAAGAGGTCGGCGAGTTCGTCGGTGTCCTCGGTGCGCCGCTCCATGGCGTCCAGGAGGGTGAGCTGGCGGTGCAGCAGCACCTGGCTGCGGCGGGCGAGGTTGACGAACACCTCGGAGACGCCGCGGCGCATGTCGGCCTGCTTGACCGCGGCCTCGATCGCGGCCCGCTGGAGGGTGTTGAGCGCCTGGCCGACCTGTCCCGTTTCGTCCTGGCCGAATTCCAGCCGGGGCGCCTCGGTCTCCACGTCGACCTGTTCGCCGGCCGCGAGCCGCCGCATGACGCTGGGCAGCCGGACGCCGGAGACCTCGTGCGCGGCCTTGCGCAGCCGGGTGAGGTCCTTGACGTGCCGGCGGCCGATGCGGAAGGAGACGACGAGCGAGACGAGCAGGGCGACGAAGCCGAGCACGCCGGCGATCACCGCCTTGGCCACGACGGCGAGTGCGACCGGCCTGACCCGGCTCCGGAAGCGTTCGGCCGATTCCTTGCCCATCCGCTGGAGGTCGTCGAGCACCCTGGTGGCCTCGGTGTCCCAGCGTTCGGCGTTGAGTGCCTTCGGGGCGGCGGCTGCGCCCGCGCCGATCGCGGTGTTCTCGTACCCTTCGAGTTCGCCGGTCGCGGGCGAGCGCCAGTAGTCCTGGAAGAGGCCGCGGTCGCGGGGTGGCAGGAGGGGCAGGCTGGTGCGGTACAGGACCCGGCGGGCGGCGACCTCGTCGGAGACCGTGCGCAGGTCGCTCTTGCTCATGCTGCCGGAGGCCAGCGCCGCCGACATCAGCGCGTCCTCGCGGGAGAGCGACTCGCGGGCGCGGGTGACGGTGACCAGGGCGCGGCCCTGCTTGTCCAGTTCGACGTTCTCCAGCGCGTGCAGTGCGACGATGAAGTCGTAGTGCGGGTCGACCATGCCGTTGTAGGCGGCGAACGCCTCGTCGCGGGAGACGGTGTTGTTCTCGACCTGGCCGCGCAGGGCGGGGAGTTGGGACAGCGCCTGGACGGCGGTGCGCATCGCGCGGCGCGCGGCGCCGCCGAGGTCGTCGCGCACGTCGGGGTCTTCGGCTCCGGCGCGCAGCCGGGCCACGGACTCGTCGGTGGCGCGGGTCTGCTGCCGCAGTTGCGGGAGTGCGTCCGCGTCGCGCCGGTCGGCGAGGTACATCAGGCTCTGTCTGCGTTCGCGCTGGAGGTCCTGCACGACCTCATCGGCCGGACCGCCCAGCGCATGGTTGACGTGGCCGACTTCGAGCAGCTGGTTGGCATCGCGACCGGTGACGTACGTCGCGAAGGCCCACATGACCGTCAGGGACACCAGCGGCACGAGCAGCAACGCCACGATCTTCCGACGGATCGACTTCCCGCGAAAGCGCATGGCCTCCCCTAGTCAACCCCGGCCCACGGGGGTGGTGTTCCGTCAACAAACGGCGTGAGCCTACTACTGCCGGACGGCCAACCCGAAGACCTGGCCAGACGTCGGCTCCTGGCACCCGGCGGGATCGTCACGGCTTGTCCGGCGATTCCCGGACAAGCCACCCGCGCATCGGGCCACCGCACTCCCGCCACTATCCGGCCGACAGCCGGGCGTCTGGCCGGAATTCCTCCACCCCGGGTAACACGGCGGCGCCCCCTTGGGCGACGATGGCGGCGGACCCCGGGGGGCGGCACGCGGAACGCGGTGCGGCCCTTGGCGTGCGCCGCGCGCGAGCCGGGTGCAGGGCCGGGGTCGGGACAGGCGCGACGGTACGGGGAGTGTGACGCGTTGACGGAATCCGGCAATCGCCCGCTGTGGCAGGAGGAACCGGCCGCCCGCCGCCGGATGGCCGACCCGGTGCGTACCGCCGCGGTGCGCGCGGTGCTCATCGTGGCGGTCACCCTGATCCAGGCGATGGTGGCGTTCCTGAGCACGCTGGCCGGGTCCTGGCTGGCCTTTCCCTCGGTGATCAGCACGGTCGCCAGCACCGTGGTCGCGACCTGGGCGGTGCTGGACGTCTGGGTGACCCGGCAGGTGTGGGTGCAGCGCCACGGCGTGCAGTCGCAGCCGAGCAGTACCGCCCGGCAGTTGCGCCGTGAGCGCAGGCAGGCCCGTCGGGAGGCCCGCAGGCAGGCCCGCAGCAAGAAGCGGGAAGGACCGCCCCGGGTCGACCGCGCGCCCGTGTGACCGCCCGCGCTCAGGCCACCGCCTCTTCGCGCACGGCGGGCCGCAGGTGCACCATGCCGTCCAGGACGGTGACGCCGTGCGTGCGCACCGGGCGGCGGGCCGGCAGGCAGGCCGGTGCCCCGGTGCGCAGGTCGAACAGGGCCGCGTGCAGCGGGCATTCGACGTGGCAGCCCGCCACGAACCCTTCGGAGAGCGAGGCGTCCTGGTGGCTGCACAGGTCGTCCGTCGCGTAGAACTCACCGTCCTCCGCGTGGAAGACGGCAATCACGGGTGTGTGCTCGTCAACGGTGATCCGCAAGGACTCGCCCATGGGCAGATCTTCGATACGGCAGACGGGAATCATCTGGTCCCCCTCGCGCTGATCGGTATCATGGCGTTTTGAATAACGCATCGCAGAGCGCGATGCGCAACAGAATCCAAGCCGGGGAGCGGGCCGTCAAGAGCCTCCCGGCAGATGCCCTCAGACGTGCCCCTCAGGGGCCACCGGGTGGTGACACGAAGACCCATGTCGAACACGAGCGATACCGCAGACGACCGGTCCGACGAGCGGCGCGGAGGGGCGGGATCCGTCCAGTCCGTGGACCGCGCGGTGAGCGTGCTGGAGATCCTCGCCCGCCTCGGCGAGGCCGGAGTGACCGAGCTGTCCGAGGAGTTGGGCGTCCACAAGTCGACGGCCTTCCGGATCCTGGGGGTCCTGGAGAACCGCGGCCTGGTGGAGCAGGAGAAGGAGCGCGGGAAGTACTTCCTGGGCGCCGGCGTACTGCGCCTGGCGGGCGCCGCGGCCATCCGGCTCGACATCTCGCAGGAGGGCCAGCCGGTGTGCCGGGCGCTCGCCGACGACACCGGGGAGACGGCCAACATCGCGGTCCTGGACGGCGATGCGGCGGTGAACATCATGCAGGCCAGGGGCGCGGCGGCGGTCACCGCCTACAACTGGCTCGGCAGGCGTACCCCGTTGCACGCCACCGCGAGCGGCAAGGTGCTGCTCGCGCATCTGCCGCGGGAGCGCAGGGAGAGCCTGGTGGGGCGCAAGCTGCCGCGGTTCACCGAGCACACGCTCACCACGCCGGGCGGCCTGCGCGAGCAGCTGGCCGGCGCGCTCGACGACGGATTCGCCTGCTCCACCGAGGAGTTGGAGATCGGCCTCAACGCGGTGGCGGCGCCGGTGCGCGCGCACGACGGCGCGGTGATCGGCGCCATCGGCGTCTCGGGGCCCGCCTACCGGATGGAGCGGCCACTGCTGCCGGAGCTGGCGGAACGATCCGCCAAGGCGGCGGCCGACCTCTCCCGGCGGATGGGCTACGCGGGTTGACGGCGTGTCGGCCCACGCCGGGAAAAGTCACCTCTTGACGGATCGGTGACAGACTTCCAGCATGTCTCCCATGGCGCAACGCAACGCGTCATGGGCAACACAAGGGGTGGGCGGAGCGCCGCCCGCCGCCGTCCCGTTCTCTTTTGCAGCGCACCACTCCAACCCCTCACAGGCATCCGTGCCGACTCCACGCGCGCATCCGCCCTGCTCTGACGCAGGCGCTGTTTAGGAGTGAGACATGCCGCACGAAGCCCGCGCCGTCATCGCCGTCAAAAAAGGCGCGCCCGTCGAGGTGCTGCCGATCCTCGTGCCCGACCCCGGTCCCGGCGAAGTGCTCGTGGCCGTCCAGGCGTGCGGGGTGTGCCACACCGACCTGCACTACCGCGACGGCGCGATCGGCGACGACTTCCCCTACCTGCTCGGCCATGAGGCGGCCGGCACCGTCGAGGCCGTCGGGCCCGGTGTCGCCGACCTCTCCCCCGGCGACTACGTGGTGCTCGCCTGGCGGGCGCCCTGCGGCCAGTGCCGCTCCTGCCGCCGCGGCCGGCCGTGGTACTGCTTCGACTCCCGCAACGCCGCCCAGCCGATGACCCTGCTGGACGGCACCGAACTCACCTGCGCCCTGGGCATCGGGGCGTTCACCGAGAAGACCCTGGTGGCCGCGGGGCAGGCGGTGAAGGTCGACCCGGCGGCGCGCCCCGAAGCCGCGGGCCTGATCGGCTGCGGGGTGATGGCGGGCTACGGCGCGGCCGTGCACACCGGGGCCGTCGGCAGCGGGGACACCGTCGCCGTGATCGGCTGCGGCGGGGTCGGCAACGCCGCCATCGCCGGCGCCTCACGGGCCGGCGCCCGCCGGGTGATCGCGGTCGACATCGACGGCGGGAAGCTGGACGCCGCCGAGCGCTTCGGCGCCACCGACACCGTCAACTCCCGTGGCACCGACCCCGTCGAGGCGGTCCGCGCGCTCACCTCGGGGCACGGCGCCGACGTGGTGATCGACGCGGTGGGACGGCCGGAGACCTACCGGCAGGCGTTCTACATGCGCGACCTGGCCGGCACTCTGGTCCAAGTGGGCGTCCCCGACCCGGACATGCGGATCGAACTCCCGCTGATCGACCTCTTCGGGCGCGGCGGCGCCCTCAAGTCCTCCTGGTACGGCGACTGTCTGCCCAGCCGCGACTTCCCCGTCCTGATCGACCTGCACCTCAGCGGCAAGCTCGACCTGGAGCGGTTCGTCTCGGAGACCATCGGCCTCGCGGACCTCGAATCGGCCTTCGCCAAGATGCGCCGCGGCGATGTGCTCCGCTCGGTCGTCGTCCTGTGAGACCCACCGTCGTCCCTTGAGACCCACGGGCCGGGAGACGCGCACGACGCGCACGACGGCGGCGTCCCGGCCCGGTCCGGTCACCGGCCGGCGTCCCCCGGGCCCGCCGCAGGGGCCGCCGGATCCGGCAGCTGCTGCGGCTCTTCGGGGCGGCGGTACATCCGGGTCGCGGTGATCTGGCCGTGCACCGCTTCCCCGGCCGCGTCCTGCTGCGGCAGGCCAGGACGCAGGTGCTCCTCGACGCTGATGTACTTCAGGCCCGCCCGCAGGTCGGCGTCGTTGCGCAGCCGGATGACCAGCGGGAACTCGGCGAGCGCGGTGGTGTCGAAGAGGCCGGTGGTGTAGAGCAGCTGGACGCCGAGCGCATCGGCTACGGCCCGCTGGAGCTCCAGCAGATACGTGGCGTTGGCGCGGCCGATGGGGTTGTCGAGGAACAGGGTGCCGGCGTGCGGCTGCTTGTCCCGCCCCCGGTCGTTGCTGCGCAGCGCGGCCATCGTGCAGTACAGGGCGATGGCCGCGGTCAGCAGCTGGCCGCCGGAGAAGACGTCGCCCATCTGCCCGACCGGCACCCGCTCGGCGCGCAGCACCGCGTCCGGCTTGAGGATCTCCACGGCCACGCCGCGCGGCTGGAGCGCCGCGCTGACCCCGCGCAGCAGCAGGGACATGCCGTCCCTGCGCAGGTCGCTGTTCTTCTTCACGGCCGCGCGGGTCGCCTCGTCGATGACCTGGCCGAGCCGCTCGGTGAGGGTGGCCTGGTCCGGGTCGTCGAAGCGGATCCGCAGGAACTCCTGGCCCGACCACTCGCCGAGGCCGTCGGGCAGCCGGGAGAGCCGCTGGGCTGAGCGCAGCGTCGTCAGCGAGGACTCCACCAGGCCCCGCAGCCGGTCGACGATGCTGTCGCGGTTGCGCTCCAGCTGCTCCAGTTCGTCGGTGAGCACCCGCAGCCGGGGCGCGAACGCCTCCGCCCACTTGGCCGCGTGGTCGGGCAGCGCGGCGGCGGGCAGCTCGCGGATCTGCTGGCGCGCGGGGGTGCGGACCTGCTCGTAGCGGGTGGAGTTGGCGTGCCGTACGAGGATGTCGCTCGCCTCGCGGACCGCGGCGTCGGCGGACGAGAGGTCGGCGGCGCAGCCGCGCAGCGAGCGGCGGGACTCGGCGGCGGCGCTGCGGCCCTCCTCCAGCCGTCCGGCGTACGGCTCGGGTCGCTCGGCCGCCGGGTCGTCCGCGGCGTGCTGATCACGCAGCAGGTCGCGCAGCAGCGCCGCGGTCTCCTCGAAGCCGCCGGCCGCGTCCTCGGCGGCGCGGTGGCCGTGCAGCAGTTCGTCGTGCCGGGCTCGGGCGGTCTCCAACGCCTCGGTGGCGGTGGCCAGTTCGCCGCCCGCCGTGCGCAGCAGCTCCTTGGCGCGCTCCGCGTCGGCGGGGACCATGTCGTCGGGGAGTTCGGTGTGCGCCTCGCCGTCGGCGGGCGCCAGCCGTTCGGCCTCGCCGCGCAGCCGGCCCAGTTGCTCGCTGGCGGCGGATGCCCGGGTCTCCAGCATCTGGACGAGGGACTCGGCGCGGGCCGCGGCGGCCTGCCGGGACGGCCCGTCGGCCGCGTCCGGGCTCTCCAGGAGCGTCTCGGCGCGGGTGCGGACCTTGTTGGTGAGGCGGTTCAGCTCGGCGAGTGCGGCGCTCTCGTCGCCCTCGGCGCGGGCCTGTTCGGCGCGCAGGTCGGCGCCGACCCCCACCTTTTCGTAGAGCTGGGACGCGGCGCGGTACGCCTCGCGCAGCGCCGGGAGTGACGCGCTCGCGCCCTCGGGCGCCTCCCCGATGTCGTCCGGCACACCGGCGATCTCGGAGCGCTCGGAGCGCAGTGCGCGGGCGGTGCGGCGGGCGTCGTCGGCGGCGCGCTGGGCGGCCCTGCGGTCCTCGTCGGCGGCGCGGGCGCGGTCCACGCACTCCTCGGCGCGGCCCTCGAACTCGGCTGCTTCGTCGGCGAGTTCGCGGAGCCTGGACTGCCATCCGGCGCGTTCGCGCAGCCGGTGGGCGAGTCCTGCCAGGATGTCGGCGGCGCGGCGGGCGCGCTGCGCGGTCTCCTGGCGTGCGTCGCGGACCCGGAGTGCCTCGGCGGCGGCTTCGTCGGCCTCGGTGCGCGCGGCGCGGGCCTCGGCCAGTTCGGCGGCGGCCTCGTCGGCCGCCGTGCGGGTCTGTTCGGCGGCGGCGGCCAGTTCCGCGAGGTGCCCGGCCGGGCAGCCGCTGCGCCAGGAGCCGAGCCTGGCGGCCAGCGCGCGGTCCCCGGCCAGCCGCGCGGCGAGCGCGCGGATCTCCTCGTCCCGCTCGACGGCGCGGGCGCGCAGGGCCTGGCGTTCCTCGTCGGCGGCTGATTCGTCGTGCATCGCCGGGTTCGGCGGGACCAGGAAGACGCCGGTGTCCTGGCCGTCCGGCGCGGGGGTGGGGGCGAGCAGCGCCGCCGAGGTGCCGACGGCGACGGCGGAGCGGGGCAGCAGCGCGGCCTGGGCGAGGATCTCGCGGGCCCGTGCGTGGGTGGCGGGGTCGGTGATGATGACGCCGTCGACCAGCTCGGGGCGGGCGGCGAGCACTCTGCTGTGGTCGGCGGGGTCGACGGACTGGGCGAGGTAGCGCCAGCCCGGCAGCGCGGGGACGCCGTGCTCGCCGAGGTATTCGACGGCGGCCAGGACGTCGGGCCCCGGGGGCAGCAGGCCGCCGTCGCCGAGCGCGCCCAGGATCCGGGAGTCGTCGGCCGCCGCGGTGCGCAGGTCGAACAGCTGCCGCTCGGCGGCGCCGACGCCGCCCTCCAGGAGTTCGTGCAGCGCGTCGGCGTTGCGGTCCAGTTCCTCGGGGGTCAGCGGCCCTGATCCGGCCTCCACGGCGGGCGCGTGCGCGGTGCGGGCCGGGCCGCCGTCGTCGGCCGCCGGGGTGCGCGGGCCCGGTACGCCCGCGTGGGCCTGCGGCAGGCCGAGGAGGTCGGCGAGCCGTGGTTCGGCGCCGATCGACGCGGCGGCGGCCCGCTCGGCGTCGTGGGCGCGGCCCGCGGCCTGGGCAGCGTCCTCGGCGCGGGCGGCGGCGAGTTCGGCAGCGGCGTGCCGTGCGGCGGCCTCGCGGGCCAGGTCGGTGGCCTGCCCCGCACTCTCGCGGGCGGTGTCCCAGGCGGCGACCGCGCTCTTCTCGGCGTCGGACGCGGCGAGCGCGGCACGGGCCGGGTCGGCGTCCGGCGCGCTGTCGTCCAGCCAGCCGGCCTCGACTGCCTCGGCGGTCTCCTGGGCGACCTCGGCCAGCCGCTGCTTGAGGTGGTCGGCCTCACTGCGGGCGCGCTGGGCGTGGGTGGCGGCGGCGGTGGCGTCGCGGTGCGCGGCCTCGCCCGCCTCCTGGAGGGCCGCGGAGCGCTCCTCCTCTTCGTTGGCGAGCTGTTCGCCGGCCTCGGCCGCGGTGTGCAGCGCGCGGACGAGGTCGGCGGCGGCGGTGGCGCGGGCGGCCAGGGCCGGCGCGGCGTCCCGCTCGGCCTCGCGGATGGCGGCGGCGACGCGGGCGGAGCGGTCGGCGGCTGCGCGGTGGCGCAGCGCGGTCTCGGCGGCCTGCCAGGCGCTGTGGAGGGTGCGGGCGTCGTTCAGTTCGCGGCGCTGGGCGGTCGCGCCCTTCTCGGCTGCGGCGAGCGCCAGCGAGGCGTGACGGTAGGCGAGTTCGGCGGAGACCAGGGAGCGGCGCTCGCGGGTGCGTTCGGCTTCGGTGACGCGGTGGGCGGCGGTGGCGACCTGCTCGGCGAGTTCGGCGGCACGGCCGCGCTCCTCGGTGCCGCGGGCGTGCAGCCGCTGGGCGAGGGTGCGGGTGCGCCGCTCGGCCCCGGCGTGCACCTGGCGGGTGTGCTCACGCAGTTCGGCGGCTTCCGCGATCTTGGAGAGCAGGTCGAGGGAGCCCGCGGTGAACTCCCGCTCGGCGGTCAGCTCGGCGCGCCTGCCGAGCTTGTGCGCGAAGCCGTGGACGAGGTCGGCGAGGCCGTCGGTGTCCCGGGTGTCGGTGACGGCGCGCAGCAGCAGGTCGGTGAAGTCGGAGTCGTTCTTGACCGCGAAGAGGCCCGCGGCCTCGCCCTCGTCGGCGTTCATCTCCCGCTGGTAGCGGAAGAGTTCGGGGTCGAGGCCGAGGTCGCCGAGGTGTTCGTTCCAGCGTTCGTGCACCTCTTCCCAGACGACGTCGAGGTTGGGGTAGTTCTTGCCTGCTTCGGTGAGGACGTCGCGGAAGCCCTTCATCGTGCGGCGGCGGCCCTGGGCACCGGACGCGCCCTCGCCGTTCGCCTGGCGGGGCCGGACGACGGTGGCCTCGGCGACGGGCAGCGAGTCCAGGCTCATGCCTGGCCCCGGCCGGAAGCTGTACCAGGCTTCGGCGAACTTGCGCGGGTCGTTGGAGACCTGCCGGCCGCGCCACTCGCTGGCCTTGCCGACCACGACGCTCTCGCCGGTGAGGGTGTGCTGCCATTCCAGGGCGACGTGTCCGCAGTCGTCGGCGAGCAGGAACTTGCGCAGCACGCCGGAGCTGGCGCCGCCGAGTGTGTTGCGGTGGCCCGGCAGCATGACCGAGAAGATCAGCTTCAGCAGGACGGACTTGCCGCCGCCGTTCTCCAGGAAGAGGACGCCGGCCGGGGCCGGGCGGCGCGGCGGGCCGACCGGTTCGTCCTCGAAGAAGTCCGCCTGCGCCGGGGCAGGTTGCGGTACGGGCGCGCCGACGCCGCGCAGGTCGAGCACGGTGTCGGCGTAGCGCGCGCCGGCGGGTCCGATGGAGTAGAGGCGGACCCTGGACAGCTCGTACATGGCGGACTCTCGTTGTCGTGAGCGGGCGGGAAATCGGGCGGGTGGTGGCGGGGCGTCCGTCAGGGCGCGTGGAAGGGCAGTCCCGCGTCGGCCACCAGGTCGAGGGCGTCGGTGTCCTCGCCCGGCAGCAGTGCGGCGCTGCCGTCGGCCACGGGGACGACGCCGAGTTCCAGGAGTTCGGTCATGGCGGCGCCGCCCGCCATGTCGCGGACCTGGAGCTGGTAGCGGGCGGTGGTGCGGTAGGCGCCGCCCGCGTCGTCGCCGGTGCGCTGGAGGAAGCCGGATTCGACGAGGAAGGCGACGGCCTTGGCGATGATGCCGGTGGTGGAACCCGCCAGCCTGCGGGCGTCCTTGGTGGCGCCGGTGGCGCTGCGCCGCGCGTAGATCCGCCAGGCGGCTTCGAGTCCGGGTGCGTCGCTCGCCGGGTCGCTGTTCTCGCCGTCCTGTGCGGCGCGTTCCTCCAGGCGGCGGCATGCCTGGCGGACGAAGGCGTCGACGCCGTTGACGGTGATCCGGCCGATGTAGCCGTCGTCGGCGAGGTCTTCGGGGCGCGGGAAGGCGAGCGCGGCGACGGCCAGGTGGGCCAGGCCGTGCAGGAAGCGGTCGGCGGAGTCGGACGAGGCGCGGCGGGCGTAGTCGCCCATGCGGACGGCGAAGACGGAGTCATCGGCGGCGGCGACGGCCATGCCGGCGCGGGTGGAGACCTCCAGGACGATCAGTCCGAGGCCGGCCGCGACGGCGTCGGCGAGCCGCGCGAAGGCGGGCTCGTCGCGGTGGCGGCGCAGCAGTTCGGCGTATCCGGCGTCCCGGGCAGGCACCAGCTTGGGCTGGAGGCCGAAGGCGACCAGCCGCGCGGCGTCCGCGGCGTCGGCCGGGGTGACGGGCGCGGGCGCTTCGGTGCCGGCGGACGGTACGTTCCGGCCCGCCGCGGCCCCCAGGTCCTGCTGCGGCACCTCGTCGGCGTCGTACTGGGTCACGGCACAAGCTCCTTGCGGGGGACGGTCTCGGGACACTTCTCCTGCCTCGGCGGGAGGGCGCGCGGCTCGGGCATCAGGCCACCTCCGAGCGGTCGGCCGCCATGCCCGCCGCGTCCAGCAGGGCCGTGCCGACGATGAGGTCGGCGCCGCCGAATTCCGGGTCGGTCAGCTCCGTGCCGTCGTCGACGGCGAACAGCAGCTGCTGTTCGCCCTGGCGGTAGGCCGTGCCGACCGGGGGGCTCGCGGCGTGCACCGCCAACAGGGCGACGAGGTAGGGGAGTTCGGGGTCGCCGCTGCTGCGGGCGTCGGCGAGCAGGCCGGACAGGCGGCGCGGGGCGTCGGCCGGCAGGTCGAGCAGCGTCGTGGCGGCGTCGAGCTGTGCCTCGCTGAAGCGGCTGTCGTCGGGTGTGGCCACCAGGTCGGGTTCGGGCATTTCGGCGCCGAGGTGCTCGCGCTCCAGGGGCGGGGTGAGCAGCACGTCGACGAGGTCGCCGACGCGGACGGCCGCGGGGGTGCGCAGGCCCGTGCCGCGGGCGAAGAAGGCGTCGGTGACGCGGATGGCCTGCTCGGCGGGGAGCGGCAGCAGCGGGGCGACCAGCTGGCCGTAGAGGTCGAGTCCCGAGCGGGCCGTGGGGGTGGCGAACGCCTGCCGGTCCTGTTCGGCGCGGAAGAGCGGGCCGGCTTCGAGGAGCCGGGACTGGAGCTGGGTGTGGCGGCGGATGCAGTCCTTGACGATGTCGACCAGCTCGGCGGCGCGGCGCTTGTGCTCGCCCCGCTTGTCGTCGGCGGCCTCGGTTTCGTCGCGGGCCTTGCGGATGTTGGTGAGGATGGCGTTTTCGTGGCGGTAGCGGTCGGCGACGTGGTCGAGCGCTTCGGCGATCATGTCGGGGACGGTCTGGAGCCAGTCGACGGCGCGGACGTTGCGGCGGGTGGCGTCGAGGGTCCTGCGCAGCGTCTCGGCGTACTGCACCGTGCGGTAGCGGGCCTGTTCGGCGGCGAGCTGGGCGTCGGCCAGCCGGCCGCGGTCGACCAGCACCTCCAGCTTGACCTCGGCGGCGATCTGGGCGCTGGTGACGTCGGTGTCGAGGGCGCCGACCAGGACGTTGACGGCCTCGTCCGTGGCGCGCAGGAAGACGCTGCCGCCGGCGCCCGGCACCTCTTCGATGAGCTTGAAGTCGTAGTCGCGGCGGACGTACTCGCCCTCGGTGCTGAAGGTGCCGTAGACGGCGCGGAAGCCGCGGTCCACGCTGCCGACGTTGATGAGGTTCTCCAGCACCCAGCGGGCGACCCGCTCGTGCTCGCCCGAGGGGCGGTGCGGGGCCTGCGCGGCGATCCGGGGCAGCACCCTGGCCACTATCTCGTCGTGGTCGGCTCCGGTGTCGAAGTCCATGTGGAGGGTGACGAGGTCGATGACGGCGAGCGCCACCTCCGCCATGGCGTAGCCGCCGTACTCGCCCGCGAGGTTGGCCTTGCGCGCGTCGAGGTCGTGCAGCGGCGCGGTGCACGCGAGGGCGCGCAGCCGACGGGCCAGGCCCTCGTCGGCGGCCGGGCCCGGGGCGGGCCGGTGCGGCCCGGCTGGCTGGGGCGCAGCGGCCCTCGGGGCTGGAAAAGTCACGTCGCACAGAGTAAGCGCTCGCACTGACAACGGACGAAACGGCTCGGATCAGGCCCTGCCTGACCTGCTCTTGCGCCGGTCGTCAGTCTACGGCGTGCCGCCCACCGTCCGTGACGGCGGGCCCGGACACCGCACGCGGACGACCGCGCCCGTCAATGGGTGGCCCCGCCCGCGATGCGCAGATCCTCCCGGTTTCCGGCCGCGGCCACCGCGATCTCCCGCAGCGCACGGGCGATGGCGGCGACCGGAAGCGACGGCTGGGCACGGTCGACGACCTGCTCCGGTGCGTACGGGACGTGCACGAAGCCGCCGCGTACGCCGGGGAGTTCGGTGGCGATGAGGTGGGCGAGCGCGTAGAAGACGTGGTTGCAGACGAAGGTGCCCGCGGTGTTGGAGACGGATGCGGGCAGCCCGGCGGCCCGGACGGCCGCCACACACGCCTTGACCGGCAGGGTGGAGAAGTACGCGGCGGGGCCGCCCGGAACGATCGGTTCGTCGACCGGTTCGGCGCCCGCGACGTCGGGGATGCGGGCGTCGTCGACGTTGATGGCGACGCGTTCGACGGTGACGTCGGGCCTGCCGCCCGCCTGGCCGACGCAGAGCACCAGGTCGGGCCGGTGCTCATCGACGGCGGCGCGCAGGGCGGTGCGCGATTCCCCGTAGACGCAGGGCAGTTCGGCGGTGAACAGTTCAAGTCCGGCGGGCGGTTCGGCAGCCGCGGCGCGTACCGCCTGCCAGGAGGGGTTGGTGGATTCCCCGTCGAACGGTTCGAATCCGGTCAGCAGTACCCGGGTCATACGGTCATCCTCGGCGGTGGTGGGCGGCGGGCCGTCCGCTGCGGGAGCGGGGCGGGCCCCGGGGTCAGAAGGCGAACAGGGCCATGATCACGATGTTGCAGCCGAGCAGCACACCAGCGGTGGGCAGTTGCGCCTTGATGGGCCCGTACTGGTCCTTCAGCTCCAGGAGGGCGGCCGGGACGATGTTGAAGTTGGCGGCCATCGGGGTCACGAGGGTGCCGCAGAACCCGGCGAGCATGCCCAGGGCCAGGACGGCCGGCGCGTTGCCGTGGAAGTGACCGACGAGGACGGGCCAGCCGACGGCCGCCGTCATCACCGGGAAGGCGGCGAAGGCGTTGCCCATGACCAGGGTGAACAGGAACATGCCGACGCAGTAGACGACGATCGCGATGTAGAGGGAGTCGTCGGGCAGGACCGCGGTGGTGATCTTGCCTACCTGGTCGCCGACGCCGGAGACCTGGAAGATGGTGCCCAGCGTGGCCAGCATCTGCGGCAGCAGCATCGCCCAGCCCATGGATTCCAGCATCGAACGGCCGGACTCCACGGGCACCGCTATCCGCTTCTCGCGCAGCATGACCATGGCGACGACGAGCGCCGCGACCGAGCCGATGCCCAGGCCGAGGATGGTCTCGCTGCCCTCCTGGAGCAGCGGTTCGCCCCCGATGGACAGCTCCTTGACGCCGACGGCGCAGATCATGGCGACGACGGGGATGGTGAGCGCGGGGATGAACAGCCGGCTGCCGAACTTGGCCGCGCTGGCGGTGCGTTGCTCGGGTGTGCTGGTGCGCGGGGTGCCGCGGCCGGTGAAGCCGAACCCGGCCAGGACCGCCATGGCGAGCACCGCGACACCCAGCGGCTCGGCGGGTGCCTGCTTGTTCACCACCCAGCTGCTGTAGATGAACCCGGCGCCGATCAGGCCCCAGAAGGCGGCGGTGCCGATGCGCTTGGGGTTGCTGCGGTCGGTGAACATCTGGGCGGCCATCACCAGGAAGCTGAGGCCGACCAGCCAGTAGAACCACTCTGCCTTGATCACTTGGCGGCCTCCGCTGCGGTGGCGTCGTTCGCGGCGTCGGCGGCGCGCAGTTCGCGCTCCAGTTGGCGGTCGAGACGCAGCAGCCGCCAGCCGTGGAAGACGAACGCGCACACGGCGGTGGGGATCGCCCAGAGCGCGAGGTGCAGCGGTTCGAGGTGGGTGCCGTACGTGGTGTTGACGAAGCCGGTGATCAGCAGGATCGAGCCGACGGCGAGGAAGACGTCCTCGCCGAAGAACCGGCCGACGTTGTCCGCGCTGGCCGCGAGCGACCTGATGCGCTCGCGCGCCTTCTGCGGCAGCGCGCCGTGCTTGCGCTCGGCGGCGCCCTCGGCCATGGGGGCGGCCAGCGGGCGGACGGTCTGGGCGTGTCCGAAGACGTCGGTCAGGCCGAGTGCCGCGCCGATCTGGCGCATGCCGAGGTAGAGGGCGAGGAACCGCCCGGTGGTGAGCTTGCCGAACCGCGCGATCAGGTTGCGGGCCTGTTCCTGGAGGCCGTAGCGCTCCAGGAGGCCGATCACCGGGAGGGTGATGGCGAAGATCGTCACCGCCCGGCTGTCGGCGAAGCCCTGGCCGAAGGCGGCGAGCACCTTGCCGGGACTCAGCCCGCCGAGGAGGCCGGTGGCGATGCCGGCCACCCCCACGACCAGGAGGGGATTGCGTTTCGTGGCGAAGCCGATCACGACCACGAGCACGCCGAGGAGCACGATCATGGGTCCGCCTTCCGCGTACAGGACCCCACGCGGACCGTGAGGACGATGAATGGATTGCAGCGGAGGTTAGGCGATTGTTCAACGATCCGACAAGAGGTTGCCACCCATGACTCTTCTCCCGCTCTCCACCCGGTGATCGCCCACCGATCCGCCGGGCTCCCCAGGCCGCCCCCGTGCCAGGGCGCCGCGGAGATCCGTCAGAAGCGCCCTAGTGCTCCGCGATCCGCTGGGCGTACGCCCCCGACAGCTGACTGCGCGAATCCTCCAGATAGGACCGCAGCAGCCGTTCCGCGTCGGCCGCGTCCCCGGACTGCAACGCCTCGACGATCTGCCGGTTGCGGGTGAGGTAGGGCGCGTGGAAGCGCCGCGGATCGTCCATCACGTGGAAGACCAGGCGCAGTTCGGCCAGCACCCCGCGCATCAGCTCGTCGGTGCGCGGACTGCCGGCCAGCGCCACGATCGCCTGGTGGAAGCGGATGTTGGCGGTGGACAGATCCTGCCAGGCGCGGCCTTCCGACGCCGCCTCGCCGGACCGCACCGCCGCCTCGATCAGCCCGATCGCCTCCTGCGCCCCGGCGTCGTACGGCCCCTCCCCCAGGCCGCGGACGGCGGCGCATTCGACGATCAGGCGCACCCGGTAGATGTCGTCCAGGTCCTCGACCGTCACGATGCGGACGAAGACCCCGCGGTTGAGTTCGTGCACCAGCAGCCGCTCGTGGGTGAGCAGCCGGAACGCCTCGCGCAGGGTGTTGCGCGAGACCCCGAGCGCGCCGCCGATGCTCTCCTCGGAGAGCCGGGCGCCGGGCGGGAAATAGCCTTCCGTGATGCGGTCGCGGAGGATGTCGGCGACCCGTTCCGCCGTGCTGGAACGCCCCAGCAGGACCCGGTCCGACTCCAGTCCCGCGATCTCGGACAGCCGCCGCTGGTCACTCTTCGCCACTCCGCCGGCCATGCCGCTCCCCGCTCCTCGTCCGTGGTGGACGGCGCGCCACCGGGCGCCGTCCGGGAGGTGTCCCCGCCGAAGTCAATCCCAGAAGCCGACTCCGAACAACACACCTCTTGTCGGATCGTTCAACGATCGCTTACCTTGGCCGCAACGCCGGTCGGCCCGAGGGCCTGTCGTCGAACTCCCGTCGTCCGCCCGCAGGGCAGGTGGGAGTTCGACGACAGGCCCGAGTGCCCTCTGGGGAGAGTCACTACGGATACGGGCCGGCCGGCCCCCTGCTCTCCCCTCCGCCCCGTCGGCCGACGGGTCACCGCGCGCCGCGCACACCGACCACCGAGCACCCCTGGAGCGGACACACATGAGCGACGCGGTGAGCCCTCCCGTCATCGACCTCAACGCCGACCTCGGGGAAGGCTTCGGACGCTGGCAGCTCACCGACGACGACGCCCTGCTGTCCGTCGTCACCAGCGCCAACGTCGCCTGCGGCTTCCACGCGGGCGACCCCGCCACCATGCGGCGGGTCTGCGAACTGGCCGCCGCCCGCGGCGTCGTCATCGGCGCCCAGGTCTCCTACCGCGACCTGGCAGGCTTCGGCCGCCGCGCGATGGACGTGCCCCCGGACGAGCTGGCCGACGAAATCACCTACCAGATCGGCGCGTTGGACATCTTCGCGCGCGCCGCCGGAGCCCGCGTGGCCTACGTCAAGCCGCACGGCGCGCTCTACAACCGCTGCGTCCATGACACCGCGCAGGCCGCCGCCGTGATCGCCGGCATCCGTACCGCGGGCGGCGCGCTGCCGGTACTCGGCCTGCCGGGATCCGCGCTGCACGCCGCGGCGCGGGAGGCGGAACTCCCGGTCGTCGGCGAGGCGTTCGCCGACCGCGCCTACACCGACGAAGGCACCCTGGTGTCGCGCCGGGAGGCGGGCGCGGTGATCCACGACGGCGACGAGGTCGTCAAGCGCGCCCTGGGCATGGCCCGCGACCACACCGTCACCTCCCTCGACGGCCGCCCCGTCACGGTCACCGCCCGCTCCCTGTGCCTGCACGGCGACACCCCGGGCGCCGCCGTGCTCGCCCGCCGCGTACGGTCCGAACTGACCGCCGCCGGCGTGCAGGTGCGGAGCTTCGCGTGAGGCCGCTGCCGGTCGGCGCGCACGGCCTGCTGATCGAACTGGACACCGCCGACGAGGTGGAGGCGCTGCACGCGGAACTGCTGCGGCGCGCCGCCGACGGCACGCTGCCGCAGGTCACCGAGATCGTCCCGGCCGCCCGCACGGTCCTGCTCGACGGGCTCGCCGACCCCCGCGGCCTGATCGCCGAACTGGCCAGCTGGCACATCCCGCCGCTCGACGCCGCCGACCGGCCCGGCGTGGAGATACCGGTCCGCTACGACGGGCCCGACCTCGCCGATGTGGCGGCCCTGTGGGGCGTCACACCCGACGAGGTGGTGCGCATCCACTCCGGCACCGCATTCCACGTCGCCTTCTGCGGTTTCGCCCCCGGCTTCGGCTACCTCACCGGGCTGCCCGAGCCGCTGCACGTACCGCGCAGGGCCACCCCGCGCACCCGCGTTCCGGTCGGCTCGCTCGCGCTGGCAGGCCCGTACACCGGCGTCTACCCGCGCTCGTCCCCCGGCGGCTGGCAGCTGATCGGCACCACCGACGCCGTGCTGTGGGATCCGCAGCGGGAACCCGCCGCGCTGCTCGCCCCCGGCACCCGGGTCCGCTTCGTCCCGCAGGACGGCCCGGGACCGGCCGCCGCGCACGTCCAGGAGGCCGCCCGATGACCGACCACGCCTTCTGTGTGGCGCGGGCCGGTGCGCTCACCACCGTCCAGGACCTCGGCAGGCCGGGCCACGCGCACCTCGGGGTGCCGCGCGCGGGCGCACTCGACGCACCGGCGCACCGCCTGGCCAACCGCCTGGTGGGCAACCCGGAAACCGCCGCTACCTTGGAGACCACGCTCACCGGCTGCGCCGTACGGGTCCGCCGGGACACCGTCGCCGCGGTGACCGGCGCGCCCTGCCCGGTGACCGTCGACGGCCGCCCCGCCCCCTGGGGCGCCGCGGTCCGCGTCCCGGCCGGCGCGGTGCTCGACGCCGGGCCCGCCACCCACGGCCTGCGCAGCCACCTCGCGTTCGCCGGCGGCATCGACACCGAACCCGTACTCGGCAGCCGGGCCACCGACCTGCTCTCCGGCCTCGGCACCGATCCGCTGACGGACGGCGCGGTGCTGCCGCTGGGGCGGCCGTACGGTCCCCCGCCGGCCGTGGACGCGGTGCCGCACCCGGCCCCGCCCGGTGAACTCCTGCTGCCGTTCCTGCCGGGCCCGCGCGACGACTGGTTCACCGCCCTGGGCCGGCGCACCCTGGCCACCGGCCGGTTCCGGGTCTCGGCGGCGAGCAACCGCATCGGCCTGCGCACCGAAGGGCCGCCGCTGGAGCGCGCCCGCACGGGCGAACTGCCCAGCGAGGGCATGCCGTTGGGCGCCCTCCAGGTCCCGCCGGACGGTCTGCCGGTGCTGTTCCTGCACGACCACCCGACCACCGGCGGCTACCCGGTGATCGGCGTGGTCCCCGAAGCCCATCTGGCCGCGGCGGCGCAGGCGGTCCCTGGCACCCCGATCCGGTTCCTCCCGCTACGGGGCGGCCCGGCCGCCTCCTGACGGCACGGGCGGGCGAGTCGCTGTGGCGGGCTCAGCCCGTCCCCGGCTCGCCGTACCCGCCACCGCCAGGCGTCCGGATCACCAGGACGTCGTCCACGCCGACCTCCGCCGTGTCGCAGCCCGCCAGCATCTCCTCGCTGCCGTCGGCGCGCCGCAGGCTGTTGACACCGAGGGCGCCCGGCGCGCCGCCCGCCATCCCGTACGGCGGGATCCTGCGGTGTCCGGTGAGGAGGGCGATGGTCATCGGTTCGAGGAAGCGCAGCCGCCGCTCGACGCCGCAGCCGCCGTGCCTGCGGCCGGCCCCGCCGCTCCCGGACCGTACGGCGAATCCGTCCACCCGCACCGGGTAGCGCCATTCCAGTACCTCGGGGTCGGTCAGCCGCGAGTTGGTCATGTGGGTCTGTACGGCGTCGGTGCCGTCGAAGCCGTCGCCCGCGCCGGAGCCGGAGGCCACCGTCTCGTAGTACTGCACCCGGTCGTTGCCGAAGGTGAGGTTGTTCATCGTGCCCGAGCCCTCGGCCTGGACGCCCAGCGCGGCGTAGAGCGCGCCGGTGACCGACTGGGACGTCTCGACGTTGCCCGCGACCGTCGCGGCGGGGTGCACCGGCGCCAGCATGCAGCCCTCCGGGACGCGGACGTCGACGGGCTTGAGGCAGCCGCTGTTGAGCGGGATGTCCTCGGCGATCAGGGTGCGGAAGACGTAGAGCACCGCGGCCATCACCACCGAGCGGGGCGCGTTGGTGTTGCCGGGCTGCTGCGGTGAGGTGCCGGCGAAGTCCAGTACGGCGCTGCGGGCGGCGCGGTCGACGGTCAGCGCCACCTTGATGTGCGCACCGTTGTCGGTCTCGTAGTCGCAGCTGCCGTCGGAGAGCCCGGCGATGATCCGGCGCACCGACTCCTCGGCGTTGTCCTGGACGTGCCGCATGTACGCGCGCACCACATCCAGGCCGAACTGCCCCGTCATCCGGCGCAGTTCCTCGATGCCCTTCTCGTTGGCGGCGATCTGGGCGCGCAGGTCGGCGATGTTGGCGTCCGGCGCCCGCGAGGGGTGGGGGCCGGATCCGAGCAGCTCGCGGGTCTCGCGTTCGCGCAGCTCGCCGTCGCGGACCAGCAGCCAGTTGTCGAAGAGGACGCCCTCCTCGTCGATGGTGCGGCTGAAGGCCGGCATCGAGCCCGGGGTGATCCCGCCGATCTCCGCGTGGTGGCCGCGGGACGCCACCAGGAAGAGCAGTTCGCGGCCCGCCTCGTCGAAGACGGGTGTGACGACGGTGACGTCCGGCAGGTGCGTGCCGCCGTGGTACGGGTCGTTGACCGCGTACACATCGCCGGGCCGCATCCCGTCAGCCCGGCGCCGCAGCACCTCTTTGATGGACTCGCCCATCGAACCCAGGTGCACGGGGATGTGCGGGGCGTTGGCGATGAGGTTGCCTTCGGCGTCGAAGAGGGCGCACGAGAAGTCGAGCCGTTCCTTGATGTTGACGGAGTGCGCGGTGTTCTCCAGGCGCACCCCCATCTGCTCGGCGATGGCCATGAAGAGGCTGTTGAAGACCTCCAGCATCACCGGGTCGGCCCCGGTGCCGACGGCGGCGGTGCCGGGGCGCGGTGCGGTGCGGCGCAGCAGCAGGTGGCCGCGTTCGCCGACGGTCGCCCGCCAGCCCGGTTCGACGACCGTGGTCGCGTCGTCCTCGGCGATCAGCGCGGGCCCGGTGAGGGTGTCCCCCGCGCCCAGTGCGGTGCGCAGGTGGAGTGCGGTGTCCCGCCAGGCGCCCTGCGCGTACATCCGCACCGTCGCCGCCGGCCGCAGCTCCCCGGTGCGCGCGGCGGGGTGCCCGTCACGCCGCTGCGCGCCCCCCGCCGCGCCGACCGCCTCGACCGACACCGCCTCGGCCACCAGCGGCTTGTCCATGGTGAAGGCGTAGCGGGCCCGGTGGGTGCGGACGAATTCCGCGGCCATCTCGGCGGCGCCCGCCAGCGGGACGCCGAGGGGGGCGTCCGTGCCCGCGTAGCGGATGAGGACCCGGGCGCGGGTGGTGATGCTCTCCTCGGGCACGCCGTCGTCGAGGAGTTCGCGACGGGTCTGCCGGGCGAGGTCGTCGCAGACCGCGCGCACCCGCTCGGCCGCCGCTTCGCCGGTGAGTTCCGCCTCGACGGCCCGCTCGCGCATCGCGGTGGCGTCCGCGACGCCGATGCCGTACGCGGACAGCACGCCGGCGAGCGGCGGGACGAGGACGGCGCCGATGCCGAGCGCGTCGGCGACCGCGCAGGCGTGCTGGCCGCCGGCGCCGCCGAAACAGGTGAGGGTGTAACGGGTGATGTCGTGGCCGCGCTGGACGGAGATCTTCTTGACCGCGTTGGCCATGTTGAGCACGGCGATGTCCAGGAATCCGGCCGCGACGTCCTCGGGGCCGCGGTCGTCGCCCACGGCAGCGGCGGCCCGCGCGGCCAGTTCGGCGAACTGTTCCTTGACGGTCCCGGTGTCCAGCGGCTGATCGCCCCCGGGCCCGAAAACCGCGGGGAAGTGGTCCGGCTGCACCCGGCCGAGCATGACGTTGGCGTCGGTGACGGTCAGCGGCCCGCCCCTGCGGTAACAGGCGGGCCCGGGGACCGCGCCCGCCGAGTCGGGGCCCACGCGGTAGCGGCGGCCGTCGAAGTGCAGCACCGATCCGCCGCCGGCCGCGACGGTGTGAATGTTCATCATCGGGGCCCGCATCCGCACCCCGGCCACCTCGCTGCCGAAGACCCGCTCGAACTCGCCCGCGTAGTGCGAGACATCGGTCGACGTGCCGCCCATGTCGAAGCCGATCAGCCGTTCGTGGCCCGGCCCCGCCTCGGCGGCCGAGCGGACCATCCCGACGACGCCGCCGGCCGGTCCTGACAGCACCGCGTCCTTGCCGCGGAAGTGCTCCGCCTGCCGCAGCCCGCCGTTGGACTGCATGAACATCAGCCGGATACCGGGCAGTTGGGTCGCGACCTCGTCGACGTAGCGCCGCAGGATCGGGGAGAGATAGGCGTCGACGACGGTGGTGTCGCCCCGGGGCACCAGCTTCATCAGCGGGCTGACCTCGTGCGAGCAGCTGACCTGCGTGAACCCGGCCCGCCTCGCAAGGTCGGCGACGGCCTTCTCGTGCTCGGCGTAACGGTAGCCGTGCATCAGGACGACGGCCGCGCTGCGCAGCCCGTCGGTGCGGGCCCGCAGCAGCGCCGCGCGGACCGCCGCCACGTCCAGCGGCCGGACCAACCCGCCGTGCGCGTCCACCCGTTCGGGGACCTCGATGACCCGCTCGTACAGCGCGTCGGGCAGCACGATGTGCCGGTCGAAGATCCGCGGCCGGTTCTGGTAGGCGATGCGCAGCGCGTCCCGGAAGCCTTCGGTGGTGAGCAGGACGGTGGGCTCGCCGGTGCGCTCCAGAAGGGCGTTGGTGGCGACGGTGGTGCCCATCTTGACGACGGACACCTGCGCGGCCGGCACCGGTGCGTCCGGGCCGATGCCCAGCACCATCCGGATGCCGGCCACCGCGGCGTCGCGGTAGCGCTCGGAGTGGTGCGAGAGCAGTTTCCCGGTGACCAGCTGTCCGTCCGGCCGTCTGCCGACGACGTCCGTGAAGGTGCCACCGCGGTCGATCCAGAACTCCCAGCGTCCGGTCATCCGGCCATTGTGGCAGCGGACGCCGGACGCGCCAGGGGGCGCCGCGGCGCCCGCCCGTCCTGCGCGGGTCAGACCGCCGAGGCGTCCGGGCCGAATCTGCTGCGGACCGCGGTCTGCACCTCGGCCTCTTCCGCCGGGTCGGCGGCGAGCCTGCGGAGCTGTTCGACGACCCGGTCGTCGCCGGTCGCGGCGTGCCGGGCGGCCAGCTCTCTGGTGGTCTCCTCGCAGTCCCAGAGGCATTCGACGGCGAAGCCCGCGGCGAAGCCGGGGTCGGTGGCGGCGAGGGCTCCGGCCGCCCGGCCGCGCAGGTGGGAGGAGGACGTCTCGCGGTAGACGTGCCGCAGGACGGGGGCGGCGCAGGCCACGCCGAGGCGGCCGGCGCCGTCGACCAGTTCCCACAGCCCGTCCGCGTCCGGGCCCTCGGTACACACCGTGCGGCGCAGCGCGGCCAGCACCGGCTCGGCGTCCCGTGGCCCGCCCCTGCGGGCGAGCACGGCGGCGGCCGATGCGCCGAGCCGGTCGTCGCGCCGGGCCCAGACCCGGGCCCGCTCGACGGCCGCGGCGGTGCGCATCCGCGCGAACGCGGCCAGCGCGGCGGCCACCAGCTGCGCGCTCGCGGTGGGGTCGCAGGCGGCGGCCCCGATCAGGTCGAGTGCGTCGGGATCGCCGCGTTCAGCGAGGTGGTGGAGCACGGCGGCGCGGGCGGCGTCGGGGCCGCTGCGCGCGGCGGCCAGCAGCTGCGGGTGGTCGGCCGGGCCGACGACGGCGGCCAGGCAGCGGGCGGCGGCGACGTGCCGGCCCTCGACCTGCCCCATTTCCAGCCCGTCCTGTGCCCACTGGAGCACTTCGGCCACGCTCCAGCCGGGCCGCGGGCCGCGCGGGCGCAGCTGCCGCTGCCAGCGGTCGAAGGAGCCCTGCTCGCCCGCGGCGGCCAGCCGTCCTGCGTAGCGGGGGTCCTGTGCCCACAGGCGCCAGGGCCGTGGCTCGAAGGCGTCGCGCACCGCGGCGGCCAGCTCGGCCTCGCCCTCGGTGGTGGCGGGGAAGCGGGCCAGCACGGCGGGGGCCAGGCCCGCGAGGCCGGCGTCGTCGTCGCGCAGCGCCAGCTCGTCCAGGGCCCAGCGCCAGTTGCTGCCCGCCGCCGCGTAGCTGCGCAGCAGCAGGCGGGCGGCGTCCTTGCCGTAGGCGGCGAGGTGGCCCAGTACGGAGAGGGCGAGGCCGGTGCGTTCCTCGCCGGTGTCGATGCGGTCGTCGGGGTGGAAGAGGTGCCGTTCGATCTCTTCGAGGCCACCGTCGAGCTGCATGTAGAGGCGCGCGTAGTACAAGGAGCGGTTCTCGACCTGCCAGTCGCGCCGGGGGTCGCACAGCACACTGTCGTTGAGTGCCGCGAGCGCCTCGGCCCGCGGCGCCGCGAGGGCATGCAGTGTCCCGTCGCCGCGGCCTCGCTGAAGGAGGCCGAGCAGGGTGCCACTGGGCGCTATGTCTGGATCGAACATGAGGTCAGCATCCGGTGCGGGGGGCAGGCTGGCAACGGGATTTCCGCTGACCGGCATTCTTGCCGGTGACCGCGGGCCGTATGCGTCGTTCCCACCGTGGATCGGCGGGCTCATCAGCGTGACGGCCGCCGCAGCCTAGCTTGGAATCTGTCATTCCGCCGATTCGGGCCGGTGGCGTCCACCGGAGGCCGCTGGCATATGCCCCGTGCACCACCGTATCGGGTCATGCCAAATCCCTTACGGACCGTCGCGGGCTGTGCAACAGTCGTTACCCGGCCCTCATGCCGACCCAGGGCGCGTCCTGCGCGGACAGGGACAGGACACGCCGTGGCCCGGCGCCGCCTGATCACGGAGAACACATGCCGCCCCCCCGCTTCGCGGACCATGCAGCCGCTCAGCCACCCGAGCGCGACACCGTCGACGCGCTCATCACGCAGGCCCGCCGCCTGCGCGGCGGCCTCGACGCCGTACGCGAATCGTCGGCCACCATCGATGTGACCGCCGATCCCCAGCTGCGCTGGCAGCGTGCGCTGTGCGATCTCGCCGTCCACCATCTCGATGATCTCGACGGCCATCTCGACCAGCTCAGAGAGGGCCTGCCCGCCGAGGGCGCGGAGGACGGCGCGTACGCATCGCCGCCCGCGCCCGAAGAGCACCGCGGCTCGCTGCTGAGCCGGGTGGGCAGCGCCGAGTGGAATCTGCTGACGGACGAAGTGAGCTGGTCGGACGAGCTGTTCACGATGTTCGGCAGGGAGCGGGCCGAAGGACCGCTCACCCTCGACGAGCTGCCGTCGCTGGTCCACCCCGATGACCAGGAGAGGCTCGCCACGATGGTGACCGACTGCCTGGTGGACGGCCGGCCGATCGACGGCGAGTTCCGCATCGTGCGGCCCGACGCGAGCGAGCGCACCGTACATATGGCGGGCGAGCCGGTGCTCGACGCCGACGGCGGCACGGCCTGCATGTGGGCGGTGCTGCGCGACGTCAGCGAACTGCGCCGCAACCAACGGGCGGTGCACGAGACCCGCGACTCGCTCCAGCGCCAGCGGCACGCCGCGCAGACCGAACACCGGCTCACGGTCCAGCTCCAGGAAGCCGTACTGCCTCCGTGGCGCGGCCCCCTGCACTTCCCGCAGGGCGGCCCCGTATCGCTCGACCTCGCCGGGCACTACCTCCCGGCCGCCACCAGCGCACTGATCGGCGGCGACTGGTACGACGCCCTGCAACTCCCCGACCACACCACCCTGTTGAGCGTCGGCGACCTCACCGGGCACGGCGCCACCGCCACATCGGGCATGGCGATGGTGCTCGGCGCGCTCCGCGGCATGGCCGTCGCGGGACACCGGCCAGGACCGCTGATGGGCTTCCTCAACCAGCTTCTGGACACCGCCGCCCAACCCGCCCTGGGCAGCGCGGTGTGCTGCCGCTTCGACCCCGCCACCCGCCTGCTGGAGTGGGCCCAGGCGGGGCACCCCGCACCGCTGCTGTTCCGCGGCGGCACGGGGCGCGCCCTTGACCCGCCGGACGGCGTGCTGCTCGGCGCCACGTCCAGCGCCGACTACAGCCAGCGCACCGAACAGCTGGAGCCGGGCGATCTGCTCGTACTGCACACCGACGGCCTGCTGCCGCGCCGCGTCCACGGTCCGGAGGCCGCCCGCGAAGGGGCCGATCAACTGCTCGCGCTGGCCCCGCGGTTCACGGCGGCCCGCAGCGCGCAGGACTGCGTCCGCATCGCCATCGAGGAATTCGGCGGGGCCGAGCGCGAGGACGACGCGTGTGTGCTGGTCGCCAGGGTGAGCGCCTGACCACCACGGGACGGACCGGGACCGGAGGGGGTACACCGGACGGGCGGGCGCGGGTCGAGAGCGTTCCCGAGGTACGGGCGCGGCGCGGTGAGTGAGCGGCCGTACGCCGCTGCACGCGCGCCGCGCCTGTCTCCTGCACGGGTCTTTCGGGACGCGTCGCGTACGTACCGGCCGGGGATGCCCGGTGGCCGGAGCACGCGGCGTCGGCGACTGCGGTGTGCTGCATCGCGTCAGACCGTGAAGTTCCTGCCGAACCGCGCGTCCAGATCCGGCGCGGGCGCCGGCACCTTCGCCTTGGGCTTCGCCTTCGGCAGCACGTGCTTGATCTCGGCGCGCAGGTCCTGGATCTTCGGGTATCCGGCGTACTGCCCGGTGAGCCGGTACATCTCGCGCAGCCGGTCCCAGGTGCGGTGCGAGGAGTTCTCCCCGATGGAGATCAGCGCCAACCGGGCGTAGCGGTCGGCCTGTTCGGGGTCGTCGCCGATGAAGCACGCCGACGCCAGCGAGATGTAGTCGAAGATCTGCGAGCGCTGACGGCCGCCCGCCCGCAGCTCCAGGGCCTGTTTGGCGTGGCTCTGGGCGATCTTCGCCGCGGACGGGTCGTGTTCGGCGAGGGTGCGGTAGGCGAGCGCCTCCATGCCGTGCAGATCCGCCTCGTCGAACATCTGCATCCAACTCGGCGGCGGTACATCGCCGTTGTCCGAGACGAACAGCTCCTCGGCCTCGCCCAGGGTGCGGCGCATCGCCTGGCCGTTCCCCTTGGACGCCTGCGCCCATGCCTCGATGGTGTGCAGCATGGCACGGGTACGCGGCAGAGTGGCCTCGCCCGAACCGGACTTGGCGAGGTGCATCAGGTCGAGCGCGTCGTCGGGTCGTCCCAGGTGCACCATCTGGCGGGCGGCGCGGGAGAGCGCCTCCCCCGCGCGCGGGCGGTCGCCGCCCTCCCGCGCCGCGTGCGCGGCGATGACGAAGTACTTCTGGGCGGTCGGCTCCAGGCCCACGTCGTGGGACATCCAGCCGGCCAGCACCGCGAGGTTGGCCGCCACCCCCCACAACCTGCGCTGGAGATGGTCGGGGTGGTGGTAGGCGAGCATGCCGCCCACTTCGTTGAGCTGGCCGACCACGGCCTTGCGCTGGAGGCCGCCGCCGCGGGCCGCGTCCCAGGCGCGGAACACCTCGACGGAGCGCTCCAGGGCGTCGATTTCCTGCGCCCCCACGGGGGCCGCCTCGTAGCGGTCGAAGCCGATCTGGTCGAAGGAGTCGGAAGCGTACGGATCGTGGGTGTGCGGGGTGTCGGCCGGCTGAGCCGGGTCGGTGTGGAGCCAGTCGTGCATGGCACCGGTGAGTGCGGAGCCCGCGGCGAGCGCAGCGCTCGCGCCCACCAAGCCGCGTCGGTTGAGCATGAGGTCCATTCCCGTGAATTCCGTGAGGACCGCTGCGGTCCGTTCGGGAGCCCACGGCAGACCGTCCGCGGCCTGCCGTTTCCCCGAGCGACCGGTTCTGGCGAACCCGAGGTCCTCGATGGTTACGACACGGCCGAGGCGCTCGGTGAACAGGGCGGCCAGCACCTTGGGCACCGGATCTCTGGGGGTCTCCCCCATGTCGATCCAGCGCCGCACCCGCGAGGTGTCGGTCGCCAGCTGCGGATGACCCATGGCCGCCGCCTGCCGGTTGACCATTCTCGCCAGCTCTCCCTTGGACCAGCCGGCCAGGCCGAAAAGGTCCGCGAGACGAGTGTTCGGCTCCCTGTCCACGTCAAGCCCCCAGGTTCCTCGACTGAGTTGACAGTAGCGGCCAACTACACGCATCTCAGCATTCGCCAGGGTTTCGCCAGGGTGCGCCAGATGGTCTGCCACCCACGCCCGGATGTTCTGTAGACGTGCAGCCCCCGGCCCGGTGGCGGGACCGCATTCCCCAGGGTGCGAGCCCTGTACAGGGGCTCGTTGGACCGGCCCTCTGCACGGGGACCGTCCTACGGGCTCCCGCCGCCGGGACGGGAGCGCATGCAACTCGTCGGCGCACGAAGGGATCTGTCTCACCCATGTATGCAGCATCGTCCGCCGTGACCGCCCCCACCCGGCCGTACCGCCCGCAGCCATCCGGCAGCGGGCCGTATCTCGCCCCTGCTCCCGGAGCGGGGACGGTGGCCGCCATCCCCGGGGGCCGTACCCGGCGGGCGCAGGGAACGGGCACCCAACCGCTCAGCGGGAGGCTCGACCTGTCCGGCCCCCAGGGTGCTCAGCTGCGTGCCGCCGTCGCCTCGGTGCAGCGCATCTGTCCGGAGTTCCATCCGGTGCAGGTGCTGCGTCGTGGCGGCAGGTCCGTCCTCCTGGTGGGGACGGCGGGGCGGATGTCGGCGGTCGCGAAGTGCTTACTGGACCACTCACCCGCGTGGGCGGAAAGGTTCCAGCAGGAAATAGCGGCATACCGGGCGTTCGTCCGGCACCGGCCGCCGGTGCGGGTGCCGCGGCTGGTCGCGGCGGACCCCGACAACTGCACGCTGGTCGTGGAGCGCATGCCGGGCCGCATCGCCTCCCCGCAACGGCATCCGTCCGAGGCACCGGCGCGCGCGGACGTACGGGCGGCGCTCGGCGCGATCTGCCGGATCAACCTGTGGCGTCCGCCCGCCGGGCTTTTCGACGCCCCGCTGGACTACGGACGGCGGATCGCCAGGTACCACGACCTGGGGCTGCTCACCGACCGGGATCTGGGCGACCTCCAGAAGCTGATGCACGGTCTCTCGCACATCCAGGGGCAGTTCTCGCACGGCGACGCGCTGCTGAACAACGTGCTGCTGTCGCCCGCGGGCCCGGTGCTGCTGGACTGGGACCACGCCGGCTGGTACCTCCCCGGCTACGACCTGGCGACGCTGTGGTCGGTGCTCGGCGAGGCGCCGGCGGCCCGCCGTCAGGTCAGCCAGCTCGCCCAGGCGGCGGGACCTGCGGCCCGGGACGCGTTCCTGGTGAATCTGATGCTGGTGCTGACCCGCGAGATCCGGCGGTACGAGACCGCGGTCCAGCGGTCGATGCGCGAACCCGCACCGGCGGAGACGCCGGGCGCGACGGTGCCCGGCGCCATGGCGGCGGGCGAGGAGCAGCGGCTGCTGCTCCGGAGGCTGCACGACGACTGCCAGATGGCGCGGCGTGCGGTGAGGGCGGCGGTCGGTACCCGCTGACCCCACCACGGGGGACTGTGAGCGGCGCACCCGGTACGGGGGAAGCGCCGCTCACCCATGTCCGCGCCCGTTCCGGTGCGGCCGGTCCTGGCCTCCTCGCGGACCGGTAGCCCGTACGGGGGCTCTTTGGCGCGCGGACCGGTGCGTACGCGGCGCGTGCCCTTCGTCCGGCGCGCGGCCCAGCGCCCTGCGAAGGCGGCGCGGGGCCGGAAACCCGGCCGCGCCCGGTAATTGACGGACCATCGGACAAACGGTAGCTCTAAGTCCTGTCAGGGACTCCGTCGAGTCCCGCCCCGCACGGCCGTTCGCGCACCATCCGTCACACCAACCCGGCTGGGGCCGGCTTGAGGAGGCTGCTTTGCGAGGATCCGCCCCGGAAGACGAGAAGAGAACCGCCCGCCCGCTCCTGCGCAGGTCCGCCACGGGGGTGGCGGCTGCCGCGCTGCTGATCCCGCTGGTGTCGGCCGGGCCGTCGGCGGGCGCCGCCAAGGCCGGGCCCGGCGATCTGGAGCGGGCCTTCACCGAGGCCGCCGCCCGCACTCACGTGCCCCGCAGCGTGCTGCTCGGCGTCGCGTACCTGGAGAGCCGCTGGGACGGGCACGGTGGCGCGCCCAGCGTCTCCGGCGGGTACGGGCCGATGCATCTGACGGACGCCCGCGCGGCGGTGTCCCGGGCGGCGGGGCAGCACGGTGCGGGGGACGAGGATCCCCGGGGCGATGCCGCCCGGCCGGTGGGCGGCGGCGTCGGTCAACGGGCGCCGCGCGGTGCGCACCGGCAGGCGCTGCCCGCCGAACTCCCGGCCCGTTTGCGGACCTTGCCGCGTGCGGCCCGGCTGTCCGGCGTCCCGGCCGGGAAGCTGCGCACCGACCCCGCGGCGAACGTGCTCGGCGGTGCGGCGCTGCTCGCGGCGGAGCAGCGCGCGCTGGGCCTGGCGGACAGCGCGGACCCGGCCGACTGGTACGCGGCGGTGGCCCGCTACGCCGGTGCGGACGGCGGCGGCGTGGCCTTCGCCGACGAGGTGTACGACGTGCTGCGCGAGGGCCGGGCGCGTACCACCGACACGGGCCGGCGGGTGACCCTGGCAGGCCAGCCGGCGCTGCGCCCCGACACCGCGCAGGTGAAACGTATCGCCTCCACCGCGGCCGAGGTCAGGGCCGCCGACCCCGAGGTGAAGCCGGAATGCCCGTCCAGCGTCGTCTGCCGGTCGGTGCCCGCGGCGTACGCGGAGTTCGGCGACGGGGACTACGGCAACCACGACAAGGCGAACCGCCCCACGGACCAGAAGATCGACGCGATCGTCATCCACGACACCGAGGGCTACTGGGACAGCACGCTGGAGAGCGTCAAGGATCCCGAGAACGTCTCCTGGCACTACACGATCCGGTCGTCCGACGGGCTGATCGCCCAGCACGTGCCGACGAAGGACGTCGCCTGGCACGCGGGCAACTGGTACCTCAACGCGCACTCCGTCGGCATCGAGCACGAGGGCTTCCTGGCCGCGCCCGACGCCTGGTACACGGAGGCGATGTACCGCACGTCGGCCCGGCTGGTGAAGTACCTGAGCCGCAAGTACGACGTGCCGCTCGACCGGCAGCACATCCTGGGCCACGACAACGTGCCGGGCACGACGACGGACACGATCCCCGACATGCACACCGACCCGGGCCCCTACTGGGACTGGGCGCACTACTTCACGCTGCTCGGCAAGCCGTTCCCGCGGCCGGCCGGCCGGTCCGTGCAGGTCGGCGGACTGGTCACCGTCAACCCTGACTACGACACGAACAAGCCCCTCTACACCGACTGCGAGAAGACCGGCGAGCCGTGCGCCCCGCACGGCTCGGAGGCGGTGCGCCTGCACACCGCGCCCGACCCGGAGGCGCCGCTCGTCAAGGATGCCGGGCTGCATCCGGACGGCGGTGCATCGACGACCGGGGTGAACGACACCGGGGCGCGGGCGAGTACCGGGCAGCGGTTCGTGGTCGCCGGGCAGCGGGGAGACTGGACGGCCATCTGGTACCTCGGGCAGCGGGCCTGGTTCCACAACCCGGCCGCCGCGCCGACGGCGGCCCGCTCCCGGGGTGCGGTGGCGACGCCGAAGCCGGGCCGCAAGGAGATCCCGGTGTACGGCCGGGCCTATCCGGAGAAGGCGGCCTACCCCACGGGTGTCCCGGTGCAGAGCGTCTCACCGCTGCCGTACACGATCCTCGCGGGCCAGCGGTACGCGGTCGGGCTCAGGACCCGCGGTGATTACCTCTACGCGCCGACCTTCGACGTCAGCAAGCACGCCGTGGTCCGGGGCAAGGACGTCTACTACGAGATCCAGATCGGGCACCGGGTCGGCTATGTGCGCGCCGCCGATGTCGACATCCGGCGGCCGGGGGCGTAGCGCGGACCGCCGCCTGTGGACGGACGGGCCGGGGAGCTGCGGCTTCCCGGCCCGTTGCGGTGCGCGGGGTTCTCAGCCCTGCTGGAACAGCTCGGCCGGCAGCGGCTTGAGGAGGGCGTAGAGGTCGTCGGTGATCGGGCGGTCCCAGCTGGCGATGGTGACCAGCACGCCGTCGCTGCGGTCGAACTGCGCGCAGGAGATGCGGCTCTCGGAGCACTTGATGCGCTTGACGATCAGCAGGTTGTCGTCGTGCATCACCGGGGTGTCCTCGCTCTCGACGACGACCACCGGCTCGTCGTTGTCGAGCGCGGCCAGCAGCTGGGCCACCTCGAAGGGGACCTCGCCGTCGTCCAGCTCACGGGCGGGTGAGCCCTCGGGGAGGTTCCCGATGATCATCGCGGGGCCCCGGCCGCCGAACAGGTCGTAGCGGAGGAAGACGCCCTGGCAGGTTCCGTCGGGCGCGGGCAGCAGCCCGGCTCCGAGGTTGCCGGGCCAGTCGCCGGGATCCATGGCGAGGACGTCGAAGTCAGGCCCGGCGGGCGTGGCTGCGCTGCGGCGGCGGAGGAAGGACATGCCGCCATCGTACGTGGCCGCGCCGCGGCTGCCGCGGCGGATGGCGGCACGGGTGACGCGCGGTGCGAACGGGCGGCGGGGAACGTGCGGGATGGGGATCGTCCGAGGTGGGACGGCTTCCCGGCGGGGTGCCGCCGGGGGTCAGGAGCGGGCCGCGAGCGTGTCCAGGACCCGCAGTGTCCGGTCGGCCAGGGGGTGGGGGACGAAGAGGTGGTCGTGGTGGAAGCCGGCGATGACGTTGCAGCTGATGCCGGCGTCGGCGAGCGCGCCGGCGACGGCGGCGGTCAGGCCGACGGCTTCCAGTGCCGAGTGCACCCGCAGCGTGATCCGGGCGGCGACGTACTCGTAGCCGAGGCCCGCGCGCTCGGCGTCCTCCTGGCGCAGCACGAGTGTGGTGCCCTCGTCCTCGGTGACGGTGGCGACCGGGGTGAGGCCCTGCGGGACGGCGCCGGGCACGGTCGTGAAGACGTAGCGGTCCGGGTGCAGCTCGGGGCGCATGCCGCGCAGCAGGGTGCGGAGATCACGTTCGCCTGGCATGCCGGCACTCTACGGTGCCGGGGACGCGGCCGTGCGGTCCACGGGGAGCGGGCGGTGCGGGCGGGGGCATCGGCCGGACGACGGTGTTCCGATTCCGGCTGCGGCGGCCTCGGGCCGGTCAACTCGATCGCTCCCGGCCGTCCGTGCACACCCGCCCGGCGCCCCCGGCCCCGTCACTGCGGTGGCTGCGCCCCCACCAGCCACATCGAGAAGAACTGGGCGCCGCCGCCGTAGGCGTGCCCCAACGCCCGCCGGGCGCCGTCCACTTGGTGTGCGCCGGCCAGGCCGCGGACCTGGAGGGCCGCCTCGGCGAAGCGGAGCATTCCGGAGGCGCCGATCGGGTTGGTGGACAGGACGCCGCCCGAGGGGTTGACGGGGAGGTCGCCGCCGATTTCGGTGGCGCCGGATTCGGTGAGCTTCCAGCCCTCGCCCTCTGCGGCGAAGCCGAGGTTCTCCAGCCACATCGGCTCGTACCAGCTGAAGGGCACGTACATCTCCACCGCGTCGATCTCCCGCCGCGGGTCGGTGATACCGGCCTGCCGGTAGACGTCGGCCGCGCAGTCCTTGCCCGCCTGGGGGGAGACGAAGTCCTTGCCTGCGAAGAGGGTGGGCTCGCTGCGCATCGCCCCGCCGTGGACCCAGGCGGGCGGGTGCGGTGACCGTGCCGCCCCGGTGCGGTCGGTGAGAATCATCGCGCAGGCGCCGTCGGACGAGGGGCAGGTCTCGGAGTAGCGGATGGGATCCCAGAGCATGGGCGAGGACTGCACCTTCTCCAGGGTGAGGTCCTCCTCGTGGAGGTGTGCGTAGGGGTTCTTGAGCGCGTTGCGGCGGTCTTTGTAGGCGACCAGGGAGCCGATGGTGTCGGGGGCGCCCGAGCGGCGCATGTAGGCGCGTACGTGCGGGGCGAAGAAGCCGCCGGCGCCGGCCAGCAGCGGCTGCTGGAAGGGGATGGGCAGGGACAGGCCCCACATGGCATTGGACTCGGACTGTTTTTCGAAGGCCAGGGTCAGGACGGTGCGGTGGACGCGGGCGGCGACGAGGCCCGCGGCGACCAGGGCGGTGGAGCCGCCGACCGATCCCGCGGTGTGCACCCGCAGCATGGGCTTCCCGACGGCGCCCAGGGCGTCGGCGAGGTACAGCTCGGGCATCATCACGCCCTCGAAGAAGTCGGGGGCCTTGCCGAGCACCACGGCGTCGATGTCGGACCAGGCCAACCCGGCGTCCTCCAGGGCGCGTTGGGCGGCTTCCCTGACAAGACCGGCGAGGGAGACGTCGCGGCGGGCGGCGACGTGCGCGGTCTGGCCGATACCGACGACGGCCACAGGTTCCTTGGTCATGACTCCCCCTCCAGGACGGCGACCAGGTTCTGTTGCAGGCAGGGGCCCGACGTGGCGTGCGCGAGTGCCCGGTCGGACGCGCCGCGCCGGATGCGCTCGGCGGCCTCGCCGATGCGGATCAGTCCGGCGGCCATGACGGGGTTGGCGGCGAGGGCGCCGCCCGAGGGGTTCACGGTGACCGACGTGTCGGCCGGGTCGAGGTCGAGTGCGCGGCGCAGAACGACCTCCTGGGAGGTGAAGGGTGCGTGCAACTCGGCGGTGTCCACCGGGCGTTCGAAGTATCCGGCGCGTTCGGCGGCGAGCCGGGTGGACGGGGACGCAGCCAGGTCGCGCACGCCGAGGCTGTGGGGTTCGATGCGGTGGTCGATGCCGCGGATCCAGGCGGGGCGGTCGGTCAGGCGGCGCGCGGTGTCGCCCGCGGCGAGGACGACGGCGGCGGCGCCGTCGCTGACGGGCGGGCAGTCGCCGGTGCGCAGCGGGGCGACCAGGTGGTCGCCCGCGGGGACCGTGCCGGTCAGCTGGGCGTGCGGGTTGCCTTCCGCGGCGGCGCGGCTGCGGGCGGCGATCCGGGCCAGTTCGCGCTCGTCGGCGTGCCCGGCGTCGATCAGGGCCTGCGCCTGGAGGGCGGCGAGCGCGACGGAGTCGGGCCAGAGCGGCGCGACGTAGTACGGGTCGAGCTGGCGGGTGAGGACCTCGCGGACGTCGCCGGGCGACGACTTGCCGTAGGCGTAGACCAGGGCGGTGTCGGCCTCGCCGGTGAGGAGCTTGACCCATGCCTCGTACAGCGCCCAGGCGCCGTCCGTCTCGACGTGGGATTCGGCGATCGGGGGCCAGGCGCCGACGCCGTCCAGGGCCATGGTGAAGGAGAAGGCGCGGCCGGCGAGGTAGTCGGAAGAGCCGGAGCAGGTGAAGCCGATGTCGCGGGCCTTGAGCCCGGTCTGCCCGAGTACGTCGTGCAGTACCGGCATCAGCATCTCGACCTCGGAGGTCTCCGCGCTGTCGCGGACGTGGTCGCTCTGCCCGAAGGCGACGACGGCGACCTCGCGCATCGGTTCGGGCATCAGATCAGCTCCTTGTAGCTGTCGTAGTCGGCGTCGGGTTCGCCGGTGGGCCGGTAGTGGTCGGGGTAGCGCCCGTCGTCGGCCCAGACAGGTTCGACGCGCAGGCCCATCCGGACCTGGTCGTAGGGGATGCCTCCGATGCGTGCGTGCAGGGCCAGGTCGGCTCCGTCCAGGGCGATGTGGGCGTAGACGTAGGGGACTTCGATGTCGAGGTTGCGGGCCTTGATGTTGACGATGCAGTAGGTGGTGACGGTGCCGCGCGGGCCGACCTCGACCTGGGTGTCGGTGGCGACGCCGCAGGTGGGGCAGGCGCCGCGGGGCGGCACATAGACCTTGCGGCAGGAGGGGCAGCGTTCGCCGATGGTCTTCCGTCGGCCGAGTTCCTTGAGGTAGCGGGACTGGGCGCGGCCCGGCGCGTAGGTGTAGTCGAGGCGGGCGGGGGTGGTGATGCCGGTGACGGGGTCGGCGAAGTGGCCGTCGTGGTCCGCAGGTTGGCCCTCGGCGGGCGGCCCGTCGTGGGGTTCGAAGCAGGCGATGTCGGTGATGGCGCCGGTCCGTTCGGCGGCCCAGCGGATGCGGACCCGCATGCCGGTGTGTACGGCGTCCCGGCCGGGTGCGTCCAGTGCGTGCAGCAGGGCGGTGCCGGCACCGTCGAGCCTGACCAGCACCCAGGCGAAGGGCGTGGCGAGCGGCTGTCCGCGGCGCGGGGACGGGTTCCAGGCCCAGGTGGTGACGGTGCCGGTCGGGGCGACCTCGACGAGTTCGCGGGTCTCTTCGGAGGTGACCGGGTCGTATTCGGTGGGCGGCACGACGATCCGGCCGTCGCCCGCCCGGACGCCGAGGACGGTACGTTCGCGCAGTCCGGTGAGGAAGGCGCTCTGGACGGGGCCGAGCGAGCGGGTGAAGGGGAATTCCACGACGAGGGGCGCCGTGAGGACCTCTGACATGCGGGACTCCTTGGGTGAGGCGCGGTGGCGTAGCGCCTTGGGCCGGACGGGCGCGGCGGGTGCGCCGGACGCCGCGGCGGGGCGCGCTCCCCGGGCCTGAGGGCCGGCGCTCCTGGATTCAGGCGCGCCGGAAGACGGGCGGGCGCTTCTCCGCGAAGGCCCGGGAGCCCTCCTTGGCGTCCGCGGTGTCGAAAATCGGCCAGCCGCGGGCGAGTTCGGCCGCGAGCCCGTCGGTCTCGGTCATCTCGGCGGTCTCGTAGACGGACGCCTTGACAGCCTCGACGGCGAGCGGGCCGCAGGAGTTGATCCGTTCGGCGATCTCCAGGGCCTTGTCCAGGGCGGTGCCGTCGGGGACGACGTGCCCGATCAGACCGATCCGTGCGGCCTCGGGCGCCGGATAGGGGCGGCCGGTGAGCAGCATTTCCAGGGCGTGGGTGCGCGGGATCTGGCGAGGGAGGCGGACGGTGGAGCCGCCGATGGGGAACAGTCCCCGTTTCACCTCGTAGAGGCCGAAGGTCGCGCTCTCGCCCGCGACCCGGATGTCGGTGCCCTGCAGGATCTCGGTGCCGCCCGCGACGCAGTGGCCCTCGACGGCGGCGATCACCGGCTTGCGGGGGCGGTGGTGGCGCAGCATCGCCTTCCAGTGCAGGTCGGGGTCGTCGCGCAGCCGGTCGCGGTAGTGCTCGCCAGCCATGCCGTCGCCCGCGAGTGCCTTGAGGTCCATGCCGGCGCAGAAGGTGCCGCCCGCGCCGGTCAGCACCACCGAACGGATCGCGTCGTCCTCGTCGGCGGCGATCCAGCCGTCGTACAGGCCCACCAGCATCGGCAGCGAGAGCGCGTTCTTCGCCTCCGGCCGGTTGAGGGTGAGCACCAGTGTCGCGCCGACGCGCTGCACGGTGAGATGTTCCGTCCCGCCCATTCCGTACTCCCGTCTCCAGACGTAGAACAGGTTGCAGTAGGCGTACGGCGACTTCAAGAGTTTTCTGACAGGTAGTCAGTTTTCTTCGCCGGGGCCCTTCCCTGCTGCTGCGCGCGGCGCTCTAATGGCCGCCGAGCCGACGCCCGGTACGGTCTGGAGGAGACGTGGAGTACAACCTTGCCGACCTCTTCGAATCGATCGCCGACACGGTCCCCGATCGCGAGGCCCTGGTGTACGTCGACCATCCGGGCAGCGGAGCGGAGCGCCGGCTGACCTACGCGGAACTCGACCGCGCCGCCAACCGCCTCGCCCACCACCTCGCAGGACACGGCATCGGCCCCGGCGACCACGTCGGGCTGCACCTCTACAACGGCGTCGAGTACCTGCAGACCCTCTACGCCTGCCTGAAGATCCGCGCGGTACCGGTGAACGTCAACTACCGCTACGTGGAAGAGGAGTTGACGTACCTCTACCGGGACGCCGACCTCGCCGGGCTCGTCTTCGACGGGGAGTTCACCGCACGGGTGGCCGCCGCCCTGACCGGCGCGCCGAAGCTCCGCCACCTCGTGCGGGTCGGCGCGCCGCCCGCCGGTGCCCCGGAACCGGCCGTGGCGCCCGTACCGCTCGCCGAAGCCGAGGCGGACGGATCGCCGGAACGCGGCTTCGGCCCGCGCTCCGCGGACGACCAGATCATCATCTACACCGGCGGCACCACCGGCATGCCCAAGGGCGTGATGTGGCGCCACGAAGACCTCTTCTTCTCCGGGACGGGCGGCGGCGCGCCGACCGGAGAGCCGGTGCAACGGCCGCAGGAACTGGCCGAACGGGTCGCCGCCGGCGGCGAAGGGCTGGTCTTCTTCCCCACTCCGCCGCTGATGCACGGCACGTCCACGCTCACCTCCCTCATCGCCTTCCACTTCGGCCAGAAGATCGTCGTGCACCGCAAGTTCGTGCCGGAAGAGGTGCTGCGCACCATCGAGCGGGAGAAGGTCACCTGCGTCTCACTGGTCGGTGACGCGATGCTGCGCCCGCTGGCCGACGCGCTGGCCGGGCCGCTCAAGGGCACCGACTGCTCCACCCTGTTCAGCGTGAGCAGTTCGGGCGCGATCCTCTCGGACACGGTGCGCGCGCAGTTCACCGCGCTGGTGCCGCAGGCCATGCTGCTCAACAACTTCGGCTCGTCCGAATCCGGCTTCAACGGCACGGCGACCGACGACTCCGGGCCGGAGAAGGGCTTCCGGCTGCACGTCAACGACCGTACGGCGGTGGTCGATCCGGTGACACACGCGCCGGTCGCGGTGGGCGAGGCGGGCCGGATCGCGCTGCGCGGCCATGTGCCGCTCGGCTACTACAACGACCCGGTCAAGAGCGCCGAGACCTTCTTCGAGGCGCGGGGCGACCGGTGGGTGCTGCTGGGCGACATGGCGACCGTCGACGAGGAAGGCATCGTCACCGTGCTGGGCCGGGGCTCGCAGTGCATCAACTCCGGTGGCGAGAAGATCTATCCGGAGGAGGTCGAGCAGGCGCTCAAGGCCCATCCCGACGTCTATGACGCGCTGGTGGCCGGCGTGCCGGACGAGCGGTGGGGCAGCCGGGTGGCCGCCGTCGTGCAACTGCGGGACGGGGCACCGCGGTTGGATCTCACGGAGATCCAGGACCACTGCCGCACCCGGCTGGCCGGGTACAAAGTGCCGCGCGCCCTCGTGCTCACCCGGCACATCCAGCGCTCACCCAGCGGCAAGGCGGACTACCGCTGGGCGAAGGCGGTCGCGGCGGGCACCCGGGAGGGGTGAGCGGGTCCTCCGGCGTGCGCACCCGGGAGGGTGAGCGGGCCCTCCCGGCGCGCGCACCCAGGACGAACGGGCATGCCGGGGGCAGACGTTCACGGACTCCGGGCGTCCCGCCCCGCCGACGGCGGGTCAGCCGCCGCACACCGACCGCAGGGCGCGGGCCAGCGCGGCGGTGTGCAGCGCGTCGAGCCGCTGCGCGTGCCACACCTGTCCGGCTGCCGCGCCCAGCACCACCGGGCACTGCGGCGCCGAGCGCGCGGCATCCGATGCGGCGATGGCCCGCACCAGACCGGTGTTGATGCGGTTGATCTTCTCGCGGACCTCGTTCAGGTCCGGGCGCTCGGCCGGCACCTGCCCGGGATCGGCCGTCCACCGGCGGTGCAGCTCCCGCTGGACGACCTTGCTCGCCTCGATCTGGTCCCGGAAGATCCGTTTCGTGGCCGCGGGGTCAGCGCCCAGCTGCCGCGCCTGCGCCGCCACCGCGTCCAGCACCTGCTGCTCACGGGCCGGATCGTCGATGGGCCCGCCGGTGCCCCACTTGGCTGCGGCCACCAGATCGCCGACCGCGTCCCGCTCGACCGACAGCGCGGCGAGCGGACGCAGCGCGGCGTAGGAGGAGTGCGCGGCGGGCGCCGGGCGGGCCGCCGGGGCGGGCGACGGGGCCGCCGCCGCGGTGCCCGTGGCGGCGGCGGTCGCGGTGAACAGGACGGTCGCTGCGGCGCCGGCGGCCAGCAGACGGCGCGGCAAAGTGGTCAGGTGCACGGTCAGCCCTTCTCGAACCGGAATTCTCCGCCCGACCGTACCCGCAGGGCGGGCCCCGACCCGCCCTGATCCGCCAACCGCCTCTGGCACCATGGGAGATCAGCTACGAGAGGCAGGGCCGGCTGTGACCTGGGACGCGGAATCGTTCGACCGCTTCGAGCGGGCCGGCTGGCAGGGCCGCGCCGACGCCTACCGCGACGGCTTCGGGCGCCTGGCCGCCCGCTTCGTCGAACCGCTCCTCGACGCCGCGGGGGTCGGCGCCGGCAGCCGCGTCCTGGACGTGGGCTGCGGGCCGGGGACGGTGTCCGCCGCGGCCCTGCGGCGGGGCGCCGAGGTGACCGCGGTGGACGCCTCGCCCGAGATGGCCGCCCTCGCGGCGCGAACGCACCCCGGCCTCGCCGTCCGCACCGCCCTCCTGGACGAACTCCCCTTCGCCGACGGCGAGTTCACCGCCCTGGTCGGCAACTTCGTCATCAACCACCTGGGCGATCCGGCCGCCGGGCTCGCGGAGATCCGCCGGGTCCTGGCACCGGGCGGGCGGCTGGCGCTGACCTGCTGGGAGAAGGAGGCGATGCGGGCGCTGGCGCTGTTCGGCGAGTCCGTCGCCGAGTCCGGGGTGCCCTACCCGGACGAGGTGCCACTGTCCGGCCCCTTCCTGGCCGACTCCACGGCCCCGGACCGGCCCACGGCCTTCTGCCGGCTGCTGGACGAGGCCGGTTTCGCGTCGGCCGACGTGGAGACCCTTCGCCTGCTGCACCGCGTCGACCCCGGCCAGTGGTGGTCGGACGTCACCGCCGGCACCCCGCTGACCGGCGCCGTCGTCTCCCGGCTCGACCCCGGCTCGCTGGCGGCCGTACGCCGGACGTACGACCGGAAGGTGGCCGCCCACGCGGTCGGCGACGGCTTCGTGGCGCTCCCGGCCGTGGCCCTGCTCGGCAGCGCGACCCGGCCGGAGTGAGGCCGGCCGGGCGCGGCGGGCGGGTGAGCCGGGTGCAGCAGCACGGCGGGGGCGCCGCTTCGTCGCCCCACACCCGGTATGCCAGCCGCACCTCACCCACCTGCACGTTCCGTACATCGCTCATGGGCTCGGCGTACCCGCGGGCCGTCCGCCTCATGCCGCCCGCCTGTTCGCCACACGCAAATCATCCGGCTCTCCTGCACCACGGAACGGCCGGTGGCCACCGAGGAGTCGGTCCGGCCCCTCCGGTCCTGCCCATGTCAGGACGGGTCGCCCGTGATCAGGGAGAACGGGGCTCCCGCCGGGTCCTTGAGCGCGGCGATCCGGCCGACACCAGGTACGTCGGACGGGGCCATCAGGACCGTCGCGCCGCCGCCGGTGGCCGTGGTGAAGGTCGCGTCGCAGTCGGTGACACCGAAGTACGGGTGCCACTCGGGCGTCGAGCCGGCGTCCCGGTTCTCCCGGGGCAGTTGCATGATGCCGCCCTGGCCGGTGTCCTCGCCCTTGCCGCCGCCCGGCGAGGAGACGACGCTGTAGACGATGCCGTCGCCCATCGGCATGTCCTGCGCGTCCCAGGAGAACACCGAGCGGTAGAAGGACTTCGCCGCGCCGGCGTCGGTGGTGTAAAGCTCCGTCCAGCACAGGGAGTTGGCCTCCGACACCGTCTCCAGGCCCTGGACGTCGCCGGGCTGCCAGACGCCGAAGTCGGCGCCTGTGGAGTCCGTGAAGGCCGCCATCCGGCCCGCGGTGAAGACGTCCTGCGGCGGGACGCGGACCGAACCGCCTGCCTGCTCGACGCTCTTGCGGGTGGCGTCCGCGTCCGGGGTCTGGAAGTACACCGTCCAGGCGGAGGACGCGCCGGTCTCCGTGAGCGGGCCGATGCCGCCGACGGTCCTGCCGTTGAGCTGGAAGAAGCCGTAGCCGCCGGCGTCCGGGCCCGCCGACTGGAAGGTCCAGCCGAAGACGGTGGTGTAGAAGCCGGCCGCGGCCTCGGTGTCGGGGGCACCGAGGTCGAGCCAGTTCGGTGTGCCCGGTACGTAGTCGGTGGTGAGCATGGGTGGTCCTCCGGTGTCCTTCGTCCTGCGCGGGGCGCTGTGCGGTACGGGGCCGGGGTGGTGCCGTCCGGACCCGCGGAGAGCTGCGAACGGTGGTGCAGCCGAACCGGCCGACAGTGACACAGAGTTATCGTCGGCGGGGGTTCCGGCCATTTCTCAGCATGCCAGGGGGCACTGACAGTCGCTCTCCGTACACCCGGCGCCCGCGGCTGTCCGGGCGGCGCCGCCCCGCGCGGCCGGCCCCGGCCCTCGGCCCCCGGCCCGTGGGCTCAGCCGTCGGCGAAACGGGCGCGCAGCTCGCGCTTGAGTACCTTGCCGCTGGCGTTGCGCGGCAGCGCGTCCACGAACAGGACCCGTTTGGGTGCCTTGAAGGCCGCGAGCCGGGTCCGCGCGGCGTCGATCAGCTCCCGCTCCCCCACCGGGCCCGCCGCCTCCGGGCCGTCGGCTGCCGGGGTGCGCCGGACGACAACGGCGGTCACCGCCTCGATCCAGCGGTCGTCGGGCAGCCCGATGACCGCGACCTCCGCCACCTCGGGGTGCGCATACAGCACGTCCTCCACCTGGCGCGAGGCGACCAGCACCCCGCCGGAGTTGATGACGTCCTTGACCCGGTCGACGACGGTGAAATAGCCGTCGGCGTCGCGTACCGCCAGATCGCCGGAGTGGAACCAGCCGTTCCGGAATGCCGCGGCGGTCTCCTGCGGCTTGTCCCAGTAGCCGGTGCACAGCTGGGGCGAGCGGTAGACGATCTCGCCGCGCTCGCCGTCGGGCACCTCGGCGCCCGCCTCGTCCACCACGCGCGCCTCCACGAACAGCACCGGACGCCCACAGGAAGCCATCCGGCCTGCGTGCTCGTCGGGACCGAGTACGGTGGCCAGCGGGCCGATCTCGCTCTGGCCGAAGCAGTTGTGGAAGGCGAGTTCCGGCAGACGGGCCCGCAGCCGTTCCAGGACCGGCACCGGCATGACCGAGGCACCGTAGAACGCCTTGCGCAGCGCGCCCAGATCCCGGTCGCCGAACTCCGGGTGGTTCGCCAGCGCGATCCATACCGTCGGCGGCGCGAAGAGGCTGTCGACCCGGCCCGCCTCCACCAGGTCGAAGATCTGCCGCGGATCGGGCCCGTCGACGATCGTGTTCTCCGCGCCCACCGCCAGGTAGGGCAGCAGGAAGACGTGCAGCTGCGCGGAGTGGTACAGGGGCAGGGCGTGCAGCGGCCGGTCGGTCTCCTTGAGGTCCAGGGCGACGACGGCACTGGTGTACTCGTGGACCAGCGCGCGGTGCGTCATCATCGCGCCCTTGGGGAGCGCGGTGGTTCCTGAGGTGTAGAGGAGCTGGACGAGTGCGTCGTCGGGCACATCTGCCGGGACGTCCGGCTCTTCCGCGTCCGCCGCCTGCGCCTCGCGGATCCGTTCCAGCAGTGCGCCGGGCGCGTCGCGCAGCGGCATGGCGGGGAGCGACGGCGGCAGGTGGTGCGCCTGCCCCGGGTCGGTCAGGACCAGGGCGCTGCCGGACTGTTCCAGGAGGTAGCGCAGGTCGTCGCCGGTGAGGGCGTGGTTGACGGGGACGTGGACGAGACCGGCGCGGGCGCAGGCCAGGAAGCCGATGAGGTAGGCGTCGGAGTTGTGTCCGTAGGCGGCGACCCGGTCGCCCGCGGCGAGTCCGGCGCCGCGCAGCACCCGCGCCGCCGCGGTCACCGCGCGGTCCAGTTCCCGGTAGGTCCAGGCCCGGTCGGCGTACCGCACCGCCGTCCGTCCCGGCACCCGCCGCGCGCTGCGCCGCAGCACTCCGTCGACCGTATTGCTCCGCACTCGCGTCATGGCGTGATACTCGGACGCGCCCCGTGCCGGGTCAAGGGACCGGCACGGGGCGGCCCGTGCGGTGTCGTGCGCAGGGCCGTCGCTACACGGCGCGCTCGCGGCCCTCCCAGTACGGTGCGCGCAGCCGCCGCTTGTAGAGCTTGCCGTTGGGGTCGCGCGGCATGGTGGCGATGAAGTCGACGGATTTGGGGCGTTTGTAGCCGGCCAGGTGCCGGGCGCAGAACGCGAGGAGGTCAGCGGCCAGTTCGGGGCCCGCGCGGTGTCCTTCGGCGGCCTCGACGACGGCCTTGACCTCCTCGCCCCAGTCGTCGTGCGGGATGCCGAAGACCGCGGCGTCGGCGACGGCGGGGTGGCCGAGCAGGGCGGACTCGATCTCGGCGGGGTAGATGTTGACCCCGCCCGAGATGATCATGTCGATCTTGCGGTCGCGGAGGAAGAGGTAGCCGTCCTCGTCGAGAAAGCCGAGGTCGCCGACGGTGAAGAAGTCGCCGATCCGGTTCTTGCGGGTCTTCCCCTCGTCCTTGTGGTAGCTGAAGCCGCCGGTGCTCATCTTCATGTAGACGGTGCCGAGTTCGCCCGCCGGCAGCCGGTTGCCTTCGTCGTCGAAGACGGCCAGTTCGCTGATCGGCCAGGCCCTGCCGACCGTGCCGGGTTTGCGGAGCCAGTCGGCCGCGGTGGCGAAGGCGCCGCCGCCCTCGCTCGCCGCGTAGTACTCCTCGACGCAGTCGCCCCACCAGTCGATCATGGCGCGCTTCACGTGGTCGGGGCAGGGCGCCGCCCCGTGGATGGCGTGCCTCATGGAGGTCACGTCGTAGCCGTCCCTGGTCTCCTGCGGGAGGGCGAGCAGCCGGTGGAACTGGGTGGGGACCATGTGGGTGTGGGTGCACCGGTGTGCGTCGATCAGGCGGAGCATCTCCTGGGGCTGCCAGCGGTCCATCAGGACCAGCCGGTGCCCGATGTGCAGGGAAGCGCCCGCGAATTGGAGCACGGCGGTGTGGTAGAGCGGCGAGCAGACGAGGTGGACGTTGTCCTCGAAGGGGCGGATGCCGAAGATGCCGAGGAAGCCGCCGAGGTGGGACTCCTCGGGCCGGATGCCGGGCAGCGGGCGGCGGATGCCGCGGGGACGTCCGGTGGTGCCCGACGTGTAGTTCATGACCCAGCCGAGGGTGCGCTCCTCCGGGGGCGAGGAGGACTGTCCGTCGAGGAGCCCGCGGTAGGGCCGGAAGCCGTCGATGTGCCCGACGGCGTAGCGATGGGTGGCCGGAAGCCCGGCCTCGTCGGCGGCGGACCCGGCCGCTTCGGCGAACCGCTCGTGGGCGATCAGCACCTTGGCGCCGGAGTCGGCGACGATCCAGGCGATCTCCGGGCCGACGAGGTGGTGGTTGACGGGCACCAGGTAGAGGCCGGCCTGGGACGCGGCGAGGTAGGCGGTGAAGAACTCCACCCCGTTGGGCAGGACGGCGGCGAAGACGTCGCCGCGTTCCAGGCCCGCCGCGCGCAGCCCGTGGACCAGTTGGTTGCTCGCGGCGTGCAGCCGTCCCGCGGTCCACTCCTCACCGTCCGGGGCGATCAGCACGGTGCGGTCCGGGTCGGCCGCGGCCTGCGCCCAGAAGCCGGGCGGCGGTGCGGAGTTGTCCGTCATGGCGCTTCCTCCTCGGGAGCTGGGCTTCCTCGTCCAGGGGTCAGGCGCGTCCCGCGATGCGGTTGATGCGGTCGATGGCCCGCTCGAAGCCGCGGGTGAGCTCGTCGAAGACGGCCTGCACGCTGCGTTCGCTGTTCATCCGGCCGACGATCTGGCCGACCGGGGTACCCAGCAGCGGCTCGACCTCGTGGCGCTGGATACGGGAGTTGGCCTCGGCCACCAGGAGGCCCTGGAGCGGCATCGGGAGGGGCCCCGGGCCGCTCGGGTCGTCCCAGGCGTCGGTCCATTCGGTGCGCAGCTGGCGGGCGGGTTTGCCGGTCAGCGCGCGGGAGCGGACGGTGTCGCCTGGACCTGCGGCGAGGAGCTTGGCGGTGAGCCTGCGGGAGTGCAGTTCGGCCTCCTCGCAGGTCAGCCAGAGCGAGCCGAGCCAGACGCCCTGGGCGCCGAGCGCGAGCCCGGCCGCGATCTGCTCACCGGTGCCGATCCCGCCGGCCGCCAGCACCGGCAGCGGGTCCACGGCCGCGACGACCTCGGGGGTGAGGACCATGGTGGCGATCTCGCCGGTGTGCCCGCCCGCCTCGTAGCCCTGCGCGACGACGATGTCGATGCCGGCGGCCTTGTGGTGGCGGGCGTGCCGGGGGCTGCCGGCCAGCGCGGCGACGCGGACGCCGTGGTCGTGGGCGCGGGCGATGACGTCGGGCGGCGGCGAGCCGAGTGCGTTGGCGAGGAGGGCGATCGGGTAGTCGAAGGCCACGTCGAGCTGGTTGCGGGCGACTTCCTCCATCCAGCCGGTGATCCGCCAGCCGGACGCCTCGCCCGCGGCGAGCGGCGGGACGTGGTGTTTGGCGAGGATCTCGGCGGCGTAGCGGCGGTGCCCGTCCGGGATCATCGCCTCGACGTCGGCCTCGCTGACCCCTTCGACCTTCTTGGCGGGCATCACCACGTCGAGCCCGTACGGCAGCCCTTCGGTGTGCTGCTGCATCCAGTCCAGGTCGCGGGCGAGTTCGTCGGGGGCGGTGTAGCGGACGGCGCCCAGTACGCCGAAGCCGCCGGCCCTGGTGATCGCGGCGGCGACCGCGGGGAACGGGGTGAATCCGAAGACGGCGTGCTCGACGCCCAGCGTGGTGCTCAGCTCCGTCTGCATGGGCGCAGGATGCCGCAGCGCGCCGTATCAGGGAAGAGATTTTCTGATGCTGCGTCAGTTTTCGGGCGGACGGACGGCGGTGGCCGGCACATCCGACGGCGCGCCCTTCACCCGTCCCTCACCCGTCCTCCAGCACCGCCATCGCCGCGTTGTGCCCGGGGATGCCGCTCACTCCGCCGCCGCGCACCGCGCCCGCCCCGCAGAGCAGGACGTTCGGGTGCCCGGTCGCCACGCCCCAGCGTCCGGCGGCGGTGGCGGCGGCTCCGTCGTCCGGGTCCGCGTACGGGAAGGCGAGCTCGCGGTGGAAGATGTTGCCGTCCGGCAGGCCCAGTTCGCGGTCCAGGTCGAGGGGGCTGCGGGCCTCGATGCACGGGCGGCCTTCGGCGTCGCGTGCCAGGCAGTCGGCGAGCGGTTCGGCCAGGTGACGGTCCAGTTCGGCGAGGGTGGCGGCGAGCAGCCGGTCCCGGGTGTCCGCACGCTCCGGGGTGTCGCCCGCGAACAGCCGGGCCGGGGTGTGCAGCCCGAAGAGGGTGAGCGTCTGGTAGCCCCGGCGGACGAGGTCGGCGCCGAGGATCGAGGGGTCGGTCAGCGAGTGGCAGTACAGCTCCGACGGCGGCGCCGAGGGCAGCCGGCCGGCCGCGGCCTGCCGGTGGGCGGTCTCCAACTGGCCGTATCCCTCGGCGACATGGAAGGTTCCGGAGAACGCGTCGCGCGCATCGACGCGGGTGTCCCGCAGCCGCGGCAGCCGGGTCAGCAGCATGTTGACCTTGAGCTGGGCGCCTTCCACCGCGGGCGGCGGGCGCTCGCCCAGCAGCCGGGCCAGCTCCCGTGGTGCGGCGTTGACCAGCACCCGCCTGGCCCCGACGGTGCCCGCTTCGCAGGTCACTTCGGCGCCCTTGGTGTCCGCCGCCAGGGCCGTGACCCGGCAGCGGGTGACGATCTCGGCGCCGGCCCGGCGGGCGGCGTCGGCCAGCGCGTCGGTGAGCGCGCCCATCCCGCCGATCGGGACGTCCCAACTGCCGGTGCCGCCGCCGATGACGTGGTAGAGGAAGCAGCGGTTCTGCCGCAGCGACAGATCGTGGGCGGTGGCGAAGGTGCCGATCAGGGCGTCGGTGAGGACCACGCCGCGCACCAGGTCGTCGGCGAACGCCGCTTCGACCGCTTCCCCGAGCGGACGCTCGAACAGCGCTTCCCACGTGGCGTCGTCATCGACCCTGGCGCGCAGCGCTGCCCGGTCGGGCAGCGGCTGGGTGAGGGTCGGGAAGACCCGCTGCGCGACCCGGCCGGTGGCCGCGTGGAAGCGCTGCCAGGCGGTGAACTCCGTGTCGGATCCGGTGAGTTCGGCGAACGACCTGCGGGTGCGGCCTGGGCCGTGGCCGATCAGGAGGCCGGTCGGCCGCCCGTCGCGCAGCGCGGGGGTGTAGGAGGAGACGGGACGGGTGCGGACCGCGAAGCGCAGCCCGAGGTCCTGCACGATCTTCGGCGGCAGCAGGCTCACGAGGTAGGAGTAGCGGGACAGCCGGGCGTCCACCCCGGCGAACGCCCGGGTCGACACGGCGGCACCACCGGTGTGGTCCAGCCGCTCCAGCACCAGCACGCTGCGTCCGGCGCGTGCGAGATAGGCGGCGGCCACCAGTCCGTTGTGCCCGCCACCGACGATGACCACGTCATACGAAGTCCGTTGCGGCATCCCTCTTGGTAGCACGCGGTGTTCACGGCCGCCAGGCGCAGGCGGCTGAATCCTCGCCCCACGACAGCGGGGCGTCTTGACCGGACGGGGGCGGCTCCTGGATGAGTGGGGTCCGAGCCCGCCCCGCCGGGCGCGGATCCGGACCTCACCCGTCCAGGAGCCGCGCTCCGCACGCCCCTTGAGGTGACCCGTGCCCCCTGTTCCGGTTTCCCGCATCGGCCGCACCCTCGCCGGACTGACCGCCGCAGCCGCCTGTACGGCGGCCCTGCTCGCGGCATCGGAGCCGGCTTCCGCCACACCGGACTCCCCCGGGAAGTCCGGCGCCCGGCAGGCCGCAGGGCACTATCCGAACCTGGCCCCGACCCCGCCGATGGGCTGGAACAACTGGTCGTACTACATGTGCGACATCAACGAGAAGACCGTACTCGGCAACGCCAGGGCACTGGTGCGCAGCGGCCTGGCGAAGAAGGGGTACGACACCGTCACCGTCGACGACTGCTGGATGACCAAGCAGCGCGGGCCGCGGGGCGAGCTGGTGGCCGACCCGGTGAAGTTCCCGCACGGCATGGCGTACATCGGACGCCAACTGCACGCCATGGGGCTGCGGTTCGGCATCTACGAGGACGCGGGGACGGCCACCTGCGAGAAGTACCCCGGCAGCCTGGGCCACTACCGGCAGGACGCCGAGCTGTTCGCCCGCTGGAAGGTCGACTACCTCAAGTTCGACGGCTGCAACCTGCCCACCCGGCAGGGGCTCACCAAGGAGCAGACCTACCGCGACGCCTACGGCCTGATGAGCCGGGCGCTGCGCGACACCGGCCGCCCCATCACCTTCTCGGTGTCCGCTCCTGCCTACTTCCAGTACGACGACGAGCGGACCTGGCACCAGGTCATCGGCTGGTCGGGCGAGGTCGGCAACCTCTGGCGTGAGGGCCGCGACATCGCCCTTGAGAAGCACGCGCCGGCGGCGAAGTGGTCGTCGGTCCTCTACAACTTCGACTACAACGCCCGGCTGGCCGGCCTCCAGAAGCCCGGCCGCTGGAACGACCCCGACTACCTGCTGGCAGGTGACTCGGGCCTGACGGCGGCGGAGATCCACAGCCAGATGGCGCTCTGGGCGACGATGGCCGCGCCGCTGATCTCCAGCACCGACCTGACCAGGCTCTCCCCCACGGCGCTCGACGTGCTCGGCAACCGGGAGATCATCGCCGTCGACCAGGACCCGCTCGGTGTCCAGGGCGTGCTGGTGCACCGCGACGCGGAATCGGCGGTGCTGTCGAAGGAGCTGAAGAACGGCGACCGCGCGGTGGCGCTGTTCAACTCGGGTGACGTCCCGCGGACGGTGTCCACCACCGCGAGTGCCGCCGGACTGCCGCCCGCCGCCTCCTACCGCCTGCGCGACCTGACCACCGGACGCACCACCCACAGCCGCGGCGCCGTCACCGCGAAGGACATCCCGCCGCACGCCACGGTGCTCTACCGCGTCACCGCGCGCTGACCGTACGGCTGACGCGCCGTCGCCGCCGGGGCGGCCTCACCACGGCCGGTCCGCGGGCTCCCGGTGGTCCGCGCCTGCCCTGCGGAGCGCGGCGGCCCTGCGGTAGAGGGCGGTGGCCTCGTCGGTCCTGCCCAGCCGCTCCAGGCACTGGGCCTCGTCGGCGCGGGCGGCGAAGGTGTCGGCGTGGGCCGGGCCCGCCTCCCGTTCCCTGACGTCCGCGACCTCGCGGTACAGGCCGAGCGCCTCGTCCCAGCGGCCGAGCCAGCCCAGCGCCACCGCCCTCTCGCGCAGGCTGACCAGGGTGTCGGGGTGGCCGGGGCCGAGCGCGGTGGCGCGTCGCGCGGCCACCTCCCCTGCCTCGGCGAGCGCTTCCTCCCAGCGGCCCAGGCGGCCGAGGCCCACACCCAGGCCGTGCCGGGCCCGGAGCGTCACCGCCGCGTCGGGGCCGTGCGTCCGGGTGTGGCCCGCGACCAGCTCACGGTGGGCTTCGAGCGCATCGGCTGCGCGGCCGAGCCTGCCCAGGGTGAGGGCGACGTCGGAGCGGGCGGCGAGCGTGTCGGGGTGGTCGGCGCCGCAGGCCGCCGCCCGCGCGTCGGCGATCTTCCGGTACTCCCCCAGCGCCTCCGTCCACCGGCCCAGCCGGCCGGCCAGGCAGGCGGCTTCGCCGCGGCTGCACAACGTGTCGGGATGCCGCTCGCCCAGCACCGCGGCCCGCGCGCCCGCCACCTCGCGGGCCGTGCGGTACGCGTCCTCCAGGCGGCCGAGCCGGCCCAGGCCGACCGCGAGGTCGTGGCGGCAGCTGAGGGTGCCGGGGTGGTCGTCGCCCCGCGCCCTGCGGAGTCCGGCCAGCACCGCCGCGAGGATCTGGTGCGCCTCGAAGTGCCGGCCGAGACGGGCCAGGGCCTCGGCCGTACGGCGCCTGGCTTCGAGGGTGTCGGGATGGTCGGGCCCGAGGAGCCAGGCGCGTTCATCGGCGACCGCGCGGTGCACGGCGGCGGCCTCGTCCCAGCGGCCCAGGCGGCCGAGGCCGATGCCCGCGTCGTGCCGCTCGCCGAGCCCGGCGATGGTGTCGGCTGAGGCGGCCTGCGGCGGACCGGCCGACGGTGTTCCGGCCCCACGGGACGGCGGTCCCGTCCAGGCGCCGGTGAGCTGCGCGAGGGCGGGGCCGGGGCCGCCGCGTCCGGGCGACCGCGCGCCGCCCGCCGGGGAGCCGATGCCCATCCCCCGGGTCCAGGAGGGCAGCCGCCGGGTGCGGGCGGCCGGCACCGTGTCCTGCACCGCCCGCGGCTGCCTGCCGTGGTGACCGCGGCGGGCGTCCGCGAGGCGCGCGGTCAGCTCACCGGCGTCCACCGGCCGGTCGTCCGGGTCCTTGGCGAGCAGCTCCAGCATGATCCGCTCGTACGGTTCGGGCAGTTCGGGCCGGCGGGCGCGCGGCGGTTCGGGGGCGGCGTCGCGGTGGCCGACGAGGACCGCCCAGGCGTCGCCATCGCCGAACGGCGGGGCCCCGGTGGCGATTTCGTAGAGCACGCAGCCCAGCGAGTACAGGTCGCTGCGGTGGTCCACGGTTCCGGCGTCGATCTGCTCGGGCGACATGTAGTGCGGGGTGCCCATGGCGATGCCGGTGCCGGTCAGCCGGGCGGTGAAGCCGATGTCGTGGCCGAGCCTGGCGATGCCGAAGTCGCAGATCTTGACGGTGCCGTCGGCGGTCCTGACGATGTTCGCCGGTTTCAGGTCGCGGTGGACCACGGCGTGTTCGTGGGTGTAGGCGAGGGCCGCGGCGACCTGTTCGGCGATGTCGATGACGTCGGGGACGGGCAGCGGGTGGCGGCGGTTGTCCTCAAGGAGTTGGCTGAGGTTGCGGCCGGTGAGCAGTTCCATGACGAGGAAGAGGGTGCCGTCGTCCTCGCCGAAGTCATGGACGACGGTGATCCCGCGGTGCTGGAGCGCGGCGGCGACCCGCGCCTCGCGGCGGAACCGTTCGCGCAGCACCCGCAGCGTCTTCGGATCGCGCCGACTGCCGAGCGGTTTGAGGCACTTGACGGCCACCTGACGCCCGAGCGAGGTGTCCCGCGCCCGCCACACCTCCCCCATGCCGCCGCGCCCGATCCTGTCGAGCAGCCGGTAACGCCCGTGCATCAGCTCGCTGTCCGCCATCGTCCGCCGCCGCCCCCGTCCGCGCTGTCCACCGCGCAGCTCCCCCTGCGTGCCCTGCCCGTCCAGTATGGCGGCGGAGCGGGGGCGCTTGTAGGGCACCGGGCGGCGGGGCGCGTCACCGCCGTACGCGCGGCATACCCAGGCCGATCCAGGAGATGATCTCGCGCTGGATCTCGTTGTTGCCGCCGCCGAAGGTGAAGATGACGGCGGAGCGGTAGCCGCGTTCCAGTTCGCCGTGGAGCACCGCGCCGGCCGAGCCCTCCTTGAGCGGTCCGGCCGCGCCGACGACTTCCATCAGCCAGGCGTAGGCGTCGCGGCGGGCCTCGGAGCCGTGGACCTTGACCGCCGACGCGTCCTGCGGGGTGAGCGTGCCCTGCTGGAGCGCGTCGACCATCTGCCAGTTGAGCAGTTTCATGGCGTCGAGTGCGGTGTGGGTGCGGGCCAGCCGGCCGCGGACCCAGCCGATGTCGATGACCCGGCGGCCGTCGGCGAGGGTGGTTGCCGCCGCCCAGCGCTGGACGTCGTGCAGGGCGCGGATGGCCATCGTGCCGTGGGCGGCGAGGGTGACCCGCTCGTGGTTGAGCTGGTTGGTGATGATCCGCCAGCCCTTGTTCTCCTCGCCGACGCGGCGGGAGGCCGGGACCGTGATGTTCTCGTAGTGGCTGGCCGTGGTGTCGTGCGAGGCGAGGGTGTTGATGAGGGTGCAGGAGTAGCCGGGGTCCGACGTCGGCACCAGCAGCATGGTGATGCCTTTGTGCGGCGGGATGCCGTCCGCGGGCTCCGTGGTGCGTACGGCGAGCCATACCCAGTCCGCGGTGTCGCCGTTGGTGGTCCAGATCTTCTGCCCGTTGACGAGGTAGTGGCCGCTCTCCTCGTCCCCCACGCGCCGTGCGCGGGTCTTGAGGGCGGCGAGGTCGGTGCCGGCGTCGGGCTCGCTGTAGCCGATGGCGAAGTCGATCTCGCCGGAGAGGATGCGGGGCAGGAAGTACGCCTTCTGTTCGTCCGTGCCGAACTGCATAATCGTCGGGCCGACGGTGTTGAGCGCCATCAGCGGCAGCGGCACACCGGCCTGCGCGGCCTCGTCGAAGAAGATGAACTGCTCCATCGGCGACATGCCACGGCCGCCGTACTCGACGGGCCAGCCGACCCCGAGCCAGCCGTCGCTGCCCAGGCGCCGCACGGTGTCGCGGTAGAACCGTTTCTGGGCGGCGGGGTCGAAGTGGCGGGCGTAGGCGTTGTCCGGCACGAGCCCGGCGAAGTACGTCCGCAGTTCGGCGCGCAACCGCTGCTGTTCGGGGGTGTATTCGAGGTGCACGGCCCCTCCAGTTCGTCCGCTCCCGGTCTCCGGCCCTGCGGGGCCCAGTTTCTGACGGGCCGTCGGTTACCGGATCGGCAGCAGAGTAGAACGCGTTGCAGAAATGCGGAAGGGCGCGCGCGGGGGCGGCGACGGCGCGGCCGATGGCTCGCGCCGCGCCTCGTCCGCCCACCGGGGTGCGGCGGCCGGTGGGCGGCGTCCGTCAGCCGCCCGGCGGACGGGTGTGCGGGGCGGGCAGCGGGTCGGGGAGCGGGCCCGGTGCAGGGCCCGGCGTCGGCGGGGCGGGGTGGGGCGGAATGGGGTCGGGCTCGGGCGCCGGGACGGGGGCCGGCACCGGGTCGGGGCCGGGAGCGGGGGCGGGTCCGGGCGTCGGCCCGGGTGTCGGGCCCGGCGGGCCAGGGCCAGGGCCCGGGGTGGGCGGGACGGGGTCGGGGTGCGTGGGGCCCGGCGGCCCCGGCGGCTGCGGCACGGTCACGGTGAGCGCCTCCTTCGCGGGTCGGGGTGCGTGGGGCCCGGCGGCCCCGGCGGCTGCGGCACGGTCACGGTGAGCGCCTCCTTCGCGGGTCGGGTCGGCCCGCCCCGGGCCCACGACCGGGTCCGGGCCGGGGACGGCACGTCCTCCGCCCCGGGTTACCGGTGCACGGCGTCCGGAAACCCGGGTGACGGTGCGCGCACGGAGGGTGGCGACGCCGGGGGTGCGGGCGTATGCGACGAGCCGGGCCGGATGCGTACGCAAGGGCGCGGCCGGAGGTGGCGGAGGCGGCGCTCGGACCGTCCGGGGTCGCCCGCCCCGGACGGTCCGAGCACCGCCCTCAGCCCTCAGTCCCCCAGTCCTCAGCTCTCAGCTCTCAGCTCTCAGCTCTCAGCTCTCCAGCATCCCCGATGTGTCGAGGACTTGGCGGATCGCACGCCCCGACGCGAGTTCCTCCAGGGCCTCGTTGATGTCCGTCAGCGGCAGGGTGCCGGTGTGCATCTTCTCCACCGGCATCAGGCCGGCCCGCCACAGGTCGAGGAAGCGCGGGATGTCGCGGCGCGGCACCGCGTCGCCCATGTAGGAGCCCAGCAGGGACTTGCCCTCGCCCGCGAAGGCCAGGGCCGGTACCTCAAGGACCCGGTCGGGGGCGGGCAGGCCGACCGAGACGACCCGGCCGCCGCGGGCCACCGCCGCCAGGCACGCGGCCATCACCTGGGGACTGCCCACCGCCTCCACCGCCAACTCGGCGCCGCCGGAGGTGAGTTCACGTATCTCCTCGATGGCGTCGGCGGGATCGTAGGCGTGGGTGGCGCCCAGCCGCAGGGCCAGGGCGCGCTTCTCGGGCACCGGGTCCACGGCGATGACGGGGTAGGCCCCCGCCGCGCGGGCGCCGAGCACCGCGGACAGGCCCACGCCGCCCAGGCCGTACACCACCGTCGCCTGTCCGGGCCGCAGCGCCGCCGTGTTGATGACCGCGCCGGCACCCGTCAGGACCGCGCAGCCGAACAGGGAGGCCACCGAGAAGGGGACGTCCCGCGGGATCGGGACCACCGATTCCTGTGCCACCACCGCGTATTCGGAGAAGGCGGAGACACCCAGCTGGTGGTGGACCGTCTCGCCCGCGGCGTCGGTGAGGAGCGAGGGTCCGTGCAGCAGGGCTCCGCTGCCGTTGGCCGCCGCCGCCTGCCCGCAGAGCGCCGGCCTGCCCTCCGCGCAGTGCCGGCAGAAGCCGCAGCTGGGGACGAAGACCAGCGCCACGTGGTCGCCGGGCGCGACCCGGCCGACGCCGGGCCCGGTCTCCTCGATCACCCCCACCGCTTCGTGGCCGAGCGCCATCGGCAGCGGACGCACCCGGTCGCCGTTGACCACCGAGAGGTCCGAGTGGCAGAGGGACGCGGCGGCGATACGGACCAGGACCTCGCCCTCCCGGGGCGCGCCGAGGTCCAGCTCCTCCACCTCGACGGGGCGGCTGCCGGTGTACGGGCGGGCGGTCGATGTGCCGCGGAGCACCACCGCGCGGGTCTTCACTGCGTCACCTCCGCACGCGGTGCGCAGCGCAGGACGTCGCGGCTCTCCAGCAGCGGTACGACCTTGCCGAGCACGATCTCCTGGAAGTGGGCGGAGGCGCAGTGCGCGGTGAAGTCGGCCTCACAGGCGTACTCCTCGTACAGCACGACCGCGCGCGGGTCCTCGATGCCCTGGTGGACGCGGTAGCCGAGGCAGCCAGGCTCCTGGCGGGAGGCGGTGGCCATCGCGTCGAGGAGGGTGAGGACGGTGTGCTCCGCATCCGGCCTGGTGCGGTAGCGGGCTAGGACGACGTAGGTCACAGGGGTCACTCCTGGGGTGGTGCGGGTCGTTTGAGTGCGGACGGCGGGACCGGCGGCAGCTGGTCGCGGCGCAGGTGCCACAGACGGGGGTCGGACGTGGCGGCGGCGGCCGAGCCCAGGGCCAGCGCCACCGCCACGTCCGCGGGCGATTCCACGAAACCCGCGGCGACCGAGGGGGACATCGCGCGCTGCGCCTGCGCGCTCATCCGGCCGATGATCGGGGCGGGCATGATCTCGACCAGGTCCGGCGCCCCGCGTGAGATCGCGTCGAGGGAGCGGCGCAGGTTGGAACGGTCGGTGACGAACACCTTCATCATGGTCAGCAGGCCGAGCGGGCGCCCCTTCTCTATGAGGGAGAGCCGGGTGCTCACCACACCGTGCGCGCCGAGGTTCTTGAGGAACTCCAGCGCGCCCCGGTCCTGCGCGAGACCGGGGCTGCTGTCGACGTTCACGAACACGGTCTTCCCCGCCCGGCCCAGCGCCGGCACGACCTGGGGCAATTGCCCCACGGCGAACGACGCGAGGATGCCCACCTTCGCCGGTGCGGTCAGGAACTGCCGCAGCGGCTGGGTGCCGACCACCGACGCGACGACCGGCACCTCGGCGAAGACCGAGGAGAGCCGGGGGTCGAGCGCGGTCCGGGAGGAGTGATTCATGGCGAGGGCCTGCCTGGGAGGGAGAGGGTGCGCGCCGCCCGGATCAGTGCAGCGGGGACGTACCGAATCGGCTGGGAAGGCCCAGCTTGCCAGGGTTGAGGATGCCGATCGGGTCCAGGGCCTGCTTCACGGCGACGAAGGTCGCGAAGCCGGCGCCGAGGGATTCCTCCAGGTAGGGGCCGCGCAGCAGGCCGCAGCCGTGGTGGTGGCTGAGCGCCGCCCGGTGCTTGATGAGGACGGCGTTGGCGGCGTCCCAGACCGAGCGGTACCAGTCGCGGCGCGCCGCGGGGTCCACGTCGCCGCGCAGCGAGAAGTAGACGCAGGCGCCGTCGGTGTACGCGTGGGACTGGTGGGCCGAGGCCGCCAGGGTGCCGGGCACCGCCTGGATCGCGGTCACCACCTCGTCGTAGATGACCGGCAGGTCGGCCCAGGACGCGGCCATCTCCAGGGTGTCGGCGACGAACCCGGGGCCAGGGGTGAAGCCGTCCGACGACTTGCCGACCAGCATCCGCTCGTCCAGCCAGCGCGCGAAGACCGCCTGGCTGTCCAGCTCGGGGCCGTACGCGGCGCACACCTCGGCCGCCACCTTCAGCGAGGCGTCCACGATCGCCGGGTCGCCCTCGTCGGCGATCAGCAGCAGGTTGGTCTCCGGGTGACCGAAGTGGGTGCCCGATTCGAGGGCGTCGTACAGGCGCAGGACGGCCGGGGTGGCGCCGCGCTGCATGATCTCGCGGCAGGCGTCGAGGCCCTGCGCGAAGGTGTCGAAGCCGAAGGCGACGGCGTTCGCGTACTCCGGCAGCGGGTGGACCCGCAGCCGCGCCGAGACGATGACGCCGAGGGTGCCTTCGGAACCGACGAACAGCTGGCGCAGGTCGGGGCCGACCGCGGCGCGGGCGTAGTCGCCGTAGGTGGCGCGGGTGCCGTCGGCGTGCACGACGTCGACGCCGACGACCATGTCCTCGATCTTGCCGTAGCGGGTGGAGAGCTGGCCCGCGCCGCGGCAGGCGATCCAGCCGCCGACCGTGGAGACGGCGAACGCGGAGGGCCAGTGGCCCGTGGTGACGCCGTACTCCTCCTGGAGCTGCTTCTCGAAGAGGTCGCCGAACATGCCGGCCTCGACGTCGACCACGTTCGAGACGGGGTCGAAGCCGGTGATGCGGTTCAGCGCGCAGACGTCCAGGACGACGCCGCCGAAGACGGGCAGCGCCGCGCCGGTGACGTTGGAGCGGCCGGCCGACGGGGTGACCGGGATGCCGGCCTGGTGGCAGATCCGCAGGACGGCGGCGACCTGGTCGGCGTCGGCCGCCTCGACGATCACGGCGTCCGGCGTCGCGGGGCGGCCCTCGGTCTCGCCGATCATCGATCCGGCCCACCAGTCGCGGGTCCGGGTGACGACCTCGTCGCGGGCGGTGTGCACGGCCTGCGCGGCGTCGCGCAGCGCCTCGATCACCGGCGCGGGCACCTCGACCGGGTCGGCCTGGAGGGCGGCATCGCCGTCACCGATCGGGATGTTCTGCGCCCACTTGGCGCGGCTGGGGGCGCCGATGGTGTAGTTGCCGCGGTTGAACGGGTGGGTGATGGTCTGACGGCTGATCATGCTGCTGCTCCTTCGAGGAGGACGGTCTTCTCGTGACGGATGTCTTCGAGGTACGCGGCGACCGAACGGTCCACCTCGGCCTCGGTGAGGTTCAGTTCGCGGCCGAGCAGGGCACCGACGGCGGCTGCCGCGTCCGCGGACGCGTCCCGGGCGAACAGGCGGGCGCGCAGCCGGCGGGACAGCACGTCGTCGACGGAGCGGGCCAATTCGGCGCGGGCCGCGTAGACGACCTCGGCCTTGGTGTACGGCAGTCCCGCGACGATCGGCTCGGCCAGCTCGGGGTCGTCGGCGATCAGGTCGCCGACGAAGCGGGCCTCGGTGCCGTAGCGCTCGCCCAGGTGCGCGGCGATGCCGCCGGACGCGGCGACCGCTTCGGCGTCGTAGCCCGCGCCGCCGAGCAGCGGGAGCTTGGCGGTGCGGCTCGCGCCCTTGCGGCCCAGGACCGTCATCACCTTGTCGACGACCAGCTCGCCCATGTGCCGGCTGGTGGTGAGCTTGCCGCCGGTCACCGTCACCATGCCGGTGGCGCCGACGGTGATGTGGTGGTCGCGGCGCATGTCGAGGGTGGCGCCCTCCTTGCCGCCGACCAGCGGGCGCAGGCCGCCGATGGAGCCGACCACGTCGTCCGGGGTGAGCTTGCCTTCGAAGGCGGTGTTGGCGCCCTCCAGAAGGAAGTTCATCTCCTCGCGGGTGCAGTGCACGTCGTCGACGGAGCCCTGGTAGTCCTCGTCGGTGGTGCCCAGGACGACGCTGTTGCCCCAGCGGGTGCAGGTGGCGCGGCGGGCCCGGCCGGGGATCGGCACGGTGACCGTGCAGTTGATCCGCACCTTGTCCCACGGCACCACGATGTGGACGCCCTTGGCGGGGCGCACCTGCGGCCGGTGCCCGTCGTCGGCCATCGCGTCGACCTGGTCGGCCCACACGCCGGTGGCGTTGACGACGGCGCGGGCCCGGACGTCGATCCGGTCGCCGTCGGCGATGATCCGGGCGCCCGCCGCCTTGCCGTGCTGCACCAACAGGCCCTCGGCCGCGGCGCCGTTGAGCACCGTCGCGCCGAGCGCGGCTGCGGTCCGTACGAGGGTGAGGACCAGCCGGGCGTCGTCGGTGCGGGCGTCGAAGTACATCAGCCCGCCCTTGAGGTTCTCCGCGCGCAGCGTCGGCGCCTGCGCGAGGACCTCGGGGACGGTCAGGCGCTGGTGGAGCTTGCCGATCCGCCAGCCGCCGACCAGGTCGTAGGTCCACAGCAGGCCCTCGAATCCCTTGGCGAGGCGGGCGTCGAAGATGCCCTCCTTCTCCAGGATCGGGAAGAGGAACGGCAGCCGGTGCACCAGGTGCGGGGCGTTCTTGCGGAAGCGGTGGCGCTCCAGGAGCGAGTGGCGCACGAGGTTGACGTTGCCCTGCTCGATGTAGCGCAGGCCGCCGTGCACCATCTTGGAGGACTTCGACGACGTGCCGGAGGCGAAGTCGTCCTTCTCGACGAGGGCCGCGCGCAGTCCGCGCGATGCGGCGTCGAGCACGGCGTAAGCCCCGGTGATGCCGCCGCCGATCACGACCACGTCGTAGGTGTCGTCGGCCAGCCGGCGCTTGGTCGCCGCGCGGTCGAGCAGCAGGGGCGTCCGGCGGGTCGCCGCGGCGCTGCGCCGCGGCTTCCGGGCGGGCATGGTGATCACAACATCAACTCCTGGTGTTTCGGTGCGACGGCCGCGGGGTCGGGTCCTGGCGGCCGTCCGTATGACGGAACGGGCCGTCAGTGGGGGGTGTGCGGTGGGTCGGGCTGCAGTGCGGGGTCCTTGAGGTGTGCCGCCAACAGGTCGCGCCAGTCGGCCCGTTGGGCGGTCCGCTCCCGCTCGTCGACCGACGGCTCGAAGATCCGGCCGCGCGGCTGTGCGTCGACGGCCTCTTCGAGCGAGGACCACAGGCCCTGGGCGACGCCGGCCAGGTAGGCGGTGCCGCGCAGGCTCGCGGTGGCGGAGTCGGCGACCCGCTCCAGCGGCAGTCCTGTCAGGTCGGCCTGGATCTGCATCAGCGGATCGCTGCCGGAGACGCCGCCGCCGATCCGCAGGCGGGTGAACGGCGCGCCCATGGTGTCCGCGACCCCGTCGATCAGGTCGCACACCGAGTGGGCGATCCCGTCGAGTACGGCGCGGGCCAGGTCGGCGCGGGTGGTGGCGAGGGTGAGTCCGGTGAGGGACGCGGTGGCCTCCGGGTGCCAGACCGGCGTACGGACCCCGGCCAGCGCCGGGACGAAGCGCGGGGTGCGTCCCGGCCTGGTGGGCACCCGGCCCGCTTCCTCGCCCAGTTCCTTCGGCGAGGCGAACAGGCCCAGGTCGTCGCAGAGCCAGCGCAGTGCGGAGCCCGCCGTGGAGGTGTACGCCTCCAGGCTGTAGTGGCTGGTGTCGCCCTGCCGCCTGCCGGGCTGAGCGAGCACCCCGGTGATGTCGGGCCGCGGCAGGGCGGGCGTGGTGCCGGTCGCGGCGTCGACGAAGGCGCCGGTTCCGTACACGCACATGCCCTGGCCCGCGGCGAGGCCGCCGAGTGCGATCAGGGCGGCGTGCTGGTCTCCCATGGAGGCGGCCAGCGGGACGCGGATGCCGAGCGCGTCCGGGTCGGTGGTGCCGAATCCGCCGTCGTCGGAGCGGAGTTCGGGCAGCAGGTCGAGGGGGAAGCCGAGGCGGCCGATCCACTCCTCGTCCCAGGCGTGCGCGCTGAGCAGGTAGCCGCCGGTGGAAGCGGCGTTGGTGGGGGTGGTGGCGTGCACGGCGCCGCCGGTGAGGCGCCAGATCAGCCAGGTGTCGACGGTGCCGAAGGCCAGCCGGCCCGCGCGGTGGGCGGCGGCCACCTCCGGGTGCCCGGCGATCTGCCGGGCGACCCAGAGGAACGGTGCGCGGGCGCCGACCGGCCGTCCCTGGCGGGCCAGCAGCACGGCGTCCCACTCCGCCTCGTAGGCGGTGAGTTCCTGCGCGTACCGCCGGTCCTGCCACACCACGGCGGGCAGCAGCGGGCGCCCGGTGACCTTGTCCCACAGCATCACGGTGGCCCGCTGGGTGGAGAGGGCGACCGCGGTGATCTCGATGCCGTCCTCGTGGGCGCGGGCGACGGCGCGGCGGGCGACGTCCAGGGTGGCGGTCCAGATCTCCATCGGGTCCTGCTCGACGGAGCGGTCGTCCGGGTGGCTGACCTCGATCGCGCGGTAGAACACCTCGTGGGCGGCGCCGGAATCGAGGACGACGCCGGCCCGGGTGCCCGTGGTGCCCTCGTCGATGGCCAGCACTCCGCGCCGTGCGGCGGCGCCGGGGAACGTCTGCGTCATGGCAGCCCTTTCATTGCGAGCATCACGAGCTGTACGGGGGAGGGGGACCATCGTGGGGTGCGGCGGGCGGCGGGGCCGGTCAGCGCGCGGCAGGTGAAGGCGCGGATTGCGGGGCGCCGTCCCCGGCGGCGGTCGTCGCGTCGGGCGTGGCGTGGTCCTTGGTCGGATCCCACTTGATCGCCAGGCAGACGAGCATGCCGAGCAGCGGGACGACGGAGAGCGCCAGGAAGGTGTCGGCGAGCCCCAGCGCGTCCTTGATCTGCGGGAAGACGTAGAGACCGACGACGCTGCCGAAGCTGCCGACCATCCCGGTGACGCCGGTGCCCAGGGCGCGCACGTCGCTGCTGTACGAGAGCGCGGCGATGGACTTGCCGTTGGCGCCTGGGCCCGCGGCGTGGCAGAGGATGAACAGCACCGGCAGCAGGAACGCCACGGCGAGCGGGACCTTCTCGAAGGTCAGCCCCATCGCCACGAGGGCGACGAACACCCCGGCGAATCCGGCGGCGGAGCTGAGCCGCAGGCCCATGCGGCGGCCGACGTACGCGGAGAGCAGCCCGCCGGCGATGCCGAAGGCGTTGAAGACCATCGAGCCGACGGTCGCCTTCTCGAAGCTCTCACCGAAGATCGACAGGCTGATCAGCGGGAGGTACCAGCCGACCGCGAAGTACTGCATCGACTGGCCGAGCGAGATGACCGACGACAGGACGGTGCGCGGCAGGTAGGCGCCCTTGAAGAGCAGCCCGGCCTGGCGCAGCCCGATCGCCGGCGCGGCGGTCGCGGCGAGGGTGGCCTCGTCGGGCGCACCGGCGACGGCCTTGATCCGGTAGATCGTGTCCAGGTTGCGGACCGCCTCGTCCAGCCGTCCCTTGCTCGCCAGCCAGGTGGGGCTCTCGGCCAGCATCAGCCACTGGAAGAGCAGCAGCAGGGCGGCGACCACGCCTGCCGAGCCCACCGACCAGCGCCAGATGTCCGCGCCGGCGTCGAGGTGGAAGAAGACCAGGGCGAGCGCGAGGTTGCTGGTGGTGGCGACGTACCAGACGGCCTGCCAGAGGTTCAGCCGGCCGCCCATCTTGGCCGGGGTGTACTCGGCGAGCAGCGCCATGGCGACGGCGAAGTCGATGCCGTAGGCGATGCCCACCAGGACCCGGCCGAGCCAGACGACGGTGAAGTCACCGGCGAACGCGGCGAGCAGGGCGCCGGCGATGGCGAAGACCTTCGCGATCAGCAGCGGAGGGACGCGGCCGACGCGGGTGGCGAGCCAGCCGCCGACCGGGTTGAAGAGGATCGCCAGGGCCGGGGCGGTGGCCGTGAGGATCGAGACCTGGGTGCTGGACAGCTCCATCTGGGCCGTCATCGGTCCGAGCCCCGCACTCAGCGCGGCGTTCGAGTACGCGTCGAGGAACAGCCCGCCGAACACGAGGAACCAGATGATCTGCGCCCGGCCGGAGATCTTCCCCAGCCCATCGATGAGCCCAACGACGTCGGCGACGCCTTTGACGCTCGGACGTTGTGCCATGAATCCGCCTTCGGGAAGGACCCGCCGGCGGTGTGCAGAGCACAAAAAACAGGCACGACAAAACCACCGACAGGTGGTCTATGTCTGTGCCTGTCAAAACACTGCGGAAAGCGCCGCAGCACGTGAACTGCAAAGTACGAGCTAGCAGTGAGATTAAGAACGTGTCAGGAGAAACGTCAAGGGTTTCCGGCAGGTTACCCAAATGTGACGGGCGTACTGCCGTGACCCTGCGGGGCGCCGGGCCGCCGTCAGCCTGCCCACAGGGCCCCGGCCAGCGCGGCCCCCGCGAAGGCCGCGCCGAGCCCCGCCACCAGGCTCGCCGCGGCGTTCACCGCGGCGAAGAAGCGGGCGCCGTCCTCGGCCAGCCGCAGCGTCTCGTACGAGAACGTCGAGTAGGTGGTCAGCGCCCCGCAGAGGCCGGTGCCGAGCAGCAGCTGGACCTGCGAGGACGCGGCGCCGTGCGCCACCGCGCCGGTGAGCAGGCCCAGGACGAGGCAGCCGGTGACGTTGACGGTGAAGGTGCCCCAGGGGAACACGGTGTCGTGCCTGCGTTGCACCGTGCGGTCGGTGAGGTAACGCAGCGGGGCGCCGACCGCAGCGCCGATGATGACCAGCAGCCAGCTCACTGCGCCTCCTCGCCGTGGGTGTCGCGGGTGTAGCGGATGGTCTCGACGGCGTCGATGACCACCAGGCCGTCGCCCAGCACCTCGTCGAGGGACGGCAGGAAGGAGCGGATCCGCTCCTCGCTGTCGACGAGGACCACGGCGACCGGCAGGTCCTCGCTCAGCGAGAGCAGCCTGGTCGTGTGGATCAGGGCGGAGCTGCCGAAGCCTTCGACGCCGCGGAAGACGGAGGCGCCGGCCAGCCTTGCGGCGTGCGCGCGGTGCACGATCTCGGTGAAGACGGGCTTGTGGCGCCAGGTGTCGCTCTCGCCGACGAAGACCGTCGCGCGCAGGGCCTGTCCTGTGGTCCTCACTGTTGCCTCCACTCCACGACGCGGCGGGTGAGCGTGGCCGCGGTCCACACCGCGGTCAGGGCGGTGACCAGGGTGAGCGCCAGATAGGCGAGGGCGGTGGCGGCCCGCCCGTGCGTCAGCAGGTGCTGGATGTCGACGGCGTAGGTGGAGAACGTGGTGAAGCCGCCGAGTACGCCGGTGCCGAAGAACGGGCGGACCAGGCGGTGGGCCGCCCACACGTCGCTGATCAGCACCATGAACACGCCGATGGCGGCGCAGCCGGTGGCGTTGACGGCCAGGGTGGTCCAGGGGAACGCGCCGTCGGCGGTGGGCCACATCAGCGAGGCGCCGTACCGGGCGCTCGCCCCGATCGCGCCGCCGAGTGCCACCACGCCGAGCACCGCGCGCTGCCCCTGCGGCGTCCGGCGCGGCTGCGCGGGCGCATGGAGATCCCCATCGGGATCGGTGGGTTCGTTCGCCAAGGGAATCCGGGCCTTCACCACGTATCTCTCCTACTCGCCCGAGCGCCCGGTTGCGGGCGCGCCTGATCGCAAGTAGGGACCGTTGGCGGCGTCGTCGCCGCGGTTCGGGTACGGCGGGCCCCACCGCCGCGCGGCGCCCGTGGGCACCGCAGTGATCAGGATACCTCCGGGTCCTGGCGCCGTCCCCGGCGCCGGGGTGCCCGCCCGCCACACGGGTCCGGCCGGCCCTCTCGGGTCCTGGCCGGTACGTCCCTATGATGCGGCTGCCGCCTCTGGCCCCGCGGGCATCCCGTCGGCACCCGCCCAGGAGGATTCGCCATGACCGTCAGCGTCCTGCTCCCCCGGCCCGATGGATCGACGTACCGCAGGCGGCTGCGCGCCCCGGCCGCCGTCCCGCACAGCGGGCCCGCGCCCGCCACCCGCAAGGCGTACGCGGCGGCCCATGTGGTCGCCGACCCGCTGCGGACGAGCGCCGCCGGAGGGGCCGTCGACTGGGAGGCGACCCTGGCCGTCCGGCGCCGGCTGTGGCGCCTCGGTCTCGGGGTGGCCGAGGCCATGGACACCGCGCAGCGCGGCGCGGGCCTGCCCGCCGATGCCGTCGGCGAGCTGACCGCCCGTACGCTGGCCGCTGCCGCGGAGGTGGGCGGCGAGGTGCTGGTGGGGGTGACGACCGATCAACTGCCCGCCGGAGAGAGCACGTTGGACGCGGTGTGCGCCGCGTACACCGAGCAGCTGGAGCGGGTGCAGCGGCTCGGCGGGCGTGCCGTGCTGATGGCCAGCAGGCAGCTGGCGGCGAGCGCCCGCGGCCCCGGGGACTATCTCGACGTGTACCGGCGGCTGTGCGAGCACAGCGAGCGGCCCGTCGTGCTGCACTGGCTGGGCGAGGCGTTCGACCCGCAGCTGCGCGGATACTGGGGCAGTACGGACATCGACGCGGCGCGGCGCACGGTCCTGGAGCTGATCGAGCGGCACGCCGACCGCATCGACGGCATCAAGGTCTCGCTGCTCGACGCGGCCCGCGAGGTGGCGCTGCGCCGCCAACTGCCCGCGGGGGTGCGCCTGTACACCGGTGACGACCTGCACTACGTCGACCTGATCGAGGGCGACGCGCACGGTCACAGCGACGCGCTGCTGGGTGCTTTCGGCCCGCTCGCGCCGCACGCCGCCGAGGCCCTGCGGCGGCTCGGCAGCGGTGACCGCGCCGGCTACCGCGCGCTCCTCGCCCCCACTCTCCCGCTGAGCCGGACGCTCTTCGAGGCGCCGACCTACCACTACAAGACCGGCGTGACGTGGCTGGCGTACCTGTCGGGGCTCCAGTCGCACTTCCGGATGCTCGGCGGCCTGGAGTCGGCCCGTGGGCTGTTGCATCTGGTGGCGCTCGCGGAACGGGCCGACGACATCGGGCTGTTGCCCGAACCGGAGCTGGCGGCGGAGCGGCTGTCCGGCTACCTGCGGCTGCACGGGATCGGGTGAGCGCGGTGGAGCTGAGCCGTTGCAGCATCAACTCGGTCACCGTGCGCGCCCTCGGTCTGCCCGCGCTGCTGCGCGAGGCGGGGCGGCTGGGGGTCGCGGGCATCGCGCCGTGGCGGGATCTGATCGCGCCGTACGGGGCGGCGACCGCGGGGCGGATGATCGCGGACGCCGGGCTCGCCGTCTCCGGTCTGTGCCGCGGCGGCATGTTCACCGCGCCCACCGCTGCGGGCCGGCGCGCGGCGGTGGCGGACAACCTGCGGGCGATCGACGAGGCGCGGGCGCTGGGCGCGGACGTCCTGGTGCTGGTGTGCGGCCCGGTGACCGGCCGGGATCTGGCCGGTTCGCGGACCATGATCCGGGAGGGCATCGAGGCGGTGCTCGGGCACGCGCGGGCGGCCGGGGTGCGGCTCGGTGTGGAGCCGCTGCATCCGATGATGGCCGCCGACCGTTCGGCGGTCACGTCCCTGCGCGAGGCCAACGCGCTGCGGCAGGCGATCGGGGATCCGCAGCTCGGGGTGATCGTCGACGCGTATCACGTGTGGTGGGAGCACGACCTGGAAGCGCAGATCGCCGCGGCTGCCGGTCATCTGCTCGGCTTCCACGTGTCCGACTGGGTGACCCCCATCGAGGGGCAGCTCTCCAGCCGCGGCATGCCGGGCGACGGCTGCATCGATCTGCGGCGGATGCGCGGGTGGGTGGAGCGGGCCGGGTTCCGTGGGCTCGCGGAGGTGGAGATCCTCAGTGACCGGTGGTGGGCCGAGGAGCCCCGCGCCGTCCTCGACCTGGCCGCGGAGCGGTTCCTGGACGTGGTGTGAGGCGCGGCCCGTCGGCCGGAATCCGTGGTGCCGACGGGCCGCGGGACTTCTAGCCTGAGCGGCATGACGGACGAATCCTCGCGTGCGGCAGCGCTGTTGAAGGCCCAGGCCGATGCGGCCGAGCTGTTCGGCGAGGTGGAGCGGCGCGGTCTGGTGGCGCCGGGGCGCGGCGAGCGGGCGGTGAGCGACGCGGTCCGCGACCTGGCGTACGAGATGTTCGGCATCCGCCGCTTCTGGCACAAGCGGATCGTCCGCGCCGGGCCGAACACCCTGCACCCCTACCGGGGTAACCCGCCGGACCGGGTCATCGCCGATGACGACATCGTCTTCTGCGACTTCGGGCCGCTCTTCGACGAGTGGGAGGCGGATTTCGGACGCACCTTCGTGCTCGGCGACGATCCCGTCAAGCACCGGCTGCGGGACGATCTCCCGAGGCTGTTCGCGGCGGGCCGCCGGTACTTCGCGGGCCGTCCGGAGGTGACGGGCGAGGAGTTGTACGCCGAGGCCGTACGGCTGGCACGGGAGGCCGGCTGGGAGTTCGGCGGCCCGCACTCGGGGCATCTGGTGGGCGAGTTCCCGCACGAGAGGGTGGCCGGCGCGGAGGCCGACTCGTACATCGCCCCGGGCAGTTGCCTTCCGATGCGGCGCACCGACAGGTCCGGGCGACGCTGTCACTGGATTCTGGAGATCCATCTCGTCGATCCGGCGCGCGGTTTCGGCGGTTTTCACGAGGAGTTGCTCGACCTCGGCCATGACGGGGCGTCCGCCGGCGGCTGATCCGGGGCGTGCGGCGGTGGCCGCACCAACTCACCGTCAACCACGGGTTGACGCACCTCGCGCGTCAACTTACGGTTGACGCATGGTGGATCCCGAACGCACGACACATCCCGTCCGGCTCGACGACCTGATCGAAGCCATCAAGAAGGTGCACACCGACGCCCTCGACCAGCTCTCCGACGCGGTGGTCGCCGCAGATCACCTCGGCGAGGTCGCCGATCACCTCATCGGCCACTTCGTCGACCAGGCACGGCGCTCCGGCGCCTCCTGGACCGACATCGGCCGGAGCATGGGCGTCACCCGGCAGGCAGCACAGAAGCGGTTCGTCACCAAGGAGTCAGGGGAGACGGACCTCGATCCCCGGCAGGGGTTCAGCCGGTTCACCGAGCGGGCGAAGAACGTCGCGATGGCGTCGCAGAACGAAGCCCGCGCGGCCGGCAACGACAAGATCAGGCCCGAACACCTCGTGCTCGGCCTGCTGCACGAGCCGGACGGCATCGCCGCCGGCGCGATCGTGGCGCAGGACGTGCCGCTGGAGACCGTACGGCAGGCGGCGCTCGCGGTGCTGCCGGAAGCGGCCGGTGAGCTGCCCGACCTGATTCCGTACAACGCGGCGGCCCAGAAGGCCCTGGAGCTGACGTTCCGGGAGGCCCTGCGGCTGGGCCACAACTTCATCGGGACCGAGCACATCCTGCTGGCACTGCTGGAGTTGGAGGACGGCGCAGGCGTGCTCACCGGCCTCGGCATCGACAAGGCGCGGGCCGAGGCCCACATCGGTGCGGCCATCGCCGCCCTGATCGCCGCGCGCCAACAGGGCTGACCTTCAGGACCCGCGGCCGGCGGTCCCCTCCCCCGGGGCCCGTCGGCCGCCCGCGCTTCACGCCCGGTGCTTGGCCTCGAAGTGGGTGGAGTGGGCGGTGAGTTTCTCCAGCAGGGAGATCAGGGTCGCCTGCTCGTCCGGACTCAGCGAACCCGCCCACTCCTGCTCGCGCTCGTTGTGGGCGCTGAACGCGCCGGAGATGGCCCGCATGCCGTCATCGGTGAGCCCCAGGTGCACCGCGCGGCCGTCGTGCGGCGCGCGTTCCTTGGTGACAAGGCCGTCCCGTTCCAGGGTGCTCACCAGTGCGGACACCGCGGCGCGGCTCATCCCGGACAGTTCGGCGACCTTCTTCGCCTCGACGGGAGCTGCGAGCCAGACGGCGAACAGCACCCGGAAGCCGGGCCACGACCAGCCGCGCGGCCGGTGGACGGTGGACTCCAGGTCGTAGACGAGCATGTTTGCGGCGCGGTGCAGGGTGAGCACCAGGCGCATGGCGAGCGGATCCACGCCGGGCAGCTCGCGGGCGGTGCGCGACACGGCGTGGTCGATGAAGGACCAGAAGTGCAAGTGTTCGTTGTCCGGCTGTTCCTGGGGCACACCGGGAGTGTAGGCCGCGCCGGGCACGGCCTCCGGGCGGGCCGGGCGGAACTTCGTACGGAGGGGTTCACAGCGTCGGCATCCGGCGGTAACGTCGCCGATTAATCAAAGCTTTGATCGTTTCTTTCGGTGCGGTTGTCCCCGGCCCGCCCGCCAGGAGCAGCCGCACCGGCCCCCTTCCCAACGCACCGCGCGGTACCTCCACTTCACCCGTGTCACCCGTTTTCGCAGAACAGGTGAGTACCCATGCCGGAAACCCTCGCCGCCCCACCCAGCCCCGGCGCCCTGCGCGCCTGCCTGTCCCGCTTCGCCACCGGAGTCACCGTCGTGACCTACGTGGACGACGACGGCAGTCCACGGGGCGCCACCATGAACTCCTTCACCTCCGTGTCCACCGACCCGCCACTGGTGCTGATCAGCGTCGCCCGACGGGCCCGCAGCCACGACCCGCTGACCGGCCGGTCCTTCTGCGTCAACGTGCTCGGCGCCGAACAGGAGGCGCTGGCCCGGCAGTTCGCCGGAAATCGGGGCGCCGCCGAGCCCCGCTGGGCGACCGGCGTCCGTGTGCCCCGCCTCGCCGGTCCGCTCGCCTGGGTGGCCTGCGAGCCCTGGCGCGCGTACGACGGCGGCGACCACACCCTCGTCGTCGGCCGCGTCACCGGCACCGGACACCGCGACGGCGACGCCCTCACCTACGCCTGGAGCCGCTTCGGCACCGCCACCGAGTCAGCCGACGGCATCGAACACCTCAACTGACCCGCACCCGCACGTCTTCGAGGAGCCCCCCCATGGCCGCACGCACCGGCAAGGAATTCCTGGAACGACTCTCCGCCTCCCGCCCCACCGTGCACATCCAGGGCGAGACCCGCACCGGCGGCATCCAGGACCACCCCGCCTTCCGCAACGTGGTCCGCACCTACGCCGAGCTGTACGACCTCCAGCACTCCCCCGCGCACAAGGACGTCCTGACCTACCCGTCCCCCACCACGGGCGACCCCGTCGGCACGTCCTTCCTGACCCCGCGGACCCCCGACGACCTGGTCAAACGCCGTAAGGCTTTCAAGGTGTGGGCCGACCACAGCAACGGCATGCTGGGCCGCACCGGCGACTTCCTGAACAGCTCGCTGATGGCGCTGGCCTCGGCCGCCGACTGGTTCGCGCAGGCGGACCCCGCCTTCGGCGAGAACATCGGCCGCTACTACGAGCGGGTGCGCGAAGCGGACCTGCTGTGCACCCACACCCTCATCCCGCCGCAGGTCAACCGCTCGGTCGCGGGCCCCCAGCAGGGCGGCGGCAAGCTCGCCGCGCGCATCGTCAAGGAGGACGACAACGGCGTGGTCATCCGCGGCGCCCGGATGCTCGCCACCAGCGCGCCGTTCGCCGACGAGATCCTCGTCTTCCCCTCCACCGTGCTGCGCGGCACCCCCGATGACAAGCCGTACTCGTACGCCTTCGCCCTCCCCATCGACACCAAGGGCCTGCGCTACCTCGCCCGCGAGCCCCTCGACCTCGGCCGGCCGTCCCACGACCACCCGCTGGGCTCGCGCTTCGACGAGTCCGACTGTGTGGTCGTCTTCGACGACGTGCACGTGCCGTACGAGCGCTGCTTCGCCCTCGGCGACGCCGAACTGTGCAACGGCTTCTACGCGCAGACCTCGTCCATGGTGCACATGACCCACCAGGTCGTCACCCGCACCACCGCCAAGACCGAGTACATACTCGGCCTGGTCTCGCTGCTGACCGAAGCCATCGGCATCGAGCAGTTCCCGCACGTCCAGGGGGACATCGCCGAGATCATCGCCACCCTGGAGATGCTCCGCGCCTTCCTGCGGGCCGCGGAGGCCGATGCCGAGATCAACGCGTACGGCGTGCTGACCCCCGCCTTCGCCCCGCTCAACGCCGCCCGCAACCTCTACCCCAAGCTCTACCAGCGCTTCCCCGAGATCCTGCGCAAACTCGGTGCGTCCGGCCTGATGGCCACCCCGACCGAACTGGACCTCAGCGGCCCGGCAGCCGCCGACATCGAGGCGTACCTCCAGTCCGCGACGCTCACCGGGCCCGACCGCGTCAAGCTCTTCCGGCTGGTCTGGGACACCTGCATCTCGGCCTTCTCCGGACGCCAGGCGCTGTACGAGTACTACTTCTTCGGCGACCCGGTACGGATGGCCGGCGCGTATGTGACGTCGTACGACCGCGAGCCGTACAAGGCGAAGGTCCAGGCGTTCCTGGAGCGCTCCTGATGGCGCACCCGCTGGGCACACCCCCGTCGAAGATCATCGCGGTGCACCTCAACTACCCCAGCCGGGCGAAGGAACGCGGACGCACCCCCTCCCAGCCCTCCTACTTCCTCAAACCGCCGTCCTCACTGGCGGGCACCGGGGACGCCATCGTCCGGCCGCACGGCTGCGAACTCCTCGCGTTCGAGGGGGAGATCGCGCTGGTCATCGGCGAGCGCGCGCAGCGGGTGACGCCGCACGACGGCTGGTCGCACGTGCGCTGGGTCACCGCCGCCAACGACGCGGGCCTGTACGACCTGCGCCAGGCCGACCGCGGCTCCAACCTCCGCGCCAAGGGCGGCGACGGCTTCACCCCCATCGGCCCGCGCCTGCTCGACGCCCGCCGGCTCGACCCGGCCGCCCTGCGGTTGCGCACCTGGGTCAACGGCGACGCCGTGCAGGACGACACCACCGACACGCTGCTCTTCCCCTTCGGACAGCTCGTCGCCGACCTGTCCCGGCTGGTCACGCTGGAGCCGGGCGACGTCCTGCTCACCGGCACCCCGGCGGGCGCGTCCGTCGTGACACCGGGCGACGTGGTGGAGGTCGAGGTATCCGGCGGCAGCGCCTCAACAGGGCGGCTGCGCAACCGCGTTGCCGCGGGCGGACCGCTCGCCCCGTACGGCGCCCTGCCCGCGTCCGGCCCGGCCGAGCGCGCCGCCGCCCACGGCCCTGAGTACCCGCCGCAGCCGCTGCTCGACCCGCGCATCGACGCCGGACTGCGTTCGGTCGCCGTGGCCACCCTCAGCGCGCAGTTGCGCGGGCGCGGACTGCCCCACATGTCCGTGGACGGCGTCCATCCGGCCGCCGCCGGCACCCGCATGGTGGGTGTCGCGCACACCCTGCGCTATCTGCCGCTGCGCGAGGACCTGTTCCGGCACCACGGAACGGGCCTGAACGCCCAGAAACGCGCCATCGAGGAGCTGCGCACCGGGCACGTCCTGGTGATGGACGCCCGACGCGACACCAGCGCGGGCACCCTCGGCGACATCCTCGCGCTGCGCGCACTGAAGCGGGGCGCGGCCGGTGTGGTGACGGACGGCGGGCTGCGGGACAGCGCGGCGGTCGCCGCCACCGGCCTGCCGGTCTTCCACGGCGGTGCGCACCCCTCGGTGCTCGGCCGCCGTCACGTGCCCTGGGACACGGGGGTACCGGTCGCCTGCGGCGGGGCGCTCGTCCAGCCCGGCGACCTGTTGGCCGGCGACGACGACGGCGTGGTGGTCGTACCCCCCGGCCTCGCCGACGAACTGATCGCGGACTGCCGCGAACAGGAGCGCCAGGAACGGTTCATCACCGAGCGGGTGACGGCAGGAGACGGCATCGACGGCCTGTACCCGCTCGGCCCCGCCTGGCGCGCCCCGTACGAAGCCTGGTGCGCACGGCACGACCGGAGCGCCGGGCCCGGACCCGGACCCGGACCCGACGAAGGAGGCCACCAGTGAGGTTCCGCAGCGACCCGGCCACGATCCGCGGATCGATCGCCCCGGTCGTCACCCCGTTCACCGCCGAAGGCGCCGTCGACCACGACAGCCTGCGGGCGCTGATCCGCTTCCAGCTGGAGTCCGGCTCGCACGGCATCTCGCTCGGCGGGTCGACCGGAGAGCCCAGCGCGCAGTCCGTCGCCGAGCGGATCGCGGGGATGCGCACGGCGGCCGACGAGATCGGCGAGCGGGTGCCGTTCCTGCCGGGCACCGGCTCGCACAAGCTCGACGAGACCCTCGCCATGACCGCAGCCGCCCAGGAACTGGGCGCGGACGCGGCGCTCGTCATCACCCCCTACTACGCGCGCCCCACCCAGGAGGCGCTGTACCGGTGGTACGCCACGGTGGCCCGCGAGTTCCCCGGCCTGCCGATCGTCGCGTACAACGTGCCCTCGCGCACGGCCGTCGACCTGGCGCCCGAGACCGTGCGCCGGCTGTTCACGGAGTTCGACAACTTCGTCGGCGTCAAGGAGACGACGAAGGACTTCGAGCACTTCTCCCGCATCCTGCACGCCTGCGGCCGGTCCCTGCTCGTGTGGTCCGGCATCGAGCTGCTGTGCCTGCCGCTGCTCGCGCTCGGCGGCGCGGGATTCGTGTCGGCCGTCGCCAACCTCGCGCCGGCCGCCGTGGCCCGCATGTACGAGCACTGGGATGCGGGCGACTTCGACGCGGCCCGCGCACTGCACTACGGCCTGCACCCGCTGGTCGACCTGCTGTTCGTCGAGACCAATCCGGCCCCCGCGAAGTGGGTGCTCGCCCAGCAGGGCCGCATCGCATCCGCGCACGTACGCCCCCCGCTCATCCCGCCCACCGACGCCGGCCTGACCCGCGTCCGGGAGCTGCTCGCCGCGGGCGGCGGCCTCACCGCGCAGATCGGAGGAACCGCATGACGCCCCACACCCCCGAGGGACTGCCCTCGGTCATCCGGCACTGGATCGGCGGCGAGCCGGCCGACGCCGCCGACGGCCGCACCTTCCCCGTCACCGACCCCGCCACCAACACCCCCTACGCGCGGGCGGCGCGGGGCTCGGCCGCCGACGTCGACCGGGCCGTGACGGCCGCCCGCGCCGCGGCGGCACCGTGGGCGCAACTGTCCCAGCGCGCCCGCGCGCACGTCCTGCACCGCGTCGCCGACGCCGTCGAGTCCCGCCACGACCGGCTCGCGCGGTTCGAGTCCTACGACTCAGGGCTGCCGATCACCCAGGCCCGCGGGCAGGCCAAGCGCGCCGCCGAGAACTTCCGCTACTTCGCCGACGTCATCGTCGCGCTCGGCGAGGAGGCGTTCCGTCAGGGCGGGGACCAGATCAGCTATGTCGTACGGACGCCCGTCGGAGTCGCCGGACTGATCACGCCCTGGAACACCCCCTTCATGCTGGAGAGCTGGAAACTCGCCCCCGCGCTCGCCGCCGGCTGCACGCTGGTGCTCAAGCCCGCCGAGTGGACCCCGCTGTCCGCCTCGCTCTGGCCGGAGATCTTCGCCGAGGCCGGGGTGCCCGACGGGGTGGTGAACCTCGTGCACGGCATCGGTGACGAGGCGGGCCAGGCCCTGGTCGACCACCCGGACGTGCCGCTGATCTCGTTCACCGGCTCGACCGCCACCGGCCGCCACATCCTCCGCTCGTCCGCCGAGCACCTGAAGACCGTCTCCATGGAGCTGGGCGGCAAGTCCCCGGTCGTCGTCTTCGCCGACGCCGACGTCGAAGCCGCCATCGACTCGGTGGTGTTCGGGGTGTTCTCCCTCAACGGCGAGCGCTGCACGGCCGGTTCGCGGGTCCTCGTCGAGCGCCCGCTGTACGAGGAGTTCACCCGCCGCCTCGCCGAGCGGGCCGGGCGCGTGGTCGTGGGCCCGCCGTCCGACCCGGCCACCGAGGTGGGCGCGCTCGTCCACACCGAGCACTACGCACGCGTCCTGGGCCATGTGGCGGCGGGGCGGCAGGAAGCCAGGCTCGTCGCGGGCGGCACGCGCCCCGCGCACCTGCCCGAAGGCAACTACCTCCGGCCCACCGTCTTCGCCGACGTGCCACGCGACGCCCACATCTTCCAGGAGGAGATCTTCGGCCCGGTGGTGGCCGTCGCGCCGTTCGACGACGAGACCGACGCGGTCGACCTGGCCAACGCCACGCGGTACGGCCTGGCCGCGTACATCTGGACCCGCGACCTCCAGCGCGGCCACCGCATCGCGCACGCCGTGGAGTCGGGCATGGTGTGGCTCAACTCCCACAACGTACGCGACCTGCGCACCCCCTTCGGCGGCGTCAAGGCCAGCGGGATCGGCCGGGAAGGCGGCGCCCACAGCATCGACTTCTACACCGAATCCAAGATCGTGCACGTCGCGCTCGGCGCGGTGCACACCCCGCGCTTCGGAGCCGCCTCGTGAACACCCCCGTGCCCGACGTGATCCGCGCCGCCTACGCCCAACTCGTCGTCACCGACCTCGCCGCGGCCCGCTGGTTCTGGGTCGACATGCTCGGCTTCCACCTCCAGTACGAGGACGCCACCTCCCTGTACCTGCGCGGCACCGACGAGCTGACTCACCACTCCCTGGTCCTGCGCACGGGCGAGGCCGCCGCCCTCGGCCATCTCGCCTACCGGGTGCGCACACCGGACGACGTCGAGCGGGCGGCGGCGTTCTTCACCGCGCGGGGCCTGCCGGTGCGCCGCGTCCCCAAGGGCCAGGGCACACGCGGTGTGGGCGACGCCGTACGCGTCATCGACCCGCTCGGCTTCCCCGTCGAGTTCTTCCACGAGATCGAGCACGCCGAGCGGCTCATCCAGCGCTACGACATCCGCCACGGCGCCGAGATCGCCCGCCTCGACCACTTCAACATCTGCACCCCCGACATCCCCGCCGCCTACGCCCACTACGCGTCGCTCGGCTTCGGCTGCTCGGAGACCATCGAGGGCGACGCGCACGAGCTGTACGCAGCGTGGATGTACCGCAAGCAGACCGTCCACGACGTCGCCTTCACCGGCGGCGCCGGGCCCCGTCTCCACCACGTGGGGGTGGCCACCCACGAGTCCCATCAAGTGCTGCGCTGCGCCGACCTCTTCGGCTCGCTGCGCAAGCAGCACCACATCGAGCGCGGCCCCGGCAGGCACGGCGTCTCCAACGCCTTCTACCTCTATCTGCGCGACCCCGACGGGCACCGCGTGGAGATCTACACCTCCGACTACTACACCGGCGACCCCGACCACGAGACCTACCGCTGGAACGTCCACGACGACCGGCGCCGCGACTTCTGGGGCAACGCGGTGATCGAATCCTGGTACAAGGAGGCCACCCCGGTCCTCGGCCTCGACGGCACGCCCCGGACGGTTTCCGACGCCCTGCTGGACGAGTCGGCGCTGCGGATCGGCGCGGACGGGCTGGGCTGAGGGGTGAGTCGGTGCCGGTCCACGACGCGTCGCTCCCCGATCGGGCGCGCCTCTTCGATACTGGAGGGTGTCCACGAGCTTGCCGACGTCGGGTGAGGCCCCTGGGGCCTGACCGGCACCCGCACAGGAGGAACCGTTGAAGATGCTCATGAACGTCGCCGAGAACGTCGTGGCGGACGCGCTGCGCGGGGTGGCGGCGGCCCATCCCGAGCTGGTCGTGGACGTGGCGAACCGGGTGATCGTGCGGCGGGACGCGCCGGTCGAGGGAAAGGTCGGGCTGGTCTCCGGGGGCGGCAGCGGGCACGAGCCGCTGCACGGCGGTTTCGTCGGCCCCGGGATGCTCGACGCCGCCTGCCCCGGTGAGGTGTTCACCTCGCCGGTGCCGGACCAGATGGTGCGCGCGGCGGCTGCCGTCGACAGCGGCCGGGGCGTCCTGTTCCTCGTCAAGAACTACACGGGCGATGTGCTCAACTTCCGGATGGCGGAGGAGCTGGCGCAGGACGAGGGCATCCAGGTCGCGAGCGTGCTCATCGACGACGACGTGGCGGTGACCGACTCGACCTTCACCGCAGGGCGGCGCGGCACCGGCGCCACGCTCTTCGTGGAGAAGATCGCCGGGGCCGCCGCCGACGAGGGCGCGCCGCTGGAGCGGGTGGAGGCCGTCGCCCGGCAGGTCGTCGCGTGCTCCCGCAGCTTCGGGGTGGCGCTCGCCCCCTGCACGACCCCGGCCAAGGGCAGCCCGACCTTCGATCTGCCCGCGGGAGAGCTGGAGTTGGGGGTCGGCATCCACGGCGAGCCGGGGCGCGAGCGGCGCGCCATGATGACCTCGCACGAGATCGCGGACGTGGCGGTGGACGCCGTCCTCACCGACCTGGAGCCAAGGCTTCCGGTCCTGGTGCTGGTGAACGGCATGGGGGCGACGCCGCTGCTTGAGCTGTACGGGTTCACCGCCGAGGTGCACCGGGTGCTGGCCGAGCGCGAGGTCGCGGTGGCCCGTACGCTCGTCGGCAACTACGTCACCTCACTGGACATGGCCGGGGCCTCGGTCACGCTGTGCCAGGTGGACGGGGAGCTGCTCCGCCTGTGGGACGCTCCGGTACAGACACCGGGGCTGCGCTGGGGCCGCTGAGACCGACGAGCCGGAAGGCGACGCGACGTGCTGCCGTCCCCGAGCCCGCCGCCGCCCGCCCGTACCTGTCCGTGAACTGAGCAGCAGAGGAGCAGTCCGTGTCCGAATCGGCCCTGGATGCCGCGTTCTTCATCCGCTGGATGACGGCGTCCGCCGCATCCGTCGACCGGGAGGCCGACCGCCTCACCGAGCTGGACTCCGCCATCGGCGACGCCGATCACGGAAGCAACATGCGGCGCGGTTTCACCGCCGTCGCCAAAGCGCTGGAGGAGGAGCCCCCGGCGACTCCGGGGGCCGTACTGATGGCGGCCGGGCGGCAGTTGGTGTCGACGGTGGGCGGCGCTTCGGGCCCGCTGTACGGCACGCTGCTGCGGCGCGCGGGCAAGGCGCTCGGCGACGCGGAGCGGGTCACCGTCGACGAGCTGCGCGCCGGGCTGCGCGCCGGAGTGGACGCGGTGGGACAGCTCGGCGGGTCGGCGCCGGGCGACAAGACGATGCTCGACGCGCTGGACCCGGCGGTCGAGGCGCTGGCCGCCTCACTCGACGCGGCGTCAGCCGCGGCCGACGAGGGCGCGCTGGCCACCGTGCCGATGCGGGCCCGCAAGGGCCGGGCGAGCTACCTCGGGGAGCGCAGCGTCGGGCACCAGGACCCGGGGGCGACGTCGTCGGCGCTGCTGTTCGCGGCCCTCGCGGAGGCCGCCAAGTGAGCGGCACGGGCGGCGGGTCCGGGCAGGTCGGCATCGTGCTGGTGTCGCACAGCGGCCCGGTGGCCGAGTCCGTCGCCGCGCTCGCCACGGGTCTGGCCGGCGGCGGCGCGACGGCTCCGATCGCCGCGGCGGGCGGCACCCCGGACGGCGGCCTTGGCACCAGCGCTGACCTGATCGTCCGGGCGGCGCACGCCGTGGACGGTGGGGCCGGTGTGGCGCTCCTCGTCGATCTGGGCAGCGCGGTGCTGACCGTCAAGGCACTGCTCGCCGAGGGCGACGAACTGCCCGATGGCGCACGGCTGGTGGACGCGCCGTTCGTCGAGGGCGCGGTGGCCGCCGTGGTCACCGCGTCGGCCGGCGCCGACCTGGCGGCGGTGGCGGCAGCGGCGGGCGAGGCGTACGACTACCGCAAGGAGTAGGCACCACCGGGGCCCGCGGGCCCCGGGCGCGCGACCGGCTCAGGGCTTGCGGGCGACGGCGGCGTAGCAGGCGGCTTCCGCGTCCGTGACGTGGGTGGCGTCCTCGGGCCGGTCGGGGCGCCACTGGTGGGAGAGGGCTATGCCGGGCTCCAGGAGCTCCCAGCCGTCGAAGAAGCGGGCGAACTCGGCGCGGCTGCGGAACTGCAGCTCGGTGCCCGCGTCGCGGTAGATCTTGACGATCTTGCCCATCGCCTCGGGCGCGAAGTCCGTCGTGGCGTGGGTCATGGCCAGGACACTGCCGCTGGGCAGCGCGTCCTTGAGGTAGTCGACGATGGCGTGCGCCCGGCCCCGTCCTTCGTCGGTGACGAAGTGCATCAGGGCGTTCAGGCTGAGCGCGACCGGCTGCTCCAGATCGAGGGCCTCCAGGAGCTGAGGCGCCGTCAAGATGCCGGTGGGTTCGGTGACATCGGCCTGGACGTAGGCGGTGCGGCCTTCGGGGGTGCTGAGCAGCAGCGCCGCGGCGTGCGCGAGGACGATCGGGTCGTTGTCCGTATAGATGACCCGGGCATCGGGTGCCACGCGCTGCGCGACGTCGTGGAGGTTGGGCGGGGTCGGGATGCCGGTGCCTATGTCCAGGAACTGGCGGATGCCCGATTCGGCGAGGAGCCGGGTGGCGCGGTGCATGAACTCGCGGTTGATGCGGGCGGCGACCAGCGCGGCGGGGAAGACCCCCAGGACGCTGCCGGCCGCCATCCGGTCGGCGAGGAAGTTGGTCTTGCCGCCGAGGAAATAGTCGTAGATGCGGGACGAGTGGGCCCGGTCCAACTGCAGGTCCACCGCGGGCCTTTCGTGGTCGCTCATCGCGCGCTGCCTCCCCTGGTACGGCGGGCCGCACGGACCGGCGGCCATGATCGATTGTGGCATCGGATTCCGGGGCACGTCACTGTCCGCGGGCGGGGAGAGCCCTGCCCCGCGGGCGCCGGATCATGCCCGGGGCGCACGAGCGCGTGGAACGGTGCGCGATGAGGCGGCGTACGCCGGGCGCACAGTCATGCCAGGCAAAGATGACGGGGCCATGCGTAGTCATATGAATACCCAACGGAAGATTTCTTGGCTCCGGGTGCCACAAATGGCCCTCCTTTCCTGTTCATTGGAAGAGAGGACAACCGTCCTCCCGTCGCCTCAGGCACCTCCGGTGCCCCGTGCGACGGCGCACGGCGAACGGAACGAGGACGGCTCGTGAGCGCAGACCGGGACCGACTCCTGCCGGCGTGTGTGGAGGCGCACGCCCGCCCAGCGGCATCGGCCGCACTCCCCTGGCGCCCGCGCGCGGTCGCCGGTGCGCGCCTGGCCTGCGACCGCGCGCGGTGGCGACCAGGACGGCCGACGCAGAAGAGGCGCACATGAGCAGATACAGCGCCCCGCGCACGACCGGCGCGGAACCGGAACGGGAGAGCAGCCGTCATCTGTCCCTCACCTTCGAGGCGTTCCACTCCACGCACGCCCGCAAGTGGCTGACCTACGCCTACCTGCACACCGGGAGCCAGGCCGCAGCTGCCGACGTCACCCGGGCCGCCTACCGGCAACTGGCCGCGCTGTGGCCGCACGCCCTGCGGCAGGCGTCGGTGGAGGCGTACGCCTGGTCGGTGCTCAAGGAACGCGTCGTGGAGTGGCTCTACGACCACCAGCAGCCCACGGCGCTGACCGAGACCGCCGCCTTCGCCGTGGTCACCCAGGCCCTGTTGCGCGAATGCCAGCAGCAGTTCGCGCTGCTGGAGAGCCAGTTGGGGCTGTACGCGGCGATCGCCAGGCTGCCCGAGCGGCAGTGCGACGTGATCGTGCTGCGGCACGTGATCGGCTACAGCGACGCACAGATCGGCGCGCTGCTGGGCGTCGACGAGGTCACCGTCCGCTCGCACGCGAGCCGGGGCAAGCGCAAGCTCGCCGCCGCGCTCGGCATGGACCAAGGAAGCCCAAGGGGGAACTGAACATGGCACCCACCCATCACGCAGGCCGCAGGAACACCGTCGAGGCCCTGTTGAACGCCGCGGCCGACGTATCGGACATCACCGGCCTGGCCGGCTTCGCCGATCTGGACGATCTCGGCGTGCTCGACGGGCTCGACGGGCTCGACAGCGCCGCCGACGACGGCGGTCCGTGGCCGGCGGCCGGGCCCGACACCGTCCGCACCCGGCGCAGCGACGCCGGCGCGCCCAGCGCGTACCTCAGCGCCCGCGACGAGGCCACCCATGAACTCGACCTGGCCTGCGCGCTGGTGGTCAACGCGGCGGCTGCGGCGGCCAGCCTCGAACGGCTGGTGAACGACCACCGCATCGACCCGGAGGGCGCGCTGGTCTTCGCGTGCCTGCTGCACATCACGGGACGCACCGAGGCCGCGCACTTCTGGTGGCACTTCGGCTCCGGCGCGGGCAGCAGGACCGCCGCCTACTGCCTCTACCTCTCGCACCGCCGCAACGGCGAGTTCCGGGACGCCGCGTACTGGCGCGAGCAGGCGGCGCACGCCCCCGACGAGGAGCGCAGGACCGTGCCCGCCTTCGACGACCAGCAGTTGCTGCCCGACTCCGCGCGCCACAACCTCCTCGTCCAGTGGCACAGCGGCCTCGCGCCGACGCTGCCCACGGCGCTGGAGAACGTCATCAACCGGCTGACCGTGGACAGCGACGACGAGGACTTCGGCGAGATCCCGCACCCCTCGCCGACGCTCGTGCGGGACCTGGGCCGGGCCCGCTGAGCCGCGCCCCGAGCGCCAAGAGGGGCCGGGTCACAGGAAGTTGACGCCCTGGGCGAGCGGCAGAGCGGCGGAGTGGTTGACGGTGTTGGTGGCCCTGCGCATGTAGGAGCGCCAGGCGTCGGACCCCGATTCACGGCCGCCGCCGGTCTCCTTCTCGCCGCCGAACGCGCCGCCGATCTCGGCGCCCGACGTGCCGATGTTGACGTTGGCGATGCCGCAGTCCGAGCCGTCCGCCGCGAGGAAGCGCTCGGCCTCCTGCTGGTCGCGCGTGAAGATGCTGGAGGAAAGGCCCTGCGGGACACCGTTGTTGAGGGCGACGGCCTCGTCGAGGGTGCGGTAGGTGAGCACGTACAGGATCGGCGCGAAGGTCTCCGTGCGGACGATCTCCGTCTGCTCCGGCATGCGGACGAGCGCCGGGCGGACGTACGCGGCGTCCGGCGCCTGCCGGGCGAGGTGGCGTTCGCCGCCGGCCAGCAGGGTGCCGCCGTCCTTCTGCGCGGTGGCCAGGGCCGCGTCCATGGCCTCCCGGGCCGCGGGGCTGATCAGCGGGCCGACCAGGGTGGCGGCGTCGAAGGGGTCGCCGACGGGCAGGTGGCCGTAGGCGTGCACGAGCCGTGGCAGCAGGCGGTCGGCGATGTCCTCGTGGACGATCAGCCGGCGCAGGGTGGTGCAGCGCTGTCCCGCGGTGCCCGCGGCGGAGAAGACGGTGCCGCGTACGGCGAGGTCCAGGTCGGCCGACGGGGCGACGACGGCGGCGTTGTTGCCGCCGAGTTCCAGCAGGACCCGGCCGAACCTGGCGGCCACCCGCGGCGCGATGGCGCGGCCCATCCGTACCGATCCTGTCGCGCTGACCAGGGCCACCCGCGGGTCGTCGGCCAGCCGCTCGCCGCAGTCACGGCCGCCGAGCAGCAGCCGGTGCACCCCGGGCGGCGCGCCGGTGTCCGCCGCCGCGAGGCCGAGGAGTCCGGCGCAGGCCAGGGCGGTGAGCGGGGTGAGTTCCGACGGCTTCCAGACGACGGTGTCGCCGCAGACGAGGGCGATGGCGGTGTTCCAGGACCAGACGGCCACCGGGAAGTTGAAGGCCGTCACAACTCCGGCGACGCCGAGCGGGTGCCAGGTCTCGGCGAGCCGGTGGCCCGGACGTTCGCTGGCGAGGGTGCGGCCGTAGAGCTGCCGGGAGAGGCCGACCGCGAAGTCGCAGATGTCGATCATTTCCTGCACTTCGCCGAGCGCCTCTGACCTGATCTTTCCGGCTTCCACGGTGACCAGGTCGGCCAGGTCCTCCTGGTGCTCGGTGAGCAGTTCGCCGAGCCGTTTGACCAGGGCGCCCCGCCGTGGCGCCGGCACGGTGCGCCACTCCTGGAACGCGCGGTGCGCCTCGGCGACCGCGGCGTCGGCCCCGTCCGGTGAGGTGGCCGGCAGGACGCCGAGCGTGCCGCCGGTGAGCGGCGTACGGGAGGTGAGGGTGGCGGGTGTCGGGCTGCCGCCTCCGGAGAGCGCCGCGAGGGCCGCGGGGTCGGCACCGCAACGGCGCAGGGCCGCGGCGGCGCGGGTGCGCAGCGCGTCGGTGGTGGGCAGGAGCGGTTCGGCTGCGGGCGGGGTGGGACGGCTCATGACGGACTCCTGGTGGGCGCGGTCGGTGGGCGGTGGCGGAACGGGCGGTGGTCCGCTGCGGCAGGTCCTGGCGCGGTGTCAGCCCCCGCTGTCCAGGGACGCGAGGGCTTCGTGGGCTCCGATGGTGTGCAGCGCCCGGCGCAGCGAGCTGTCCTGCTGCGCGGCGTAGAGGACGAACGGGTCGAGGACGGGGCGTCCGATGGCCTCGGCGAGGCGCTGGGCGTCGAAGGGGGTGCCGGTGCGGTCGGTGTCGTGGACGCCGTCGCCGGTGAGGTTGGAGCGGAAGATGCCGGCGGCTGAGCGGGGCAGGAAGTCCTCGTAGACGACGGGGTCGGCGGTGAGCCATCCCTGGTCCACGAGTTCCGTGAGCCCGGCGGGCGGGCGCCGGCCGTCGCGCGGGTGTCCAGGTGCGGGGCGGTAGGTGAAGAACGCGAGCTGTTCGGCGGCGAGTTGGCGCTCGGTGCGGGGGAAGCCGGCTTCCCACAGCGCGCGGGCCGTGCGCTGCCTGGCCGCCCCGTCGCCGTCGTCGGACCGCTGGTCGGTCTCGGTCGTCAGCGCGTCGTAGCGGGCCCGTCCCGCCCTGGTGAGGGCGATGCCGCGGGCCTCGACCTCGCCGAACCGCACCCGCAGCGTGCCCTCGGTGACGCTGCCGTCCGCCTCGCGGAAGGCCCGCGGCTCGGCGAGGGCGCGGAAGGAGGTCTGCCGCAGCAGGACATCGGGGCCGTCCCAGCGCGGCGGTCCCTGGATCCGGTCGATCATGGTGATGCCGTGCTCCCCCATCCGCCGGTACAGGGCGTCGATGTCCAGGACGCGTGGGGTCAGGTGGTTGATGTGGGTGGCGGCCACCCCGCCGATGTCGGCGGCGACCGCGGAGATCCGTTCCAGCTCGGTGTACCAGCCGCGGTCGACGGGCTCCGGCGACAGCGCGAAGGCGGCGACGGCGAGCTGTACGAAGCGGGCGGCGGACTCCGCCGGCAGGCCGCGGCCGGTCTCGGCGCGTCCGGCGAGGGTCAGGAGTTCCGGCGGGAAGAGCGTGCGGCGGGCGAGGAAGGTGGTGAGCCTGGCGGACAGTTCCGCGTCGAAGAACCGGCGGTCGGTGGGGGTCAGCAGGGAGGTGAAGACCCGGAAGGGGTTGCGTTCCAGTTCCTTGGGGTCGGTCGGCCGGAAGGCGGTGGAGACGACGGGCACCGCGCCCGCGCCGCCGTCCCGCAGGTCGTAGAAGCCGACCGGGTGCATCCCGAACGCGGCGAAGATCTGCGCGACCTGGCGCAGTTCGTACGGGGTGCCGACGCGGATGGCGCCGTGCCGCTCGGCGGTGACCCGGTCGATGCCGCCGAGCCGTCCCGCGTCCTCGTCGCGGCGGGCGACCTCGTCGTTGATCTGGCCCGTCACGGTCAGCAGCGTGGTGTAGGCGGGTACTTCGGTGCCGTACATCTCGGACAGCCGGCGGGCGAACGCGGCGCGCAGCCGCCAGGTGGGGACCATGCGGACCTCCGGTGTGTGCGGGACTCACGGTGAGGTGGGCCCGGTGTTTCAGATGATGTGGGCTTCGGGCCTGGCGGTGGTGCGGCCGTCGAAGCGGGCGGCGGACAGCGGGGTGACGTCGAGGAACGGCGGCCGGCCGAGGTAGAGGTCGCGGACGATCTCGCCGACGGCAGGCGCCTGGAGGAATCCGTGCCCGGAGAAGCCGGTCGCATACAGGAAACGCCCCCTATGTGCCGCCGTGCGCTCCGCCTCGCCGATCAGCGCGTTGCGGTCAGGCGTCATCTCGTACAGCCCGGCCCAGCCGCGGGTGACGGGGAAGCGGGCGATTCCGGGTGCCCTGCGGGCGGCGGCTGCGCGGAACGGGCCCAGCCACTCGCGGCTGAACCGCCGCCCGAATCCGGCCTGTTGGGCGGGGTCTGAGAGGCCCATGAGCAGGCCGCCTGCGCCGTCGTTGTGGAAGTAGAGGGTGGAGCCGAAGTCGAGGGTGAAGGGGATCCTGGGCGGCGCGGGCCGCAGCGGTCCTGTGAAGGCGATCTGGCGGCGGAGCGGGGTGACGGGCAGTTCGGCGCCTGCCATTTTCCCGACGGCCGCTGACCAGGCGCCCGCACAGCAGATGACGGTGGGGGTGCGCACCGTGCCGTACGGCGTGTGCACGGCCTGGAGCCCGCTGCCCGGGGGCCCGGGGGCGGTGTCGATGCCGGTGACCTGGCACCGGGTGCGGACCGTCGCGCCGAGGCGGCGGGCGGCCCTGAGGTAGCCGGCCACCGCGGATTTGGGGCGGGCGTAGCCGTCGGACGGCGAGTACGCGGCGGCGACCAGGGTGTCGGGGTCGGTGTAGGGGCACAGTGCGTGCGCCTCGCGCGGGGTGATGATGCGGCTGGGGACGCCGAGCGCGTTCTGGATGCCGACTCCCGCCTCGAAGGTGGCGAGTTCGGCCGCGTCGCCGAGGAGGAAGAGGTAGCCGACGTTCTCCAGGCCGAGGTCGGCTCCCGGGCGGCGGCCGAAGTCCCGCCAGGCGTCCAGGCTGCGCAGGCCGAGCCTGATGTTCAGCGGGTCGGAGAACTGTGCGCGGACGCCGCCGAGCGGTTTGCCCGACGAGCCGGAGGCCGGGCGGTCGCGCTCCAGCAGGAGGATTCGGCCGGCGGACGCCTCAGCCAGGTGGAATGCGATGCTCGCGCCGATCACGCCGCCGCCGATGATCACGACGTCGGCTTCTTCGGGGACAGGGACACGCGCAGCGGTGGAAGCCATCGGGGGCCGCCTTCCCGTCGTGTGGTGGTTCTCTCCCGGGGTCGCTCCGCTCCTGGGGTGGTGCCGTCCGGCGGTGGCCCGCGGTGCGGGTGCCCGTCCCTGGTGGGACGGGCGGGCAGCCGGCACGTGGTGGGTTCCTTCCGATGGTGCGGCACCGGACTGCTCTGCGTCCATGCACAGTTGCTCAAGGTGATCTATCAGGAACGCTGCGGGAGGGGCGCGCCAGGACGCTTCCGGCGGACGGGCACGCCGTCGTACGCCTCCTCCCGGCTTCCGCGGGCGGCGCGGCTGCGGGGCGCGCTCTACCCTCTTGCCATGGAATTTCCGGGAGTTCAGCTCAGAACGCTCCTGGAGCTGACCCGCAGCGGCACGATGACCGCGGCTGCCGCGGCGCTCGGCTACACGCCGGGCGCCGTCTCGCAGCAGATCGCCGCGCTGGAGCGGGCCACCGGCGCGGAGCTGGTGCGGCGGACGGGCCGCAGGGTGGAGCTGACCGACGCCGGGCACACCCTCGCGCGGCACGCGGAGCGGATCCTGGCCGCGCAGGCGGAGGCGGTGGCGGCCCTGGAGCACGGCCGCGCCGAGGTCGTGGCGCGGCTGCGGCTCGGGGTCTTCGGCACCGCAGCCGCCGCCCTGCTGCCGCCCGCCCTGGACCGGCTGCGGGCCCGGCATCCGGGGGTCCGCGTGGTGAGCCGCGAGGTGGACGTGGACCAGGCGTACGCCGAGGTGTGCGCCGGGCGGGTGGACCTGGCGCTTGGCCTCGACTATCCGGACGCGCCGCTCGCCAGGGACGGCGACGTGGAGGTGGTGCGGCTGCGCTCCGAGCGGTTCTCGCTGGCCGTGCCCGCCCAGGCCGCGCCGCCGGGCGAGCGGGTGCCGCGGGAGGCCAGGCCGCCGTACGCCCCGCTGCGGCTGGCCGACGCGGCCGGTCTCGACTGGATCCTGCCGACGGCCGGCTCGTACTACGGGCGGGCGATGCGGGTGGTCTGCCGCCGCGCCGGGTTCGAGCCGCACGTGGTGCACGAGGTCACCGATACGGCGACGTCGCTGGCGATGGTCGCGGCGGGTCTCGGGGTCGCGCCGCTGACGGAGCTGATGCTGCGGCTGCGGTCGCAGGGCATCGCTTCGGTGCCGCTGCAGGACCGGGTGGAGCGGCAGCTCGTGGTCGCCGTCGGTGCCGCGTCACGCCGGCGGCCGTCGGTGGCGGCGCTCATCGGCGCGCTGCGCGACGGCACGGCACCGTAGCGGACGCGCCGTTCCCGGCCGCGGTGCGGGCCTTCGCCAGCCGTCGGCGTACCGGTGTGTAGTGGTCGGTCACGGCGGTGGCGAAGGCGGCGGCGTCGCGGGCCCTGGCGGCGTCGGTGAGGTGGCGGTGCACGTCGACGGTGTGCCGCCCGTCCTCGATGGTGATCAGACCGAGGTGGGGGCCGACGCCGGCGTAGCTGTCCCAGAACGCCTGGGACAGCTGGCTGATGAGGTCGTTGCCGAGCGGTTCGACGAGCAGGGCGTGGAAGGCGCGGTCGGCGGCCAGGAACGCGTCGCCGCCCGCGCGGTGCCGCTCCATCTCCGCCACCAGGCCGTCCAGTCTGTCCAGGTGTCCTGGGGTGAGCGCGCCGACGATGCGTTCGGCGTTGCCACGCTCGAAGAGTTCCCTGACGTCGACGAGGTCGGCGTAGCCGCGGAAGGCGTCGCCGGGGCTGAGCAGTCCGCGGAAGGTCATGCTCTCGGCCAGCGCCGACAGGCCCAGGCTGCCGACGTAGGTGCCGTGCCCGTGCCTGACCTCGACGATGTCCAGTGCGGCCAGCGACTTGACCGCCTCGCGGACGCTGGAGCGGCTGGCCCGCAGCGTCGCGCACAGTTCGGCCTCGGTCGGCAGCGGGTCGCCGGGACGCATCCGGTTGTCGAGCATGTGGCGCTTGATTTCGTCGGCGACCTCCTTGCGGAGGGACGGCCGTCCGCGACGTGGTCGCACCACCTCGGCACCCGGCACCTCGCGCCCCCTCTCACCGTGTCCGGTCGTGGCCGCAGCGTAGCAATCGCCGGGGTGCGTCCGGTGTCCGCCGCCGGGCGGTGCGGGGCCCCGCGCGGCCGGTCCCGGCGGGCTCAGGCCGACTCGTCGCTTGCCGTCGGCGCCGGCTCGTCCATCGGCGGCGGCCAGGCCGGGCGGCTGCCGTCGGGCACCGCCGCCAGGGCGTGGCCGACGGTGGGGTAGCAGGAGAAGACGTTCAGGGACTGGGTGCCGACCAGCAGCCGCAGCATCCGTACGCCGAGCGAGGCCAGGAACAGCCGGCCCTCCAGCTTCCGGCACAGCCATTCCAGGGCGAGCAGGCAGCTCAGGCCGCGGGAGTCGCAGAAGCGCAGGGCGGTCAGGTCGAGCACCAGGAAGCGATGACCGGCCGAGACGACGGACCTGGCCTCGGCGAGAAAAGTCTGCTCGGTGCGGAGGTCGAGCTCCCCTGTCACCCGCAGGACCGCACACTCGTCCCCCTGCGCGATCGCAGTGACCGCCAACGACCGCATTTCCGCACTCATACCGCCCAGCCTAAGCGCCCTGGCGCCCACCCTCACCGCTGCGGCCACCGGCGTACACGGGGCGGTTCCCGGCCCGGACGCCCCGCCGCGGTGCCCCGGCGGCGGCCCGCTGCCGGTCAGAGCCGTTCTCGGGACGTACCGAACCCTTCTCGCGAGTGATCCCGAAGCGCCCCGGCCGGTCCGAAACGGTCAACAAGTGTTCTTTCGGCCACCGGACACCGGCCGAATCGCACACACCGGGACGCCCGCGGGCCACCCAGGGGGCCCGTACGGGCACGCCCGGTGCGACCGGTCCTGTCCGAGGCGCCACGCAGCGGGCAGAAACAGGCATCTTTCCTGCGGTCACGGGCAGCCGACGGTGGGGGAACGGTTGCTATAAACCTCGGGCGGGCAGAAACGGGCAGGCCCGTGACCGAACGGATCGACGCTATGCACAGGAGAACACCATGAGGGCCGAGGAACGTCAGCACCGGATCCTCGTGCTCGCCCGGCAGACCGGCCGGGTCGACGTCGCGGACGCAGCGGAGGAGTTCCGGGTCGCCCGGGAAACCGTGCGGCGCGACCTGAGCGCACTGGAGCGCCGGGGCCTGATCCGGCGCACCCACGGCGCCGCGTATCCGGTCGAGAGCGCCGGATTCGAGACCACCCTGGCCCGGCGCGAGACCCAGCAGGTCGCGGAGAAGCGCCGGATCGCCGCGGCTGCGGCGCAGCTGGTCGGCGAGGCCGAGACGGTGTTCGTGGACGAGGGCTACACGCCGGAGCTGGTCGCCGCGCTGCTGCCCGCCGACCGGCCGCTGACCGTGATCACGCCGTCGCTGCGCACCGCGTCCCTGGTGTCGGCTTCCGACTCCACCACCGTCCTGCTGGCCGGCGGGCGGGTGCGGTCCGGGACGCAGGCCACGGTGGGTTCGTGGGCACGGGACATGCTCGCCCGGTTCGTCATCGACCTGGCGTTCCTGGGCGCGAACGGCATCTCCCGTGAGCACGGCCTGACCACCCCGGACCCGGCCGTCGCCGACGTGAAGGAACAGGCCGTCCGCTCGTCGCGGCGGCGGGTGCTGGTCGGCGTGCACAGCAAGTTCGGCGCGAGCAGTTTCTGCCGGTTCGCCGGTATCGGTGACGTCGACTCGATCGTCACCGACGCCGGTCTCTCCGGGCCCGAGGCCCACCGCTACTCCCTCCTGGGGCCGCAGGTGCTCCGGGTCTGACCGGTACGGGCCGCCCGGAGCGCCGGCCCGTACCGCATCGCACACCACCGGCGTCGGCGGCCCGCACGGCCGCCGGCCGGTCCCCCGCGCCCGCCGCAGGCTCGCGCGCCGGCGTGCACCGGCCGCCGGGCCACCGGATGTCCCCAGAAAGGTACGAGTGTGAGAGCACGATCCCCTGGCAGCAGCCGAGGCCGCGCCACCGCGCTGACCGCGGTCACCCTGACCCTGTCGCTGGCCACCGCCGGCTGCTATCGCGGCGCGGGTGACGTCGGCAACGACGGCGCGCACACCATCAACGTCCTGATGGTGAACAACCCGCAGATGGTGGATCTGCAGCGGCTGACGGCCGCCCACTTCACCAAGGAGACCGGCATCAAGGTGAACTTCACCGTGCTGCCCGAGGACGATCTGCGCGACAAGATGAGCCAGGACTTCTCCAGCCAGGCCGGACAGTACGACGTGGCGAGCCTGAGCAACTACGAGACGCCGATCTACGCCCGCAACGGCTGGCTGACCCCGCTGGGCGAACGGGCGGCCAAGGACCGGGAGTTCGACCAGAAGGACATCCTGGAGCCGGTCCGCGATGCGCTCACCGCGGCGGACGGCAAGATCTACGCGGAGCCGTTCTACGGCGAGTCCTCGTTCCTGATGTACCGCAAGGACCTCGTCAAGGCCGCGGGGCTGACCATGCCCGCCCACCCGACCTGGCGGCAGGTCGCCGCACTGGCCGCGAAGCTGGACGGATCCCGGAAGGGGCTCAAGGGCATCTGCCTGCGCGGACAGCCCGGTTGGGGGCAGCTGGCCGCGCCGCTGAGCACCGTCGTCAACACCTTCGGCGGCACCTGGTTCACCAAGGACTGGAAGGCGAAGCTCGACAGCCCGCAGTTCACCGAGGCCACCCGCTTCTACGTCGACCTGGTCCGCAAGCACGGCGAGGCCGGCGCACCGCAGGCCGGCTACACCGAGTGCCTCAACGACATGCAGCAGGGCAAGGTCGCCATGTGGTACGACGCGACGGCCGGCGCGGGCTCGCTGGAGAGCGCCGATTCCAAGGTGGCGGGCAAGGTCGGCTACGCCCCTGCCCCGGTCGAGCGGACCCGCAGCGCGGGCTGGCTCTACACCTGGGCGTGGGGCATCCAGAAGGCGAGCACGCACCAGGACGCCGCCTGGAAGTTCATTTCCTGGGCGTCGAGCAAGAAGTACGAGCGGCTGGTGGCCCAGGAGTTGGGCTGGTCACGGGCGCCGGGCGGCAAGCGCGCCTCCCTCTACCGCGACCCCGCGTACCGCAAGGATTCGGGTGCCTTCGCGCCGGCGACGGAGCAGGCGATCAGGTCGGCCCGTCCCGACGATCCCGGAGTGCAGCCACGGCCCGCGCCCGGCATCCAGTTCGTGGGCATACCCGAGTTCTCCGATCTGGGCACCAAGGTTTCCCAGGAGGTCAGTTCGGCCATCGCGGGCAAGCAGAGCGTGCCCGCGGCGCTGAAGAACAGCCAGCGCCTCGCCGAGGAGGTGGCACGTGCCTACACCGACCGCTGAGACCGCCCGCGGCCTGCGGGCGCAGCGCGCGAAGGACTGGGCGCGCCGTGCGCCCCTGCTGCCCGCGCTGGTCTTCCTGATCATCGTGACCCAACTGCCGTTCGTGGCCACCGTGGTGATCTCGTTCACCCGCTGGAACGCGCTGGCCCCCGACAACCGCGGCTTCGCCGCCTTCGACAACTACGCGGCGGTGTTCACGGACCCGGCGATGCGCGCGTCGGTCGGCACGACCGTGCTGCTGACCGTGACCGTGGTGCTGGTGAGCCTGCTGCTCGGCCTGGGGCTCGCGCTGCTGCTCGACCGCGGCTTCCGCGGTCGCGGCATCGTCCGCACCCTGCTCATCACGCCGTTCCTGGTGGTGCCTGTCGCCTCCGCCCTGCTGTGGAAGCACGCGCTGTACAACGCGTCGTACGGGTTCATCAACGGCTGCCTGTCCTGGATATGGGGCCTGTTCGGCAGCGACAACCCGCCGCAGCCCGACTGGATGACCGATTCGCCGCTGGCCGCCGTTGAGGTGTCGCTGATCTGGCAGTGGACGCCGTTCATGATGCTGATCCTGCTGGCCGGGCTGCAGAGCCGGCCGACCGACGCCGTCGAGGCGGCCCGGATGGACGGGGCCACGACCTTCGACGTCTTCCGCTATCTGACGCTGCCCCACCTGCGCCGCTATCTCGAACTCGCCGCCCTGCTGGGCACGGTGTACGTCGTGCAGAACTTCGACGCGGTCTTCACCATCACCTCGGGCGGCCTGGGAACGGCCAATCTCCCTTACACCATCTACCAGACCTTCTACCAGGCCCATGACTACGGACGGGCGTCCGCACAGGGCGTCGTCGTCGTGCTGTGTTCGCTGCTGGTGGCGACGTTCGCGCTGCGCGCGGTGTCGTCCCTGCTGCGCGAGGAGGTCACCCGATGAGCAGTGCGTCCCCGACCCGTTCCGCTTCCCCCGCGCTGCGTAGGCGGCGCCGCCGTGGCAGCCTGCTGGGCCTGGTCGCCTGGCTGTGCGGCATCGCCTTCTTCCTGCCCGTCGCCTGGATGGTGCTCACGTCCCTGCACAGCGAGCAGGACGCGGCGACCAACCCGCCGAGCATCGCCGCCCCGCTCACCCTGCACGGCTACCGCGAGTTCTTCGGCGCGGGCACCGGCATCAGCCCCTGGCCGCCGCTGATCAACTCGCTGACCGCCTCGGTCGTTTCCACCCTGCTCGTCCTGCTCCTCGCGGTGCCGGCGGCCTACGCCCTGTCGATCCGGCCGGTGCGCAAGTGGAGCGACGTGATGTTCTTCTTCCTCTCCACCAAGATGCTGCCGCTGGTGGCGGGACTGCTGCCCATCTACCTGGTCGCGCAGAACACCGGGATGCTGGACAGCATCTGGCTGCTGGTCATCCTCTACACCTCGATGAACCTCCCGATCGCGGTGTGGATGATGCGGTCCTTCCTCGCCGAGGTGCCCGTCGAGATGCTGGAGGCGGCGTCCATCGACGGTGCAGGTCTCGGCACCACTCTGCTGCGCATCGTCGCGCCGGTCGCCATGCCCGGCATCGCCGCCACCGCACTGATCTCGTTCATCTTCAGCTGGAACGAGCTGCTGTTCGCCCGCGTCCTGACGGGCATCGTCGCGGGGACGTCGCCGGTGTTCCTGACCGGATTCGTCACCAGCCAGGGCCTGTTCCTCGCCAAGGTCTGCGCCGCCGCCACCGTCATCTCGCTCCCGGTGCTGATCGCCGGATTCGCCGCCCAGGACAAGCTCGTCCAGGGCCTGTCCCTGGGTGCGGTGAAGTAGCGGGCCGCCCCGGGCCGGGAGGCGGCGGCCGGGCTGCGGCCCGCCCCGCCGCCCCCGGCCCGGCGGGGCGGGCCACCCCGGGATAGAACAGGGGCATGGACGCAGCCGCACCCCCCTCCGGGCAGCCCGATGACGTCGACGCCGTGACCCGCGCGGTGCTGACCGCGTCCCGCGTCCTGGTGGCGGTCTCCGCCCGTTCGCTGGCCGCGGTGGAAGGCCGGGTGACGCTGCCGCAGTTCCGGCTGCTGGTCGCGCTGTCCAGCCACGGCACGGCCAAGCTCGTCGAGGTCGCCGACTGGCTGGGGGTCAATCCGTCCACCGCGATGCGCATGGCCGACCGGCTGATCACCGCCGGTTTCGCCGAGCGGCGGGTCAACCCGGGTGACCGCCGCGAGACCCGGCTGGGGCTGACCGGCCAGGGCCGGCGCATCGTCGAAGAGGTCACCGCACGCCGCCGCCGCGAGATCGCCCGCATCGTCGGCCGGCTGGCTCCGGAGCAGCGCACCGCGCTCGTCGACGCACTGGACGCCTTCACCGCGGCGGGCGACGAACCCCCCGCACCCGGCGCGGCGTCCGGCCCCTACCCGCTGGGCCGGCCCGACGCGGCGCCGGTCGACGCGGACCGCTCCCCCGGCGGCCCCGGGACGGCGCACGGTGGCGCCGACGGCACTGCGCCACGGTGACCGCGGCCGGCCCGCCACCGCCCGCTCACTCGTACATCACGTACTCCGGCCGCGGCCTCAGGGCCAGCACCTCGTCGGGGGTCATCAGGCGGCTGCTGCCTTCCGCGTCCTCCTCGTAGAAGAGCTTGAAGCCGGTGTGGACGCCGGCGGGAAGGCTGCCGACGAGCCGCCGCCAGGTGGCCCGCTTCAGGTCGGGGGAGCCGATCCCGTCCGCGCTCTTGATCAGGGCGACTCCCGGCCTGCGCCGCAGCGCGGACTCCTGGCGCAGGACGGACGCGGCCACCTGGTGGAAGACCAGCGGCTTCTCGGGCAGATCGTGCGCGGCGACCAGGCGGGACAAGTAGTCGGCCACGCCGGTCAGTTCACGCCCGCTGGTACGGCCGAAACGGTCGCCCGGCACCTCCCTTGGCCCCATCTCCCACTCCGGGTCGAGCGCGAGCCCCACGTCGGGGCGGAGCAGCCAGGGGCGCAGCGCCTTGACCTCGTCGAGCACGCGGGCGCGACCCGGCTGGATGTTGAGCAGCAGCAGTGCCCGGTGGCCGGCCGCGATCCGGTGGAAGCGGCGGATCGTCGCGTCCGGCGTCCGCGAGCGGTACCGGCCGTCAGGACCCGGCGCCGCGGTCGCGACCACCGCGAGGAGTTCGAGTACCGGCAGCACCTCGCGGTCCCCTGCGTACGCACGGGCCCGCTTCTCGATCTCGTCGGCCCGCTCGTCCGGATCCCCGGTCCCGAGCCTGCCGAGCGCCGCGGCGCCGGGCAGACCGCAGAAGCCCACCAGCCGGTGGCGTGGGAACAATTCCCGTCCGCCGCGCGGGAGTTCAGGGTGTTTCCTCCCCGGATGCGCGGACTTTCCCGACGCCGGACCGGTGCCCGACGGGGCGGGCGACGCCCGGCCCGTGCCGCGCGACGGCTCCGCTCCGGGGGCCGGGTCGGCGCGGCTCCCGGTGTCGCCGCAGGCGGCGAGCAGCCCGACGCCGGCCGCCGCGGTGGCGGCGAGCAGGGTGCGGCGGGCGGGCCGCCGCGCGCCGCCCGCCGCACGCGGGACCGGTATACCGGCCGGGGATTCCTCGTCGGGTATCGCGGGTGTGCCGTCCGTCTCGTCCTCAGCCATGTCGCCTCCGTACGCTGCCGTGCACCTGCGCATCTCCAGGTGGGCGCGGGCCGAAACCCCGCGGCGGGGAGGCACATCGCACACCGGAGGGCGGCGGGCTACCGGACGGCGTCGGCCCCCGTGGCGCGGGCGATGAGCAGGGCGACGTCGTCGTGGCCGTGCGGCTGCCGCAGGGCGCCCAGCAGGCGGTCGCACTGCTCCTCCAGGTCGTCGCGCGGGACGGCCAGCAGGTCGACGAGGGTTTCCAGGCGGGTGTCGATCGATTCGTCGCGGGTTTCCACCAGCCCGTCGGTGTAGAGCACCAACTGGTCGGCGGGGCGCAGGGCGACGACGGTCTGCTCGAACGGGACGCCGCCGACGCCGAGCGGGGCGCCGGTCGGCAGGTCGAGCAGTTCGGGGCGGCGGCCAGGCCGGACGACGACGGGCGGCAGGTGTCCCGCGCTCGCGATGCGGCACTCCTGGCGGCGGGGGTCGTAGACGGCGTACACGCAGGTCGCGAAGGCCGGGTCGAGCCCGGCGGCGATGTGGTCCAGATGCCGCAGGAGCTGGGCGGGTTCGAGGTCGAGGTCGGCCAGCGCGCGGGTGGTGGTGCGCAACTGCCCCATGGTGGCGGCGGCGTTGATGCCGCTGCCCATGACGTCGCCGACGACCAGGGCCGTCTTGTCGCCGGCCACCGGGATGGCGTCGAACCAGTCGCCGCCGATCTCACCCGCGGCGCGGGCCGGCTGGTAGCGGTGGGCGATCTCCATGCCGGTCGGCTGCGGCGGTGCATGGCTCATCAGGTGCCGCTGGAGGGTGAGCGCGGTGCGGCGTTCGCTCTGGTACGAGCGGGCGTTGTCGATGGCGACGGCGGCGCGGGCGGACAGTTCGACGGCGAGCACCACGTCGTCCTCGTCGAACGGCAGCTCGTTGCGGACGCGGTAGAGCGAGAGGGCACCCAGCACCTCACCGCGTGCGGTCAGCGGCACCGCCAGGTAGGAGCGGAGCCCGGCCCGCGCCAGGAGGGCGGCCCCCTGGCTGTCGACGGCGATCCGCTCCAGGTCCTCGTCCCGTACCCGCGCTATCAGGACGGGCCTGCCGGTGGTCACACAGCGGGTGATGACGCGGTCGGCGTCGTAGGAGGCGATCTGCCCCGCCGGGTCGGCGGCCTGCGCGGCGTCGGTCGGGAAGGCGGCGGCCACCGCGAGCGCGCGGAAGCGGGCGGCGTCGCCGGGGCCGAGCGTGGCCTGGCGCCTGCCGTCCAGGACGGCGTCGAGCACGTCGACCGCGGCGAGGTCGGCCAGCTCGGGCACGATGACGTCGGCCAGTTCGTGGGCGGTCTGGTCGACGTCGAGGGTGGTGCCGACGGTGGCCGACGCGTCGGCGATGACGGCGAGCCGGCGGCGGGCCCGCGCCGCTTCGGATGCGGCCCGGTGCTGCTCGGTGACGTCCACGACCGACGTCGCCAGGCCGAGCACCCTGCCGCCCGGGTCCTCGAGCCGGTAGTGGGACACCGACCAGGCGTGCTCGTTGCCGGGGTCGTCGGGCGGGTATCCGACGAGGAACTGGTTGAGCCGCGGCGTGCCGGTGGCGAGCACCTTGCGCATGCTGGCCGTGATGGTGGCGGTGTCCAGGAAGCCGAGCGCCTCGTGCGCGTCACGGCCGACGTGCGCGGACGCGGGCATGCCGTTGATCCGCTCCAGAGCCGGGTTGACCATGACGTAGCGCAGGTCGGTGTCCAGGACCGCGAGGCCGATCGGCGACTGCGCCACCAGCCGTACGGAAAGCGCCAGATCCTGCTCGACGCGGCGCAGCACGCTCCGGTCGGTGGCGAGGCCGAGTGCGTAGGAGTGGCCCTGTTCGTCCGTGAGCCGCATGTTGCGGAATTCGACGAGCCGGGTGTCGCCGTCCTTGTGCCGCACAGGAAAGACTCCGGCCCAGGTCTCGCCGCTGGCCATGACCTGGGCGAACAGGTCAAGGACGAGGTCGTGGCGGTCCGGCGGCACCAGGAGTTTGGCGGCCGGCACGCCGAGCGCCTCCTTCGCGCTCCAACCGAACAGCTCCTCCGCCTGCGGGCTCCACAGGGCGATCCGGCCGTTCGCGTCCAGCATCACGGCGGCCACGCCCAGCGCGTCCAGCAGGCCGCCGGGGCCGGACGGGCCCGCCCCGACGGGGTCCACGTCGTCGGGGAACGCGTCGGTCGCACCCATCCAGGCACTCCTTCCGCCGGCGCCCGGCCACCGGCAGCCGTGGCGCTCCTGCACACCGGTTCCTTCCTGCCGTGCTGCCGTTGCGCACCATCATCCCTCCCGCGGCGCGACTCGGCCATGCCCGGCGCCGGGCGCCGTCGAGCGACCCTTCGACGGACCTCGCGCCCCTGCCGACCCGGTCCGTCCGGGGCCCGTTCGGCGGCTGCCGCACAACGTCCGGATCCCGTCCATCGGATTGGAGTTGTTGATCCGTGACCATTAACGTGAGGTTAGTTGCCTCCAGCAACTAAATACCTGTATACCGCCCACCGGACCGCCCGGCCAGGGCCACCCGGTCTCAGGAGGAATCCCGCCATGCCAGCAGCTGCCCAGCCCTTCCGCACCTACGTGGAAGAGAACCTCGACGCACTCGGCGTCGACCCCGGGCGTCAGACACTGGTCCACCAAGGCCGCCGGGTCACCGCAGGTGAGCTGCGCGATCTCGTCTACCGGATGGCACGGGCGCTGCGGGCCCAGGGCGTGGGCCGCGGCCGGACGGTCACCCTGCTGAGCGGTAACGCGCCGGAAACCATCGCCGCGCGCTACGCGGCCAACCTCATCGGCTGCCGGGTCAACCACCTCTACAACAAGCTCTCCGCCGAGTCCCAGGCCGCCATCGTGCGCGACGTCGAGACCCAGGCTCTGATCGTCGACCCCCGTTACACCGAACGGGCCATCGAGGTCACGGAGTTGGCGCCGGTCCCAGCCATCCTCGCGCTCGGCCCCGCGAAGACCGGCACCGACCTGCTGGAGCTGGCCGCCGGGCAGAGCGCCGAGCCGTTCGCGGGCGACGCACGGCCCGAGGACGTCTGCACCATCCGCCACACCGGCGGCACCACCGGCCACCCCAAGGGCATCTGCAGCACCTTCTCCCAGGCCCGCTGGCTCCACCGGGTCATCCCCGGGGACGCCGAGCCGCCCCGTCAGCTGGTCTGCACGACCCTCGCGCACGCCGCCGGCATCATGGCCGACTCCACTCTGAACGCCGGCGGCACCGTCGTGCTGCTCGACGACTTCGACCCGGCCGCCGCCCTCGCCGCCATCGAACGCGAGCGGATCACCGACCTGTTCATGCTGCCGCCGCTGCTCTACCAGCTGATGGACCACCCGGACGCGCAGCACACCGACACCAGCAGCCTGCGCCGGCTGACCTACGGCGGCTGCCAGGCGTCCCCCACCCGCATCGCCGACGCGATCCGCGCCTTCGGCCCGGTCCTGATGCAGGGCTACGGCCAGAACGAGGCGGGCGGCATCAGCATCCTGCTGCCCGACGACCACGACCCGGAGCGGCCCGACCGGCTGCGCTCCGCGGGCAAGGTGCTGCCCGACGTCGAGGTCGCCATCCGCGACGAACAGGGCCGCGACCTGCCGCCCGGCGAGCACGGCGAGGTCTGCGTACGCTCCGACATGATCATGAAGGGCTACTGGAAGCAGCCCGAGCTGACCGCCGAGGTCCTGCGGGACGGCTGGGTGCACACCGGCGACATCGGATTCCTCGACACCGACGGCTACTTGACGATCGTCGACCGCATCAAGGACATGATCGTCGTGGTCGGCGGCCACGTGTACACCACCGAGCTGGAGGACCTGCTCAACACGCACCCGCAGGTCCGGCAGAGCGCTGTCTTCGGCGTCCGGGACGCGGACCGGATGGAGCAGGTGCACGCCGTCGTGATCCCCGCACCCGGCAGCGAGGTCGACGCGCAGCAGCTGCGCGACATGGTGCGCGCCGAGCGCGGTGCCATGTACGAGCCGGCCCACCTCACCTTCACCGACGCGCTGCCGCTGACCGACGCGGGCAAGCCGGACAAGAAGCTGCTGCGGGTGCAGGCCGAGGCCGAGCAGGAGGCGGCCCGTCGTTGACGGGGCGTCAACTTCCGCTGACCGGGCGGCTCACACGATCGGAGTAGTGGGCGTTTTGAAGTGGTTCGCGAAGGTGATCTCTGTCCATGCCAGTATCTCCGCGAACCCATGAGGAGTATCCATGCGCATCCGCGCCGTCATCTCGGCCACCGCTCTCGCCGCCACCATCATCCTGAGCGGCGCCGGCACCGCCATGGCGGGGGGCCACGACGACAACTCGGGCCTCAGCGCCAAGTACTTCAAGTGCCTTCAGGGCGCAGCCGTCCTGGAGGGCAACCCGGTGTGGTTCCAGGGTTGTGAGGGCGGCTCCATCGACGGCAACTGGTAACAGCCGGCGGACAGCCGCACACGGAAATCGGCCGTCACCACGCTCCGTGGTGGCGGCCTTCGCCTGTGCGCCTGACCGTCTCAGGCGGGCGCCCGGGACCGCCCGGACGCCGCCGGGTCCGGCGCACTGGAGCCCCGCACGACGAGCCGGGGCGCGAGACGGACCGCGCGGCGGGCCGCCGGGGCCGCTGCGGACGGCCGGCGGGCGAGCAACCGGGCGGCCTCCGCGGCGAGTTCGGCGACCGGCTGGCGGACGGTGGTCAGGGCCGGGTCGGCGAGTCCGGCCAGCGGGATGTCGTCGAAGCCGGTGACCGCGACCTCGCCCGGCACGTCGGCGCCCAGCCGGCGCAGCTGCTGGAGCGCGCCGGCCGCGATGAGGTCGTTGGCGCAGACCAGGGCGTCGGGCCGGGACGGCCAGAGCCGGTCCGCGGCAGCTCTCCCCCATGCCACGGAGAAGTCGCCCAACTCGGCCCGCCGCGGGACGTCAGGGCCGAGGGCGCCGATGCCGGCCTCGTAGGCCGCGTGCCGTTCGACCGCCGTCGACGCCGTCCCGGCCACGCCGACGAAGCAGGGCCTGCGGCGGCCCGTCGCGGCCAGGTGGTCCAGGACCAGCGTCATGCCCGCGGCGTTGTCCACGGCCACCGAATCGGCGACACCGGCGCCGCAGCCGCGGTCGAGCAGCACCAGCGGCACCCGGGCCGCCGCCGCGGCCACCGCGGGCCGGCTGCGCCGCTCGTCGGCCGGTACCACCAGGAGCGCGTCGACCTGCCGGTCCAGCAGGGCGCCGATCCTGGCGGCCTCCGTCTCCGGGTCGTCGTCGCAGTCCGCGAGCAGCAACGCCCTGCCCTCGGCGTGCAGGGCGTGCTCCAGTTCCCTGACGAGGGCGGGGAAGAACGGGTTGGTGATCTGCGGCAGGACCAGGCCGACCGTGCCCGTGGAGCGGCTGCGCAGGGCGCGTGCGACGTGGTTGGGCCGGTAACCCAGGCGCTCGGCAGCGTCCCGCACCCTGCGGGCGGTCTCGGCGCCGACCGGGCGGGTGCCCGCCAGGACGCGGGAGACCGTGGCGACGGAACAGCCCGATGCGCGGGCGACATCCTTGAGGGTGACTTCGACCACCGTCCCCCGGCCCCCTTCCTTCGATGCGTACGGCCCGTGCGGGCCGGACGGAGCATACGCCCCGTACGTGGTGCGGCAAACGTTGTCCCCCGCCGGTGTGCGGGAGCGGCTCGGCGGCGCCATCTACCAGCGGGATGCCGGGAAATCGCCCCGAAGAATGCGATATGAGTCATTGACAAGCTGCTGGTTCATGGGTCAAGTTTCCGGAGAACGTTTTCCCGTGAAGTGTCCCGAGCCCACGCCCGGGGCCGACGGCGGCGCCCCTCGCGCCCGCGCCGTCCGCCACCGGTGCGGCGGCGCCCGCGCCCGGTGTACAGGACCGCGCCCGGGAAGCGGCAGACCGAAGCACCAGAGCAAAGGGGCTCTTCCGTTGGCCAGAAAGATCATCCTCGACTGCGACCCGGGGCACGACGACGCGATCGCCATGCTCCTGGCCCACGGCAACCCCGACGTCGAGCTGGTCGCCGTCACGACCGTGGTCGGGAACCAGACGCTGGAGAAGGTGACCCGCAACGCGCTGTCCGTGGCACGGATAGCCGGGATCACCGGTGTACCGTTCGCGGCCGGCTGCCCGCGCCCCCTGGTGCGTGCCATCGAGACGGCGCCCGACATCCACGGCGAGACCGGTCTTGACGGGCCCGAGCTGCCCGAGCCCGACATCGAGCTGGACCGCCGGCACGCCGTGGACCTGATCATCGACACGGTGATGTCCCACGAGCCCGGCGAGATCACCATCGTCCCGACCGCGGGCCTGACCAACATCGCGCTGGCCGTGCGCAAGGAGCCGCGGATCGCCGAGCGGGTCCGTGAGGTCGTCCTGATGGGCGGCGGCTACCACGAGGGCAACTGGAGCGCGGTCGCCGAGTTCAACATCATCATCGACCCCGAGGCCGCGCACATCGTCTTCAACGAGCGCTGGCCGGTCACCATGGTCGGCCTCGACCTCACGCACCAGGCGCTGGCCACCCCCGAGGTCGCCGAGAAGATCGCCGCGGTCGGCACCAAGCCGGCCACCTTCGTCCTGGAACTCCTCGACTTCTTCCGTGAGGCGTACCGGGAGAACCAGGGCTTCGAGTTCCCGCCGGTGCACGACCCGTGCGCGGTCGCATACGTCATCGACCCGGACGTCATGACCGTGCGCAAGGCGCCGGTGGACGTGGAGCTGCGCGGCGGGCTGACCCTCGGCATGACCGTCGCCGACTTCCGTGCGCCGGCCCCCGCCGACTGCACCACACAGGTCGCGGTCGCACTCGACCACGAGCGGTTCTGGAACCTCGTGGTGGACGCGCTGGAGCGGATCGGCGACGGCGCGGCATGAGTGTCTCCACCGCACCGCGCGGCGCCGTGACGCCGGGCGGTTCAGGGGTCCGAGTGGGTGTCCTGGTCGCGGCGCTGCTGGCGGCCTGTTTCGCCTTCCAGCTCAACGCCAGCATGCTCAGCCCGGCGCTGAAGAGCATCCAGGACTCGCTGGGTGCCGGCTCCGCCGAGATCGGCCTCACCCAGACCGCGTTCTTCACCTCGGCGGCGCTGTTCTCGCTCTTCCTGCCGCGGCTCGGCGACGTCATCGGCCGCCGCAAGGTGCTGGCCGGAATGCTGGGCCTGATGGTCGTCGGCTGTGTGATCGCCGCGCTGGCGACGAGCGTGCCGATGCTGTTCGCGGGCCGCATCATCCAGGGCGTGAGCGGCCCGGTCGTCCCGCTGTGCCTGATCATGCTGCGGGTCGAGGTCAAGGAACCGAAGCGGTACGGCACGCTGCTCGGGGTGATCACCGCGGTGAACGGAGGGATCGCCGGCGTCGACTCGCTGGCCGGCGGCTACCTCGCCGACCACCACGGCTTCGCTTCGGTCTTCTGGGCGATGGCAGGCGTCGCGGCCGTCGCCACCGTGCTGGTCGCCACCCTGACCCCCGAGTCCAGGGCGCCGGTGACGAGCCGGATGGACTGGCCCGGGGTCGTGCTGCTGGTCGTCTCGGTCGGCTCGCTGCTGATCGCGCTCAACGAGGCGGGCAAGCTCGCCGCCGCCAACTGGCCGCTGATCGCCGGCCTGGTGGTGCTGGCCGCCGTCGCCTTCGCGCTGTTCTGGCGTACGGAGAACCGCAGCGGCCACCCGCTGGTCGCCACCCGGCACCTCAAACAGCGGGCGACCTGGGCGACGCTGCTGACCACCGTGCTCACCATGACCGGCGTGTTCGCCGTCATGAACGGGCTGATCCCGGCGTTCGCCCAGGACGCGCAGGCCGGTCTCGGCATGTCCGCCGAGCAGTCCGCGTGGTGGACGCTGACGCCGTACGCGCTCGCCGGGCTCGCCATGGGCCCGGTCGCCGGCCGCCTCGCCGCCACCTACGGCTACGGGCGGATCCTGCGCTGCGGCCTGGTCGGGTCGGTCGCCGCGGTCGTCCTGATGATCCTCACCCTGCACGGTCAGTCCCGGATCCTGTTGCTGCTGATGTCGCTGCTGATCGGCGTGACGTACGCGGGCGTGACGAACATCGTGCTGAACGGTCTTGGCATCGTGCTGTCCCCGCGTGAGAACCCGGGCTTCCTGCCCGGTCTGAACGCGGGCGCCTTCAACCTCGGCGCTGGTCTCAGCTTCGCCGTGCTGTACGCGGTCGAGACCGCCGCGAAGCCCGCGGACGCCGCCTCCCCCGGCGGCTACACGGCGGGCATGATCGCCGGTGTCGTCATCCTGGCCGCGGCCATCGCGGCGTCCTTCCTGATCCCGAAGCCGGTCGCGGCCGAGGCGCAGGAGTGAGCACCGGGTCCTGAGCCCCGCCCGTCCGGCGGGGCTCAGGGCCGAGGCCGCTGCCCACGGCCGTCAGCGCAGCCCCACGACCAGGGCGTCGCTCGGTGAGCACCACGCCTGCCTGGCCTCGGCGAAGCCGCTCGCGCGCAGGGTTTCCAGGTGCCAGCGGGTCTCCGTCGGCCGGTCACCGGCCTTGGGACCTGCCGGTTCCCGGGGGTCGCCGAGCAGGTCGAAGCGCTGCCGCGCGGGCTCCGCGAGCACCGGATCGTCGGCGAGCGCGCTCCACCAGGCGGCCCAGTCGAGCGCCCCGGCCGTCTGCTCCCGCTCCTTGCGGCGGGTGTGGAAGGCGGCCACCGCCTCGTTGATCCGCGGGGCGGCGGCGTCGGCCATGTGATCGGCGTTCAGGAAGACGCCGCCCTCCCGCAGGACACCGGCGATGTCGCCGTAGAGCGTGCGCAGCGGCTCCGCTTCCAGCCAGTGCAGCGCGGTCGCCGTCACCACCGCGTCGTAGGAACGGTGCGGCAGCGCGTCCCGCCACTTCGGGTCGGTGAGGTCCGCGGTGACGAACTCCGCCCGCCCGTCACCGGCGAAGTGGCCGCGGGCGAGGGTCAGCAGGGCCGGGTCGAGGTCGACGCCGGTGCTGCGGGCGCCCGGGAGGCGCTTCAGCAGCCGGTCGGTGATGCTGCCGGTGCCGCAGGCGAGGTCGAGCACCACAGGGGCAGGTCCTGCCAGCGCCTCGACCAAGTCGAGCATGACCCGGAAGCGCTCCTCGCGGTCGGGCATGTACCACTCCTGCTGCCGGTCCCAGCTGTCCTGCCAGGACTGCCAGTCCACCCGCGTGATCGTCTCGCTCATGACGCACCTTTCCTCGGTCTGTCTCCCGTCGCGGCGCCCGACTGCCGAACGCCGAGGGGCAGCGGCTGACGCCTCGCTCCTTATTGCCACAGGCACGCAAGAGCTTGCCACAGGCAACAAGGTGTCCAGCCCGTGCCGGACCGCCGTACGGCCGCCCCGCGCGGGCGACACGCGGCGCCCGTGTGCCTGCTCCCCAGGCGGAATGTTCGGGGAATAATCGCGGAACAATGAGGCCCCCAACACCGCCCTGGACGGGGTGACATGAGCCCTCGACGCCGAAATCCGTCGCACTCCCGGCACAGCAGGACCGCGGCCACTGGAGGCACGGCCTCCACTGACCGCCTGCTCCGTATTCTGCTGCGCCGCCGCAAACAGTCACTGACCGCCGATGACGTGACGATCACCGACAAACCCGAAGTGCGCCGCGCGGTTTCCGCAGCCGCTCTGGGCAACACGATGGAATGGTTCGACTTCGGCGTCTACGCCTATCTGGCCGGAACCCTGGGAAAGGTTTTCTTTCCGTCGAGTTCGCCCGGCGCCCAAGTCGTCTCGACCTTCGCCACCTTCGCCGCCGCCTTTCTCGTCCGGCCGCTCGGCGGGCTGATCTTCGGGCCGCTCGGCGACCGCATCGGACGTAAACGCGTCTTGGCCGCCACCATGATCATGATGGCGATCAGCACCTTCGCCGTCGGATTCCTGCCCAGTTACGCGGCCATCGGATTCAGCGCACCGATTCTGCTGCTCATCTGCCGTCTCGTGCAGGGATTCTCCACCGGCGGCGAATACGCGGGCGCCACCACCTATATCGCCGAATACGCACCCGACAAGCGCCGCGGATTCCTCGGCAGCTGGCTCGACTTCGGCACGTTCGTCGGCTATTCGCTGGGCTCAGGAATGGTCACGATTCTCACGGCCGTGATCGGCGAAGACAGCATGGTGTCGTGGGGCTGGCGCCTCCCCTTCCTGGTCGCGGGACCACTGGGGCTCATCGGGCTCTACATGCGCCTGCGCCTGGAGGAGACACCGGCGTTCCAGCGCGAGGCCGAACAGGCCCACGAGGAAGCCGAGAAGGCCCGCAGCGAAGGCGGCGAGGACCCGGTGGAGGTGGCCCGCCAGTCCGGCCACGGGCGTCTGAAGGAAATCTTCACCCAGCACTGGGAAGCCGTGCTGATCTGCATGGGGCTGGTGCTGCTCTACAACGTCACCAACTACATGGTGACCTCGTACCTGCCGACGTTCATGTCCGAGACCCTCGGCGAGGACGACCTCACCGCGCAGCTGCTCGTGCTCGGCACCATGATCGTCGTGGTGCTCACCATCACCACCGTGGGCCGGACGTCCGACCGCTGGGGCCGCAGGCCGGTCTTCATGGCGGGCAGCATCGCGCTGATCGCCCTGGCGGCGCCCGCGGTGCTGCTGATCCGCGCCGGGGGCATCCTGCTGCCGGCCTTCGGATGCCTGATCCTGGGCCTCCTGCTGGTCTGCTTCGCCGGTACCTCCGCCTCGACGCTGCCCGCGCTCTTCCCGACGCGGCTGCGGTACGGCGCCCTGTCGATCTCGTTCAACATCTCCGTGTCGCTCTTCGGCGGCACGACCCCGCTGATCGCCTCCGCGCTCGTGCAGGCGACCGGCAGCGAGATGGTCCCCGCGTACTACCTGATGGCCGCCGGCGTCATCGGACTCGTCGCCAGCTTCTTCCTCCACGAGACGGCGGGCAAGCCACTGCGCGGCTCCGGGCCGATGGTGGAGAACGAGGAGCAGGCCCAGCAACTGGTCGCCCTCAGCCGTACGCAGGCGGGGCGGCGGGCCCGTGACCTCTGGATCCGGCTGCGCCACCCCTGGTCAGGACACTGACCTGCGACGCACGCACGCCGTGCCCCGGCCCGCCCGCGAGGGCAGGACCGGGGCACGGCGCTTTCCCGGAGCGTGGCGTCAGGACTCGCGGTCGCGGCGGCCCTTCAGCGAGTCCTTCATCCCCTCCGCCTTGTCCTTGGCATTGCCCATCGCGCGCTTGGCCTCGCCCTTGGCCTGGTCGGTACGGCCCTCGGCGGCCATCCGGTCGTTGCCGGTGGCCTTGCCCACCGCCTCCTTGGCCTTGCCCTTCATCTTGTCCTTGCCGCTCTTGCCACCCATGGCGCACTCCCTTGTCCGGTCGGTCGGGGACGGAACGGCACCACGCTGCCCCGCATCCCGCCGCCCCGCATCCGGAGGCAGCCATCGGTAAGGCGCGGCCGGGGCCGGGCCCGGTCAGTGCGCGGTCCAGCCGCCGTCGAGCCGCAGCGACGTGCCGGTGATGAAGGACGCCTGCGGGGTGCAGAGGTAGGCGACGGCCTCGGCCACCTCCGACGGCTCGACCAGCCGCTTGAGGGCGGAGCCGGCCAGCAGGACGTCCGCGAGCACCCGCTCCTCGGGAATGCCGTGCGCCGCCGCCTGGTCGGCGATCTGCCGCTCGACCAACGGGGTACGGACATAGCCGGGGTTGACGCAGTTCGATGTCACACCGTGCGGGGCGCCCTCCAGTGCCGCGGTCTTCGACAGACCCTCCAGGCCGTGCTTGGCGGCCACGTAGGCGGACTTGAACGGGGAGGCGCGCAGGCCGTGGACGGACGAGATGTTGACGATCCGGCCCCAGCCGCCCGCGTACATGTGCGGCAGCGCGCCGCGCAACAGCCGGAACGGCGCCTCCAGCATCACCGTCAGCACCTCGTGGAACACCTCGGGAGGGAACTCCTCGATGGGCCGCACGAGTTGGATGCCCGCGTTGTTGACCAGCAGGTCGCAGCCGGCCGCCGCCCGCTCCGCCGCGTCCAGGTCGGTGAGGTCCAGCGGGCGCGGCTCGACGGCTCCGGGTACGTCGCCCGGCACCTCGCCCGCGAGCCGGTCGAGACCCTCCGCGTCGCGGTCCACGGCACGTACCGTCGCGCCCGCCGCCGCCAGCCGCAGCGCACAGGCGCGCCCGATGCCGCCGGCCGCGCCGGTCACCAGTGCGGTACGGCCTTCGAGGTCGAGGGAGACGGGCCCGGGTGTACCGATCGCAGTCATGACCGCACCTTAGAGCGCGTCCCCTGCGCCGCGCCGCCTCACTCGAACGGCCGCCCCGGATCGCCGGGGCGCCGCCGGACTCCTAGCGTCCTAAGACGCAGCACGCCGCCTGCGCGCCGCCGACACCAGGGAGTCCGAATGCGCCGACTCATCGCCGTGCCGACCGTGCTGCTCGCCCTGGCCGCCGCCGGCTGCACCGGCGGCCGGACCGCGGACGCTCCCGCGGCCGTCTCCGAGGGATCCGGGGCGCCGAGCCCGTCGTCGCCCGGCGCGCCCCGGTCCGCAGGGCCGACGCCCACGGTCCCCGGCCAGCCGGTGGACTGCGGCGAGATCCGCGACGCACTCGGCACGTCGGAGAGCGTCACGCTCTTCGCCGACCCCGGCGCCGACGGCACCGTGGGCTGCGAAGAGGCCCATGACGTGATGGCCGACTTCTTCGAGCGGGCGCCGCAGGACTCCGGCGACGACGCGGGCACGCTGGCCGTACGGGGCTGGTTCTGCCGGTACGAGAGCGGCCCCACCGGTACCTGGATCAGCAGCTGCCACAAGGACCGGCTGGAGATGCACACCGAGGAGCCGTCCGGGGACGGCACCGACCCGTCCGACGAACCGAGCGCCCCGGACGAGAGTCAGCTGCCGCCGCTGCCGGACGAGCCGTCGTCGCCGATGGACGAGCCGTCGACGGAAGAGCTGTGAGAGCGGCGGGCCGGCCACACGGACCCGGCCGCGCTACGGGGCGGCGGGTTCCTCGCCCATGCCCTGGAACCACGCGGGGCCTGCCTCCTGGGCCCGCTTGATCCGGGTCAGGGAGTAGTCGTCGAGCACCGGCAGGGCGTCCATCGCGAACCAGCCGACCGCCAGCGACTCGTCGTCGTTGACCGCTGCCTCGCCGCCGATCGCACGGCAGCGCAGCGTGACGTCCATGAACTGGCAGTGGTCACCGTTGGGATAGGTCATCGGCTGCATGGCCTCGACGAGGACGACGCCCTCCGGCACGACCCGCACCGCCGTCTCCTCGAAGACCTCACGCGCCGCGGTCTGCGCGGGCTGCTCGCCCGGTTCGGGAATGCCGCCGATGACCGACCAGTTCCCGGTGTCCACGCGCTTGCCCAGCAGAACCCGGCCCTCGTCGTCGAAGACGACGGCGCTCACGCCGGGCAGCCACAGCAGTTGATGGCCGATGGAGGTCCGGAGGTCGCGGATGAAATCGGGTGTCGCCATGTCGTGAACTGTAGAGGACGTGCCGCCCCCGCCCGGCGCTCAGGCACCTGCCGGGCTGCCCCCGCGCAGGCCGATCCGGCCGGCGATGTAGCGCATCGCGCCCTCGGCGTCGTCGACGGTGACCGTGAAGGTCCGTCCGTCACCGAGCTTGAGCACCAGCGCCTCGCCCCGCCGTACGATCACGGCCGTGCCCTGCTCGGGCCGCCAGCGGTAGCCCCAGCCGCCCCAGTGGCGCGGGGTGACCTGCCGGGCGATCGCCACATCGACGACGAGGTCGAGCGGGATCCGCCGCCGCGGCACTCCGATGTGGCCGCAGCGCACCTCCAGGCACTCCTTGTCGACGCGCACCGCGACATGGACGAAGGCGAGCGTGCCGAACAGCACCAGCAGACCGGCCGCGACACAGCCGACCACGGCCATCACCAGCGGCACCAGGCCGGAGGTCCAGGAGCTGTCGACGGCGAGCTGGACGCCCAGGGCGAGGCAGGCGGCGCCGATGGCGGCCAGCAGCCACTGCACCCGGTTGGTGGCACTGCCCTGCCAGACCTCGGGCGGCTCCGGGTGGGCACCCGAGGTGGGCCGTGCGCCTTTTCCCGCGCCGGTGGTGCCGGAGTGCCGATCGGGGGTGGCTGCCCCGTCCTGGGGGTGGTCCCTCATGAGACGCAGCGTACGCGCCTTTGCACGCTGGGGCAGGGTGCCGGACTCCCCGTGCGGCCCGTCCGTCCGCCGCCTGCCAGGACCGTGCCGCGGGCTTCGCGCAACACACTGCGGGGTGGCGGACGCACCGGGATTCAGCGCGGCAGCGCCGCCTCCCGGCGGTCGGACACGGAGCCTTCCGGCGCACCGGATCCGGCGAGCAGACGGCCCTCCGGGTAGGCGAGTGCGACGTCCGGCAGCTCGCCGGGGCGACCGCTGAGAAGCACGCGGAGACCGCCGGTCGGCGCGGCGGCGGGCGCCGGCTCGGCACCGATGCGGCGCAGCGCCTGGGCGGCCACCGCGTCGGCGGAACCGTGCAGGACCAGGGCGGGGGCGCCGGGCTGCTGGAGCGCGTCCCTGATCTCTTCGGCGACGAGTTCGTAGTGGGTGCAGCCGAGGACGACGGCGCGTACGTCGCGGGGGGTGCGCGCGGCTGCGGCGGCCACGGCGGCGGAGACCGCGGCGGCGTCCGCCTGCTCCACGGCGTCGGCGAGCCCCGGGCAGGGCACGCCCGTGACGTCCAGGCCGTCCGCGAACCTGGCGATCAGATCGCGCTGGTAGGGGCTGCCCGTGGTGGCGGGGGTGGCCCAGATCGCGACGGGCCCGCCGCCGGCCGCGGCCGGCTTGATGGCGGGGACCGTGCCGATGACCGGTATCGCGGGCTCCAGTTCGGCGCGGAGCGCCGGCAGGGCGTGCACGGACGCGGTGTTGCAGGCGACGATCAGGGCGTCCGGGCGGTGCGCTGCGGCGGAGCGGGCCACGGCCAGCGCGTGCGCGGTGACGTCGTCGGGGGTACGCGGACCCCAGGGCATGCCGTCGGGGTCGCAGGAGATGACCAGATCGGCGTCCGGCCGCAGCCGACGCACGGCGGCGGCTGCGGCGAGCAGCCCGGCACCGGAATCCATGAGCGCGATCTTCACCCGGACACTCTACTCAGCCGGGTGCCCGACTTGTCATACCGGGAGGTCGTACCGGCCGGGCCGTGGCCGGAACCCGCGCACCGGCCGCTCCCCCGGCGACGCCCGCGCGGGACACCGCTCCGATCGCCCGCTCCCGCCGCCTGCGGTGCGGCAGACTGCGGGCCGTGGGAGCGATGGAGTGGATCGGTGCCGGGACTCTGCTGGTCTGGCTGTGGCTGTTGCTGGGGCAGGGCTTCTTCTGGCGTACGGACGTGCGGCTGCCGCACCGGCGGGATCCGGAGCGCTGGCCTTCGGTTGCCGTGGTGGTACCGGCCAGGGACGAGGCGGAGGTGCTGCCGGTGAGCCTGCCGTCGCTGCTGGCGCAGAAGTACCCGGGCCGGGCCGAGGTGTTCCTCGTCGACGACGGCAGCACGGACGGCACCGCGGCGCTTGCCAGGTCGCTGGCGGCGGAGCGGGACGGCCTGGCGCTGACGGTCACCTCGCCAGGGGAGCCCGAGCCCGGCTGGACGGGCAAGCTCTGGGCCGTACGGCACGGCATGACGCTGGCGTGCGAGCGGATGGCCCCGGAGTATCTGCTGCTGACGGACGCGGACATCGCCCATGAGCCGGACAGCCTGCGCGAGTTGGTGGCCGCGGCGCGCTCCGCGCGGCTGGATCTGGTGTCGCAGATGGCGCGGCTGCGGGTGGCGACGCCCTGGGAGCGGCTGATCGTCCCGGCGTTCGTCTACTTCTTCGCGCAGCTGTACCCGTTCCGCTGGATCAACCGGCCCGGTGCGCGGACCGCGGCGGCGGCCGGCGGCTGTGTGCTGCTGCTGCGGGACGCGGCGGAGCGGGCCGGGGTTCCGGAGTGCATCCGGCACGCGGTGATCGACGATGTGGCGCTGGCGCGGGCGGTGCGGTCGGCGGGCGGGCGGATCTGGCTCGGGCTCGCCGACCGGGTGGACAGCGTGCGGCCGTATCCGCGCCTCGCCGAGCTGTGGCGGATGGTGTCGCGCAGCGCGTACGCCCAGCTGCGGCACCAACCGCTGCTGCTGCTCGGCACGGTCCTGGGGCTCGCGCTGGTCTATCTGGCGCCGCCCGCCGTGCTGCTGGCCGGGGCCGCGCTCGACAGTCCGCAGGCCGCGGTGGCGGGCGGCGCGGCGTGGGCGGTGATGGCCGGGACGTTCTGCCCGATGCTGCGCTACTACCGGCAGCCGCTGTGGACGGCGCTGCTGCTGCCGTTCACCGCGCTGCTGTATCTGCTGATGACGGTGGACTCGGCGGTGCAGCATCACCGCGGGCGCGGGGCGGCGTGGAAGGGCCGGACGTACGGGGCACCCTGAGCGTCCGGCCCCTCGCTCACTTCCTGGCAGGTGACCAGTCCAGGCCCCAGCCGTAGGCGTGGTCGACGGTGCGCTGCGGGCTGACGCCGGGCTGCGGGACGAGGTAGCGGGCCTCGCGCTGGACGACGAGTTCGCTGCCGGTGTTGGTGATCAGGGCGAGGGCGCACACGGGCGACGGCACCGTGCAGGCGTCCAGGGTGAAATCGACCGGTGCGCCGTGCTGCGGCTGGAGGGTGACGGACGCGTTCAGGCCCTCGAAGCTGCGGGCGCCGGCGTAGACGGTGACGAAGAGCAGGATGCGGCGGATCCGCGCCTGGTGGTCGAGGTTGATGGTGAGGTTCTCGCCCGATGTGACGGCGCCGGTGCGGTCGTCGCCGTCGAGCTGGACGTAGGGCGGTGCGTGCAGCGCGCCGAAGCTGTTGCCGAGCGGGTGCACCACCCCTGCGCTGCCGTCGGTGAGTTCGTAGAGCGCGCACAGGTCGAGGTCGAGGTCGCCGGTCTGCGGCAGCAGCGCGCCGCGGGCCCCGAGCGCTTCCATGGCCTTGCGGCCGATCTTCTTGCCGAGCCGTTTGCCGGCCTTGGCGCCGGTCCAGTTGAGGTTCACCCGCATCGCGCCGGACGTGCCGCCCTGCTTCGTCAACGAGACGGCCGGAGCTTCCTTCGTCAGGGTGATCTTTGTCAGGCGGACGGGAGGGGAAGCGGGCGCGGGCGCCGGGTGTCCGGGCTGCGGGGTTGACGCCGCGGGTTGACCGGACGTCAACGGGGGCGCGGCCGGCGGCATCGGCGGGGCGGGAGGCGGCACGGGCGGTCCGGGCGGCGGGGCCACCGGCGGGGCGGCGGGCGGCGGGCCCGGTGCCGTTGCCTCCGTCGGCGTCCGCGGCTCGGGCTCGGCCGCCACGCTGATCCCGAAGTCGGTGGCCAGACCGGCGAGTCCGGTGTCGTAGCCCTGCCCCACCGCGCGGAACTTCCAGGCGCCCTGGCGGCGGTAGAGCTCGCCGAGGACGAAGGCCGTCTCGCGGGACGCGTCCTGGCTGTCGAAGCGGGCCATCTCGGCGCCGTCCGCCGCGTCGAGCACCCGGATGTACAGCCCGGGGACCTGGCCGAAGGTCCCGCCGTCGGCGGACGCCGCGAGCACCACCGTCTCCACCGGGCCCTCCACGGCGGCGAGATCGACCGCGACGGTGTCGGTCAGCACGCCGCCCACCTGCCGCTTCCCCTCGTGCCTTACGGCGCCGGAGGCGTGCACCGCCTGGTTGTAGAAGACGAAGTCGGCGTCGTCACGCACCTTGCCCGACGCCAGCAGGAGGGCCGAGACGTCCACGTCAGGGGCGCCCGGCGCGGCCCGCCACCCCAGTTCCACCCGCACGGCCCCGGCCGGTACCGGAACGTTCCCGCCCTTGCGCATCGACATCGCCGCACCCCTCTCTCGTCACTTCTCCCGTTCCACCGGGCCCGCTTCCGCGGTCCGGCGCCGACCGCCGCGTCCGCCCCGCCGGCCGCAGGTTCCGGCGGCCCCGAGATCCCATGAGAAACATCCGTCCCACACGTTTCCCCGTCAGCAGCGGCGCACCCCAACCTACTTGGCCCTGATCGCGCCGAACGCCCCCCATTCACCTGCGAGAAGCGCGGTCTTTACACGATTTCTACGGTCGATCTCGACCGATTTTCGCACGTTCGCTCACATTGATGAGCCGAGCCCGTCAGACACCCGCGAAACAACCGCCTTCCCAGGCTCCCCAATCGGCACATCGTGGGCTTAACTTAAGAGGTATGACCTCCCCCCGCTCTACCTACGGCGGCGGCTACTACGCTTCGCCGTCCTTCCCGGACACCCCGATCTACGACAGCCTCGTCGCGGAACGCGGTACACCGCAGATCGCCCCGATCCGGGTCTCTCCCGCTCCGTACGACACCGGCTCGTCCTACCTGCCGGCACTCCCCGCGGCACTGCCCGCAGCCCCGTCCCATCCGTCGCAGGGATATCCCGGCGCCGCCGCGCAGCCGGTCGCCCCGCTCCAGCACGCGCCCGCGCCGTACATCCCGCAGCAGGCTGGCACCCGCGGCTACCCGGCCCCGCAGCCGCCGCAGCCGCCGCGTCCGGGGATGAGCACGGGCTACGAAGCGATGCGTCCGGCCGCCCCGGTGGCGCCCGCGCCGCAGCGTGCCGCGGCTCCGTACGACGATCCGTACGGCCGCCAGTACCCCTCGCGGGGGTACTGACCGCTCGATCGGCGCTTCCGGGCGGCTGGCAGGATGGGGCCATGCCCGAGTCAGCGCTGCGATCCATCCAGGTGTATCCGGTCAAATCCATTGCGGGGTCCGGACCCGGCGAGGCGGTCGTGGAACCGTGGGGGCTCGCCGGGGACCGTCGCTGGATGCTGGTGGACGCGCAGCGCACGATGCTGAGCCAACGGCCGCACCCGAAGCTGGCGTTGGCCGCCGCCGATGAGCTGCCGGGCAATGCCGTGCGGCTCACCGCCCCCGGCATGCCGCCACTGACCGTCGATGTGCCCTGGTCCGGGGAGACGGTCGAGGTCGAGATCTGGCGGGACACGGTCGACGCGGTGCCGGCCGGCGCGGCGGCGGCCGAGTGGTTCAGCGGGTATCTGGGCGTGCCGGTGGAACTGGTGCATCTCGATGCGCCAGGGAAGCGGCGGCCGATCGCCGCGGCGTACGCGCGGCCGGGCGAGACGGTCTCGTTCGCGGACGGTTTTCCGCTGCTGCTGACCACCACCTCGTCGCTCGACGCGCTCAACTCCCTCATCGCGCAGGGCGATCACGCGGATGAGGGCCCGCTGCCGATGAACCGTTTCCGGCCCAATGTGACCGTCGACGGCACCGCTCCGTGGGCCGAGGACACCTGGCGCACGGTCCGCATCGGTGAGGTGGTCTTCCGGGTGGCCAAGCCCTGCAGGCGCTGCGTCGTCACCACCACCGACCAGCGCACCGCGGAGCGCGGCAAGGAGCCGCTGCGCACCCTCGCACGGCATCGGCGCGTCACCGACCAACTGGTCTTCGGCCAGAACCTGGTGCCGCAGGGCACCGGCACGATCCGGGTCGGCGACGCCTTCGAGGTGCTCGACTGACCGGACGGGACCGCGACGCCCGCACACCCCCGCCCGCACTCCCGTCACTCGCCCCCCGGCGGTTCTCCGCATACGGAGTGAACCGGGTCTCTCTTCGCCGAACTCACGCATGAGCGGCGGAAGATGAGGTATTCAGGGAGAGGGAGAGGGGGTTCTGTGAAGCGAGCGAAGGCCGGAGCACCGCGCCGGCGGCACAATCCGCTGCGGCGCACGACCGACCGCATCGAGTCCTGGCTCACCGCCCTCACCGTCCTGCTGATCGCCCTGGGCGCGCCCCTCGCGGGCTCGGCGGCGGGCGGCGCCGCGTACGACACCCTCCTGGAGACCGTCCGCAGCCAGCGCGCACAGCGGCATCTCGTGTGGGCCACGGTCGACCGGGCGGCACCCAGCGCTCCCCTCGACCCCGACCCGGAGACGTCCACGCCACGCGATTCCCGGCTGCGGGTCATCGCCCGCTGGACGGCGTGGGACGGCAGCTCACATCTGGGACAGATCGGTGCGCCGCGGCTGGTGGAGCCGGGGGCCCGCTTCCGGATCTGGACCGACGGCCGCGGCAGGGTGATGCCGCGGCCGATGGACACCAGCACCGCGGGCGCGCACGCGGTACTGGCAGGTCTCGGCGTCGCCGGGGTGGTCGGCGGCCTGATCGAGGGCTGCCGCAGGCTGGTGATGCGGCGGATGACGGCCCGCCGCTACCGGCGCTGGGACGAGGCGTGGGAGCGCGCGTACCAGGACTGGGGCAGGGCCGGCGCGGGCAGCTGACGCGGCGCCGCGCGGGCCGCCGCCGGGCCACGGTGCGGCGGTGTTCAACCATGTCCGGCGCCGCGTCGCCGGAGCTGTCCGGGAGTGCCTGACCATGTCAACTACCGCCCGCCGGGCGCGCTACGGTGGTGCAGCCAGCCACTCGGCTGGGGCCTGGCGCACCCGAAAGCGGACATCAGCGGACGGAACCTGCCGGGCCGTCAACAGCCGCACGAGGTGGGGGCACGACAGCGCCATGGCACAGGGCTCGGTCCAGGTGACGCACTCCGGAACGTCGCGTTGGCGACGCCGTACGGGAGAGTACAGCTCGCTCGCCGCCGCTCTGGAGGCCGCGGGGGACGGTGATGTGCTGACCGTGCCCGCCGGGACCTACCGCGAGAATCTGGTGCTGCTGCGCGCGGTGACGCTGCGCGGCGCGGACGGCGCGCGCGGTTCGGTGCGGATCGCCCCGGCGGACGGCGTCGCGCTGACGGTCCGCGCCTCGGCGACCGTCCAGGACCTGCATCTGGAGGCGACGGATTCGGCGTCGCCCGCGCTGCTGGTGGAGGACGGCACCCCGGAGCTGACGGGGCTGCGGGTGGTGACGCGGTCGGCGGCCGGCATCGAGGTGCGCGGCGGCGCCCGGCCGACCGTGCGGCGCTGCACCGTCGACAACGCCGGCGGGATCGGCATCAGCGTGCTGGACGGCGCCGGCGGCGTCTTCGAGGAGTGCGAGGTGGTGGCCGCCGGGCAGGCCGGCGTCTCGGTGCGGGACGGGGCGCATCCGCGGCTGGAGAACTGCCGCGTCCACCACGCGTCGGGGGCGGGCCTGTCGCTGCACGGCGAGGGCAGCGCGCTGGAGGCGGTGGGCTGCGAGGTGTACGAGATCAAGGGCACCGGCGTGCAGGTCGCGGCGCGGGCCACCGGCCACTTCACGGACTGCACCGTGCACCGCACCTCGGCCGACGGCGTCACGCTGGACACCGACGCGGTGCTCACGCTCGCCGACTGCGCCATCCACGACATCCCGGAGAACGCCATCGACCTGCGGTCGCGTTCGGTGCTCACGCTGACCCGCAGCACGGTCAGGCACTTCGGCCGCAACGGCCTGTCGGTCTGGGATCCCGGCACCCGCGCGGACGCCAACCAGTCCGAGATCCACGACAGTACGGGCGACTACCCGGCGGTGTGGGTCAGCGACGGCGCGACGGTCGTCCTGGACTCGACGCGGGTGCACGACGTGCCGGACGCTCTGTTCGTCCTGGACCGTGGCTCGCGCGCCGACGTGGTCGACAGCGACCTCTCCCAGGTGCGCAACACCGCCGTGTCGGTCAGCGACGGCGCGACGGTGCAGCTGGACGACTGCCGGATCCGGGAGGCGTCCACCGGCGCCTGGTTCCGTGACCACGGCAGCGGCGGCACCCTCGCCAACTGCACCATCGACGGCGCGCAGACCGGCGTCATCGTCACCAAGGGCGCCGACCCCACCATCGAGGGCTGCACGGTCAGTTCACCGGCCGAGGCGGGTTTCTACGTCTCCGCCGAGGGGCGCGGCACGTTCCACAGCTGCCGGGTGACGGGCAGTTCGGGGTTCGGCTTCCACGTCATAGACGGCTGCCGTACGACACTGGCACGGTGCCGTACGGAACGGTGTGCGCGGGGCGGCTACGAGTTCGCCGAGGGGACGTCGGGCGACGGCAGCGGCGGCGGCCCGCTGGTCGAGGACTGCACCAGCGACGAGAGCCGGGCGGCGCAGGTACCGCCCGCGCAGGTCCCGGCGGGGCCCGGGGTGCAGCAGGCGACGCAGACGGCGGGGCTGCTGGGCGGGGTGCCCTCGCAGGGCGCGCAGCGGACGGCTGCGGCTCCGGCGGCAGCCGCCGAACCGGAGGCCGCCCGGCGCCCTTCGGACGAGGTGCTGGGTGAACTGGACACCCTGGTCGGCCTGGACAGCGTCAAGCGCGAGGTGCGCGGCCTGATCAACATGATCGAGGTGGGGCGCAGGCGGCAGCAGGCGGGCCTGAAGGCCGCGTCCGCACGCAGGCATCTGGTCTTCACCGGATCCCCCGGTACCGGCAAGACGACGGTGGCCCGGCTGTACGGCGAAATCCTGGCGTCCCTGGGGGTGTTGGAGCGCGGGCACCTGGTCGAGGTGTCGCGGGTCGACCTGGTGGGCGAGCACATCGGGTCGACGGCGATCCGCACCCAGGAGTCGTTCGACCGGGCGCGCGGCGGGGTGCTCTTCATCGACGAGGCGTACGCCCTCTCCCCCGAGGACTCGGGCCGGGACTTCGGGCGGGAGGCCATCGACACGCTGGTGAAGCTGATGGAGGACCACCGGGATGCGGTGGTGGTGATCGTGGCCGGTTACACCGCCGAGATGGAACGGTTCCTGGCGGTCAACCCCGGTGTGGCGTCCCGTTTCTCACGGACCATCACCTTCGGCGACTACGGCGCCGAGGAGCTGCTGCGGATCGTCGAGCAGCAGGGCGAGGAGCACGAGTACCAGCTCGGCGAGGGGACGGACGAGGCGCTGCTGAAGTACTTCACGGCGCTGCCCAAGGGGCCGTCGTTCGGCAACGGCAGGACCGCGCGGCAGACGTTCGAGGCGATGGTCGAGCGGCACGCGAGCCGGGTGGCGCAGCTGACCGACCCGAGCACCGACGACCTCACCCTGCTCTACGCCGACGATCTGCCCGAACTCCCCTGATCCGGCCCGCTGTCCGGGCCGCACTCCGCGGGGTCACCGGGTTCCGGGCGCTGCCGTGGCACCTGCGGTCCGAGCCGGGCGATCAGCTCGGCGCGGACCCTGTCGAAGACCGGGTCCGCCGCGTAGTCGCCGTGCCCGAGTATCTGGGCGGGCAGCGGGCTGCGCAGGCTGCGGCCGAACGCCAGCGGGTCGCGGAGCGGGCCTTCGTCGATCCGCCGGCCGTCCTCGCAGGTGAGGCGGATGGGGCCGCCGATGGGGTCGGTGAAGCGCCAGAGGTTGCGCCAGTCGTCCATCTCGCGGTGCAGCCCAGTGAGCGCGGGCGGGCCGAAGTAGGCGGGGAACCACCGCCCGTAGAGCCGCTCCAGCGGTGATCCGTAGGTGAGCAGTGCGACGCGGCTGCGGGTGACCAGGTCAAGCTGCCAGACGGCAGCCGCCGCCAGGACGCTGCCCTGGGAGTGGCCCGAGATCACCAGCCGTCCGTCGAACCGCTCGGTCCAGGTGGCCATCCGCCAGGTGAGGTCGGGGACGGCGCGCTCGGCGTAGCAGGGGGGCGCGAAGGGGTGGGCGGCGCGCGGCCAGAAGGTGCCGACGTCCCAGAGGATGCCGATGGTGCGGCGGGCGGAGTGGTCGCGGTAGGCGCGGCGTCCGGTGGCGAGCAGGAGTATGACGCCGGCGCCCATCAGCCAGGAGCCGAGGGCCGCGGCGGTCTCGGCGGCGGCGTGCACGGCAGGCGGCGCGCCTTCGGTGGCGGGGCCTGGCGCCCGGTCGGTGAGCCAGGCGCCGATGACCGCCCCGGCGCCGAGTACGAGGGTGACCACCGCGGTGGCCGCGGCGAGTACGGGTGCCGCGTCGGTGAGCCCGGCGCGGGCGATGGTCCCGGCGATCTTGCGGGTGCGCCACTCGTCGGGCTTCTCCCTGCTGTCGTAGAGGCCCGGGATGTCGGGCATGACGCTGCGGCGTACGGCGCGTACCCGGAGCGCGGCGAGCACGGCGACGCCGGCGACCACGACCAGCAGGACGGGGAGTACCGCGGCCTGCCAGGAGAGCAGGACCGGCGGGCCCGCCATGGGGGCGCCGTTCTGGCCCGGGGTCGCGTCGCCGTCCATCCAGTCGGCGAACCGCTGGGCCACTCCCCCGGACAGCACCCCGCCGACCGCGCAGGCCAGCAGGGCGACCGCGGGTCCTCCCATGCCGCGCAGCGCGGTGCGGGGGCCGTTGGGCGCGGCGCGCTGGAGGATCCTGGCGGTGACGGCGAGGGCGAGTACCAGGGCGCCCTGGAGCACGGCGATGGCGCCGAACGCGGCGGCGCCGGGCAGCGGTCCCGAACTGTGCCCCGTGGGGCGTTCCCAGGCTGCGTACACGGCGGTCATGGCCAGCAGGCCGACGGCCGCGTAGGGCAGGGCCCGTACGACGGGGCGGTCGGTCGTGTCGTCGGGTGCGGCCTCGCTGCGGGCGGTGCGCCAGACGATGACGAGGGTGGTGGCGGCCAGCAGGACGAGCAGCGCGGCCAGGACGTCGCCGGTGGCCGCGAGGCTCGCGCCGTGGCCGGCCCGCGCGTCGGCCTTGCGGGTGGCGACGAGGAGGGCGGCGGCGATGGTCAGCACACCGGCGGTGGAGTGCGCGGCGCGCAGCCGGGCGACGAGCCTGCGGCCGTACCAGAAGCCGTCGAGGCTGAGCGCGGTGCGTTCGGCGGGCGGGGTGTCGCGCGAGGTGCCGGGGCGGCGGGGCGGCGGGGACGCCGACTCGTAGGCGCTCCAGGTGCGGTGCGAGAGCCACCACAGGAAGCCGATGAGCAGCAGCGGCAGGGTGGAGGCGAGGACGAGGCGGCGGCCCGGCAGGCTCCACCAGCCGCCGTCGGCCGGGTTCACGAAACCCATCCAGGACTTGCCGGTGACGCAGACCGGGGTGCCGGCGCACTGCCAGGCCGTGAGGTCGAGGGCGACTTCGCAGGCGGCAGCCGCCAGCAGCACGGTGAGGCTGAGGGCGAGGACGCGGACGAGGACGTCGTAGATGCGCTGGGCGCGGTGGTTCTGCGGGGCCGCGGGGCGCATCCAGTGGGCGAGGTTGGCGACCATGAAGGGCAGCAGGATCAGCCAGAGGGCGCGGGCGCCGTTGCCCGAGGTGAGGTTGGACCAGCAGTACGCCTCACGGACCGGTTCGCCGCGGTACGCGTCGGGGCGCTCCTCGGCGTCGGCGTCCTCGGTCCGCCGGTAGCAGGCCGCGGTGTCGTCGCCGGTGATCAGTGAGATGCGCGGGTCGCCGAGCATCTCCTGGGGTGTGGCGCCGCCGACACCGTGCACCAGCAGTTCCAGGGCGAGTTGCGGCGCCATGGCGTCGTCCGGCGCATCGTCCGGCGCTCGGCTGCGCGTCGGCCGCGCGGGTGGTGTGGTGTCCGCGGTCTCCACTGCTGTTCCCCCGTTGTCCGTGGCGCTCTCCGGCGCCTGGCTTTCCCCCAGCATCTCCCTTACCCCGATGACGGCTTCACTCCCCTACTGGCCGGTCACTTTCTGCCGGAAAACCTTGGGATTCCCGTGTGCCACGGCCGCGCATCGGGCGTCGGCGCGAAGTGCGGCTGCGCGGGCCGGAGTTCGCGGGCGCGTACGGGCCGGTCGGCGCCGCAAGGGCCACCTGCCGAGCGCGGGGCGGGCTCCGCCGACGCGGCTCCGGGGCTGCCGGTCCTGGCGACCGCCCTGGTCTGCGGGGATCGCCTGACCCTGCTGTCGGTCCCCCGTGCGAGGATGAGGAAAGCCCGGGACGGCGGGTGGCAGTGGCGTGGGCGGCCCGGATCGGCGGCCCGGCGGAAGGGACGGACCGGGGTGAGCGACAACCAGAATCTGCTGGCCGAGCAGCGGCGGGCCCTGATCCTCGACGAGGTCAGGCGGCGCGGCGGGGTGCGGGTCAACGAACTCACCCGCAGACTCAGCGTCTCGGACATGACCGTACGCCGCGATCTGGACGCACTGGCACGCCAGGGCATGGTGGAGAAGGTGCACGGCGGCGCGGTGCCGGTGGGCGAGCCGAGCGCCCACGAGCCGGGGTTCGAGGTGAAGTCGGCGCTGGAGCTGAGCGCCAAGGAGGACATCGCCGAGGCCGCGGCGCAGATGGCGGCCCCGGGCAGCGCCATCGCGCTGGCGGGCGGCACGACGGCGTTCGCGCTGGCGCAGCAGCTGGTGGAGGTGCCCGACCTGACCGTGGTGACGAATTCGGTGCGGGTCGCCGATGTCTTCTACACGGCGCAGCGGGCGGCGGCGAGCGGCGGCGCGGGCCCGCGCGCGGGTGCGGCGACGGTGGTGCTGACAGGCGGGGTGCGTACGCCGTCGGACACCCTGGTGGGGCCGGTGGCCGATGCCGCGATCCGCTCGCTCCACTTCGATGTGCTCTTCCTCGGGGTGCACGGCATATCGGTCGAGGCGGGGCTGTCCACACCGAACCTCGCCGAGGCGGAGACCAACCGGCATTTCGTACGGTCGGCGCGGCGGGTCGTGGTGGTCGCCGACCACACCAAGTGGGGGACGGTGGGGCTGAGTTCGTTCGCCTCGCTGGAAGAGGTGGATGTGCTGGTGACGGATTCCGGTCTGGCCGACGGGATGCGCGAGCAGTTCGCGGAGCTGCCCCCCGAACTCCTGGTGGCGGGCGAACCCTGGCAGGACGCCGACATCTGACGGTGCGGCGCCTATGGCGTGCGCCGCAGGTTCCGGCACAGGACCTCGTCCTGTCCCTCAACCTCGTTCGTCACGTTCGGTGATGTTCGGGGGCCGTGTGAGGGTCTTGCCGACGTCATAGCGGGGGCCGGTTCCCGGAGCCGGGTGGGCGCCCGGGGCCGGGGCGGCTGGGTTTCGGCGCACGGGCCGGACGGGCGAGGCGGCGGCGCCCTGGCACCGGCCGCCGGTGTCCACCAGGTGCTGTCGTGCCATCCGGTGGGTCAGGGGAGTTCGGATTCGAGGCGGCGCTGCAGTTCGCTGAGGGTCTCGCGTGCGAGGTTGAGTCTTTCCGAGTCGAGGCCTTCGGTGGTGCGGAGGGCCAGCTGGGTGTAGGCCGTCTGCATCCTGTGCAGTGCGGCGCGGCCGGTCGGGGTGACTTCGAGCAGCTTGGCCCGCTGGTGTGCGGGATTGGGCCGGTAGCAGGCGAGTTCGTCGTCGACGAGCAGGTCCGCGACGCGCTGGACGGCCTGGCGCGTGTGGCCGAGCCGGCAGGCGATGGCCCCGACCGGGGCGGCTTCGTGTTCGACCTCGGCGAGGACTTGCCAGCGCGCCAGGCTCTGGCCGGTCGGCCGGGCGATGCCATTGCCGATCGCCTCGACGACGTCGGCGAGTCTGCCGACCTGGTCGATCAGTGCGCTGTAGGCATCACAGGCCCGGCCGCCACCCTTGACAACATGTTGTCGTTTCGCTAGCTTCTCGGACATGGCAACATGTTGTCATGTTGCGCTTCGGGCCGCAATGAGCGAACGAGGGGAACCGCATGTCCTCCGCACCCCGCCCACTCCTGATCTCACGCCACATCGTCATCAACGCACCACCCTCGGCGGTGTTCTCGGTGCTCGCCAATCCGCACCGCCACGCCGACTTCGACGGTTCAGGCACCGTGAAGAACGCGGTATCGGGACCGGTCCTGCTGGGCTTGGACGACACGTTCAAGACAGCCATGAAACTGTTCGGCGTGCGCTACCACATCGTCAACACGGTCGTCGAGTTCGAGGCGGACCGGCGCATCGCGTGGTGCCACCCCGGCAAGCACCGCTGGCGCTACGAACTCGAAGAGGCCGACGGCGCCACGCGGGTGGTCGAGACCTGCGACTTCTCCACCTCGCCGGTGCGCGGACTGCTCGTGCGCACACCGTGGCCCCGCTGGAACGCCGAGGGCATCGAGAAAACTCTGCCGCGGCTCAAGGCTCTGGTCGAGAACGGCGCCTGAACCGGTCCGGCCGGCCGGGGCAGCCCGGCCCGGTTCGCCCCACCAGTTCGCATGTCGCCGAACCATGACGCGCAGGGCCGAACGCTGCCGCGCGCCCCAAACCACCTTCAGCGGCCTGCCGCCTCGGTGCGCACTTCACACCCCAGGAGAGTCGCATGGCATCCGAACCCCGCCCCTTCCGGATCGACATTCCCGAAGCAGATCTCGTGGACCTCGCCGAGCGCCTGGACCGCACCCGCTGGCCCGACGAGCTGCCCGGGGCCGGTTGGTCCTACGGCGTCAACAGGGCATGGCTGCGGAACCTGGCCGATCACTGGCGCGAGGGCTACGACTGGCGAGCGCACGAGGCGGCTCTGAACGCGCACCCGCAGTTCACCACCGAGATCGACGGACAGAACATCCACTTCCTGCACGTCCGTTCCCCCGAGCCGGACGCGACACCCCTGATCATCACGCACGGCTGGCCCAGCACGATCGCCGACTTCCAGGCGATCCTCAAACCGCTGACCGATCCCCGCGCACACGGCGGCGACCCGGCCGACGCCTTCCACGTCGTCGCTCCCTCACTGCCCGGGTACGCCTTCTCCGGTCCCACCCGCGAGCACGGCTGGGGCATCAACCGCACCGCCCGCGCCTGGGCTCAGCTCATGAGCGACCTGGGCTACGAGCGCTACGCGGTCCAGGGCGGGGATTTCGGCAGTCTCATCGCACCCGAACTCGGTCGGACAGCCGGAGAACGGGTGATCGGCGTCCACGTCAACGCGTTGGCCTTCGCCGCCTGGCCCCTGTCCCCCGACGAACTCGAACCACTCAGCGCAGCGGATCGCGAACGAGCGATCCACCACGAGCACTGGTGGTACGGGCGCTCCGGCTACCTGCACGAGATGAGCACCCGCCCGCAGACGATCGCCTACGCGCTCAACGACTCGCCGGCCGGGCAACTGGCCTGGAACCTGGAGTGGTTCGTCGACTACGACCCCACACAGACGCAGCAGACCGCCATCGACCGGGACGCGATCCTGACCAACGTCACCATCTTCTGGCTGACCAGGACCGCGGGCTCGGCCGCACGCCTCTACTTCGAGGCCGGAGCCGAACTGGCGGCGGAAAGGCCGTCGCCGTCGGGGATCCCGACGGCGGTGGCGAACTTCCCCGGGGACAACGCCATCCAGGACCTGGCGAAACTGTCCCATGTGGTCACGCGCTGGCGGGAGTACGACCGAGGCGGCCACTTCCCCGCCCTGCAAGCACCGGAGGTACTCATCGCCGACATCCGGGAGTTCTTCCGCTCCCTGCCCGGCAAGCCCTGACGCAGGACCACCCCCACCGCAGAGAGACATCTCACGTCCCTAAGAAGTCAAGCCGCGACCGCGAGATCGGCTGAGGAGGAGGTGAAGGCGTGTTGCTCGTCGAAGGGCTGCCGA
>NZ_JBICVO010000020.1:0-106066 GCF_043199105.1 Streptomyces sp. NPDC048644
CAACCGCCATCTGGCACAACTGGACCACCGGAGCCCCAGCCAAACGATCCCTGACCGCCTACGACCACTGAGAACATCGGACTCATTCATCTAGGTGGGCAGGCTGAAGGCACGGGCCGCTTCGGCGAGAATGGCGGCCCCGTGCTGGACGACACCGAGGTCTCGCATTCGCTGGCTGGGCCGCATGTCAATCACCTGAGCTCCCCTTGATCCATGTCGCGTTCGGGCCGTGCCCGGAAACGCCACTCCAAACGGTACCGAGCGTGCAGGGCGGGTGTGGTCGTGATCCACGTGAAAAAATTGCCGTATCTCGCCATCGTCGCTGCGGAGGAGAGGGGTCCGCAGTGGGGAGGCTTCGGCAGTCATTGAGGTCTCGGTGCCCCACACAACGGGGTCCAGGGCGGTGGGGAAGGCGAGCTGCACTTCGAGTTGCTCGGTCGGCAGGCGTACGGCTCGCTGGAACCAGTTGCCCCACTTGTCGTCGCTCACCGAGTACGCGTACTCGATCCACACGGACTCGCCGGGGTAGAGCGGGAAGCGGCCGTGTTCGTTGTCGAACAGTAGCCACACTTCCTTGAAGGCATCGCGGTCGTGCTTGGCCTGCCACCGCATTGCCCCCTCGGCAGGTGGCCGTGAGAGCGAGTTCATCCCAGGTCAACGGGTGGGCCCGGTAGTGGGCGTTGGACTGCTCGGGGTCGCCGGGGTAGCGGTCCACAGAGATACGGATCAGGTAGCGGGTCACCGGCCCTTCAGGCTGCGATGGCCAGGGTTGCGTTGTGCCCGTCGAACCCAAAGGAGTTGCTCTACCCGGCCAGCGGACATTGGGGCAGCGCGCGTGGTGCTCCGGCCGCTATGTCCAGATCGATCTCTTCGTCGGTGGTGTCGGTGCTGAGGGTGAGCGGGGCGATGCAGTGGCGGAGGGCCAGCAGGGTGGCGATGGATTCGACGGGGCCGGAGGCGGCTTGCAGGTGACTGATCATGGAATTGGTCGGCCCCCGCCGCGTCCTCATCGCCCCTTCGAGGGGTCACAACACGGTGACGAGTCCGGCCAGACGGTCCTTGATGTCGTGTCCTCATCGACCGTTTTCAAGACCCAACCTCCAAGGATCGTCTGAACTCGGCGGCAGTCATGAAGGCTCTGGACATGCGGGAGGAGCCGGAGACTATGGTCAACCGGCTACTTCCTGACCAGCAGGCCAGGGAGATCGAACGGGGCGATTCGACCCGTGTCAGGGTGCGTTGTGGCTGCGCGCCGTCCGCTGTCTGTTGTGCTCCATCGTTCTCCCCCGTTCGGCTGACGATTGCAGGATCACCGCGAGCCCGGTCGGGGATAAGGCTTTTCGGCGGCGGCTCGCCCCCGCCCGTCGGTCCGAACTCGCCCCGCCGGTTCGGCCGTACCACCGCCCCGCTCGTGGTCGGCACCTCCCGCCGTCCCGGTACCGGCTCTGCGGACAAACCGGTACCGAGCCCCGCGGTCACAGGCCGGTGCGACGTCCCCCCGACGACCGGGCCACCAGGTTGTACATCCCCCAATGGCCGCCGATCCCGGTTCGCTCGGTGAACGGCGCGGCGGCGTTGCCGGTGCCCGTCGCGGGCCGGGGGTACCCGGTCTCCTCACTCAAGGCGATGTAGAGATGACGCTGTTTCCAGTTGAGTGAAAGTCGGTGGTCCCGCAGTGCTGCGATCGGTGAGTCCCGGTGAGGTGACGACGGCAATCTCGTGCCTGTGCGGCCTGACCGCCGTTGGAATCCGTATACGGGGACGGGTAGCCCTCGCCCGCGAGCACCGGCGGGCCATGGCTGCCGTGATCACCGCGGTCGCCGGGAACAGCCGGCCGGCCAGGGCCCGGCAGCGGGCACACGGCGGCGTGGAGTGGTCCATCGACTTCCGAGCGGAGAGCGGGGCCCTCGCAGAGGGCGGGCCCGGCGCATACGAGTCTGAGACCGTGAGGCCGGCAGGCAGTGGAGAAGGCCGGTGAGTCAAGCGGAGGACGAAACGTCGGCCCAGTGGGCGGGAGAACGTGAACGCAGAGACGCCATGCGAATTTTCTACACGATCCATCACCCCAAACTGGCGGCGTTCGTGGCCCGGCGCGTAGAGGGACAGTCGGGAGCCGAGGACGTGTGCCAGGAGGTCTGGCGCCTCTTCTTCATCAGGTATGACGCTTACCTTAAGGCGTACGACGAACCGGTTAAGGCTCTCTATCCGATCGCCCGGTGCCGCATCGCGGAGTTCTGGAATCGGCGCGGGCGGATGCGGGAGGACCCGTTCGAAGGCGAGGACTTGGCACTGCTGACCCATGCGATGGCCTCCGACCTGCCCGTCGGCATCGAACGTCGTGTCGATGTAGAACGCGCTCTGGCCTGCTTACCGGAGAGGCAACGCGAGGCTCTGCATCTGCACCACATCGACAACCTGACGGTCTTGGAGACCGCGGTTCTCATGGGCATCGGAGAGAACGGCGTGAAGAAACTGCTCAAGAAGGCCCTGTCCACACTCCGTGCGACACCCGCCCTTACGGCCTACCGGCCGACAGCCACTTCCCAGGAGGTGCCCAAGTGACCAGCGACGCCCAGCACCAGCGCCACGTCAGTGATCGGAGCGACAGCGGCTTTGACGCCGTCATGGACAGTATTGACCGTCTGACAGCCGAAGAGCGTGCGACGCTCGCCTTGCAGGCCGATCAGGCCGAATTCGGCCACGAAGCCTACGCGTTGGCTCTTGAGCTTCTCGAGCAGGGGCATCGGGAGCGCGCGCTGCGCTGGCTGCGCGCAGCCGCCCGCCATCATGTGGCAGGAGCACAGCGGGCACTGCTCCCCCGGGCGGTTCCCACGGCCGCGTCCGATGATTTGAGGCCGCTGCCAGCGTTGGCGGACACTCTTCCGCCGGCTCCTACGTCGGAGCGCGTGACAGCAGACAGTGGCGACGCCCCTCCCGCCGCCGCGGAGCCCGCTGCCAGTGCCGGCGCCGCCCCGCGTCCCCGGCTCTCGCCGGTTGCTCAGCGCATCGTCTTGGGGGTCAGGCTGCGGGACCTCCGTCAGTCCAGGCAGGTCGGTCTTCAGCAGGCCGCGGCAGCGATGCGTTGCTCCGTAGCCAGGATCAGCCGAATGGAGTGCGGCCGGATCGCCTTCAAGGATCGGGAAGTCCGCGAACTGCTCACCCTGTACGGGGTAGACGATCCGGACGTGCGTCAAACCCTCCTGGAATTTGCGCGGGCGGCAAATGAGAGGGATTTGTGGAGCGAGTACGGCGACATCACGCCACCATGGCTGCGGACGCAGTTAGCGCTTGAGCAAAGCGCCACCCTCATCCGCACCTTCGAGGTGCAATTCATCCCCGGTCTGCTCCAGACGGCGAAATATGCCGAGGCCGTCACCAGGCTCGGTAATCCGATCGCACCCGAGACGGAGATCAACCGAAGAGTGAAATTGCGCATGAGGCGACAGAAACTCCTTTCGGTCCCGGAGGCTCCAAAATTCTGGGCCATTGCGGATGAGGGGGTGCTGCGCCGTGAAGTAGGTGGCCCGGACGTGATGCGGGAGCAATTGGAGCATCTCGTCCAGATGTCCGGGCTCCCGAATGTCTGGCTCCAGATCCTGCCGTTCCAGGCGGGCGGGCACGCCGCGATCGGCGCTCCGGTCACCATCATGCGATTCGCGGAACCCGAACTGTCCGATATCGTCCACCTGGAACAACTTTCCGGTGCCATCTACCTCGACAAGGCGGATGAGGTCCAAAACTATCAATGTGTAATGGATCGATTGGCTGCTTACGCTGAAACTCCTCACGAAACCGCGGAGCTCCTCTCCCGAATCGTCGAAAATTCTGATCCAGCCGCAGCCAATGATTCCCCGAACGCGGTACCAGGGATGCAGGAGCGGGCGTACACGGGATTCATGGAACGGCTTACGGGCAAGGCTCTGAACCCGAACGACACGGAGGGATTCATTGGTAATCTTATTGCCAGCGGCAGCTGAGTTCTGCTCGTCAAAGAATCCAGGTCGACGCTTTCCTCCGGGGGCTCTCCCCGGTCGGCGGCCGTCCTGGAGAATGAGCGGGTGGACGAGATCGAGCAGGCATACAGGGAGGCCCCCGGCGCGGACGACGGCGAGATGGAGACGGATACGGCCACCTCGGTGCCGGACACGCTCGGTGAGGAGCGGGAATCCCCTAGCTGATCGTTTCAGAATGAGAGCACCGCAGCTCAGCTGGCCAGCGATTTCTGGCGCGTGACGGCACATGAGGCATGTACAGGTGCTACGGCGATCCGATCGAAATCCGCTTGCAGCGCACAGCTGCGGTAACCCGAAGAATGGCCGCCATGACCAGCGCTTGGACCATCTCTCCCGAACCCTCCGTTTGCTCCGTCGCGCTCGCCCTGTGGCGCGCGTATTACACAGAGGTGAGTGACCGCTGGTTCCAGGTGCACGAAGAACGGGACACCCCCCATCGACGAGTTGGAGCGCGAGGTCGTCGCATCAAACGACCACGCCACGCTCACGCCCCCTCCGGGATGCTCCTACTCGGTCGGTACGAGGGAGAGCCCTCGGGCACGGCCGGAGTGCGCCTCCTCAACGGCTGCAGCACGGCACAGGGGGAGCCAGGGGAACTGGCCGCTGAGCTCAAGCGGCTCTTCGTACTCAAGGAAGCACGCGGCACCGGCGGCGGCCCGGCCCTCCTCGCGGCCGCTGAGGACGCGGCTCGGGCGCTTGGTGCCCGCATTATGCTGCTCGACACTCGCAGCGACCTGGCGGAGGCGTGGTCGCTGTACGAACGCAGCGGCTACGAACGGACCGCGCCGCACAATCACGAGACGTACGCGGAGCGCTGGTACCGCAAGCGCCTGTGAGCCGGCCCCAAACACCAGGCGTCGGCACGGGCCCTCCGACTCGCGCCAGCGACGACCGCGATGAAGTCCTCATACGCCTCGATCTCCGAGCTGAGGAAATGACATGCTCCTGAGACAACAGCCAAGCGACGCGGTCTGAGACAACGAGAAGAATCGCAGGTCACAGAGCTGCCACCTGACAGCGAAGCTGAGAACCTACAGGAGTGGCTGTAGGGTCTCATTTTTCGTGGCCGAATCTATCGCAATGTGACCTCCCGGCCGGTGCGCTCTGGCAATGGCGTAGCGAGGTCGAGGTGCTCGTCGGGCAGGGGGTGCCGGAGGTGGAGGAGCGCAAGAAGGTGCGTGTGCCGGTGCTGACGAAGCCGGCGATCCAAAGGCACCTCAATGCGATCAAGGGTGATTCGCGGTCTGGTGGTTTGGCGCCGGGAGTGCTGGGGCCGGCGCGGCTGTGTCCGTGTGGTGGCATGAGGTCAACACCTACGCGTTCCAGTCGGCGTTCGGCGGATGCGGACCGGGGCTGGAGGGCTGGCTGGATTCCCTGCGAGGGGCTCATCAGCCCTAAGGGTTGTCCCGTAAATGATCTACGGCGTGCTGGTTGAGCAGCTCGTTTCTCCTTTACCCGGCGAGGGTGAGGTTGTGGAGGCGGGCGATGCCGAGCATGGCTTGGTGGACGCCGTCGCCTTTCAGGCGGCAGTCGCGGAGGATTTTCCAGCTCTTCATGCGGGCGAAGGTGTGCTCGACGCGTGCACGGACTGTGCGATGGGAGGTGTTGTGCTCCTCTTTCCAGGCCGGGAGTTCGACCTGGCCGGGTTCCCGGCGGTGCGGGATGACCAGGCCGGTGCCCCGGTAGCCGCCGTCGGCGATCACCGTGGTCCGTCCGACGGCACCCTTGGCGCCGGACAGCTCCCACGCCTTGCAGTCGTTGCGGTTTCCCGGCAAAGGCCGGCCGACCGCGACGACGAGCCGGGTGTCGGCGTCGATGACGACCTGATGGTTGGTCGAGTAGCGGTAGTTCTTCGACTGTTCGGCGACACTGTGGTCGCGGGTGGGCACCAGGGTGCCGTCGACGATCAGCACGGTGTCCTTGCGGAACCGCTTACGGGGCTGGAGGGCCAAGCGTGGGCCAAGGTCGTCGACGATGCGGTCGGCCGCCGACTTCGACACCCCGAACAGCGGCGCCAGCTGCCGCAGTGTCAGGTTCGTCCGCCAGTACGCGGCTACCAGCAGCACCCGGTCTTCCAGGACAAGTCCCCACGGCCGACCTTTGCGGACAGGATCCACACCCTCCCGCCGCAACGCGGCCACGAGCCTGCCGAACTGACGCAGACTCAGTCCGAACGGACCTATCCAGGACGACTCCGACGCCGTGATCACACCAGCCACGACGTGATCATCTCACCCGTGACCAGCAGTTACGGGACAACCCTTAGAGAGGGCGGGAATGAGAAATGCTGAAATTTCCGGGCGCTCGTGCCGTGTCGCTGGCAGCGCCACTCGGAGTTGGTTTGCTGCTTGGCCTATTAGGCCCTATCACTGGCAATTGGGACAATCCCGCCGGTATAGTCGTGGATGTCGTTTTCTCCGGCGGGTGGCCATGGGTCTGTTACGCATTCCTGGTGGGTTATTCTCGTCAATCTAAAATTGAATCAGTTCTTCTTGCTCCTTTTGGCCTGGCTGTCGGAGTGGTTACTTACTACCTATTTAAGGATTTGATTCTTGTCGCTCCGGGTGGATTGCAAGCCGGCGCCTCAGGTGCGGGCTCTAAAATTGAGGCATGGGGAGTGCTGGCGTTTGCATTCGGGGCACCTCTTGGGTTTCTGGGTAACGTCGCGCGGGTGCCAGGTGTGGGCGGCCTCTTCTTTCGGCTGCTTATTCCGCTCGTGGCCTTTTATGAGGCCTCTAAGCGTTTGACTGGTGAGTCGCGTGGGCAAGGTTTGGTTGTCATAAATACCTGGAATGCTGTTCGGTTCATCGCAGTTGCTGTTGCGTTCGCTCTGGTGGGTCACGCAATCTGGAGTTGGTGGCGTGTTCGACGTACTCGTTCTTCGGGGTCTGAACCTCGATCCACCGCGTGAATTCTGGGGTGTCGGGCGGGTTCCGGGTGTTTGGACGGCAAAGCGGCCAGCCTCGTCCTCATCAGCCCTAGAGGGTTCGTAACGCGGTGGCCGCCGACTCGTGCGCCGCTGGTTGATCCTTAACCGTCGGTAACCCTGTCGAGAGGTCGCAAGCGGATACGGGCGGAGGCCACGCAGTGTCATGGGTGGGGCGGAGTGACCGGCCGGCATTTGTCCGCTCCGACGGCGTCCGCCCTGCCTCTCAGCCTCCGGGTCTCATGAACTGCTGCATTGTTCGCCGCAGTAACTTTCCTCACCTCTTCCTGCGGAAATAGACACCGGTGTCGCACTCGTCGGCCCCAGGGCTCATCACGCAGAGGTTTACCGTGTTCCCCATCTTGACGACGGCGAAGTCGTACGAGCAGGAGAGATTAGAATTCTGACCATCCCCCAACTCTACCGAGAGTTCATCTCCCGATCGTGCAGATTCCGCTGCGCTATAGGTGGAAGACGTTCCCTCTTGCTTATAGAAGGCCCATGTTCCCGCGTGCGACAATTTTTGACAGGGCTTCTGGAATGTTTGTCCGTCACGCGTATTCTCTGCGCCACTCATTCTCAATGAATGATCTCGAGAGAAGCGGATAGATGTCCCTTCGCTGGTCTACCATTCACCCCATATGTGCTCCCTGGTCGTCTTCACCTTGGGTGGCAGTACGGAGCAGGTCGTGAGCGCCATGGCCGTGATCGTTGAAACGGTAATCAGTCGCAGCGAAAAACGTATCACTGCCCCTCCAGTTTCTCTCTTTTAGGCTTTTGCGCCAGCAGGATGGGGATGTGTGAACTTCTCATCAGTATCTCACCGGCTCCTCCCAATGGAAGACTTCGTGGATTGTCCCCAGGGCGCCTATCGGGGGTTCTGGAATCCAGTACATGTAGGTCAAGGAGTGGAGGTCTGTCGCGTTGTACACGAAGAAAACAATCCGTGCGGAGCGTGTCGTTATTCACGGAGGTGATCATGCTGGATCCGGAGCTGCAGCCGGTCCTCGCCGCCCTGGCCGCGTCTGCTGATGCGGCAGCCCCAACTCGTCGACCGCACCCAGGAGCGGGCGGACAGGGCGGCCCGCAGTAACGCCGCCCGGGACAACCTCACTGACCCCGCCCCCGGGACGGTCGAGAATCGCAACGCGGAGGCCGAGGCGCGGGTTGAGGCCGAGGAAGCTGCTGGCGATCACCCTTCGGGGCGATCGAGAACTTCCTCGACTGCGCCGATGGGGCAGGTCAGCCGGCGTATTCGCAGGCTTCCTGTGCCAGCCATTCGTGGAGGTCGCTTGCCCACTGCTGGGCCCAGCTGCTGAGTTCGGTGGGCTCAGCCTGTCCCGAAGCCGTGGCCGCTCAGCCCGACGACGAGGTCCCCGCCGCCCGTGGCACCGGTCTTCGTGCCCGCGCCGCGGGTCGGACGCCGCGCCCGCCGCGCCCGAGCCGGCTGTCGACGACGTCGGCTAGGAGCAGGAGTTCGTCCTTGAGGACCTGACCCGCGAGCAGGTCCGCGACCGGCGGGGCCGCGCGTTGAAGGACCCGCAGGTGGTGTTCGACCACATGGTCCGGTTCGGCGAGACGTCGGCCACGAGGCTGTTCACGGGGCGCTTGGTGGACCGGGCACAGCACCTGTTCACCTCGACCATTGGTGTGCGGGGTGCGGCGGTTGGGCGCACGGGAGCGGTAGGGGAGTTGGTCGCGCTTCGTGTCCAGGATCCGCGGCGCGCGGCGGTGGGCGTCGATGCGGGTGTCGGAGATCCGGATGACCCGGTGCGCGACCTCATCGTGCATCGCACGGGGTGTCCTGCACGCGGGGGCTGCGGCGCTCGGAGCGGCTATCCGTTCCTGCTCCAGTGGCTGGTCAGGGCTCCGGTGGAGCGAAATCCAGGTGCGTATGAGCTGGTTCGCACTCGTATACTCGTGCGAGCTCGTGGAGGGGGAGGTGGAGACAGTGAAGCTTGCTGAGGCACTGGCAGAACGTGCGGAGGCGACGCGTCGTGTAGAAGAGCTCCGAGCGCGTGTCGTCAGCAGTGCGCGGTACCAGGAGGGGGAGACACCCGCTGAGGATGCAGCTCAGCTGTTGGCTGAGGCCGGTGCGGTGCTGGATGCTCTGGAAACGTTGATTCGGCGGATCAACCGGACCAATGCCAGCGTGGATATGGGTTCGGACGGCACGCTCACCGATGCCCTCGCACGCCGGGATGTCCTGCGGTTGCGTCACTCTGTGGTCACCGCGGCGGCGGACGCGGCGGCGGGTAAGGGTGAGCGGGGATACGGCCGGCAGCTTCGGTCTGAGCTGATGATGCTTTCCGCGCTTTCGGTCGCGGAACTGCGCGGTCAGGCGGATGTACTCGCCCGGGAGATCCGCGAGGTCGATGTGCGGATCCAGCGCACGAACTGGGAGGCCGATCTGCTGGACTGAGCAGTCCAGCAGGCTGGGACGATGTGGAGCAGGTAGCAGCTTCGGAGGCGTGCACACACCGAGGGCTGGCGGTCTTCCAGCCCACTCCTGGCGCGTGAAGAGCAACGCTGGGGTTCGACTCCCCATTAACAGTGCAGCTCAGCACCGCGCACAGGTAACGGTGCACATTGCACAGCACATCACCACGTGCAGATCCGAGGCAGCGAGGGCGGGTTCGGGGCTTTCCACATCGCAGCCTGGCGACCGTCCTCCGGGCGGTCGTCGCAACCGGTCTCCTCGGCAACCTCCCGGATCACCGCATCGAACGGATCCTCCGCGTGCTCGACCCTGCCACCCGGGAATGTCCAGTTCTTTGAGACGTGATGGGCGAGCAGCACCCGGCCGTCCTCGGCGCACACGGCGTACGCCGCCGGCCGAAAACTCATCCCTGTACCTCCCGCCGGACGCCATCCCAGCGTGCAAGATCCGCGCATCGCTAGGCACCGGCAGGACGCCCTAGTTCCATTTCTTACGGATCTAGCATTGCGAGGTGAACGTCAACAACATGCCGGCTGCCGAGGTGTCGGTTTCCCCGGAGCTGGTGCGCCAGTTGCCGGCCGACCAGCACCCCGGTCTGGCCGGACTCAGCATCGAGGTGCTGGCCAACGGCTGGGACAACACGATCTGCCGACTTGGCCGCGACTACCTGATGCGTCTTCCCCGGCGGGCCGCGTCCGCCGGACTCGTGGCGCACGAACAACGCTGGCTGCCCGGCCTTGCCGGCCACCTTCCGCTGCCTATTCCGGCGCCGGTTCGCACCGGTCAGCCGGGACGCGGGTACCCCTGGGCCTGGAGTGTGTTGCCGTTCCTGCCGGGGGAGACCGCGGCCCGTACGCCGCCGGCCGATCCGGGACAAGCCGCGTTGGCCCTCGGCGGGTTCCTGGCGGCTCTGCACCTACCGGCATCGGCCGATGCGCCCGTCAACTCTGTGCGGGGAATACCGCTCGCCGGGCGAGCCGCCAAGGTGATGGCCCAACTGCCGCACCTGGACGATCCTGTCGAACGGGCCGCCGTGCTGCGGGTGTGGGAGAGCGCCGTTGCCGCGCCTGAGTGGGATGGCCCGCCGGTGTGGCTGCACGGCGATCTGCACCCCGCGAACATCCTGGTCGACCGCGGCCGGGTCAGCGCCGTGATTGACTTCGGCGATATCACCGCCGGAGACCCCGCCACCGACCTGGCGGTGGCCTGGATGATCCTGCCCTCCCCGCAGCGCGAGGAGTTCCGGTACGCGTACGGTCGCGCCGACGACAGCACATGGACACGTGCACGGGGGTGGGCGCTGGCCCTGTCCCTGGTTTTCCTGACCCATTCGGCCGACAACCCACTGATGTCCGCGATCGGCCGCCGCACCTTGAACGCGGTGCTGGAGCAGGATCCCGGATCGCCGTAGACGCGTGAAGAAACCCTTCTCAGCAGGGCGTCAGCATCGGCGCCGACGCGGTGCAGCTCGTCATCGAGCTGGTCTCGCCCGGCACCAAGACCAGGGACCGCAAACTCAAGCCGTTGCTCTACGACGACAACCTCGAAGCCGGAGACGCCTCGCCGGGCTGCTTCTCGTCCTCTCCGCACAAGAGCCTTCGGCGACAGACCGGTTGACCACCGAGGACGTCGAGGCCGGCGCTCACGAAGTACGTCTCCACCTCGGCAATGCACCCGTCCATTTGCCCGAGCCCGTCGCCGATCTGGCCCGAGCGGTCGCCGTGAACCGCAAGGGCCACGCGATTGTCGGCGCCCTGGCCCCGTCACCATGGCTCTTCCTGGCAGCCAGCCCGGACGACCGATCAGCACCACCCAGCTGACGCAGCGCTCAACCCTCGGTATCCGCCCCAACCACCGAGGTCAGCCGCCGCACTTCACCGCACCATCCGATCCCCTAAGCAGGAGCAACGACATGAGATTCGACGACCACCGCGTGGTCATCACCGCCGCCGGCCGCGATTTCGGACGCACTTTGGCCATCCGTCTCGCGGACCTCGGCGCCGAAGTCTTCCTCTCCGCGCGCACTCTCGCCGCCGCTGAGCACGTTCGCGACGAGATCCGCGACCGAGGACACCAACAGGTCCACGCCTTCGCCTGCGACCTGACAGAACCCGCCTCGATCCGCGACTTCGCTGCCGACGTCGCCCGGCACACCGACCGCGTCGACGTGCTGATCAACAACGGCTCCCGCTACCTCGAAGGCCCAGACCTCCCATCCGCCTCCGACGCCGACGTCGTCGACACCATCGCATCCGGCGCCACCGGCACCGTCCTGACCGTGAAGAACTTCCTCCCTCTCCTGCTCAATTCCGACAAGCCAGATGTGGTGACCATGGTCTCCGCCTGCGGAACGGCCGGCCATCACCGCTCGGACGCACACGAAGCCTTCTACGCGGCCAAGAGCGCCCAATCAGGCTTCACCGAGATCCTCTCCAAGCGCCTGCGGCCCCAGGGGGTCCGGGTGATCTCCCTCTATCCGCCCGACTTCGCCAACCCTGACCCGCTCTCCGAGGAGTGGGAGACCACACCGCGCGATGCCAAGGACACCCTCACCGCACAGTCGCTCTTGGAATGCGTGCTCTTCGCCCTCGCCCAACCGCGCGACTGCTTCATCAAGGCGTTCCACTTCGAACAGGTCTAATTCCCTTCCTGGCACCTACACGTTCCAACACCCGACGTCACCACATCCGCGCGATGAAGGCGGGCCGGCCACCGGTCCGTCCCCGGTGGACCGGGACCAGGCCCGCCGGTTGCAGAGCACCCCGCACCTCGCCCGGCGCGGTACCGGGCACGGCTCCGGTCCGGGCGTGTACCGCTGGTCGTGGAAGGAGCGATCACGCTGCTGCACTGGTTCCGCCGCCTGCGCATCCTCACATCCGGGATCTCAGCACGTCGACCTCACAGCCCGGCGCGAACGGGTCGAAGCCGTGCTCGGTCAGCCAGCGAACTGCCAGCAGGCTTCGCAACGACCACCACGCGTGGATCACTTCGATGTCGATGTCGGTGCCATAGCCGGCGAGGACGTCGTCGAGGTGCTCCTTGTGTCCGAGCGTGAAGGTGGCGAGGTCGTACAGGGCATCACCCTGGCCCGCCTCGGACCAGTCGATGATGCCCGTGACCTCGTCGCCGACGACGAAGACGTGCGCGATCTGCAGGTCGCCGTGCGTGAACGCCGGAGTCCACGGCCGGAGTGCGGCCTCGGCGACCTGGCGGTTGTGGGTGACCAGGTCAGCGGGCAGGAGGCCGTCCGTCACGAGCGACTCGCACTCGTCGTCGAGTTCCGCCGCCAGCGCGACGATGCTCCGGCCGGCCCGGCCGGGCAGGGGCGGCAGCGGCGCGTCGTGCAGCTTCCGGATGGCGGCGCCCGCCGCGGCCCACGCCGCCGACGACCCGGTCGACGGCCCGCCGAGGCGCCCAAGCGTCGTCCCCGGGAGTGCGGCGATCGCGAGCACGGGCGGCTTGCGCCACAGGACCTCCGGGGTCGGGACCGGCGCGAGGGACATCGCCTCGACCTCGACGTCGATGCGCGCCTGATCGGCGTCCACCTTCAAGAACACGTCACCGACGCGCAGAGTCGCGCGCTCGGGATGGGCGACAACGACTTTGACCTCATCCATGGGCGGCCAGTATCCCGGGGACGATCGCCGACGTCGCCAGGTTTATCGCGTGCACTTACGCGGCTGACCGCGTCCCAAAGCCCGGGACTCTCTCTGAAACCCCCGTTGTCACCGTATTCGGGAAGACGCAGGAGGGGCCGGCCTGCTGCGGTGGTGATCTCCAGAACCGGATACTCCTCCCCGATTCGTATGCCGGGATGATCCGGCACGGTCTCCCCGCTGTGAGGGCTGATGGTCCGGTCGCATCGGACTATCACAGCCGGAGAGTACGGGGGCGTCGCTCCGCACCACCGGGACCGTGTCCGCCGTCGCCGACGGCGGACACTTGCCGAGCTGCTCGACTTCTCCTGAGGGCGCCGCCGCGGCCAGCTGGTCCCCACTTCGGGGCCGCCCTTCCGCGCCGTGCCGCCTGGGGAGGCGGTAGCCGGCCGGATCGGCGGTCGGCCGTGGCGCCGGTGCTCCCCGGCGCGGGTCGTGAGCGCCCCGTGCCGGGGCCACTCTTCACGGGTCGGTGCGGCAAGTCGGGGGCGCGGTCGGTCGTCAAACCGGTGACCACGTCGTCAGTGGCGGTCCCTACGAGCCGGCCCACCGTGGTGTCCGAGGCGCGGACGGTGTCAACGGGTGAAGGTGCGCCGGTAGGCGGTGGGAGTGGTGTCGAGTACTCGCCGGAAGTGCAGACGCAGGTTGTCTGCTGTGCCCAGGCCGCAGTCCCGTGCCACCTGGTCCACCGAGTGGCTCGTGGTCTCCAGCAGTTCACGTGCCTTGCCGAGGCGGGCGCTCAGAAGCCACTGCAAGGGGGTGGTGCCCGTCTCCGCGGCGAACCGGCGCATGAAGGTGCGTGGTGAGACGCCCGCGTGCCGGGCGAGCACGCGGAGTGTGAGCGGTTCGTCGAGGTGGTGCAGGGCCCATCCCCGGGTCTCGGAGAGCGATGCCTCTCCGGCCATGGTGACCGGAGCCGGTACGTACTGGGCCTGCCCGCCGTCGCGGTGCGGTGCGGCCACCAGGCTGCGGGCGATCCGGTTGGCCACGATCGCCCCCAGGTCGCGGCGCACGAGGTGCAGGCACAGGTCGATGCCGCAGCACACCCCGGCCGACGTGAGCACGTCCCCCTCGTCGACGTAGAGCACGTCGCGGTCGACCCTGACGGCCGGGAAGTTGTGTTCGAGCTCGTCGATGTGCTGCCAGTGGGTCGTGGCGTGCAGCCCGTCCAGTACGCCCGCCGCGGCCAGTGTGAAGGCGCCCGTGCAGATCGACACCACCCGCCGGCCCCGGTCGCGTGTTTCGGCCAGCACGTCGAGCACGTCCTGCGGCGGCCGTGTCAGCGGTTCGTGTCCCGGCACGATCACGGTGTCGGCGGCGCGCACCTGGTCCAGGCCCCCATCGGCGACCAGGGAGAAGCCCGCGGTGGTCGCAACCGTGGAGTCGAGCCCGCACACGGTCACCTCATAGGGGGTCTCCGGGCGGGCGTTGAAGATCTGTGCCGGGATCGCCAGATCGAGCGGAGTGACGCCGTCCAACGCCAGGACCGCGACTCGGTGCATCAACATGGCAATATTCTAATGATCCAGGTCATTATTGCCACTCACCTGGTCAGGGCGGTGAATGCCAGTCTGGAGGACATGACCGGAACGACCCGCAGCCAGGTGGCCCACGAGACGGCCGCCGACCTGATCACGCTGCCCGACACACCGCTCACCGGCGCTGTCGTGCAACTCATCAAGCCGGTGGAAACGCCGTCCGTGTTCAACCACAGCATCCGCACCTACCTGTTCGCCCGGCTCGTGGCCGCACGCCTCGCGCTGGCCGCCGGACAGGACTACGACGACGACCTGCTGTTCGCGGCGTGCACGATGCACGACCTCGGCGTAGCGTCGGACGGCCCGCACACCCAGCGTTTCGAGGTCGAGGGCGCCGACCGGGCCGCCGCGTTCCTCATCGAACACGGACGGTCCGCGGCGGACGCCGACGAGGTCTGGCAGGCCATCGCCCTGCACACCTCCACGGGCATTGCGGAGCGCCGCGGCACGCTGTGCGTACTCGTCCGCGAAGGCGTCGCGCTCGACTTCGGCGGCCCGATGGGAACCACCCACGCAGACGCCCTCAGCGACGAGCAGGCCGATGCCGTCCACGCCGCCTATCCACGGCTGGAGATGATCCGCTCACTCACCGACGCGATCGTCGCGCAAGCCGCCAAGAACCCGGCGAACGGCCCCCGTTACTCGATACCCGGTGAATTCCTGCGCGAACGCCAGGCTTTCGGCCGGACCAGGATGGAGCACGCCTGCAGCTCCTCCCGATGGGGCGATTGACGGACCCGACCCATCCCTGATCGACAGAGACGACAGAGAAAAGGACACACCGCAATGCCCAGCTACCCCGTAGAGGTCCCCGACGACTCGCCGGTCTTCGGAGGGACCACCACCGCCTTCGCACGCTTCGGCCACGCCGCCGCGATCCGTTCGCACGGGCACCTGTTCATCTCCGGCCAGATCGGCCGCCGCCCCGACGGCGTCGCGGGGGAGACCGTCGAGGAGCAGACCGAGATCGCCATCCGGCGCATCGAGGAGATCCTGCGACTGGAGAACCTCGACCTCAGCGCCCTGGTGGACGTGACCAGTTACCACGTCGGCATCCGCCAGAACATGCCCGGCTTCCTTGAGGCCAAGCAACGCCTCGTCAAGGCGCCCTACCCCGCCTGGTCGATCATCGGCGTCAGTGGCCTCGCCAGCCCGGAACTCCTCGTCGAGATACAGGCGACCGCCGCCTACCCCGACAACGCGGCCCGGTAGACCGTTGCGCGGGTTCCGGGGTCCTCGGCCCCGGAACCCGCAGCGGTTCAGTGAGGTGTGTCATGAAGACTCCGACTCGACCGGGCGACGTCCCCTTGACCGCCCGGCGTTCAGGCGGTCCCACCGGGCCGGCGCTGCCGGCGTCGATCACCGTCTCGTTCCTTTCAGCCCGCCCCGCGAGCGCCCCGCGCCTCACGCTCGTCGGCTTCCGCACGCGCACCGCCCCCTTTCGGGAAGGCGCGCGGCGGCGGGCACCGGCCGCGTCCTTCCGGCCGCTGCGCTCGCGCCGAGCGGCAGTGCGATGACGGCCTCAGCGGCGGTGGTGGCCACGCCACCCTCGCCGGTGCAGGGGAAAGCTGGGGGCCACCGCGTCGGTGACTCCCTTTGTACCGGGGGTCAGGGACAGGGCTCCGGGGCCGGTCAGCGCAGTTGCTGCCACCACCAGGCGAGCGAGGGGCAGGGCAGCGGTTCGGTGCTGGGGTCGCTGGAGTGGTCGGTGAGTGTGAGCGGGATGGGGGCGGGGTTCGGCGGGGGGAGCTGGGTGCGGGGTGTCACAGCTGTATAGCGGGGGGAATGCGAGCCCCAGTCGAGGTTGGAGCGGATCGCGTAGGCGAGGTCCGCGACGTAGGCCCTTCCGGCGGCGCTCAGCTTGGGCTGTTCCTGCTCGCGCAGGCGCAGGAACAGTGTCGTCAGGCGGTCTCGCAGGGCGACAGCCTGGTGGACGGCCTGTTCGGGCGGGCAGTCGTTCAGCCGGGCGAGCAGCATCACGATGTTGAGCTTGGTTTTGTCGATGAGCAGTTCGCGGTTGTAGGAGAGCAGGTCGTTGTCGAGGGCCATCAGCAGGAAGGACGATTCCTGCAGTGCGCGCAGGGCGGGGGAGTGGAACTCGGTGCCGGGGATCTCCTCGCCGGCGGTGATCTCCGACCAGGACATGCTGGCGGCGCCGCCGGCATTCAGCATCCGCAGGTGCAGGAACTCGTCCAGGCCGGCGGGGGTGGGGTTGGCCATTCCCCACAGGATGGAGTGGAACCATTTGCGGTGGGCCTCGACGAACCGGTACAGCTGGGTCGGGGTGGCGACGGCCTGCACCGAGGACATGAGTGACTGCAGCGCGGCGACCGGGCCGGTCTGATCCGCAGCCGGCTCGGTGGCCGGGGATTCCATGACGCGGAGCAGGTGGCTGGTGAGGCCGATCGCCGAAGCGAGCTTGTCGGGGGTGGTGGCGGTTTCCATGCGGACGTCGTCGACGTAGAAGATCCAGTGCAGCCATCGGGCGGTGAGTGCGACGCGGTCGGTGAGGCCTTCGGGATAGATGCGGGTCATCGCCTCCGTGTAGTTTCGCGCGATGACCCAGGCCCGGTCGATGTCGCTGGTGTAGAGGCGGTAGCGGTCGAGCCAGAGCAGGGAGTCGCGGTCGATGCTCTCGTGCTCGGGGTGGACGGCCGCGTCGATGGGGCAGTACAGCGGCGGCAGATCAAGCATCCGCGGGCCGGTCGTGTCCGTGATCGTATCCATGGCGTGCTCCGTCGTGGTGTGGAGTGAGGAGGGGGCGTTCTGGCGGCTCGGGTGACGCTCCGCGGGGTGGGCGCCGGCGCGGTGGTGGCCTGGGCAGTGGACGGGCTGTGCAGTGTGCGGGCGGTTTCTTCGTCAGGACGCGCGGGTGGCCGCCGAGGCGGCGAGCCGGCGCAGTGCCGTGGTGGCGGCGGGCCGCAGGGCGCTGTCGTCCAGTGCTCGTCGGGCGGCGTGGAGCCGGTCGGTGATCATCTGTTCGACGGCGGCTGCCGCCCCGGTGGTGATCAGCACCGTGCGCAGCGCGTCCGCCGCGGTCCGGTCGAGGGTCGGATCGCCCAGGAAGTCGTTCAGGGTGCGTCGTTGGGCTGGGGTTGCCCGGTCGAGGGCGGTGGCGACCAGCACGGTGTGCTTGCCCTCGCGCAGGTCGTCCAGGGTGGACTTGCCGGTCTGCTCGGGGTCACCCCAGACGCCGAGGAGGTCGTCGCGCAGTTGGAACGCTTCACCGAGCGGGATCGCGTAGGCCGACAGGGAGCGCAGGTGGGCGGGGTCGGCGTCGGCCGGGGCGGCGCCCAGGTGCAGGGGGCGCTCGATGGTGTACTTGGCCGTCTTGTAGCGGATGATGCGCCACGCCGTGTCCGTGTCGGCCGACGGATCCCCCGCCGCCGTCAGGTCCAGGTACTGGCCGACCAAGGTCTCGGTGCGCAGCGCGTTCAGCAGCTTCCATGCCCGGCGGCGCCAGGCGGGCGGGGTGTCGTCGGCGTGCAGGAGCTCGTAGGACCAGCCGAGGGCGAGGTCGCCCAGCAGGATCGCGGTGTTCACCCCCAGCGTGTCCGCGTCCGGGCGGTGCCGGTGGTGGGCGGCCATGGCGCGGTGGGCGGTGGGCAGGCCGCGGCGGGTGTCGGAGTTATCCATGATGTCGTCGTGGATGAGGGCGAAGGCGTGGAACAGTTCCAGGGAGGCGGCCACCCGCCAGAGCGCGGGCGGCGGTACCTGGTCGGTGATCGCCGCCCAGCCGGTGACGCACAGCAGGGGGCGGATGCGCTTGCCGCCGGCGGCGAGCATGTTCCGGAGCAGGCCGGTGAACAGGGTGATCTCCGGGAGCTCGGAGGCCGTCTGTTCCTGTTCGTCGAGGAAGGCGTACAGCACGGCGTCGACGGCCGCACGAATGCCGTCCGGGTCCAGCGGGGCGGAGGGGGGCGCGGTCAGGGCGGTCACGGGGTGCCGCCCTGGGCCGCGGGGCCGGCGACGTTGAGGGCCTCTTCGAGGAGTGCCTCGACGATCCGTGCTTCGGGCACGGTTCTGACGACTTCGCCGTGGACGAAGATCTGGCCTTTGCCGTTGCCGCAGGAGACGCCGAGGTCGGCTTCGCGGGCCTCGCCGGGGCCGTTGACGACGCAGCCCATGACCGCGATGCGCAGGGGGTGGGGGAAGCCGTCGAAGGCGGCCTGGACCTTGGCGGTGAGCCGGTAGACGTCGACCTGGGCCCGCCCGCAGGACGGGCAGGAGACGATCTCCAGCCGGCGGGGGCGCAGGCCGAGGGCCTGCAGGATCTGGGTGCCGGCCTTGACCTCCTCGACGGGCGGCGCGGTCAGGGAGACACGGATGGTGTCGCCGATGCCCTCGTTCAGCAGGATCGCGAAGGCGGTGGCGGACTTGATCGTGCCCTGCGGCGGCGGCCCGGCCTCCGTCACTCCCAGATGGAGGGGGTAGTCGCACCGGGCGGCGAGCTGCCGGTAGGCGGCAATCATCGTCAGGGGGGCGTGGTGCTTCACGCTGATCTTGAGGTCGGTGAAGCCGTGCTCCTCGAACAGCGCACACTCCCACAGTGCCGACTGCGTCAGGGCTTCCGGGGTGGCTGCGCCGTGCCTGGCCAGCAGCCGTTGGTCGAGGGAGCCGGCGTTGACGCCGATTCGGATCGGAATCCCGGCGGCTGACGCGGCGGCGGCGATCTCGCGGACCTTGTCGTCGAACTTCTTGATGTTGCCCGGGTTCACGCGGACCGCCGCGCAGCCGGCGTCGATCGCCTGGAAGACGTACTTGGGCTGGAAGTGGATGTCGGCGATCACCGGGATTTTCGACTTCGCGGCGATCTGCGCGAGGGCGTCGGCGTCGTCCTGGGAGGGCACGGCGACCCGGACGATGTCGCAGCCGGCGGCGGTGAGTTCGGCGATCTGCCGCAAGGTGGCGTCGACGTCCGCGGTGGGGGTGGTGGTCATGGACTGGACGGTGACCGGTGTGCCACCACCGACGAGGACGTCACCGACCCGCACCTGACGGGTGGGGCGGCGGGGCGCCGGGGCGGGTGCGGGCGGGGCGGCGGTGGGCTGGGGCAGGTCGACGGCGGTCATGCCGTACTCCCGTCAAAGAAGCGGTCGGGCCGGTTGGGTCTGCCGCCAAGGACGCGCGGCAACCAGCCGCACTCATGGCATCGATCCTGGAGTCACCCGGGCCGGCCCAGTTGATCCGTGCACCCAGGATCTCCTCGGCCACGACCCCGTGGAAGGGAGCGCAGGACCATGCCTGACGTGAACATTCGTCAACGATGTATGCCCCGGGTATGCGGGTTCAGTTCGTACGCCCACGAGCGGCGCGCACTCCCGCACTCGGCCACCGAGGCGCGGCGTTTGCGTGCTTCCGCACGCCCCGTAGCCGGGGTTGTCACAGGGCTCGGATTGGCGTGCACTCAGAAAGCTGACGAACAACTTTCACCGGAGCCGTCGTCTACGGCGGACCCGAGCAGAAGGAGCAATTTCTCATGAGCGAGCCCTGGCCGCGTCACGCCATCATCAAGTTCGCCGGCACTGTCATGGACGGCTTCAGGGACGGTGCCTACGATCTCCTCGACTGCGCGGCGCGGGTGGACGGCAAGTTCCGCGAGACGGTCGTCCTCCTCTTGGAAGAGGACGAGGAGGACAAGGACATCGCTTACACCCGCGAGGCCCCCCGGGGCGAAGAGGCCCGGGCAGAGGAGCTGCGCCAGGCGCGGGCGGAGTTGGCCGTGCTGCAGGAGAGGATCGGCCGCCTGGCCGAGGCCACGCCGCCCGCGCAGGAGTCGGTGGGAGACCGGTCCCCGGTGGCACGTGCGTGACCGCATGGGCCGTAGCGGGCACCGACGTGGAGCGCCTCCTCGTCCGAACGGAAGGCGGGCGGCTGTTCGACACGCTCACGCGTCGACCGGTCACTGTGGAGGGGCTGGCCGGCGAGGTGCGGCGCGGAAGCCGTTTCCGGGTCAGGGACGGCGAGAGCGGCAGTGAGTGCACCTACCAGGTCCTTGCCCAGGTGCTCCTCACCGCTCTTGCCCCGGCCGCGCCCGGGGTTGCTCGGCCGGTCGGCCGGTCGCCGGGCACGGTGGGGCTGCTGTCCGATGCGGTCGGTGACGGCTCCTCTTCCGGCTGGAACGGGTAGGCGAGAGACCGCGGACAGACGCCCCGGTCGCGGCCGGAGCCGTTGGCGGCGGCCTGTCCGCGACGAGCGCGAGTTCCCTGGTAACGGCGTACGTGGCTTGTTCTTGGAGGCTGTGTGTCCGCTCGCGCCCGGTATGTGGCCGGTGTGCTGGGCCGTCTGCTCGTGGAAGAGGTGCGCCGGTCCGGGCACGGAGGCGGTGCCGGTACCGGGGAGGAGCGGCAAGAGCGCGCGCGGGCGGTGCGGGAGGCGCTGCAGTCGCTCGGGCCGTTCTACATCAAGGTCGGGCAGATGCTCTCCACTCGCCCCGACTTCGTGCCCCCGGCGATGATTGCGGAGTTGGGGCAGCTCCACGACCAGGTCACCCCGGAGCCGTTCCACGTCTTCGAGCCCGTACTGGCCCAGGACTTCGGGGCCCGCTGGCCACGCCTGTTCCGCGAGATCGACACCGACACACCGCTCGGGGCGGCGTCACTGGCCCAGGTCTACCGCGCCGTTCTCGCCGACGGCACTCCGGCCGCGGTGAAGATCCAGCGCCCTGGCGTGGAGACGGTCATGGCCCAGGACATGGCTGTCCTGCGGCGGATGGCCCGCGTGACCGCTCGGGCCGCACCCCGGTTCACCACGGTGATCGACCTGCCGGCCATGCTCGGGGTGCTCTTCGACGCCATGGAGGGCGAGAGCGACTTCCGTAAGGAGGCCGCCCACATGCGCATCGCCCTCCGCCTGACCGAGGACGTCAAACACCTGACCGTCCCCCTCGTCCTGCTCGACCCCACCCGGCGGGTCCTGGTGCAGTCCCTCGCCCCCGGCACCTCGGTCCGCGACGCCGAGCCCGAGGCGTTCACGGCCGACGAGCGCTCCGGTATCGGGCGGGACCTGATGGCGTTCATGTTCCGGGGGTTCTTCCTCGACCGCTACTTCCACGCCGATCCCCACCCGGGGAACGTCTTCGTCGCCCCCGGGCAGCCGGCCCACCTGATCGACTGGGGCATGGTCGGCCGCATCGAGGCCAACGTCAGCCGGAGCCTCGTCCTGGCCCTGCTCAACGTGGCCGCCAACGACGGCACCGGGCTGGCGAAGACCTGGACCGAGATGGGACAGCCCACCCCCTGGGCGGACCTGGCGGGCTTTCGCACCGACATGGCCGCCCTCGTGCCGAAAGTCACCTCCGCCTCGCTGGAGGACCTCAACTTCGGCGTCACCCTCACCGCCGTTCTCACCTGCGCCACCCGACGCGGCATCCAGTCCAGCCCCGTCATCGCCCTCCTCGGAAAATCCTTCGCCAACCTCGAAGGATCCATCCGCCACCTGTGCCCCGAACTGTCGATCACCGACGTCTTCGCCGAGAACCTGCGCACCATCATGTTCGGCCTCGCCCAGGAGACTCTCTCCGAACAGCAAGCCGCCCGCACCGCACTCGAACTCATGATCGCCGCCCCCGGAAGCCTCCAGCAGGGACGCGGAATCCTGCGCAACCTCGCCGATAACGACCTCACCCTGCGAATCGCGACAGGCGGGGGGAAACCAGGCCCCCGTCAGCCCTCCACCAACCCGCACTACACCCGCGCGGCACTGATCCTGGCCACCGCCATCATCTGGAGCAGCCGCAGAAAGTAACCGCGCGTGGTCGCCGGTCGCCAGGCACATATATTCGTTGGTTTCGCGGCGGATGATACGGCGCCCGCCGAAGGCTCTCGACGTCAACGGCTTCTAGAGGATGTTGCGCAGGGGCTGGGTGGCCATGCCCAGACGGCGGGCGGCTTCGTCGCGGGTGCTGAAGGCCGTCGCTACCGTTCCGGCGGCGGTAGAGCGCTGCTGACGCAGGTCGGGCAGGGCCGGATACGCAGGAGTTCGGAGAGCGCTTCGGTGCCGTGGACGGCTTTGGTGGCGCCCGCGAGGACGCTTCGAGCCTGTGCGCGGCGTTCGCCCGGGGCGGTGTCGCGCTCGGGTGGGATGCGGTAGGAGGGGCGGAGCTGTCGGCGGGGGCGGCAGCGAGGGCGGCGGCCATCTCGTCGTCCAGCGCAAGAGCGCACGCGGGCATGACGCCGGCGCACGGTCCGTCAGGGGCGCAGGTCGACCAGTATCGGCGGGATCAGGGTGTGCCCGGTGATGGCGCCGGACGGCAATACCGACCGACCGCACGGGATTGGATCGAGCGCCAGACGGCTGGCCTGCCCGCCGGTTTCGCCGGGGACATCGAGGACTGGCTTCTCTGGCTGCTGGACGGCGACGCCCGCACCCGGCCCCGGGCACCCTGCACCGCTACTTCGGAGCTGTCCGGCCGATCGTGGAAGAGTGGGCCGCCCACCGAGGCCAGCTCCGGGCAATCACCCGCGAGGACGTGATGGACACGGTCGCCGACCTTCGCGGCAGCCAGTACACCTCCGCGGTCACCTCCCTGCGCTCTCTCTTCCGCTACGCCAAGCAGCACCGATGCGTCTTCACCGACCCCATGCGCGGGATCCGCGTCGGCCATCGCAGCCCCGGTCCGTCACCCCGATGACCGACGCCGAGGTCACCCACGCTCAGATCACCGCCGCGAACCCTGCCGCGCGCCTCGCTGTCGCCCTGGCCGCCGTCCACGCCGCCCGGAGCGAGACAATCCGGGCGCTCCAGCTCGACGACCTGGACCTCTGCCAGGGCCGCATCACCATCGTCAGCAACGTCCAGCCGATGGGAGCACTCACCCGGGCCGCCCTGCGGGCCTGGCTCGCCGAACGGCGAATGCGCTGGCCGCACACCCTCAACCGGCACGTCGTGGTTTCCCGTCGGACCGCGAACGGCACCGGCCAGGTGAGGTCTACTTCCTCAAGCGGCAGCTCACCATGAATGGCGTGAGCCTGGACCGCATCCGCGTTGACCGCGTCCTGGGCGAGGCCCTCGCCACCGGGGCCGACCCACTCCACCTGACCTCGGTCTTCGACCTCTCCGAGGCCACCGCCACGAAGTACGCGTTCCTCGCCCACCGGCTCTTGTCCGAACCGCTCCCTCAGGAGAAGACGGAGCAGGCGGCGACGGCGGGTGAGGGGTGTGGACGAAACCGGTCAGCTTCCGCAACCGCAGGCCGTTGCCGCCGGGGCAGGCTCGCCCGTCTCCGCCGGAGCGCTGGTGCAGCAGGCGTCACTGCCGTCGAGCGCAGGGCTCTTGCCCATCTGGTCGGCGTCGGCCTTGACGACGTAGACCTCCCAGGGTTCGCGGCCGGGGCCATGGACCCAGACCTTGTCCTGGAGGGCGTAGCAGCAGGAGGTGTCGTTCTCCTCGAATGTGGCGAGCCCTGCCTCCTTGAGCCGGTCGGTGACGGCGGTGACCGTCTCCGTGGAGTCGACTTCGACGCCGAGGTGATCCAGACGGGTGTCCTGACCGGGCTCGCCCTCGATGAGGACGAGCTTGAGCGGCGGCTCGGTGACCGCGAAGTTGGCGTAGCCGGGCCGGCGCTTGGCGGGCTCGACGCCGAACAGCTTGGCGTAGAAGGTCACCGAGGCTTCGAGGTCGGCGACATTGAGGGCGAGCTGAACACGGGGCATGACGGTTCTCCTCGATCACGTTGCATTGACACCTGTCGATGCAAGCTTGCGTCTTGGATTGAAGAACATCAACATAGAAACATGTCGAAACAAGAGCTTGTGGCGCTCGGCCAGGGCAGTGCCGGGGGGAGCTGTCCCGCGCTGCTGACCGCCCCGCTGGACGAGGGCCAGTCCGCCGACCTGGCGAAGGTGTTCAAGGCGCTGGGCGACCCGGTGCGGGTGCGGCTGCTGTCGATGATCGCTTCCCGGGCGGGCGGGGAAGTCTGCGTCTGCGACCTCACCCCGGCCTTCGAGCTGTCGCAGCCGACGATCTCCCATCACCTGAAGCTGCTGAAGCAGGCCGGACTCATCGACTCCGAGCGGCGCGGAACGTGGGTGTACTACCGCTTGCTTCCGCAGATGACCGACCGACTCGCCGCGATTCTCACCCGCCCCGCCGGACAACCGCCGGCCGAGACCGCGCCCGCAGGAGCCGCCTCGTGAGCCGCTTCGCGGCCGTCGCGCACCGCTGCCGGGGAGCCCGCGGAGCGATGTCGCTGCCCTTGATCACCTTGGCGAACTCGGCGTCGAACCGCTCCTTGCCGACCTTCTCCGCGAGCGTGGTCAGGTACTTCACCTGTGCCTCGGTGGCTGGCTCGGTCTTCGCCTGCTTCCGCCGCTCCTGCGCAGGGGCGTAGATCTGCTGGTAGTGCTCCTTGCGGGCCGCCTCCGACTCCGGGCTGCGGCAGGTGATGTGCACGCCCTCGAACCAGGCCCGGGTGCCCGGCTTGCCGGTCACCGCCTCCCACAGCGCGTCCGCCGTCAGCTTCTCCTCGTCGACGCCTTCGAGTCCCGACGGCGAGTGATCGCAGCCGGGCGCGCATTCCAGGTGGCTGGGGCCTCACATGGATCTCCGCGGCGTCCCACAAAGGGCCGCCAGCGCCTGCACCTCCGCGTAGGAGAGGGGTGCGCGTTCCACGGGCAGGCCGTCGCGGGTGGCGGTCGCGGTGGTCACGGCCGCCGCCAGGGCGTTGCGGTAGAGCAAAGAGCCGAGACTGATCCTGCGCACGCCGAGTGTGGCCAGGTCGGCGAGGGCGGGTCCGGTCGGTGTGTACAGGATGTTCAGTGGCACGGTGAGGGTTGCCGTGAGGGCGGCGATCCTGTCCGGATCTGACAGCCCTGGCACGAATGCCCCGTCCGCGCCGGCCTGTTCGTACACCGCGAGGCGCCTTGCGGTCTCTTCCTCCTGGCGTCCGAGCCAGTAGGTGTCGGTGCGAACGTTCACGAACAGTGCGGGCACGGCGGCCTTGACGGCGGCGATCTTCGCGGCGTGTAGTTCCACGGGGGCGAGGGTGCTGTCCGGGCGGCCGTCTTCGATGTTGATTCCCGCGGCGCCTGCGTCGTAAAGCCTTCTGGCCAGCTCGGCCACTTCCTCGGGGTCATCGCTGAAGCCCCCTTCGGTGTCGACGGTGAACAGGAAGGAGCCCTGTCCGAGTCGGCGGGCCAGAGCCAAGGTCTCCTCGACGGTCGCCGCCGCCCCGTCCGGCAGGCCGGCGGTCGCAGCCACGCCGAGGCTTGTGGTGCCGATCGCCTGGAAGCCCTGTGCCGCCAGAAGGGCCGCTGAGGCGTAGTCCCAGGCATTGGGCAGCAGCAGCGGCGTGGCCTGGTGGTGCAGGCGGGCGAAGGCGGTCGGCGACATGCTGTGCGTCATGGCGCTAAGGCTAGGGCCGGAACGGTTCGGCATCCTCCGAACTGTGCCTGCGGCATTATGACTTCATGCCCCCGCTCGCCGAGACCGCTGGCCTGTTCGCCGACCGCACCCGGGCCGCCTTCTGCCAGGCGCTGCTCGACGGCCGCGCCCGGACAGCGGGCGAGCTCGCTCGGCACGCGGGGATGCGGCCGTCCACTGCCGGCGAGCAGCTCTCCCGGCTCATCGCGGGCGGACTGCTGATCGAGGAACGCAAGGTCGGCACCGCTACGTCCGGCTGGCAGGCCCGGAGGCAGCCGCCCTGATCGAAGCCCTCTCCTCGTACGCGCCGGACATCCCGCTCCGCAGAGTCTGCGCGAGCCGGCGCGGCTCAGTGCGGAAGCACGGGACCGTACCTACTACGACCAACTGGCGGGGCGGCTGGGTGTGCCCCTGGCAGACGCGGTGATCGCCCGAGGCTTGGTCGTCACTGACTCCGGGCTCGCGGTCACCCTGGAGGGCCGGGCATGGCCGGCCGACGCCGTGGGCTACAGGCGGCCTCCGGGCTCTCGGCGGCCCCTCGTGCGGGCCTGCCTGGACTGGACCGAGCGTCGCCCCCATCTCGCCGGAGCGCTGGGGGCGGCCCCGTGCGCCACGGCGCTGGACCAGCAGTGGGTGCGGCGAGTCGGCTCCGGGCGCGCTGTGAAGGTGACACCGCAGGGGGCCGAAGCCTTCCGGGAGCTGCTGGGCGCCAAGTTTCAGCCACGTCCCTCGAAGCCGGACTTCCTGATCAGGTGCGCGAGTTGTCGCACGCCGGGTACGAACGATGACTCGGGGGTGTTGCCGTATCCCAGGACGAGCCCGTTGTGGGCGGAGTCCGCGAGCAGCGAGGAGCGGGACAGGGGCCAGGGGGCCATCCGGTGCTGCCGGGCGGCCCGGACCACGCGCTGATCCGGGAAGTCCGCCGGCAGCCGGACCGTCAGGTGCATGCCGCTGTCGCCGCCGGTCACGGTGTGCGGCACGTCGAGGTGTTCGGCCAGCGCCGCCCTGAGCGCGTCCCGGCGGCTGCGGTACAGGCGGCGCATGCGTGCGAGGTGCCTGCTGTACTGGCCGCTCTCCATGAAGTGCGCCAAGGCCAGCTGCTCGCAGCGGTGCCCGCCGCGCAGCATCTCGTCCACGACCGGTGCCGCCTGGTCGACCAGAGCCTCGGGCAGCACGAGGAATCCCAGGCGCAGCGAGGGGAACAGCGTCTTGCTGAAGGTGCCCACGTAGAACACGGGTGCGTTCGGCGTCATGCCCTGCATGCAGGCCAGGAGTTCTCCGCTGTGGCGGAATTCGCTGTCGTAGTCGTCCTCCATGATCCAGGCACCGTGGTCGCGGCACTTCTCGATCAGGTCGAGGCGCCGGGAGGCCGTGAGGACCGAACCCGTCGGGTACTGGTGCGCGGGGGTGGTGTAGACGAGGCGCGGTGGGCGGTCCCTCCAGTCGGCCGCGGAGATGCGCAGGCCCCCCGCGTCGACCGGCAGGGGGAGGACGTCCAGGTCGCCGGAGGCCAGTGCGGTCTGTGCGCCGCGGTAGCCGGGGTCCTCGATCCAGGCGGTGTCTCCCGGGTCGGTGACCAGCCGGACGCACAGCGAGAGCGCCTCCTGCGCTCCCTCCGTGATGACGACCTGCTCCGGGGCGCAGCGCACGCCGCGGGCCAGCGCGAGGTGGCGCAGGACGGCGGTTCTCAGCGCCGGCTCCCCCTGGGGCGGGCCGTAGCCCAGCAGACCCGTTCCGCTCTGCTGGAGCGTCCGGCCGAGGGAGCGTCGCCAGGCCGCCAGCGGGAACTGGGCCAGGGCGGGCACCCCCGGCGTGAAGGCGAGGGAGTCGGCGCCTCCCAGGAGGGGCTTGCGGATCCGGGCGCTGCGCTGCGACACCGTGGGTGGGGCGGGGGCGTGGTGGGCGTGGCTGTCGGGCTCCGGTCGGGCCAGCGCGGCGACCCGCGTTCCTTGTCTGCTGAGCTCGATGTAGCCCTCGGTGCCCAGCACGTCGTAGACGAGCGTCACGGTGTTGCGGGAGATCCCGAGCCCTCTGGCGAGGGTGCGCGAGCCCGGCAGGCGGCTGCCGGCGGGCAGCCGGCCGTCGAGGACGGCGGTGCGGATGCGGTGCAGGAGCTGCTTTTGCAGGGACTCCCCGTCGCGGGCTCGGGACAGCGGTTCCTGCTGGAGGAAGTCGAGTTGCGGCCCCAGGGCCTCGCTGCTGGAGGTCGACACTGCTCCGTCTCCCCTCGTACGACGCCCGCCTCCCCAGGGCCGGACTTTGTGGATCCATGGAATGGCCCAACTGTGGACCTTACCGGGGGTCCACTAGTTGCCTAGCCTGGCAGCAACCGACACGAAGCGAGAGAAGAGAATGTCCGCACGTCTGAATGAATACGGCCAGCCCATCGGCCACCCGCTGCCCGACTGGACGGTCCGTCCGGCGTCCGCCCGGGTCACCCTCGACGGCCGCTTCTGCCGGGTGGAACCGCTGGACGCCGACCGGCACACCGACGACCTGTACTCCGCCTACGCACGCGCGGCGGACGGCAGGGACTGGACATACATGATGGCCGGTCCGTTCGGGAGCCGGGACGACTACCGCGGCTACGTGGTGACGGTGACGCAGGCGGACGACCCTCTGCACTACGCGGTCATCGACCTGCGCAGCGGCAAGGCGGTGGGCACCCTCTCCCTGATGCGCCAAGACCCGTCCAACGGCGTCGTCGAGGTGGGAAACGTGGCGTTCTCGCCCCTGCTCAAGCAGACCCCGATCTCGACGGAAGCACAGTTCCTGCTGATGTCCTACGTCTTCGACGAGCTTGGCTACCGGCGCTACGAGTGGAAGTGCGACAGCCTCAACGAGCCCTCGCGCAGGGCGGCACAGCGGCTCGGTTTCACCTTCGAGGGGATCTTCCGCCAAGCCGTGGTCTACAAGGGCCGCAGCCGGGACACCGCCTGGTACTCCGTCATCGACTCCGAGTGGCCCCAGGTCGGCAAGGCGCTGCGGGAGTGGCTTTCGCCGGACAACTTCGACGCGGACGGCCGGCAGAAGCACTCCCTGTCCGCTGTACGCGCCTGCGATGCGAACCCCGAGGCGGAGCGGGCGCTCTGAGGTTCGACACCGGATGCCGCAGGCGCTCGGCGCCTCCACGCGAGTCCGATGATGTTCTCTGCCAACACCCCGACCTGCAAGACGTGGAGGTCCTCGGTATCCCGCACGAACGCTCGGCGACGAGGTGGCCGCCGGCGTGATGCTCCGACGGGGCGCCGAGCAAGACCCAGACCCCTCGCCTATCCGTTGAAGACCGCGTGGCGCTGCAGAGGTGCCCGCGGCGGATCATCCACGTCGACGTCCCCGAAGAGGGCACGCGGCAGGATCCCCCAGCGGGAGATCCCGGCCCCCTCGCTGACCGGTGCTGTCGGGCACGAACCCGCCGGCCTGCCGACCACCGCAGGCCGGAACCGTAAGCTCAGCCACCGAACCCAGGAATCCACATGACACCCGCCCGGCCCCGCCCGGCCCCGGCCGGTGGAGCGTGCGCAAGCACAGCAGCAGACAGCCCACCGCCCCAGAGGCGTCCTCGTCCTCACGGCGCTCGTCACCGTGATCGCGCTGATGGACTACAACGCGCCGATGCTCACGCTGCACGCCATGGCGACGGACTTCCACACCCCCGTTTCCGAGCAGGCATGGCTGCTCAACGGGACACCTCTGGGCCTGGTGGCTCTCCTGCTCGTCGCGGGCAGCCTCGCGGACGACTACGGCCGGCGGCGCGCCTTCCTCATCGGCACCGCGGCGATGAGCCTGGCCACCGGTCTCGGCGCGCTCGCCACCTCCACACTCACTTTCACCCTGGGCCGTGTCGCCCTGGGCGCGGCGTGCGCGTTGATCATCTCCAGCAGCCTCGGCCTGATCGCACACGCCTACCCGGCCGGCCACGTACGCGTACGTGCACTGGGGATATGGGGCGCGTCGTTCAGCGCAGGCACCGCCACCGGTCCGCTGATCGCCGGCGGGTTCGCCGAAGTCGACTGGCGCCTGGGGTACGTGGTCTTCGCCGCCGTCGGCCTGCTCGTGGTCGCCGCTGCCGCCCGCGTCCTCGGCGAATCCCAAAGTCCGCGCGGCGGCCGGCCCGATCTGCCCGGTGCCCTGGCGCTGGGAGCGGCGCTCGCCACCTTGCTCAGCGCGCTGACGCTGGGGCGGGATGGCTGGTTGCGCGCACCGGTGGTCTCGTTGGTCGTAGCGACGGTGGTGCCGGCCGCGGTGTTCGCGCGGATCGAGCGGCGCAGCACGACCCCGATGATCGACCTGTCGCTCCTGCGTCGGCCCCTGTTCCTCGCGTCGATCGCCGGCGCGCTGTTCACCGGTCTCGGCGTGATCGGCTTGTACAGCTTCCTGCCCGCCGTGCTGCAGGAGACCATCGGCATCCCGGCGCTCGGCGTGGCATGGCTGCTCTTGCTGTGGGCGGGCATCTCCTCCGTAGTGGCGTTGCAGGTTCGGCGGCTGGCGCACCGCGTCTCCGCCCGCCACCAACTCGCCCTCGGATTCGTCCTGAACGCGGCGGGCGCGCTCGCCATGCTCGGCGCCGTACCCGCGGGCGCCTGGCCGCGGCTGGTGCCCGGCATCGTGGTATCCGGGATCGGCACAGGTCTGCTCAACGCCGCTTTGCCACGCCTTGCCGTGGACAGCGTGCCGCCCGAGCGGGCCGCGATGGGCTCCGGCGCCAACAACACGGCCCGGTACATCGGATCCGCGGTAGGGGTCGCCTTGACCATCACCGTCGCCACCGCCTTCCCGGGACGGCCGGCCCATGGCGCAGACCTGGCCTTCGCCGTCTCCGCCTGCCTCACCCTGGCCGGAGCCGCCACCGTGCTCGCGCTGCGCGAACGCGTGCCTTAGCCTCCCGGATCGCGAAGGCCCGCGCCTCATGTCCACCGCCATGCGTTCCACCTACGCTTCCTCGGCCCAGTGCGCTGTGCCGGACGCGCGGACGACGACCGCCGGCGAGGTCGTGCACCTGGTCGACGCCGTCGCCGGCTCCGCCGCCACCCTCACCCCCGTCGAGGATCGGTGGGACGTACGCGAGGACAGCCCCGTGTGGCTGCGGGAGCGGATCGAGCGCGTGCTGTCCGCGTACGACGAGGCAGACAGGCCCGCCCGGAGACGTGCGCGCTCCACGTCTACGACGGCGGGCAGGGGCTATTGGTACAGCCGTTGGCGCTGAGAACGATCATGGCGCCTTCAGGAGGCGGGACCGGCGGCGAAGGTCTCCATCGAGGTGCAGGACGACGGGCGGCTGAAACTGAACGTCGCGGGGCTCGGCACGCTCGGCGCGCCGAAGTCACTGACCTGGCTGCGGGGGCGGGTCGAGAAGATGCTCCCGAAGATCGACCTGCCGGTCCTCTCGTTCGAGGTGAACGCCTGGACCGGCTTCCTCGACGTGCTCGACGTCCTCCACGGCCAGGTGGCGCTGCGCATCCACGACGGCGCGTTCTCCGCGATGGACCTCACCGCCCGCCACCCGCGCACCGGAGAGCTGCTGTCCACCGTGAAGGTCATGGTGCAGACCCTCGCCGCCGCCGGCGAACTCCGACGCGACCTCCTGCGCGAGCTGACCTACGACGGACTGCGCACCGCCACCGTACGTTCGCGGTCTTCGAGCTGATGGTCCGCCATGGATGGCGGGGACTGGTGAGGCAGCACGGATCCACGAAGCTCTGCCGGACGGCCGCCCGGAGGACCGGGCGACTCTGCTCGTCGACGCCACGCATGGGGCAGTACAGCGCCGCTATGAGGAGTGGGGGTATCGCTGCATCGGTGACCAGCAGCCGTTCGCAGATGCTCCCGTCTACAGCATGCTGGTCCGCGATCTGCCGGGCTGAGCCCGACGCCCACTCCGCCGGATCCTGGTGCCGGGTGCTACCCGAGGTCGAAGGTGTTGGGCAGCCCCAGTCGATAGCGCACCGCGTCGACCCGCTTCAGGGGCTCCATCTCCGGCGGTCGGTACAACTCCCAGATGTGACACCGTTCGGAGCCCGAATTGTCTGCGTCCAGAAGTGCGTTGACGGCGCGTCGTGCGGATTCGTTGGCGCCCTCCATGGTCGCCAGGTCCACATCCGTACGGACGTAGTCGCCCGCGAGGAAGAAGTTCGGCACCGCTGTCCTCGCCGACGGGCGGTGGAAGAGGGTTCCGGTGGGGTGGATGAGGAGTTGTTCGCGGTTTTGCGGGTCGGGGCCGCCGAGGCCCGTCACCGCCGGGTCCATGAACCAGCCGAGCCGGTCCTCGTCCCTGAGCGTCGTCTTGCCGGAGTCGTTCAGCCCGTCCTTCAGCTGGGCCCACAGTTCGGCGACGATCTCTTCCTTGGTGCATTCACGGGCCGTCTTGCCGTACAGGATGCCGGGCTTGTCCCACTCGGAGATGATCGTGGAAAGGCATTCGTGGGCCTGACCGTCCCCGTAGTCGCGGGAAAAGTCCCGGACGTCCCAGAACTGCGTCTGGCCGATTGCGGTGACCGCCCATGGTGAGTCGAGGCAGTTGATGTGGCCGTGCACGACGGGGGTGGGTGTGCGCAGGTAGAACATCACGCCGGTCATCCAGTCCGCCTTCAGCGCGTCGCACCGTCCGAGCTGCGGGTCGGCGGCGCGCAGGGCCGGGCCCCAGGTCGCGCGCGCGTGCTCGACGGGGAGAGCGCAGACGTAGTGGTCGGCGGTGATGGTACGTTGCCGGCTGCCGTCGCGCGCCGCCACTCGTACGCCGGTCACCCGGCCGCCGCCGTACACCACCTCCCGGACCTCGGTGCCGAGCGCGAACTCGACGCCCAGGGAGCGCAGATGTGCCTCCCAGGGGTCGATCCACGCCTCACTGGTCGGGGCGTTCAGCACCCGGTCGATGTCCGCGTCGCCGTCCATGCCGCGGCCGAGCAGGCCCCACAGGAGGAGGGCCTCGATGATGACGCGGCCGACGGTGCGGGTGGAAGCGATCTCGGCGCGGGTGGCGACGAGGTTGCGGGTCTGGCCGATGCCGAGGAGTACCTGGTACTCGCGGCTCATCTCGCCGGCCCGGATGAAGTCCCACCAGGTGACCTTCTCCCACTGGCCATCGCGGCGGGCGTCGCAGCTGGTGAGGTGGACCAGGAGGCGGTTGGCGAAGTAGGCGGCCTCATGGGCGGGCAGGTGAGTGGCAAGGTCCAGCACCGAAAGGATCTGGTCGCGGATCCAGGACGGGGTGAGGTCGTCGAGGGCGGGCGCAGTGGTGACCCGGCGGAGCGGGAAGTGCAGGTCCGGGCGGCCCGAGCCGCGCGCGAACAGCGCCTCCGTACCACTGCGGAGGTTGCCGTGGACGCCGTTCGCATTGCCGGTGAAGGGGATACGGCGCATGGTGTCCGGCAGATTCCGGTAGAAGCCGGGGAAGAAGCGGAAGCCGTGCTCGCCGGGAAGCGGCTTGCGGCTGCCCGTCGCGGTCCCGGGGACGTCCATCGAGCGAGCCTTGCCGCCGAGGGTGTCGTAGTACTCGTAGACCGTGACCGCGTAGCCGCGTTCGGCAAGTTCGTGGGCGGCGCTGAGGCCGGAGACTCCGCCGCCGAGGACGGCGACGCGCTTGCCGGCGGAGGCCGCGGCGGCGCTGTCGGTAGCCCCTAAGGTGCCGACCGCTACCTCGCCGGCGACTCCTGCGACCGCTGCCCCGGTCGCCGCCAGGAAGCGTCTGCGGCTGTGCCCGTTGCGCCCTTCCGACTGCTGCGCGTGTTCCGTCGTCATGAGTACCGGAGCGTAGAGAGGGGCCCCGGAAGCCGGAAGCCCTCTCTCCTGTCACTCACGGTATCCTCACAAACGCAAAGCGAATTGAGTCAGCCTCAGCGCCGGGTGAGGAGCGCTCGGCATCACAGTGATGCGGGCTTGCGGCATCCAAGCCGCCCCGGGTACGGGAGACTTCCACGGTGACGACCCTCCCTGCTCCGCCGCCCCGCGACCGCGCCCTGGGGCGCGGCGTGTCCACCCTCATCCCACAGTCCTCACCGCTGTCGCCGGCGGACCGGGCCGCCGCCGCGCTCGCGGCGATCGAGACCGTCCCGGTCCACGTCGGCGTCCTCCAGGCCGCCGCCGCACTCCTGGAAGAATCCGCACGCACCAGCGACGACGAGACAGCCAGGACGGCAGCCGCCACCACGATCCGGCTGCTGCACACCGCGATGGGCCAAGGCAGCGAACCGCACGGCCAGTGACCGTGTGCCCCGGCAGGGGTAGGGGCGTCTACCAGTCGTTGGATCCCCAGGCGTGGGGTTCATCGCCGGTCCACCGCACCCAGGCCGGATCGTCGAGCAGTGCCTGGTCGTCGTCTTCCAGGCTCGCGCGGCGAACGAATTCGAGGACGTCACGATCCGAGTGTGCGACGCCGAGGACCTGGACTCGGCCGGTGGTGTGCGCGGTGACGCGGCGTCCGCCGGCTGGTGCGAGACGGTGCACGGTGATGGGCGCGGCCATGGCCCCAGCGTCCGCCCGGCCTGATCGGGCCGCACCTCGGGCCACGCGGCAGTGACGGTAGTGATTCGCCGGTCTCACCGCCGCTGGCGGGAACGGTGGCGTGCGGAGACACGGGTTCCGGCGTCGTCGTCGCTGATGCGGGCGCCACCGCCGATGACGGTGTCAGCATCGACGCCGACGCGGTGCAGCTGGTCATCGAGCTGGTCTCGCCCGGCAACAAGACCATGGACCGCAAACTCAAGCCGCTGCTCTACGCCGAGGCCGCGGTCCCGCACTACTGGCGCCTGGAATTCGACCCGGCCCCGCGCCTGATCGTCAGCGAGCTGAACCGCGGCCGCTACGTGGAGACGGTGACCGCACTGCCGGGCGTGGTGACCCACATGAAGAACCCGTTCCCCTTCGAGATCGACCCGGCCGGGCTCGCCCAGCCACAGCGAGGCTGAGGCGCACGCGAGCGCGCTCGTGCACGCTGTCCGAGAGCCCTACCGGCGGGGGAGACGGTAGGGCTCTCGCATGCCCAATTCGGGGAGCGCCGGCCAACGCGGAAGAGATCACCGACCAGGGGCCGGGCTCGCCAGGCTGGCGTGGAGCGCACGAAATCCAACGCCACGGCTTGAATTCAGTGATCGCTTCTGAGGCCAACGCCTGTGATGGCAGGATGAGTTGGGATGAAAGGTGGGGGCGTGCGGGGCGACAGGCGGCGGATCCAGACGGCAGTCCTGGGCAGCGCGGAGTCGGAGGAGCCGCTGATGCTGCACTTCCCGTCTCCCGGCCGGTGGCGGCATGGAACGACAAGGTGGCGAGGGTGACCGACCTGCTCGTGGACTACTGCACCGTGTGTGTGACCGCGGGCTGTCCACCGTGGAGGCTGTTGAGCAGCTCACCTATTTGCTGATGCTCAAGCTTGAGGACGAATGGCTGATTCTGCGGCGCACCATGGCCGGGGAATGCTGGCCGACTCCCTCTGAACCGTACGGGTGGGGTTCACTGACCTGGCGGCAGGGGGACGATTTGGTCGCCCATTTCAGCGAGGTTCTCGCGCACCGGTCGCGTCACGGGGCCGGAACCATGCTGGATGGCGTCTTCGCCGGTGCGCAGAACCATATCCACGACGCAGGGCTGCTGCGCCGCCTTGTTTGCGATCTCTTCGATGCGGCGACATGGAGCGCGCACGGCACTGTTGTCCTGGGCGGTGCCTACGACGTCCTCCTGGAGAGGGCGATGAACGATGTCAGGAGCGGTGCGGGCCAGTACTTCACGCCACGCCCGCTCATCGACGCCATCGTCGAGGTGATCCAACCGGAGCTGACCGATACCGTCGCCGACCCGGCCTGTGGGACGGGCGGCTTCCTGATCGGCGTGCACGAGTACCTCATACAACATCAGCTGGACCGCGCAACCTCCGACGAACGGGCTCGCTACTACCGTGCACAGCGATTCCGGGGATACGAACTGGTGCCTCGCACGGCCCAGTTGGTGACGGCGAACCTGTTGCTGCACGGCATGGCTTTTGCCGAGGAGCCGGCACTGATCGCTGTGGGCGACGCTCTCGCTCAACCGCCCGACCGGCAGGCCTCACTGGTGCTCGCCCACCCGCCCTTCGGCAGGCATGCAGCAGTACCGGTCGGACCCTTCAGCACCGCCCGACATGACGCGTACACGCGAGCAGACTTCGTGACCGGGTCGATTGACAAGCAGGTCAACTTCCTGCAACACGTCATGTCGCTGACGGCGACGCCGGGGCGTGCAGCGGTCGTCATACCGGACAACATCCTTTTCGCCACGGGCGCAGCCGAGACCGTGCGACGGCATCTGCTCGAGCAGTTCGACGTCCATACCGTGCTCAGGCTGCCTGCCGGGATCTTCCACAGCGGCGGGATCAGGGCGAATGTTGTCTTCTTCGACCGGCCGTCACACCGCACGGACGACCGCCCCCGGACAGCCAAGGTCTGGGTCTACGACCTGCGCTCGGGCCGGCAGTTCGCGCCCGGCAATGACCCACTTCTCCGGAGCGACCTGGACGACTTCGTTTCTGTGTATCTGCCGGGCCGACCGCGCACAGACCGGGTGGAGACGGACCTCTTTCGATGCTTCGACGTCCAGGACGTGCTGGACCAGGACCAGGCACGCTTGGACCTCACATGGACCACGGAGCCGACCGGCGTCGGCCAGCTGGCGCTCCCTGAGGAGATTGCCCGGGAAGTGGCGCATGATCTACGTCTCGCTCTTGAAGAGTTCGAAGAGCTCGCCGCAGAGCTGCATGGCGAAACCGGCTGATCCCCCAACTGGTGACTCCGCAGGCTGCCCGGGCTGCTGACCGTCCGCGGCGGCGTACAGGCCGTCACCGCACGTTGGTCACAGCGTTTTGCCACCATACTGGCAGCATGCGAGAGCCACCGGCACGGCAACCGCATCCAAGGTTCTGCTCCTCGCGACGGCGTCCTGCCGAGAACGAGCGGTGCAGCCACCGGCCGGGATGCGGAGGCCTCAGATCCTGGGAACACCCAGATCAGCGAAGAGCTGGCGGGTGGCCGCATCTACTGAGTACAGCACGGTGCCGCGAATGGAGCGGGTCATGAGAACCCCGTACGCGTTGCGGATCCGCTCCGCCAACTCGTCGTCGGAGCGGACCCGGATAGCCTTACTGTGCACATGCTGGCGGTCCAAAGCCCAGGAGTCTGCGGCCCATGTGAGGTCGGGGCCCATGATGACGCCGCCCCACTCGTACTCGAGGCCCTGTGCCGTGTGGACACAGCCGATCTGTCCGAAGCCCCCCGGATCCGTGGCCCAGAACCGGCGCTTGGGAATACCGGGCGTCGGGTGGTTGTCGCTGGCATTCCATGGCCTTGCCCAGCCTTCCTCCGGCGCGACATCCGGTGCGGTGCCCATGTCATCGGTCCACTTCCAGCACATCCCGGCAGACATCCGGGTACTCAATCCCGCGTCCAGCTTCGACTGCAGAAACTTCTCCATCTGTGCGGCGCTGTCTGCGTAGTACAGCTCGAACGGTTCCCGGTCCTCTCCCACATCGGGGTTCCACGGCAGAGGGTCGCCGAGGAGAAGACGCTGAACCCATGTGTCGTAGGTGGAACTTCCGACCGCGCGCAGCGCGCGATCGAGACGGATCGGCACGACCTCCGCCCTCAACTCATGGATCGCGTCGATGAGTGCGCTCTCGGACCAGATTTCCTCCGCGAACAGTCGCTGGTCGCCGTCGATGAAGAAGACGGGAACCTTGGCCCGACTCACGATCACGGACACCGAGGACTCGGCATCACGCCGCATGGAGAACGAGCCCGTCATCGGGCGTTCGGTGAGCCGGTGCGCTTCATCGCACAGCAACAGGTCGAGCTCGTTGGGGCCCAGCTTGTCCGCGATCTGGTTCAAGGTCGTAAAGGCCTTGCCCTTGCCTCGGACGCCGCGTTTGAAGTTCTCCCGGGAGGCCACGCCCCCCGACACAAAGCGGGCGTCGGCGCCCTCGTTGAGAGCCTGGCCCAGCACAGTCAGCGCCACAAGCGACTTCCCGGTGCCCGCCCGGCCGCTGACGACGTACACCTTCTTCGCGCCGGGCGAAGGGGTCCGCACCTCGGCCATGATGCCGTCCACAGCTTCGTGCTGCTTCTCCAGCAAACTGAACGTCGTGTAGCCGTTGACGATCGCCCCGACTTCGGATGTCAGCAGCGAAGTCGAGCGGTGCCTGGCCAGGAGCTTCTGCGCCGCTTCCGCGTCCGCTGTAGGACTGAAGTGGCTCTTCAGGAACTTACGAAGGTCGGCGGGCTGACGGGCGGTGAACGTCGGAATATCTGCAGCCGGCCGGACTCTACTGATCCACTGGGACTCTTCGTCAGTGAGGTTGTGCAGGTATGCGGCCCCGACAAGATGCACATACCGGTCGTCGAACATGCTGTGATGGCGCCTGAGTGCGTCTAGGTTGTCCTTGACTTGCATGGCAGGGTGCTTCTTGTGGCGTCCGTAGCACGGCGCAAAGACACGCTCCACGGCACAGTCATTACACAGCGATCCCGTGATGGCTTTCCTGCATTGGGCGCACAACCCGTCCCTTGCCTTGGACGGGTCGGGACGTTCGGCCTCGCTCCACTGCTTCAATTCAATCGCAGCGAAGCTGAGCTCACCGTCCGGATGACCGCCTGCGAGCACCACGTCGATAGGGTTCATGCTCGGATGGACGCGGTACTCCACGAAGACGTACACCTGCCCGAGCTTGAGATCGGTTAGTGTCGTGGCCACCGCGTAGACGCTCTCCCGCCACGAACCCATGTCACGATCAGAGGGCTCCTTCCCCTTGGGGTGCGCGGCCTTGTAGCAGGCCGCAATCTTGGGGATGTAGCGCTCCGGGTCTCGCACCAGCTCCTCAGCCGGCCAGAACGCCTCCAGTTCCGACCATGTACCCCCGCCAGCCACTACGCCTACCTGCTTCCGATGTCGACCGTCTGCCTCGAACACGCACGCTCTTTACAGCAGCGATGCTAGGGGCCAAGAAGTGGATCAGTATCCCAGTCGCCCAAAGTGGCGACAGCGACAACCGGCCGAACAGCGGCCTGCTACGGTCGGCATTACGGCGGCGCCGGATATGCGGCCGAGCGCAAGCTCACCGACTCGCTTCCGCGCCGTCGGCATCACAGAGCGACTGGCAGAGCTGCCCAGGGCCGCAGCACAGCAAACTGCCGCGCCCGATCGCTCGTGACCTGTACAGGCCGTCAAGAAGTCCTGTTGGCAAACCAATTGAGGCGGTGTGCCTCTAGGGGTGCGGTCCCAGCACCTGCCATGGCCACGAGCAGAAGAGAGCGAACCAAGACGCGCCCCGTCTTCGCACGGCTTTCAAGCTTCGGATCCGGGGCGGTGAGGACACGCCGGCCGACGCGTACTCGTCGGCCAGCGCTGGGCCCTTCCTCGTTTTACAGGCCGAACCAGGAGCAGATGAGCTGTCCAAGTACATAGACGCTCACCTTAATCAGGGCCTGTCCGACGGGCCGCAAAACGGTCCGCCGCTTGGTGCACTTCTCCGTGTCCAAGAGGTTTCCTCTCTCAGCAATGGCCCGCCCCAGCCGGTGCGGGGAGTGCCTCCCGGCGACTCCGCCGGGAGGCCGAACCCGCGTATCGGGTAGGGCGGATGAAGCTTGAGAAAGGGCTTGGGTGAGACAGTACCGGTCTGCGTACCCCTGCGTTTGATGCGGGTCATTTCTTAAGGATGTGGAGCCGACCGACCCAGCCACGACGCACCTCTTCCCTGGCGCCAGGTGGCTGATTGCTGTGAGCGCGACACGGACGCCGGCCGGGACGGAGCGGGGCGCAGACAGGAGCGCAGGCCGACAGGTGCCCGGCCGCGCGCGGCGGTAAGTGAAGACAGGTTTCGACAGCGGTTCACGGGCCACAGCTCGGTGACTTCCTCATTGCGAATTACCGGCCGGGGGCTCTGAGGTCTGGCAAGTTGACCACCCGGCAGCTCGCGTGCGATGTGAGTCGGCTGCAGTCACCGTGGTTGTTGTACTCCGCTACCGTATGGCCCCGGTGCTGACCACCGACTTCAGGAGTTCGATCAACCGGGTGCCGCCGCATGCGACGATAGAGGGCCCGAGGGCACTGCGGGCTGCGGGAACCGTGGGTGTGCACTGTCGTTGATGTCAGGTGTAAATGTCAGGCAGACCGAGGCACGATGGTCACTGCGTGGTAGTCGTACCCATCCTGCTTGAAGCCGGGGGCCTCCCACGTGAGGTCGACTTGCTGTCCGGGCGACAACGTACGGAAGCCCATCATCTGGATGTCGGAGAAGTGGCCGAAGCAGCCGCCGGGTGTCTCGGGGGAGTCGAGCACCCCCCACCCTTCCTCGTCGCGCCACTCGCGGACAGTCGCAGTCACCATGGGCGAAACCCTACGGGCCCTGTCTGCGTCGGCGCGTACCTGATACATCACCTTGCGAACCACGGGCTGTTCGACAGGCAATCGGTGCCCTGGCCTGCCAGAACGATGATTCGAGTAGCCTATGCCGCTACCCCGCTGAGGCTCCCCGCCCCCGAGGGCCTCGGGGATGGGTGTGGGCAGGTGGGGTGCGAGTCGGGGCAGCCATGTCCGCTCCGTCGACACGTCGTTGGCCCCGCTCTGCGTCAGCGGCAGCCGTACGACCATGTCGTCGCCCAAGCCGGTACATGGCGTTGACCGTCCCGCCGGACGGAAACCGCTGCACCGCCAGCCCCGCCCACTGCGGGAATCGCCCGGCGATCAGCTGCCGTACAAGGCTGTCGTGAATGCCGTACGTGCCGGGATGCATCTGCCCTGCGCTCATGGCACATCGTCCGACCGCCGGACTTGCCCCAGAGGATCTTGGAGATGCCGCATCGCAGGAATCGCGTCTGGGCGTGCTGCTGCTTCGGGGGCACAGAGCCGCTCCCACTTCTGGGGCAGCGTCCCGTGCCGAGGCCCTGCCCCTTGAGGTCAAGGTGGTTCGCTGGCCGTGGGCCGAGCGCCCGCGCGGGCCTCCGCGGTGAGGTCAATCAGGCAGGGGTCACAGTGATCGTGAACCGCTGTACGTAGGACACGATAGTCCCTGCCGCCGACACGGCTAGCTCTCCTGCGGCGTCGTAGGTCACCTCCCGGTCGATGACGCGGGCTTCGGGCACACGCAGGTCGCGGGCCCAGCGGTCGTCGGTACGGCCGATGACGCCGACGCGTACGCGGTCGGCCAGCCACTGCACCTGGTCGGCTCGCTCCCCCACCGAGGTCACCTGATAGCTCCAGGACGCGTCGGCGTGCCAGTTCCACAGCCCCGGTCCGCTGAAGTCGGCCGGAAGGGCGTCCAGGATCGTGTACGGCGCGGCAGCGGCTACCCACTGCCCTGGCTGCTCTTGCACCCGGGGCAGTTCGCCGAGACCGCACGGCCGGCCGGTGGCCTGCTCCAGGAGCGCGGCGAGCGCGCGGGTCACCGGGAGGCGGGCGGGGGCGGTCACCCCAGCACCCCGTCCGCCAGGGCCTGGAGGTAGGCGGGCTGCGTCTGCCGGACGGCGGGCTCGACGTGCGGGTACGGCGGCTGTCGGTAGTGCCGGCCGAGGGCATCGACACCGACGAAGCCGTACTCCAGCCGCCGTGCCTGTGGGGCGTCGGAGACGACCTCGGCGGTGACCTGGCCGCCGCCGGTGCGCATCCGCACCTCCCAAGAGGCCCTGTAGCGGCCGGTGATCACGTTCGGCCCGGGACGTCCGCTGGCGTTGCGCTGGATGCGGACGCGCAGCAGCATCGCGTGGTGCCGGGTGATCGCCCGGGTCCGGGCGCGGACGGCGGGGCCCGTCCGGGCCAGCGCGCCGGCCAGGGCGACCGGGGCGCGGAACGCGGGCGCGTCGGGGTGGGCGTTCGGGTGCGGGTTCGCGGGTGCCATCAGTCGATCACCTGCACCCTGACGATCCGTACGACGCTGTACGTGCCGACGGCAGCGTCCGAGACGCGGAAGCGACGCCCGACTAGCTGGGGGTCGCGCGGGCCTTTCGGACGTACGGACCCGGCGACGCGGATCACGTCGTCGGGCCGCAGTTCGGGAGCCTCGACGGGCACCACCGCCTGGTAGTCCGTGGTCGGCGGTACTGGCGCGACGGCGCCGCCGAGCGGTGTGGTGATCGCCGGGCGTCCCAGCGGCATCACCGCGCCGAGCCCGTCCCAGACCAGGACTTCGTCGGGCCGCGGCGGCACGAGCTTGCCCGTGCTCTCGTCCAGCGCGTCGTCGGAGCGTCCCGCGCTGTCGCGCCACGCCTCCAGCTTGTCCTCGAGGAGGCGGCCGACGACCCGCCGCACCCCGTCCAGGTCAAATGCCACGGGCCCACTCTTCGAGCTGGGTGAGCATGGCCCGGGTCAGTGAGTGCGGTCCGGTGCCCAGGTCGGGGCGGCCCAGTGCGGCACGCTCCAGCTCTTCAGGGTCTATGGCTGTCAAGAAGGTGGCCGCTGTGGGCCCGGTGGCCAGAGCCTCGGCCACCGAGACCCTGGCCAGGCCCTCGAAGCTGGTGTCCCCGCTGTCTTCCGGGTAGAGGATGACGTGTGCGGACTCGCCGGATAGGTGACTGACGAAGTAGCCGTTCAGGGCGCCGGGGTCGATGTGCTTGCCGTCAACCTCGATCTTGGCCTGCGGGCCACGGGCGGTGATCCGTACGGGCCTGGGTGTTTCGCTATGGGGTTCCATGGGATTCACGCTATTGACCGTGTCGGACAGCAGGTGTTGCTTACCTGGGAATGCCGACGCGGTGGGCGAACGCCCGCACTCCTGGCAGGGTCCGGTCATGGTGCAGCAGGGTTTCGGTGAGGGCCTTCACCGAGGGGCGGCGTACTTCCTGGGGTGCGGCTTCTTCGGCGGCCAGCAGTGCCCGGTAGCACTGTTCGGGCTTCCTCCACTGGTCGAACGCGCGGGCGACATCAGTCCAATACCTGGCCCTGCGCTCGGCGTTGGGAAGCCGGCCGGCGTTCACGGACCGGGCATGGGTGATGGCCTGTCCCGCGTCTCCGAGCAGCTGGCAGATGGAGATCTGGTGGAGCAGGACCTGGCTGGGCCCGAAGACAGCGCCATGCAGAGTGGTATCGCATCCCAGTCGGCCGGCTGTGGCATCTGCTTCGGCGATCAATTGGAGCGCGGTGTCGCGGTCACCGGCCTTGGCGGCGGTGTAGGCGGCGGTGGCGTACAGGTTTCCCTGTACGGACAGGCGTTCCGCTTCGACCGGGACGGGCGCGGTGGAGAGTTGCTGGGCCGCGTGGAGGAGGACTTCGGTGGCGCGGTCGAGGTGGCCTGCGCGTCGCCAGGCGCTGGAGACCATGCGGTAGGACTCGGCGATCGTCAGCGGGTCTGCGCCGTTGAGTGCCGCTGTCAGCGCGCGGTCGGCGGTGACAGCGGAAAGTTCGTCTTCTTCAAGTTTGATGCACAGCCGTGTCGCGGTGTTGTACATCTCGGCGACCGCGGTCGCAGCCCGCTCCGGGTGGCCCGCGGCGCCGAGTTCGTGCGCGAGCGTGATGCGCGCGGGCAGTGCGCGGGCAAGCCGGTCGTAGCGCGCCGCGCCGAACTCGTCGCGGGAGGATTCCACCGCGGCCGTCACCGTCGCGACCGTCGGATCCATGCCTGCGGGTGCGGCCGGGGGCCAGCGGTAGAGGAGAAGATCTTCGAGACCGGTCAGGTTTCGGCGCGGCTGGACGGCGGCGGAGGCGGGTGGGGAGGCTAATGCTGTGACGGTTGTCGCCGCCAGGCCGACCAGGAGATTTCGCCGTCGCATCTCTTCCGTCTCCTCACCAAGGGACTGCGCTGTCACCCTAGCCCGGCCGGGCCCGGGGAGCGCAGGCTTCGCGCCCGCCATCACCTGCTGCGGCTGCGGCTCCAGCCCCAGCAAGTGGGGGGCGATATCCAGCACGCCGGCGACCCGCCGGAGGAAGCCGGCGTCGCCCAGGGGCTGCTTTCCGTTCTCCATGCGGGAGAGCGACGAGGCGGTGTATCCGACTGCCCGGCCCAGGTCGGCAAGCGTCATATCGGCGGCACGGCGAGCCAGCCGGATGATGGCGCGCAGATCTCCTTGCCCGATGGCCTGGTGCATGTGCGCCGATCGCCAGATGGAGTCACGTGGGTCCACAGGTCACCTCCAGCGAGTCGATTGAATCTCCAACTCGCGTGATTTGAGGGCTAGTTGCAAAACTTTTGCGTAGTGCGCAAGGGGATTGCGTGATGCGGTGACATCCCTGTCGGCGGGGGCTGCGGTGCGGTGTTCTGGCAGAGCGCAGGCGCCCGGCAGGGCTGCCGCGCTTCCTGCGAGGGGTGAGCGAAATCAACGTTCTCGAAGTACGTGCCGGCGCACGAGCGAGCCGTGAGGGAACCGGCCCGAAGGACCGGTCGGGGCCGGGCGCGACGGATCCCGGCGCCTGTTCCGACGCGGCTGTTGAGCGTCCGGGGCGAGTGGAGAAGACCGATGTCGAGAGGGAGACAAAAGTGCGCGGCAGTCAGAATGTTCCCCGGTCCCCGTTCCTCGGGGCAACCGTCGCGGTCACCGGCGGAGGAGGGCTGATCGGCAGCCGGATTGCGATTCAGCTCCGCGCTGCGGGGGCCCGCGTCATCGTGGTGGGCCGCCTCGACGCGTACCCCAGCACCGTCTACTCGCACCTGTTCGGGATCGATACCGGCCACGGGGACACCGTCGTCGGCGACGTCACCGACCGGGCGTTGATGCGGCACGTCATCGGCCAGAGCGACTACGTCATCCACGCCGCCGCCATGGCCGACGTGGCCGCCTGCACCCGCAACCCACTGGCCGCGCTGGAGACCAACGTGATCGGGACACAGATCCTGCTGGACGAAGTGGCCCGCGCGGCCCGCGTCCAGCGGCTGGTGTTCACCTCGTCGGCCAGCGTCTACGGCAACGGCCGCCCCGCCCGCAACGAACTGGTGCGCTTTCACGAGGACGATGCCCCCGACCCGTTGTCCGTCTACGGCAACACCAAGCTGTGGGGCGAGCACCAGGTGAAGATCGCCGGACTGGCGGACCGGATCCCGTACTGCGTGGTGCGCTACTTCTCCGTCTACGGTGAACCCCAGACCGTCAAGGAGGGCAGCCACTCGTGGGTGGTGGCCTGGATGGCGCTGCGGGCGAGCCTTGGCCTGCCTCTGGAACTGAACGGCGGCGGCCTCCAGGTCCGCGACTTCACGCACGTCGACGACATCGCCGCGGGCACCATCCAGGCCCTGGTCGCACCCGGGGCGGAGGGACAGGTGGTCAACATCGGAACGGGGCGGCCGACAACGATCCGGACGATCGCCGAGCGGATCGCGACACACTACCCGCAGGTCGGACTCGTTGAGCGTCCGCTGCCGGCGGGGGATCCGATGGGCGGCTACGCCGACACCCGCCGCATGCACGACGCACTCGGCTGGGCACCGCAGATCACGGCGGAAGAAGGGGTGGACCGGTACGTGAAGTGGATCAGCGAGCGGCCCGAGGCCACCCCGGCATGGATGCGACACCTGGCCTCTCCCCACACGGTCGGCGCTGCGTAAACGCGGTCAGATGACCGGCGGGCGGCCCAGCCGGGCCATGCGCCACACCGTGGCCCATCGCATCGGCCGGCGCCGCCCGCACGGCTGCCTGACCCCCTCCGCGAAACCACCCGCCCACGCCCGAAGCCCCGCCGCCTGGCGCGTGCGCGCCAGGGTGAGGGCGGTCCACACGCCGAGGTAGACCGGCACCAGCACGGCGGGCAGGTGACGTTTGGCCAGCCACACCCGGTTGCGGGCGGTCATCCGGTAGTAGACCGCGTGCCGCGCCGGGTTGGTCTTCGGGTGCTGCAACAGCAGCCTCGGCTCGTACGTCACCGTCCAGCCCGCGTCCAGCGCCCGCCAGGCCAGGTCCGTCTCCTCGTGCGTGAAGAAGAACTCCTCCGGCCACCCGCCGGTCTCCGCCAGCATCGGCATCGACAGCGCGTGCCCGCCGCCCAGGAACGTCGTCACAGGCCCGGCCTGCATCGGGTCCTTCGCCCGCAGCCGCGGCACATGCCGCCGCTGCGTCTGCCCCGTCTCGTCCGCGATCCGGAAACCCACGATGCCCAACTCCGGGTCCGCGGCGTAGAGGTCGGCGATGGTGCGGAAGACATCCGCATCCACCAGGAGACCGTCATCATCGAGATCTACCAGGACGTCCACGTCACCGAACGCCCGCAGGCGCTCCATCGCCACGTTGCGGCCACCGGAAACCCCGAGATTCTCCTCCAGCTCCACCGACGTCACCCAGCCGGGGAGTTCCGGCAACGGAGAACCGTTGCCGACCACCACCACCCGCGAGGCAGCGAGGTTCTGCTTGGCCACGGAGGCGAGCAGCGCCCGCAACGCCTCGGGCCGGTTCCCCATGGTCAGGATGGCAACGCCCACACGAGGATCACGCACAGATGAACTCTCCATATCTTGCAGCTGAGTTCGCGATGCTAACCGGTTGGGCTCAGGCCCATCAGGAGCAGCCGCGTCAGACGAGAGGGTTGACGAACCAGGTGTCGAGCCGTCGAGGACGATGACGGCTTGGACGACCGCGTGGATCGGGTGGGGAGAGGGCTTCAGCCCTCTCCCCACCGTCCGTCTCCACTTCCGGCCGACTTCACGTGCCGACGACGGAGCGACCGCCGAAGCGGTCATCGATCAGCGGTTGCCCATCCAGACGATCCGTTCGGCGAAGCCGCCCCGTTCGCTTGCCTTGGTCTCGCGGATCTTCTCCAACTGCTCCGCATCGATCCCCAGATCTGCGGCGAGCGCGCGTACGACCTCCAGCACATCCGCGAGTTCCTCCGGCGCCGCGTCCTCGTCCGCGGTGAGGAACTCCGCCACCTCTTCGCCCAGCTTGTCCCGCAGCCTGCTGCGGTACTCCGCCGGCCCCGCGGTGTAGGTGACCGGCTCGGCCCCGTCCTCGCGGATGATCTGCGGGATCCGGTCCCGCACCAACTTGCCGGATGCCCTGTAGCTGTCCATGACCGCGAACGCCAGGTGCAGCGACCGGGCTGGTGTGCTGACGTCGTGCGTGACGCCCCTGGGCAGGACCTTCGGGATCTAAACGGTTCCGGCGAACGCGTCCTCGACCGGGCTGAGCTGGTCCGTCCACCAGTGAAGGAGGGCTTCGTCGGCGGTGAACAGGTCGTCGCAGGAGTGATCGTTCCGGTCGTAGTGGAATTCGAGCTGCCAGAAGTCCGTCATGTGCTTCCACCACAAACGCCGCGCACCGTCGCTCAGCGCGTCCGCCTCCAGCGGAATCACCGACCGGTAGCCACCCACGAACGCCGGCACCCGGACAAGGTCGAACACGCCGCCCACACCGAACTGCACCTGTGCCGTGCGTACGACTTCCTCGGCGTAGGGGCGGATGCCCAGCCGGTCCCAGTCCAGGACGGCGGCGAGCCCGCCGCCCGACCACAGCACGTTCCTGAACTGGAAGTCACCGTGCGTCCAGCCGTGCGGCCCCGCGGGGACGTCGCCCTCCGGGCGCAGGCCGGCGTACTTGTCGAGCAGGATCCGACGCTGTGCAAGGGCATCCCCGGCGACCGCGTCGAAGGCGTCGCCCGCGCCCCTGGCCCGGACGGCCGCCGCGAGCCGGTCCGCCTTCTGCACGGCCCGCCCCGGGGTGGTCACTTCGGCGGTGACCACGGTGGGGACGGCGGGCAGCACCTGCCCGGCAGCGCGCCCGAGCGCCACGTGCAGACGGGCAAGGTGCTCGCCGAGTGCGGTCACCTGTGACAGGGAGAGGTCGATGCCACGGATGTGCTCCCCGGCCGACCACGGGAACAAGCAGTACACGTCACCGTCGATCTCGGCGACGGTGTCACCCGAAGCGGTGGTCACCGGTGCGCCCACGGGAACGCCATCAGCGGCGAGGGAGGAGAGGACGGCGAGGTTGCGGCGCAGCCGGTCGAGCGGCACGTCCGTGACCCGCTTGAGAGCGAAGGACCCGGCCGGGGTCTCCACCCGCCAGTTCACATTCATCAGGCCGTCGGCCAAGTGACGCCGATCCAGCACATCAACGAGGTCGAAGGCCCTGATCAACTCGGCAAGATGAGCAGCGGGGATGTGCGTCCTGCCCGTCACGGTGGCGTCAGTCACCCCGGGCGAGGATACGCGAGCCCGGTATGCGGATGCACAAGGATCACCACAGCCCTCGCGAGCGCCTACACGGCCGCCACTCTGATCGGCTGGCCATCTCGGGTGGTCACCGTTATCCGCTCCTCGGCCAGGGGATCGTCCTCGCGGGTGCGGGGAGACAGGAGCATCGGCGCCTGACCTCGGTTCTGTCGATGGGACTATCCCTGCGGATGCGGGGAGCAGAGGCGAGCACGTCGGAGCGGTCAGGTAACTCTGGGACCATCCCCGCGCGTGCGGGGAGCAGATCTCCGGCGACCACACCCATTTCGAGATCGGGGGACCATCCCCGCGCGTGCGGGGAGCAGACGGCCAGGAGGGAGCGCTCGTCGTCGAGGTCGGGACCATCCCCGCGCGTGCGGGTGGCCAGGAGGGAGCGCTCGTCGTCGAGGTCGGGACCATCCCCGCGCGTGCGGGGAGCAGACTCCGAAGTCCTGCCAGCAGTGCGGCTGCTGGGGACCATCCCCGCGCGTGCGGGGAGCAGTCAAAAACCCGTCTCTGACACCCGGCCTGACAGGGACCATCCCCGCGCGTGCGGGGAGCAGGGTGGGGCCGAACCCGTGGCCTGCGGCGAACTGGGACCATCCCCGCGCGTGCGGGGAGCAGGCCCGCTTCAACGCGTAGGCCAAGAGGCCGGTGGGACCATCCCCGCGCGTGCGGGGAGCAGTCGCGGACGAGATCGCGGAATTGCCCGCCTCCGGGACCATCCCCGCGCGTGCGGGGAGCAGGGGACACCGGTCGCGGTGGCATGTACGACCGGGGGACCATCCCCGCGCGTGCGGGGAGCAGATCGTCGTTCAGGAATGCAAGGCCGCAGGCGAGGGACCATCCCCGCGCGTGCGGGGAGCAGCCGGTGATGGTGAGGGCCTGGAGGGCGGCGGCGGGACCATCCCCGCGCGTGCGGGGAGCAGCCGTCTCGGATGCCCGTCGGCTTGAGGGCAACGGGACCATCCCCGCGCGTGCGGGGAGCAGGAGGACCTCGCCGGGCACCCAGCGGCCGCCGAGGGACCATCCCCGCGCGTGCGGGGAGCAGTCAGCACGCTGTTCGGCGCCCTGTGGCGGGGCGGGACCATCCCCGCGCGTGCGGGGAGCAGCCAAGGAGGCCGCCGCCTACGTACTGCGGCACGGGACCATCCCCGCGCGTGCGGGGAGCAGGTGGCGATCTGGGCGGCGCGGTAGTCAGTGGAGGGACCATCCCCGCGCGTGCGGGGAGCAGGGGCCGCCGAAGACGAAGAGAGCGCGGCGCGTGGGACCATCCCCGCGCGTGCGGGGAGCAGACTCTCTGACCTGCGGCTCTATCCCGGTGATGTGCCGTTCCTGGACAGTTTCACTGACTCCGACATAGAGGTTATAAGGGGCAATGTGTGGTCTCCGGTGAGCGCGAGAACTAGAGGTGCGGTCGCTGGCCGCGCAGGCACGGGGGTAGCCTCCACGAACTGCAACTTACGCCGGTGACGTGCCAGCCCTGTGCAGTCTCACCGATTCCGGGAAAGGGGCACAGGTGTCGCGCGTTGGGGCTCCGCGTTGCTTCCGGATGGTCTTTGGGGCGTGTGTGGCTGCACAGGGTAGAGGGTGTCGTGCGGTGGTATTTCAATTTTTCGTGGCCAAGCCTCAGATGGGCGTGATTTCTTCGTATTGGCCTCTTGACTTCTGAGTTCTTTGGTATCCCTCGTCCCATGACGGATGAGGGGGAGCCCTGCTCGGGGCTGAGCGGCCGGCTTGCAGGGCCGGTGCGTTCTGTGTGGGCGAAGCACGACCGGGACTCTGAGGGATGGCTGCCGCTGTGGCGGCACATGGCGGACAGTGCGGCGGTGGCCGGGCTGTTGTGGGACAACTGGCTGCCCGTGAACGTGCGGGTGCTGGTGTCCGAGGCGTTGCCCGGCGGTGGTGAGGACGGGCGGCTGCTGGCGGTGTGGCTGGCCGCTGTGCACGACATCGGTAAGGCAACGCCTGCGTTCGCGTGTCAGGTGGATCAGCTCGCCGACCGTATGCGGGTGCACGGGCTGGAGATGAGGAGTCGGCGGCAGTTCGGGGCGGATCGCAACCTGGCCCCGCACGGTCTTGCCGGGCAGGTGCTGTTGGGGGAGTGGCTGGAGGAGCGGCACGGCTGGACGGTGAAGCAGTCGGGGCAGTTCGCTGTCGTTCCGGGCGGTCATCACGGGGTGCCGCCGGAGTACGGGCAGCTCAATGACCTCTACGACCGGCCACATCTGCTGCGGACTCCGGGGCCGAGCGAGAAGCTGTGGCGCCGGGTGCAGGAGGAGTTGCTGGACGCGTGCGCGGACGAGTACGGGGTGCGGGAACGGCTCGGGGCGTGGCGGACTGTGGTGCTGCCGCAGCCAGTGCAGGTGCTGTTGACCGCCGTGGTGATCGTCGCGGACTGGATCGCCAGCAATCCGGATCTGTTCCCCTACTTCCCGCAGGAGACCCGCAGCGGGCAGGAGCGGGTGGCGGCGGCCTGGCGCGGGCTGCGGCTGACGCCGCCGTGGCGGGCGCAGGAGCCTGTCGGGGATGTGCGGGGGTTGTTCGCTGCGCGTTTCGAGCTGCCGCGGGGGGCGGAGGTCAGGCCGGTGCAGGAGGCCGCGGTCCGGATGGCCCGCGAGATACCGGTACCCGGGCTGCTGATCGTGGAGGCGCCGATGGGGGAGGGGAAGACAGAGGCCGCGCTGGCCGTGGCGGAGATCTTTGCGGCGCGTTCGGGTGCGGGCGGGGTGCTTTTCGCGCTGCCGACCATGGCTACCGGAAACGCGATGTTCCCGCGTCTGCTCGACTGGCTGGACAGGCTTCCGGCGCGGGAGGGCACCAGGCGTTCCGTTTTGCTGGCGCATTCCAAGGCGGCTCTCAGCAGCGATTTCGCCGATCTGTTGCGTGCGGGCCGGCAGACGATCGCCGCGGTGGACGCGGATGGTGAGGGGGCGCGGTGGCGGCCTTCGCACGGGGGACGGTCGGCTCCGGCGGAGTTGATCGCTCATGCGTGGCTGCGGGGGCGGAAGAAGGCGATGCTGTCGTCGTTCGTTGCCGGGACGGTGGACCAGTTGTTGTTCGCGGGGCTCAAGAGCCGCCACCTGGCGCTGCGTCACCTCGCGGTCGCGGGGAAGGTCGTGGTGATCGACGAGGCGCATGCCTACGACACGTACATGAGCGTGTATTTGGACCGGGTGCTGTCGTGGCTGGGGGCCTACCGGGTGCCTGTCGTCGTGTTGTCGGCGACGCTGCCGGCGGCCCGGCGCCGACAGCTTGCGCAGGCGTATGCCGGAGCCGGCCGTGTGGCCGAAGGGTTCGAGGAGGTCGCCGAGGCCACCGCGTATCCGCTGCTGACCGCGGTGGCGCCGGGCCGGGCCCCGGTCATCGGCAACCCTGAGGCGTCGTCGCGGGGTGTCGATGTTCACCTGGAGCGGCTCGCTGACGATCCGGTGGCGCTGGCCGACCGGCTGGCAGGCGAACAGGAGGGCGGCGGATGCGTTCTGGTTGTCCGCAACACCGTCCGGCGGGTTCTGGAGACCGCGCGGGTGCTGCGTGAGCGTTTCGGGGACGAGGCGGTGACCGTCGCCCACTCGTGTTTCGTCGACGTGGACCGTGCGGCGAAGGACGCCGACCTCCTCGACCGTTTCGGCCCGCCGCACAAGGCCGCAGGGCGTCGTCCGGCCGGCCTGCACATCGTGGTCGCCAGCCAGGTCGCCGAGCAGTCCCTCGACGTCGACTTCGACCTGCTCGTCACGGACCTGTGCCCCGTTGACCTGATGCTCCAGCGGATGGGCCGCCTGCACCGCCACCGACGCGGCCCCGGACAGGCGCAGCGCCCGGAGCGGCTTCGGACGGCGCGGTGTCTGGTCACCGGTGTCGACTGGAGTGGGGAGGTACCGGCGCCGGTGCGGGGGTCGGTGGCTGTCTACGGCGCGTATACGCTGCTGCGCTCCGCTGCGGTGCTGCTGGCGCACCTGGATGGTCCCGCCGCGCGGCCCGTGCGGCTGCCGCAGGACATCAGCGCGCTGGTGCAGGGCGCGTACGCGGACGGCCCGACCGGCCCCGGGGCGTGGGCCGGGGCGCTGGCCGAGGCGCTGGAGCGGCAGGACAAGCACCGCGCGGACCAGGCCGCGCGGGCTGAGGTGTTCCGCCTCGGTGCGGTGGGGCGTGCGGGCCGTCCGCTCATCGGCTGGGTCGCGGCGGGCGCCGGCGACGCGGACGACACCCGGGCCGGGCGGGCCCAGGTCCGCGACAGCAAGGAGAGCCTGGAGGTGATCGTTGTCCAGCGTCGTGCGGATGGATCCCTTGCCACGCTGCCCTGGCTCAGCGACGGGCGGGGCGGTCTGGAACTTCCCCGGGAGCGGCCGCCCGCACCGGCTGCGGCGCGGGCGGCGGCGGGCTGCGGGCTGCGGCTGCCCCTGCAGTTCTCGGATCCCGAGGTCATGGACCGCGCGATCGCGGAACTCGAAGAGCTCTACATCGAAGCCTGGCAGGGCAAGGACAGCCACTGGCTGGCCGGGCAGCTGATTTTGGCGCTCGACGCCGATTGTCAGACCCACCTGGCAGGCTTCTCACTCCGCTACAGCCCGACCGACGGCCTTGAGGTGACCGGTGACTGACCCCGACGAACAACAGGCGCCACACGGCGCGTTGACGTTCGACCTGACCACCCGGCCGTGGGTGCCGGTACTGCGGCCGGACGGCACCCAGGACGAACTCTCCTTACGGGACGCCTTCGCCCAAGCGCGCCGGATCCGCTGCCTCGTGGGTGACCTGCCCACCCAGGAGTTCGCCCTCATCCGTCTGCTCCTCGCGCTCGCCCACGACGCGCTGGACGGACCACGCGACATCGAGCACTGGGCTCAACTGTGGGCGGACCAGGACTGCTTCACTCCCGTGGCGGGCTACCTCGACCGCCACCGTGACCGCTTCGACCTGCTGCACCCGAGCGCCCCGTTCTTTCAGGTGGCGGGGCTGCGCACAGCGCGTGACGAGGTCTTCTCCCTCAACCGGATCGTCGCCGATGTCCCCAACGGCGAGCCGTTCTTCAGCTCCCGGATGCCTGCCGTGGACCGGCTCGGCTTCGCCGAGGCGGCCCGATGGGTGGTGCACGCGCACGCCTATGACACCTCCGGCATCAAGACGGGACTCAACGGCGATGACCGGGTCAAGGGCGGCAAGGTCTACCCGCTCGGAGTCGGATGGGCAGGAACGCTCGGCGGGGTCTTCGCCGAGGGAGAGTCGTTGCACGAGACGCTGCTGCTCAACCTGATCGCCGCGGACACCACAGGCGTGCGGTTTCACGACGAGGACCGGCCTGCCTGGCGGCGTGAGCAGTGCGGCCCCGGGGCAACAGGCCGCCGGCGCGCTTCGGGCGTGCGCGACCTCTACACCTGGCAGACCCGTCGCCTGCGCCTGCACTTCGACGCGGACGGTGTGCACGGCGTCGTACTCGGCTACGGCGACCCGCTCACACCCCACAACATGCACCTCGACGAACCGATGACCGCCTGGCGCAGGAGCCCGGCCCAGGAGAAAAAGCGTGGCGAGACGCCCGTCTACCTGCCACGCGAACACGACCCGGCCCGCTCGGCCTGGCGGGGAATCGAAGCCCTCGTCGCCGCACGTACCGCGGCCGGACAGGGCGCAGAGCCCGCAAAGACGCTGCGCCCCGGCATCCTCGAATGGATCGCCCGCCTGGTGACGGAGGGCGAACTCCCGCGCGGCTTCCTCATCCGCGCCCGTGTCCTGGGCGCGCTCTACGGCACCCAGCAGTCCGTCATCGACGAGATCACCGACGACCGCCTGGCCATGGCCGTCGTCCTGCTCCACCAGCAAGACCGCGCCTGCGCCCGGCAGGCCATCGACGCGGTCTCCGACGCGGAGAACGCCGTCACCGCTCTCGGGGACCTCGCCACAGACCTCGCCCGGGCGACCGGCAGCGAGAGCGAAGGACCCCGCGCGGCCGCGCGCGCCCGCGGCTTCGCAGCCCTCGACGCCCCCTACCGCGCCTGGCTGCGGACCCTGGCCGACGCCGAGGACCCCGGCGCGCACCGCACTCTCTGGCAGCAGGACACCTACCGCTGCCTGCGGCGCTTGGGCGACGCGCTCACACACGAAGCAGGCGAAGGCGCCTGGGAGGGCCGGGTGTTCGAGACGAAGAAGGGGCCCGTGTGGCTGAACTCGGCGCTAGCGGACAAATGGTTCCGCTCCCGCCTCGCCAACGCTCTCAGCAATGCCTTCCCCCACGGCTTCCCACAGGCCGCTCCTGACGACCGGTCGCCGGACACATCCCCTGACCTGGTGCCCGACTCCTCACCGGAGGTACCTGCATGACCACCGTCACCGAACCAGCCCCCCACCAGCGCGTGGGCACCCTCACCGGCGAGATCATCGCTCCCCTGCAACGGGACTACCTCAGGGAACGGTCCCACGCGGTGGCGTCGCTGGCCCGGCTGCGCCGTGGCGCGGGCAAGGAGTTCTCCCAGGTGCCGGATCTGTGGGGGCTCGTCGACACCGGGGCCCTCCACGAACCACCCGTGGACGGCGGGTGGCCGCTCAGCGAGAGGGAACTGACCCGCGCCGAGGACGCCGTGCACGTCGCACTGACCCTGTGGGCACTGCACCAGCAGTCACGCTCTACCGGCATGCATCGGCCCAACTCCCGTGCCACGCCCCGGGGGCTCGGAGCCGCCGTGCGCCAAATGATGCCCCCCGGCGACATCGCCGAGCCCATCCGCAAACGGTTCGTCCGCGCCGGCACCGCACCTGACGTACCCGCCCTGGCCCGACGCCTGCAGGACATCGTCCTGCTGCTCCGTCGTGAGGACATCCCCCTGGACTACTGCCTCCTGGCCGAACAGCTCTACCGATGGCCGGAGCCCGGCGGCCGCGACGAGGTACGCCGCACATGGGGACGGTCGTTCCACTCCTACCGGGCTCCGCAAAAGACCGGCACCGACGCCCCGGCCGCTTCCTACGACACCACCAACCTCACGGACAAGGACTCCTCGTGAACCGCATCTTCCTCGACGTGCACGCCCTCCAGACGGTGCCGCCCAGCAACCTCAACCGGGACGACACGGGCGCACCGAAGTCGGCCGTCTACGGAGGAGTGCCCCGCGCCCGCGTCTCCAGCCAGGCATGGAAGCGCGCCACCCGGACCTACTTCGGCGACAACCAGCTGCTCGACCCCGGCGAACTCGGCGTACGGACAAAGAAGGTCGCCGAAGTCCTCGCCACCCGGATCACCGCCCTCGACCCCGCCCTCCACGGAGCGGGAGCCCTGAACCTGGCAGCCGAGGTGATCCAAACAGCCACCGGATCCAAGATCGAGGTACCCAAGAGGAAGGCCGAATCAGCCAAGGACGGCGCGCCGGAGCCGGCACCGGAGTCCAAGTACCTGATGTTCCTCAGCGCCCGCCAGCTCGACGGCCTCGCCGCACTGGCCGTCGAAGGCGCCCCCGACATCAAGGCCTTCCTCAAGGACAAGGACAACAAGGCACGCGCCAAGGAGATCGCCGACACCCGCCACTCCGTCGACATCGCACTGTTCGGCCGCATGGTCGCCGACTCGGCCGACTTCAATGTCGACGCCGCCGTCCAGGTCGCCCACGCCATCAGTGTTCACCGCGTCGACAACGAGTCCGACTACTACACGGCCGTCGACGACGAGAACACCGATGCGGAGACCGGAGCCGGAATGATCGGCACCGTCGACTTCAACTCCGCCACCCTCTACCGCTACGCGGCGCTCAGCGTCCATCAGCTCGCCGAGAACCTCGGGGAGGGAATGCGCGAGGACGAACCGCGAACCGCCCCCGTACAGCGCGCGGTCGAAGCATTCGTGCGCAGCTTCCTCGAATCCCTGCCCACCGGAAAGATCAACACATTCGGGCACCACACCCTCCCCGACGCCGTGCTGGTCAAACTGCGCACCACACGGCCCATCAGCTACGTCGCCGCCTTCGAGGACCCCATCACCGGCGAGAGCGGCCACCTGCGCGAAGCCGTCGCCCGGCTCGCCGAGTACGCCCCCGACGTGGAACGCACATACGGGGACGAGGAATCCACCCTCACCTGGGTGCTGCGGGTCGGACCGAACACCGAGAAGCTCACCGCACTCGGCACCGAGACCGAGCGCCTGGCCGACCTGGTCCAGTCGGTCGGCCAGAGCGTCGCCGAGCACCTGGACAAGCCCGCATGAGCGTGCTGCTGCTCCGGCTGGCCGGCCCCCTGCAAGCCTGGGGTGCCTCGGCTCGCTTCGTCCGCCGTACCACCGAGTCCGCCCCCACCAAGAGCGGCGTCATCGGCATGCTCGCCGCTGCCCAAGGAATCGACCGCAGCGACGACTCCGGGCTGGCCCGGCTGGCAACGCTGCGCTTCGGCGTGCGTCTCGACCAGCCGGGCACCCGGGTAAGGGACTTCCAGACCGCCCACCACGCCGTCACCGGAAAATCCATGCCGCTCTCCGAACGCTTCTATCTCGCCGACGCCGTCTTCGTCGCCGCCCTCGAAGGAGATGGCCACCTCCTGAACGAACTGCACGCCGCCCTGCGCACTCCGGCCCACCCGCTCTTCCTCGGCCGACGCTCCTGCCCGCCGTCCCAGCCGGTGGAGCTCCCCATCCGCGACGCCGGACTGTCGCAGGCCCTGGCCGACGAGCCCTGGCAGGCCGGCACCTGGTACCAACGGCTCCACCGCAAGGAGCGCACGGTTTCCCTGACCGTCCTGCGCGAAACCGCCGCGGGCGAAGCACACGGGGACTTCCAGCGTGACCAGCCCCTCAGCTTCGCCGCGGACCATCGCCGTCACGCCCTGCGCCCGGTGGCCACGACGACCGTGGACGTACCCAACCCGTGCGCCGTACCTGTGCCTGGGCCGGCGGCCCGCCACGTACCGCGGCACGAACCGTTCGACGCCGTGGAGGAAGAAACCCTCTGATGTACCTGACCCGCTTCCGCGTGAACACCGCGCGCCCCGGCGCCCGCAGGCTGCTCTCCTCACCACAGTCACTGCATGCGGCCGTCATGGCGTCCTTCCCCGGCCTGCTGCCCACTTCCGCAGGTGACGGCGAAGGCTCCCGCGTGCTGTGGCGTCTCGACCACAACGCCCGTGCCGAGGTCTTCCTCTACGTGGTGAGCCCCGACCGCCCCGACCTGACCCACCTCGTCGAACAGGCCGGCTGGCCCGCCGTAGCCGGTCCGGACAGTCCCGGCTGGCAGAGCCGCCCCTACGCCCCCTTCCTCAGTCGGCTGGCCCCAGGCACTATCTGGGAGTTCCGGCTTACCGCCAACCCCGTCCACCACATCCGCCGCAAAGACGACGAACCGACCAAACGCACCGCCCACCTCACCCCCGTCCACCAAAAGGGCTGGCTCCTCGACGCCCGACGTCAGGAGCGCGCAGGCTTCCGCATCGTCGAGAAGCCGCAGGACAATCGGCTGCTTCCCGGCGGCACCACCTACAAGGGGCACCCACATCACGGGGACCGGTATGAGCTGACCGTCCGCGACCAACGCGCCCTTTCCTTCGCCAAATCCCGCGAGGAAAAGGCACGCACCCGCGACCGAGTGAACATCGTGACGGTCACCTTCGACGGACGACTCGAAGTCACCGATCCCGACAGAATGCGCCGCACCCTCGTGCAAGGCCTCGGCCGCGCCAAGGCATACGGCTGTGGACTCATGACCCTCGCCCCGTCGCCCGCCTTACCCGGGAAGTGAGCCGGTGACAACCGTCAGCAGGCGCGCCACCCTCACCCCTCGCCACCTCACCCGCACCAGCGAGCGCACCTCCTTCATCTACCTGGAACGCTGCCTTGTCCACCGCGACTCCAACGCCATCACCGCCGAGGACGCCGACGGCACCACCCGCATCCCCTCCGCCACCATCGGCACCCTCCTCCTCGGCCCCGGCACCCGCATCACCCACCAGGCGATGAGTGTCCTCGGCGAGTCCGGCGCGGCAGTGGCCTGGGTAGGGGAGCACGGCGTTCGCTACTACGCCGGCGGCAGGGCGCTGACCCGCTCCTCCGCACTCGTCGAGGCGCAGGCCACGCGGTGGGCCAACATGCGCAGCCGACTCGCCGTCGCGCGCGCCATGTACCGTCTGCGCTTCCCCGACGAGGACCCCGCCGGCCTGACCCGCCACCAGCTACTCGGCCGCGAAGGTGACCGCGTCAAAGACTGCTATCGCGCCCAGGCAGCACGCACCGGTGTCCCCTGGAGGGGCAGGCAATACACCCCCGGCGACTTCGGCAGCGGCGACGCCGTCAACCAGGGCATCACCGCAGCCGCCCAGTGCATGTACGGCATCGCCCATGCCGTCATCGCCTCTCTCGGGTGCAGCCCCGGCCTCGGCTTCGTCCACTCAGGCCACGAAATGTCCTTCGTACTCGACATCGCAGACCTCTACAAAACGGAGATCGGCATCCCCCTCGCCTTCGACATCGCGGCCGAGGGGGAGGAGGACGTAGGCCCACGAACCCGCCGCGGCCTGCGCGACCGCATCAACCAGACCGGACTCCTGAACCGGTGTGTCAACGACATCAAGCACCTGCTGCTGCCCGACACCCCCAGTACGGCCCTCGACTCCGCCGGCGAACACGATCGCGTCACGCTCCAGAGCGACCAAGGCCACGACGTGGCATCCGGGGTCAACTACGGGACGGGAGAAGTGGTGGCCTGGTGATCGTCATCGTCCTCACCAACTGCCCGCCCGGCCTTCGCGGCTTCCTCACCCGCTGGCTCCTCGAAATCTCCGCAGGCGTCTTCATCGGCAACCCTTCGGCCCGCATCCGCGACGCACTGTGGGGCGAAGTCAAGCAGTACGCGGGCCAAGGCCGCGCCCTGCTCGCCCACACCACCAACAACGAACAAGGCTTCACCTTCCTCACCCACGACCACACCTGGCACCCGACCGACTACGAAGGCTTGACCCTGATCCGCCGCCGGCACGCCAAAACCCCTCCCGCCTCGCCGAAGCCCGGCTGGAGCAACATCTCAAAGCGCCGCCGATTCGGCAGGAAGTAGCAAATATGCACCTTTTGCCGAAATCGGTGAAACTACTCGGAAACCACTGCTCTCTCTGACGAAACCGCAGGTCGCGAAGTCTGCGCCCCGCGCCCGCGGGGATGGTCCCACCACCCCGGCCCGGCCTCCTCCATCCGGTCCCTGCGCCCCGCGCCCGCGGGGATGGTCCCGCGGTGTTCAAGTCCAGTCCCACTGCCCACGGCTGCTCCCCGCGCCCGCGGGGATGGTCCCCTCGGGAGGGCGGCCCGGATAACACCGGCCGGCTGCGCCCCGCGCCCGCGGGGATGGCCCCCGGTCCGGTAAGGCACCAGGCACCGGATCCGGCTGCTCCCCGTGCCCGTCAAGGGACTTCCCCAATCGGGGATGAACACCCAGATGGTCTGCCTAAACAAGCCTGTCCACTACCGATCCGGTGTGCACCGGCTCGCTCACTACCTCCAGGAGGTAGTACCGGGGCACGCCGAGCGCATCCTCGACGGCCCCGCCTGAGATGGACTCGCCACGGTGCTCGCCGACGCGGAGGCCGTCGGGTACGAGGCGACCGCCGTTCTCGACCAGGCGCTCGGCCAGCGCGCCCTGGACGACGCCCACAGCCCCGCCCGCACACTGACCTGGGGTATCCACCGCTTCGGCGAGCGACATGCTCCTGGCCCTCCGGCCGTGGCAGCCAAGGCTCACAGCGTCACGCAATGCCCTGCCACTCCCATCTGCCCAGCGGCAGCCGCTCCGGCACCGCAGGCGCCGCCGGCACGGCGGCGCTGATCACTCTCCAGCGGAGAGCCTGGGGGTGAGCAGCTCCAACGCCTCCTCCCAGCGGAAGCGGTCCGCCGCGCCGCCGGCCCTCGGCCGGTGCGGCTCGTACGTCCCGATCAGGACGCCCATCTCGCGTAGCCGCTCCAGGCTCTGACGGTATGCGGGGTGGGCGGCCTGGGCGGAGTTCAGGTATGGGAGGGCGGCGGTGGGGGTGCCGAAGCCGTATGCCTCGCACAGGATGCCCACCGCCAGGGTGTCGGAGATCCCCGCCGCCCACTTGTTGATCGTGTTGAAGGTGGCTGGTGCGACCGCGATGGCATCGGCAGGCGGCAGCGGACGAGGGGCGCCAGGCGCGCGCCAGGCCGAGCGGATGGGGTAGCCGGTCTGGGCCTCGACGGCGGTCGCGTCTATGAAGCCGAGACCCTGCGGAGTGGCGATGACGCTGACGTCCCAGCTCGTCTCTTGGGCGGCCGTGATCAGTTTGCCGACGTCACCGGCGATGCCGGACGCGCACACGACGACGTACAGGAAAGGCTTCTTGGTCTGCTGGTCCGGCTGATCGCTCACGCGGGGACTCCCAGTCGACGGCTGAAGAGGTGCGGTTCGGGCAGGGTACGACGGCGGTCGCGTGCGCCCCTGTCGACGACCAGCTCCGGGACGGCCGGACGACGGGTGCCCCGGGCCGCGCAGCTCTCGACAATGCGCCCTGTCGATGTTCCGATGCGCGTGCAGGTCGCCCAGCGCGAGGGTGTCGGACATCCTGACGGCCCACTTCCTGATCGTGGGCGGAATCTGGCCCTTCAGGCTGCGGACTCAGCCAGGACGTCCCGCAACTGTCCTGTGTCCGGTGACGTCTGGATGGACCTGTACAGGGTGAGTGCGCGAGTGCGGGTCAGGCCCGTTCGGTAGGCAGGTGGAAGCTCGCCGTATGCCTGTGCGGCGACGCGGGCGGCTTCTTCGGACTCTCCGTCGTGGGCCAGGCACGTGGCCCGGTCGATGGAGATCAGGGCGCGCGTCATCAGGCTCGGGCTGCGAGACAGCTCCAGTGCGCGGGACTGCGTGGCGTAGGCGCGTTCCGTCTCTCCGAGGAGGGTGAGTGCCTGGCTGAGGTGGACGTGGTGTTTCTGCTCGGGGTAGCCGAACCATGTGTCGGTGGCCTGCTGCGGGGTGAGGCGGTCCACGAGGTGCTCGGCTTCGGTCACGGCCGCCAGTGCGGCGTCACGGTTGCCGTGGGCGGCGTAGGCGCGGGCGGCGACAGCGCACGCGAGCGCCGCTGCGGCCGATGGCCGACCGCCCGCGAGGTGGCGGGACTGCTCGGCAAGGTCCGCTGCCGCTGCGGGGGCACCGAAGTTGAGCGGGACCATGGCCTCACGGGCCAGAGCCCAGGCGTGGAGACCCGTGTCGCCGGACTCGTCGGCGGCCCGCCGGGCGGTGTGGAACCAGGCATGTGCCTCGCGGTGGTCGCCGAGGTCGTGCAGGACGATCGCCGTCATGCCTGCCATCTGCGCCGCCACATGGCACAAGCGTGTGCGTGACGTGATGGTTTGAGACGCCGTGAACAGCGGTTTCATGTCGTCGAAGTCGAGAACGAGCCCGGACAGCACGTCTGCTGGGGCCTTGCCGTTGTACCCGTAGCCGTAGCGTTCCGCCGTGGATTCCCAGTACGACAGGTCTGCGGTGGGATGGTCGGCCAGAGCTGAGTCGAGGTCCTGACGGGCGGCGGTGAGCGCGGCGGTACCGGCGCCGGTGAGGCCGGTGGCGAGGGCGCCGCGCAGAAGGTTGCGGCGCTTCATCCGATCGTCTCCATCGTGGTGCTCCATGCGGGCAGGGGAGGCGCTGGTGCGGTTCTCCCAGGGTCGCGCGGCCAGGCCCAGATGTCGCCCCGGGATGCGAAGTCCGTCTGCGATCGGTTCGATTGCGGCGAGTGTGGTGACGGCGCCGTCGCCCCGGGCGAGCTTTCCGACCCGTTCCGCCTTGAGCCCGCATGCTTCGGCGAGCTTGTTGTAGCTGATGTCCGCCGTCTCGTGAGCGAGGGCGAACACCGTCCCGAAATCCCGGCGTTGCAAGGCTTGGCGTAAGCGTGGATCGACCCTGTGCCTGCGGCCCGTACCCACCCCGGTGCGGGCCGCTCCTGCGTCCGGGCCCATCCCGCCTGAACGTGGCGTCATAGCGGCAATGTGTCTGGAGCTCAGCCGCCGAAAGCCCGCCACGGCGCTCGGACACTGTGGCGAGCACCCGCCAGGTGTGGAGTTCAGCCCCACTGGCCTCAGTCACACTGCTCGGTCTTTCTCGGGCCGGTCCACGGGCGGCGTCGCGTTGTCGTGGGCGGGGACTCGTTGGCCCAAGTACCGCCCGTTCACTGCGCCGTCGGCAGGAGAACCGGCCTTGATAGAGTCCAATCGCCCGCATATGCCAGCGCGAAACAGTCATCCTTGGGGGGACATGTCGGGGTACTACCGTGCCGAACTGGACGGTATGGGAAGACTTGCCACGGATTTGGCGTCGAATGCAGGCAACATGCGTGGGGCCATGAGGCCGTTGAAGGAGTCGGCCGGTGAATCCATCGGTCACCAGGATCTCCAAGAGGCATGCGAGCGCTTCCAGTCGGCTTGGGACTACGGCATCGATCAGATAGCCGAGGCAACCGACGGCATTACCGAAGGTCTGCGCACCACCAGGCGTATTTATCAGGATCTGGAGGAGTCGGTCGCGCAGCTCTTCACCGGCGGGAAGGCAGCGAAATGACGACCGCCGCGGACGCGACGACTTCATCTGATGCACCGGACGTACCCATGTTCCGGTTCCGGGTGCCGCACGGCTTCCACGAAGTGCCCTTGGGTGTCACACCGGAGGCCCACGCGCAGTTGCTCCAGGAGTTCGCTCAGGACTACTGGGGAGACGACGAGGGGCTGGCACCGCTGCGTGCCATGACCGGCGCCTTGTACGGAGCGGCTCGACACGCGTTGGCAGCCCAAGGCGTCCGGTATCAGGCCGTGGGCATCTTCCCGCGAGCTGCGGATACGCAGCGGGACGGGGAGCATGAGGAGCCGTCTGATGAACAGGACAAGCCCCTGCCCTACGCCCGCAACTCACTCCTCGCGGCGGTCCACGACCTGGAATCACGTGATCCGGACCTCGCGGCTGCCGGCATCGCGGAAACCCTCTTTCGACAGCATCCCGATGACGAAGTCGTGCGGGTCGACCTGCCCGCCGGCCCCGCCGTCCTCCACGCTGCCGCATCCCGGCTGCTGTGGGATGGCCCGGACGCACCTGAGCAGCTAGCCGACACCGTACGTACGACGGCACGCCTGGAGCTGTGGATCCCCTTCCCCTCCGGCGACCGGATCCTGCTGCTCACCCTCACGACGCCCGACACCGAAGACCTCGACACCCATCAGGCACTGCTGGCGGAGGTCGCGGGCACGGTCGAGTTCGCCATCGAAGGCGAATTCCCGCCCGACGAGCCCGCCGACCCGCGCGCTCAGGTCAATCCGTTCGGCTGAAATCACAGGGGGAGCAGACATATGGCCACCGAACAGTTCGAGGCGCTCGGATTTGATCCTGCTCCGGGCATTCCCGAGTCCGTGCAGCAACTGGCGTCCAAACTCAACCGGGCGGGCCAGCAGTTGGGAGAGACCCACTCCGCGCTCTCCAGGCTCGGAAAGAGCGGCGGGGTTTGGGAAGGGGAAGCAGCTACACAATTCGCTGGAACCGTCGGCAAGCTTCCCTCTCAACTGGGTACGGCACGGGACTCCCTCCTCCAGGCTGCCGGTGTGATACAGCGCTGGGAGACCCGGCTCGGGGAGTACCGGTCCCTGGCCCGCTCTCTCGAAACGCAGGCCGAGGCCGCCCAGCAGAACCTGAAGAGCGCACAGTCACACCCGGACCTGAAACTTGCCGGCCAGACCTTCGACACCGAGGAATCCCTCGCGTCAGCACAGCAGAGACTGAATTCGGCGCAGAACCGTGTGAACAATGCCCAGGAGGAGCTGAATGGCCTCCGTCGCCGGGCACAGGAACTCCTGGGGAACCACAACGACACGGCGATTGCCACTGCGCAGGCACTCAACACCGCTGCCGAATCCGCCCCGGACAAACCCGGGCGCTTCGAGATGCTTCTGAAGGGCATCAAGGAACTGGGCTCGAAGCTGGGGGAACTGGCGAACGACGTCTGGGAGTGGATCAAGGAACACGCGGATGTCATCTACGACATCGGTACCATGATGGGCTATGCCAGCGCCGCGTGTGACCTGCTCGCGGTGGTCTTCTCGGAGACGGTTGTCGGCGCCGCCATCTTCGAGGCCGGTGCGCGGGCTTTCGGAATCGGAGCACTGGGATTCCACGCCCTTGGCGGGTTGGCGGGCTCGAAGAATTTCGCGTGGAGTGATCTCGCCCTCGACGGATTCGCGCTGGTGCCATTCGGAGGACTGGCCAAGGGCGGGGTGGGGATCGCCGAGGGGGGTGCGGACCTTGTACGCGCCGTCGACGGTGCCGGTCGGCTCGGGCAGATCGCGAACAACATCTACGGGCTCGGCAACGCCACCAAGGAAAAGATCATCGACGTCGTCTCGGATCTGTGGACGGTCGATGAGGACAAAAAGCAGACCGTGGCTCCGGGCGCGCCGGAACCGGTGCAGCCGATGTCCCTTGCCAGCGCTTCCGGGATGGACACGCCTGGTTCGGAGCGGCTGCTGCCGCGGACCGAGAGCGTTCCGGTCAAGGAGCTCTCCGGGCAGGACAACACAGTGATCAGCCGGACCACATGGGACGTCCGGGAGCCTTCACAGCGGCCCGCCCGCCCTGCTGCCGTGGTTCCCCCGCCTGACTCCCCCGCTGTCGCCCCTGCCTTCGGCTGACCACAGCTCCGTCGCCCTCTTCCTACTCCAAGGACTCGCCGTGCAGGTCCCCCCACCAGCATCACACACACCGGTCTCACCCAGCGGTTCCCGCCGGGGCCTCACCTCCCTCAGCCGGGTGTTCGCGTGTGCGGTGATCTTCATCAGCTTCGGCGTAACGGCCTTCGGACTGATGAGCGTTGCCGCGTCGCTCGGATACGCGGGGACACCGGGCACGTTGACAGTGAAGGAGTGCCGAGATGTGGGGCGGGACCACGATCAGAAGAAGTGTCTCGGGCCGGTGTACGCCACGGACGGAACGCTTCTGGACGAGGAGAGCTCCGTCGACGAGGAGTACCGGGTCGGTGACCGTGTAGCGGTTCGTCGTGTCGCCGCGATGTCGGTGATCGAGGGGCGAAAGCACATCGGTATGCCAGGGCTGGTCGCCGGCATGGGGCTACTGGTGGCCGGCTTCTGGGTGCCCTGCCTCACCACTGGCACCTTCCCGTGGAGGAACACCCCGCCACCCGGGGCCGTGCTTCGCACACCCGGCCCGCGCGCACGTCTCACGCGCAATGTGCTGTGCGCTCTCGGCGCCTGCGTAGCCGCGGCGTGCGCGATCTCCTCGATGCTCTAAGACAGTGTCCTATGTGGTGATCACTCGCTCCGCTGGCGTACGCCTGTGCATGCCACCAGTGCGCCGCCGTTCTCGGTGAGGAAGAGCATGAAGGTCCATGCCCTGTCGGCGGCCTTGACCTGCCCAAGGCGCACTGGTTGGTCATACCGGTCGAGAAGCTGCACCGCTCGTTCCAGGCCCAGAGTCTCGATGCCCTTACGGCGTGTGTGCAGGAGCCGGCGCTTGTAGACCTGGGCAAGCGACTTGGCGGAGGAAGCGCCGTCCCAGACAACGTATGAAGCGCCCCCGCGGAGGGAATCCAGCGCAGCGACGGACGCCTCATCGTCACCGGCGAGCAGCTGCGCCAGTGGCTCTAGTTCCATAGCAACCCCCACGGCGATCCTGCTGTACAGCAGCGAAGTACAGCAAATACAGCAACTGCTCCCGAAGTCGATCAGCATCCGGGTCGCGCTGGCGACCGCCCTCCGGGACGGCCGAGAATCGCAACTTCTGGGCTGCGGCGGGCAGTCTGGCAGTCGTCCTTCGGGACGACTGAGGATCGCAACAGCAGGACCAGCGGGGGAGTGGTTGTCATTGGCCGTTGGGACCATCCCCGCGCGTGCGGGGAGCAGGAACACGGCACGGCTCAGCTTGCTCTCGCTCCACCGGAGGGCGCCGAGGTTGCAGCTGTTGAGCTCCACGGCGTGGAGGTTCACGGACTGGAGCTGGATGCGGGAGGCGCGCAGGTTGGTGATGCGGCCGGTGATCAGCTGGGTGTCGGCGAGGTCGAGGTCGCGCAGGCTGGCGTCGGTGTACTGGAAGTCCTGGACGTGGCCGCGGCTCGATTCCAGGCTCGTCACGTTGGACAGGTACAAGCCGGGCTCGTCCAGTGCGGGCAGGGTGAGCTGAAGGCGGCCGAAGGTACGGGTCTGCACGCGTAGGTCTCCCATGGCGGTGGGCGGGCGGGCCGCGTAGGTGCGGCCCGCCCGGCGACGGTGCTTAGCGTTTCTTGTTCCAGTTGTCCCAGGTGGGACGGTTGTCGAAGGTCGACGTGGTGTTGTCCCAGGTGGACCGGTTGTTGAACTCGGAGTCGAGCCCGAGATGGGGTGGTCTGGGGTCAGGTCGATCAGCGCCTGGAGGGCGTTGGCCGAGGCGTGTATGCGGTCAGTGGCTGTGGGCGAAGGTATCGGCATGGCGGGTGACTCCTTCGAACAGGGCGATCTTCGAGGCGGTGCAGTAGCGGGTGCGGGTACCGTCCATCCGCCCGTCGTGCTCGAAGTAGCGGTTGGCGGGGTGGGCGCCGCCGCAGAAGGCGACGTACGGGCAGGTGGCCCGGCAGGCGTCGACACCTTCAGCGACACCGAATCCCCGGACTGGGCCTTCGGCGACCAGGCCGGCGCCCAGTGCAACCTCGCCCTGTCCCGGCTCCACAGCGGCGAACTCGAAGGCGCAGCCGAAGCCGTACGCCCCGTCCTCGACCTGCCGCCCACGCGGCGCAACCGCGGCATCGTCCTGTCCGCCACCCGCGTGGGTGCCGCCCTGATGAAGAGCACGGCGCAGGACGCGACAGCGGCCCGCGATCTGCGCGGCGAGATCGAGGCGTACGAATCCAACCGGCTCGTCCTGCCCCGCTGACCCCCGCGAGTAGAGTCCCCAGGCATGTACCCGGTCACCCGCCGAAGCCCGCGCCTGCAGCTGCGCGAACTCGCCGTCGACGACGTGGAAGCCGTTCACGCCATCTACGGCAGCAGTGAGGCCACCCGGCACCTGTCGTTCGAACCCCGCACGCGCGACCAGGTCCACGACATCGTCTCCCGCTCGATCGCCTCTGCGGCGGCCGAGCCGCGCAGCGAGTACGCCCTCGCGGTTGTCGAGCGGGACCGCGGCGGCCTGGTCGGCTTCGGCCGGCTGGCCATGGACCCCCACCAGCCGCGCGCGGCCACCTTCGGCTTCGCGCTGCACCCCGATGTCTGGGGCTGCGGGATCGGAACCGAGACCGTCGGGCTCCTGCTCGGTCTCGGTTTCGAGCAGCTGGAACTGCACCGCGTCTGGGGTGCCCGCTCCCCGCTGAATGCCGCCTCAGCCCGGACCATGACCAAGGCGGGCATGTCCGAAGAGGGCCGCATCCGCGAACACGTCTTCAAAAGCGGAGCGTGGCGCGACTCGATCGTCCACGCCATCCTCGACCACGAATGGCACCAGGGCCTCGACCCCCAGGAGAGCTGACACCGCGGCGCCACCCGCTTCCGTGGCGCCCTGCATGATGGTCCGCGGCCGGCCACAGCCCAGACGGGCGTGGCCTGCCGCCGCCACGAAGCCGGGGCCCATGGACGCTGGAGCGCTACTGCATCCGGTCGGCGAACGCGACAAGTAACTTCACGACCGGCCCTCCTCCGGCAGGACCAGGTCGTCGCAGGCGGCGAGCCAGCCCTCACCGCCCTCGACCGGCTGCACCCACACATGCCCGCGCCGGTAGGTGTCGGGCCGCCCCTTCACCATCACGTCGCGGCCCGACCTCGTGTCGTAACGGCGCGTGTCCTGTGCCTCGTTGCCGACCATGCGGGGTTCTGTTTTCATCGGCTGCTGCTCCTGCCCGAGGGGCGGATCGGCAGCTTGGAGGGGGCGAAGCCCGCCGGGAAGAGGGCGGGGGAATCACCCAGGGCGCGGAGGAAGAGGCGGTCACCGGTGAAGGCGGTACGGGCGTGGAGCCAGCGCTCGTTGTCGAGGAGAAAACCCTGCCCGGCCTCCAGACGGACAAGGCGCTGGTGGGTCTCAACAGCCCCGACAAGGCGGGGAAGGTAGCGCTGGATCAGGGGGCTGAACTGGGCCAGGCTGTCCTGCCGCAGCCGGATGGAGACCCGCCCGTCGGCCTGGTGGGTGAAGACCTGGGTCGGGACGCCGGCGCCGCCGCCGAAGAAGGCGGTGTTCGGGCGGGACAGCTCTGCGGCAGCTTTGGGCCACCGCCAGGCCAGCAGGGCGTGTATCGCCTTCCCGTCGGCCAGGAGCGTGTCACCGCCACTCGCGGCGGGCCGCTGGCAGACCAGCAGCATCAACCGCGGAGGGCGCAGAACGCCGGAGCGCTCGGTGTGGGCGCGCAGCTCGCCGTTGCCCAGGCCGGCGAACCCGACACGATGGGCGTGATGCAGCCGGGGGCGGACGGTTGTCAGGCCGTCGGGGTCACTGTCGCGGTGGGGCACGAGAGTCATGAGGCGACGAGCGAGGGCGAGTACCGACTCGCGGGAGGAGAGACCGTCGAGCGTTACCAGTCCGCCTTCCCGGATCCGGGCGCCGATCGCCTCGGCGGCCGAGCAGGAACGGTGATCGACATAGTGGGCGGCGAACGTGGCGGCGCTGGGCAGCATCGACGTGCTCCTCAAGGAATCCGGTACGGCGCCACCAGAATCGGAACGAGCAGCCCGCGGGGTAAAGCGACAGATTGTCGACCCGGACAAACCACCCGAGGAGAAGGGGCGTTGGCCGTGGGGTGTTACGTTGCGAAAGCTCGGTCCGCTCCCGTCACCCCGAGGTGCCCCATGGCCTACACGCCGCCCCTGTGGCCGGTCTCCGTCAAGGGCGTTGCCCTCGATGGCGCCGGACGCGTCCTGCTCCTGCACAACGAGCGCGCCGAATGGGAACTGCCCGGTGGCCGCCTGGAGATCGGGCAGCCCGACGGCTCGATGCCCGCCGACAGCAGCGTCGAGGCCGCACTGGAGCGGGAGGTCGCCGAAGAGACGGGCTGGACGGTCACCGCCGGCCCGCAGATCGACGGCGGCACCTGGATCTACGAGCCTCTGCCCGGCCGCCGGGTTCTCATCGTCACCTACGGATGCCTCGTGCAGACCCCGGACGTGACGCCCGTGGTCAGTCACGAGCACAAGGAAGTCGGCCTCTTCACCGAGAAGGAGGTCAGCGCGCTGCCCATGCCCGACGGCTACAAGCGCTCCATCGCCACCTGGTACGCCCACACCCGCAGGTAGCCGGCCATGGCCCCGCCACCAGCCGCGACGCCCGCGCCACGAACTGTGCGGCCATCGTCCCACCACGTCTCCTGGCACTGGGCCACGCCCCAGGCCCAGGCCGTCCTCGCCACCCGCGACCTGGGCGCGATCCTCCGCTTCCACCGCCGCGTCCACGGACAGACCCAGGTCGATATCGGCGACCTGCTCGGCTACGACAAGACCTACGTCTCCGCCCTCGAACTCAACAAACGCACCCTGACCGACATCGGCTCCCTGCGCCACGTCGCCGAACAACTCGCCCTGCCCCCACACGTCCTGGGCATCACCGACGTGGCGGACACCGACCACCGGGCGATGATCCAGTTCGGCCGGTCCACCGTCCGGCTGGCGGAAATCGCCCGGCAGTCCGGACACGCCGGCGAGGCCGTCGCCGAGCTCTGGCCCCTGGCCGCGCGCCTGGAGGCCCGTGTCAAGGACGGCCATACCGAACGCGACGTCCTGAGCCTGCTGGCCCAGGCCCGCCTCGGTCTGGGCACCGCCCTGGGCAACGTCCTGCCCGAGGAACGCCTGAGCACCGCCGCACACTGGACCGCCAAAAGCCTCGCCCTCGCCACCCACTTCGACGACCCGGCCTTCACCTCCACCGCCCTGCGCATGCACGGCAACGAACTGCGCAAAGCTGGCCTGCACGGCGCCGCGGTCACCCGACTCGTCCGCGCCGCCGCACTCGCACCCGACCAGGCAGGCCGCGCCGCCGTACTGCCCCTCCTCGCACGCGCGGCAGGCACCCTCGGCAGTGCCAGGCTGTTCGACCGGGCCGTCGCCGAAGCACACCGGCTGCTGGAGACCACCGACCACACCAGCCTGTTCAACCCCGTCGCACTGCGCGAAATCCATCTGCGCGGGCTCGTCGCCACCGGCCGCATCCGCGCCGCCATAGACCGGGCCGAGCAGCCCGACCCGACCCCGACCATCACGGTCGCACCGCAATGGCGGGCCATCGAACTGATCACCCTCGGACGCGTCCGCCTGCTCGCCGACGACCGAACCGGCGCCACGGAACTCCTCACCCAGGCCACACAACAGGCCCGAGCACAGCGCCTTCCCCACCAACTGCAACGCATCATCCGGATCACCGACCACGACTTGCCGCAATGCCGCGTGACAGCCGCCCACGCCCTCGAAAGCCTGCGCGCGGAGATCGCAGCCTGACGTGACGCTAGCGCCCGTGATCGCGACCGTGTCCCCGCCCGCACGACCCCCTCGGCTGCGAGAGCGCTCGACGCCGGAAACAGCTCTCGGGCGGTGGTGATCCCGGGCAACGGGCCGCGCCGGATACCTGGACGCAGTGTTCGTGCAGTCATGGAGTCTCCGTGCCGTCGGCGATATTCGGGCCGGTGCTCTCCGAATGGGGTGGGGACGAGATTGGCGAAAAGACCTGCGTCAGTGAAGACTGCATTGGGGATGCATTCGCCCGCGCAGGTGCGCACACGTTGTATGAGCTGGAGAATGCTGTGCCGAATACAGACGCCGTTGAAGAACGGCCGTCCGTCTCCCAGCGCTGGAGGGCCGGCACGTCTTGGTGACGGGAGGTTCCCGCGGCCTGGGTGAGCAAATTGTGCGGTCACTCCTGTCGCAGGGCGCGCTGGTCTCGACGTGCGGCCGTTGGGAGGCCGACCTGGACAGGCTGAATGCTTCGGTCCGGGAGGGCGGGCACCCAGCTCTGTTCACCCGGTCCTTGGATGTGGTGGACGGGGAGGCCCTGGGCGGCTTTGTCGATGCCGCGGTGGCCGCTCGGGGGGCACTCCACGGCGTGGTTGCCTGCGCCGGCGGCGGCGCCGGACGGGGTCTGCTGGAGGCGTCAGCGCAGGACTGGACGTCCACATGGGAGATGAACGCGGGACATGCGGCACGTCTCACGGCTGCTGCCGTGCCCCACTTCCGCGCGGCGGGAGGCGGATCGGTGGTGGTGATCGCCTCGATCTCTGGGTGGAAGCCCGGACCTCAAGCCCAGTACGGCGCTGCAAAGGCTGCGCAAATCCACATGGTCGGTTCACTGGCCCGTGAGTTGGGGCCGGACGGCATCCGCGTGAATGCGGTTTCCCCGGGGTCGATGCTGATCGCCGGCAAGAGATGGGACCGGATGCGAATCGAAGATCCCGCTGCCTATGAGCGTTTTCTTGATGAGCTTCCTGCCCGCACCTTGGTGTCACCGGTTGAGGTGGCCGAGGTGGTCGCCTTCCTGCTCTCCGATCATGCGAGGGGAATATCGGGAGCCAACGTGCCGGTCGACCGGGCGCAGAACGCGCCTACCCCTTACGGGTATTGAGCGGATCAGGCAGCCGCACCCAGCAGCGGCTCCGCCTTCCGTTCGAATTCGCGGACCATCGGCTCGTTCTTCATCGGGGCGAGCCTGGTGCAGAAGTCGCGGAGCGCTTGAACGGACCGCTCCGAGTGCACACCTGCCAGTTGGTCGAGGGCATGAGTGGCGGTGGTGACCGCTTCCTGAGGCGTGCGCGTGGACGCCGCAGCGGCTTCTCCTCCTTGGACGTTGACCTGACCGCTATGCATGGCTCCTTGCGCATCGACCGTGGAACACGTCTGCTCGTCAACGGTCGGCGGCCCACGGAGGGCCCCGGATCGCTGCGGTAGACCTCGTCGATAGTTTGAGCCATCGGATCGATGGAGGTCGCTTGCGGGGCAGGGGAGGTCTGTAGGGATCGATCCGAAAGTTCGTCCACGGCGACCACGACGTCTCGTACAGGACGACACCGCCGTAGGCGCAGATGACACCGTCGGTGGACGGCTCAGCTATTCAAAGCCGGCCGCTGTGCGCTCAATCGCTACTTCCGGGCTGCGGTTCGTCGCCGCCGGTGTCCGAGATGCGCTGCTCAAGGAGAGCGATCTTGTTGTTGAGCGGGTCGGGCATATTCGGCCACACGTCGACCTTGATGCTCACCTGGACGCGGGGTGCCTTGAGCGCGACCGCTTCCGTGGCGCGTTTGATGACGCTCATGACCTCGTCCCACTCACCTTCGATCATGGTGTACATGGAATCCGAACGGTTGGGGAGCCCGGATTCGCGGACAATCTTCACCGCGTCGGCGATGTAGTCGGCGACAACTTCCTCCACGCCCATGGGAGTCAAGGCGAAGGCGACGAGCACCACAGCAGGGATTCCAATCTAGTGATGACGGCCGGACAGCGAGGCCCGGTAGTTGTGGACCACCGGCGATCGGTAGGCGGCGGCGATCCGGAGCAGGTAGCTGATTTCCTCGGTGAGGTCGTGCGCGCCGTCCCCGGCGAGATTCAGCGTCTGGGCTTCGGGGATCTGGCCGGTGTCCCGGGAGTGCAGGGCTGCGGTGAGCCAGCATGCGGTGATGTGCGCATCGGCCAAGTGCTCGGGGATGGCGTGGTCGGTGACGTGCCGGCGCACCTGGTCGGCGGTGGCCTGCGTGACGTAGCTGCGTAACACGATCATGGCGTCCCTGATTTCGATCACCCGCCGGTACAGGCGCAGTTGGATCGGGACCGTCGCAGCGCGCAGGCGGTTGCCTGGTGAGAGGACCACGTCGGGGGCGGCGGCGACCAGGTCCCGCCACAGTGGAGCCAGCCCCCGGTGAGACGTGTGGTACCGCAGCAGGGCCCGCATCTGTATCAGGAACGGCAACGCCACACCGGCCGCGATGAACAACGCCTCGGCACCGGTGAGGGGCGAGAACAGCGGGGCGAAGACCGGCGAGCGGGTGCCGAGGTAGGCGAGCTTGAGCACCCACAGCAAACTGGCCAGAAGGATGCCTGTGCCGAACAGCCGCAATCCGTACCGCAGAGAAGGGGGGACGCTGCCCCGGCGGCTGTGCCGCCAGCACACCAGCCCGCACGTGGTGTCCGCGGTCAAGTGGAAGGCGAAGAAGATCCACCAGTAGGCGTCCGGGACGCTGGGGACGTCCGGTGACGGAGCGATCTGGTTACGGGCGTGCGGGGCCGCGGCGACGTCCAGGAACACCAGCACGACCATGACCGCGACAGCGGCGCCGGACACCAAAGCCGTGCGCCGCCGGCGCCTCGCTGCCTGGAGGATGAACCACAGTACGGCGGCGCCGTCGACGATGCTGAACAGATGGGTGGTCAGATCGATCCAGTGGGCGCTGGGAACCATCCGAGCCAGTACCGCGGTCACAGGATCGAGATGCGTCGACATGGCCAGCGCGATCATCACGATCGCGAACCACAACGGGCGCTGCTCCCGGCTGCGGATGCCTTGCGGGGCACGGACGAGGGCCACCGCCCACAGCGCGATGATCCCGGCGTCCTCTAACCCTGTGAGCACGATGATCCCCTGTGGCGGGCTCCACGCAGCCCCATCCCGGATTCCAGCCCGCCCAGCATGCCGGAGAGCAGGGACGGGGCAGGAAGGCGGTCGGCGCCCTCCAGAATCAAGCTGGCGATCATCTCCGCCTCCTGTTCCTGCTCGTCGGAATAGCGTGCGCGAGGCAGGGCCTGCCGGACGGAGGCCGGATCAGCAAGGTCGATCCGCCGGTACAGATGCCGTTCCCCCTCCACGGACCGGTGGTCGCACACCAGGTGTCCGACCTCGTGCAGGATGATGTGCTCCTGGTGCAGAGGGCTGGTCTGGGCGTCATAGAGGACGTAATCCTCCTGGTCGGTCGCCAGCCAGAGACCGGACGGCATATCGGGAACCACCGGCGTGGGCAACGGCCGCAAGTGCAGGGGACGGTCTCGCTGCGCGGCGAGCCGGTCGCACAGTTCAGGGGCGGAAAAGGGGGTGGGCAGCGGAAGCCCGTCAATCACTCCCTGGCATCGACGGCGCAATTGCCTCCAGCGCATCGTGGGCGGCTCTCCATCGATTGTCGGACCGGCAGGGCACATGACCCGGTAGCGACGCCCCTTCATGGTGCCGCCGGGAGATCCAACTCCGCAGCCGTGCCGGGGGAGTAGCGCCGGGGTATCGCTGCCAGCACCGGGGAGGTACTGCGGCAGAGGCGGAAACCAGGCGAAGAGTTGCTCGGTAACACCGCAGTCTCCTTTTCTACAGGGGGCTTTGACCACCAACGACCGTTGATCGTAGGTCACCCCGTCATCAGCGGTCAGTGCAGCTCCGCAAGACTGGCCGGTTCTGAATGTGCGCCCTCCAGCACCTTCACGGAGTTCGGGCCAAGTGCCCTCGGCACGGTGAGCGTCCACAACTTTCGCTCAGTTGGCCGGAATCTTCCCTCGGCACCGAGGAAAAGCCAGCCGGAGCACGAGAATGCGAAACGGATTCGGCGATATAGCGCGTGGCGCTGCCGCTTGGGAACCGCCGTAAGTGCTATGGGAGTCGCGAATGTGTCGTGCTCGCATCCCTGATTGCCGCGGCCACGAACCGTCGAAATCTTTTTTGGCCATCCTCTGCCTGCCGGGGTGCCCGGCAGCGCCTGCCGGCTTACTGACGCTCTCTGCCACCGAGCAGTTCCTGGCGAATGGCGCGAGGCAAGCTGCATCGTCCCAGGTAATCGCTGTCCGGCCAGGACATCTGGGCCTCCACTGCCAGGGGCTCAGGCAAGTGGGAACTGACCCTGAGGGTCCAGGACCTGAGGCAGTCTTGTACCGGGAGGCTGGAGCGCCGGCTGCGCTCCAGCGGTGCGAAGGTGGCTGAGTGCCCATGGTTGAGGTGCGGTTGGTGAAACTATTGTTGCCACCGAGGTTCCAGGGCTGGTTGCCGCCGCCTACGATCCACCTTCATGACCAACCGCCGGCAGGAGCCGACAGCGCCGCACGTTCAAGGCACTGATATTGCCAAGTTGTTCGGGCGTCGGCTGCAACGCCTGGTGGACGTGGTGTGCCCCGAGGGCCGGCAGCGCTACACCGACGCGGAAGTTGCTGCACACGTCGGGGTGAGTGCCCAGTACATCCGCAAGCTGCGCAAGGGAACGTCCGTGCCATCGGTGGAGAAGGCGCAGAGCCTTGCTGAATTCTTCGAGGTCGAGCACGTGGACTACTTCCTCAAGCCGGACGATGACCCTGCCGTCCTCAGGGTCGAAAATCGGCTGCAAAGCCTTGAGAACGGCTTTGCTGACCGGAAGCCGGACACTGACGCTGAGGCGGCTCCGCCCGAGGACATGAATACGGACGTGGATCTCTGGCATCGGCTCCAAGAGGAGCATGGGGTCAAAGAGATCGCGATGCGGGCCGGAGAGCTTTCACCCGAGGCCCGTACCGCGGTGCTGGACATCGTGAACCAGCTGTTCCAGAGCGAGAAAAGCGCTGCCCCTCCCACGCGCCCGTGAGCTCAGGCTCCACGCGTCGGGGAGGCACACGATCAGCAAGTTGCAAGAGGCAAGAGACGGGGATCCTTGTGGACGGGAAGCAGCTGCGGCGGTTGGGCGCTGCTCTGGCCCTGACAATGCCGGCGGCAGTCTTCGGCGCGTTACGCGCTGGGATGTCCAGGCACCAAGAGCGCCCGATCAGCTACCGGTTGATCGAGCTCTCCGCAGAGGCCCGCAGCGGGCTATGGGCAGCCGCCGAAGACCGGGATCTGGTTCTGTGCGAGATGAACCCAGCGCCTGAGCACCAACTCGTCATCATCGGCCACGAGCTCTGGTACCCGAAGTCACATCAGGGACAGACGGTTCCGGTCGACGCGTCCGGCGCCGCCTTGCTGCCGACTACGGGCGTTGACGCCGCCACGGTGGAGCGCGTTACCCAGCGGGGCGGCGCGCGGACCAGCGCCTGCCGATACGACAGGGACGGGCCTGGCCAAGGACCTGTACGCGCCACCGGACGCATCGTCGATGGCCCCTGGTCTCCTGCCATAGGTCCCAGCGGCCACTCAGCCGTCGCGCGTGCCCTACCTAGGGGAATGAGACCCTCTGCCGCACTCACCAACCTGCTCAAACCATCGATGGCGCTCGCGGTGCTGATGGTCCGGCGGCATTCCCAGCCGCCGGACCCTCCCCTGACCGATACGAGAACGGTGCGGCAAGGCCCCGACCTGCCGCTGCTGCGTGCCCGACGGCCCAGCGGCCACGCAAGAGCGACCGACACAGTGCCCCACCAACCGCAGGAGGTACTCATGTTGAGATGACGTGCGGGCGGCATCGTCCTCACTCAGGGACTCCTGCCGCCCGGCCGTAGATCGGGTGCGCCAACACCGGATCAGTCACGGCCTCCACGCCACCACTCGGCCTCTACCGCCGAGTGAAGATCCGATCGACTGGATCAGATCTGTCGGTTTTCACCGAGCCGAAGCCCTGCCAGGGGACTTCGTCCTTCCCGCATACCGTTTCCCGGAAGGTGTATCCATGGTGCAGCATCACGCTGCGGTTTACCAGCGTGCCGATGACCAAAATGTTGTATCCCCCTTACTGCCTGTTGGTTGCTGCGAATTTGCCATCGCACCGATCGACACGGGGGTCGCTCGGTGAACGCCGCCGGATACACAGCAGACCACCCCGGACCTACGCTCTCGCGCCGCCGTCAGGAAGAACCTCAGGCGGGGGCGACACGCGTACGAGGCGCCGGCCATCCGCTGTATCTCGGACAGGGCATGCGCCGCCGCCTGCATGCCGCCGTCCGCGCTCTGCTGGGCGATCCTGCGCTCAGGGACACATCCGATGCAGTGCGGCTGGCCGCGATCGTGTTGGCCGCCAAGACGAGTGCCACCACCGGTTACGCCACCATCCGGGCCCGCGATCTGAGCCGGTGGCTGGGGATGTCGGAATCCCTCATCGGTCACACGGTTCTTCCGGCACTACGGACCTGCGGTGTCCTTCACACCCGGACCACCACCAACGTCTGCGGACAAGTCAGCGGCCTCGAATGCACCATCACACCCCTTCAGCGAGCACGGCATGCCACCCCAGCCCATCCGCTGAGGCTGACGCGCGCGGAACTTGCCACACTGCTGCGTCTGCTGGAGGCATTGTTTGCCCCTGGCTGGAACCCCCGAAACGGCAAGCCGACTCCCCCAGGACTGCTAGCGGATCGGCGCGGCCGTGGCGCGGCCACCGACCGGCTGGCCCTGCTGCTCATCGTGCTGGACATCACCTCCAACGGCTGGCTGCGATTGTGCCCGGGCCGCATTGACGCACAGCGTGGCCGGCCGGCCGCCACCGTGGCCCGGCTGATGGGCTGCTCAGCCGCGGGCGGTGCGAAGATCCTCGCCCGCCTCACCTCCCAAGGGCTGATCGAAGTCGTGCGTCGACACAGCGTCTCGGGTTTGCACAACCGCTCACGGGTGCGCGTGCCCGCGATCGTTCACGCGTACCGCAGTGCCTCCTTTGACGGGGCATCACTTGCACGGCCGACCGTTCCCTCACCTGCAGTGGGGCATCAGCTGCACGGCGCTGCACACCGAACCCCCAGGCACCGCACGGCTTCTGCCGCGGCAACTGCCCCGGAGGAGCAGCACCGAACCTTCGGCAACACAGACCTCCCCGCAACTGCTCCTGGAGATCACACGCCGACGACGGCCGCAGCCCGACGGCTCGGTCCTTGGCAAATAACCGATGACCTCTCGGAACAGGCCGCCGCTACAGACCTCCCCACTGCTGATCGCCTCCACACTGACCACGCTGTTGTGGCTGAAGAAGCCGGAGACAAAAATGGTGGGATCTGCTTACCCGGCGAAGCGCCGTTCGAGTTCCGCCGTCGGCCGATACGCGCGGGCACGCGCGAGGATCAGGTTCTCGTCGGCCGGAAGGCTCCCCGACTCATGCCAGCCGGTGGAGAGGGCGACCCGCTGCGCAGGGACAAACTCGTGGGATCCCCGGCAGGCGAGCAGAGCCAGGAGCAGGGTCGGCGGAACTTTGTCCCGTGCGTGTTGTCCGTTGTGGCAGGTGGCCGAGGCGAGCAGCGGCGGAGGAGTGTGCCCCGGCCGCCGTGTGATCTTGAGGTTGTGCTCGCTCCGGTGGAGCTGGTCTGGGCGCGCCTGGAGCGGTCGGGTGCCCGGGCCCGGGTCATCGCCGCGGTACGCCGCGAACTCGCGGCCGTCGCCGGGGTGACCGGAGCGGCGCTCGCGGGTGAGGTGCTGGCCGATCGGCTGGAACGCCGTCTGGCTCGGCAAGGAGGTCCGGCCGCGGTCGCCGAACCGGTGGGCTGGCTGCTCGGACGCGGGCTGATCCGCCAGGACTGCTGCTCCGATGTCCGCTGCGACGAAGGCGTGCGGATGGACAACGGCGCCGACTGCGCTACTTGCGGCGAGCTGGTCGCCTACCGGCGCGGCCTGCGCCGCCGGGTGGCCGCTCAGACCGACGCCGACCTGCCCGGCGCACCGATACACGTACGCAGGACAGCGACCGAGCAGCGGCTACGCGAAGCCATCCTGGCCGAGGCCGAACGGGCCCGGATCCGCCACGAGCGGGCCGCTGCCGAACACGCCGCCCGCCGGGCCGCCATCGCCCGTACCCGTGCCGAGGCCGAAGCGGCCGAGAGGGCCCGGCTGGCGATTTCCTGTGAAGGCTGCGGTAAGCCGAAATCGGCGGGGCTGTGCACGGCGTGCGGGAATCGGAGCGTGACCGAGGAACAGATACGTGAGGCCGCGCTGACCGTGGCCGCCACGCACGCCAGCGTGGACGATCGTACGGACGCCAACGTTGTCATCGCCCAGGCCGAGGCCGGCATCCAGGCCAAGGTGGCGGCAGCCTGTGCCCAGGCACGTGCGGAAGGCGCGACAGAGGACACCCTGGCGCTCCTGGCCCGCCTGACTGCAGAGACTGTCGCGGGCGAGTACCGCCGCTCGGCACTGTCGACGCTCGCCCAGAGCGATGAGGCCGAGATGGAAGCGGCGCTGGCCTACCAGACGAAGATGCGCTCCTTGCATCGGTATGTCACCCGATCCGCCGCTTGCAACGCTGCGAAGGATGCCACTGAACAGGCCCGGCAGCGCACCGCGCAGCACCTGCTGGACGCCCGCCTCGCCACGCTACGCCAGGACCGCTCCGGGCCTGCGGCAGTCCCCCTGCCGGATCTGTGTCGAGCCGCGCCAAAGCCGAACATGGGCAGGCGGACCTGAGCCCCGATCAGCCACGGATGCCGCCGTCCCACGTGGTGGGCGGGCCTTCGCAGTGGGCATATGGACCGGCCCCGGCCTGTGGCTGGCCCGCGCAGCGCACGCCGACCTGGTCGGCGTCGACTTCTCACCCGTCGCGATGGCCCAAGCCCGGCAACGGGCCGCCACATACGCGATGAAAGGCAAGGCGCGCTTCGTGGTGAACGACCTGACCACCACCGGGCTTCCCCACGCGAGCATGTCGGCGGTCGTCTCCATCGACGCACTTCAGTACGCCCACGACCGGGCCGCGGCAGTTGAGGAGGCCCGCCGGATCCTTCGTCCGGGCGGACGTCCCGTCGTTACCGACTGGCACCCGCTCAGCCCCGGCGACCCACGACTGCCCAAGCGGCACCGCCACAGCGACTGGCCCGCGGTGCTGCACGCCGCTGGGTTCACCACTGTGGAATGCCACGCCCGTCCGGCCTGGACCGAAACGTACCTGCGCACCTACCGGGTCGCGCTTCACCTGGGCGACCTGGGTCCGGACACCGCACTCATCGCGCTGCAAAGCGAAGCCCGACGGTGCCTGCCCACCGCTCACCTCCTGCACAGGGTTGCCGCCACCGCCGTATCCGGCTGAGGGTCCAACCGACCCGGCTGTAGGAACCGCGGCCTCGTGAGCACTAGTTCCTGCGAGTTCGCAGGAATCCGCGCCTTGTGAGCAGTGACGGTGTCGGTGCCCGGTTGAGCACTACTACCGCCACCTCTCCGGAGCGACGCCCGTGCTGCGCCGGCCGTGACGGCCACCGGCTGCGCCATCTCCGCATCGTCGTCGACCACCGAGTCGGTGGGAGAATCGGGTCATGACGACCGGAGCCGGTGATTTCGAGCTGACCATGGAAGAGCTGCGCGTTGTAGCGCGCTATGTGGTGGAGAGTGCTCAGGAAGTCCTTCCGGTGTTCGAGGAGGCCGTTCCCGGTGATCCCCGGCCTCGCGCAGCCGTTGATGCTGCCTGGGAGTTCGTGAACGGCGCGAGGAGGACCACGTCACAGCGCGTCACCGCGCTGGACGCGCACCGGGCAGCGAACGAAGCACCCACCGAAACCACACGCCTTGCAGCGCGCGCCGCCGGCGACGCCGCAGCTGCCGCGTACCTGCACCCCATCGCGAAGGCCACCCAGGTAGGCCACATCCTGCGCGGAGCTGCATGTGCAGCGCGCGTGGCCGAGTTGAGCGCAGGCGACGATCCCGACGTCGGAGACAAGCTCATCGAGCAGGCCCGGCGACGCGCCACGCCGGTCCTGATCGATGTTCTTGGCCGGTATCCGCTCGCGCCAACAGGCAGGGGCCGCGTTGCCCACCTCATGAGCACCTTGGACGCTTCCTTGCGCGCATCGCGCTGAGGAATCACCTCTTGGGACGTCACAGCTGCTCATGATCACCCCGCATTGCTCGGACAGTGCTCATGATCGTCCGACGGTGCTCACGAGTCCGCGGACCCTATACCGGCACGGAAGTGATGTGAGAGCGTCAGGTCAGGCTGGCCAGAATGGCGGCCATGGCGTCGTAGGTGTTCTTCACCTCGGCGTTGCCCAGCCGGTGGCGCTCCAGGCGGACGGCGCCGAGATGGCGGGCCTCGTAGATCAGTGAACGCCATACCGCAGCGGGAGATCGGTCCCGCTTCCCGTAGGTCTCCCAGAACGCCACGCGCTCGTCCTGCTTCGCCAGCGCCATGCGGATCGTCCAGTCCGCGGCCGGGTCACCCCATGACGGTCTGCGTGAGAGTGTCAGTTGCTGATCGTCGCTGAGACGTCAGTGGAGGACCTGGCTTGAACAGGGGGAAGCTGCTGACATCCTCTGCCGATTACTTGTGACACGGGTGACGAAAGTCGGTGTCAACTTCGTGCAGACCGGTATGGCATGCGCTCCGGGGGAGCGGCGGGGACGTGATAGGGGAGGGCCGCTCGGCTTTTCGGGCAGGCTTGCTGTGAGTGAGGCCCGAGCGATCTCCGGTCGGCCCAGGTGCCTTCGGATGCTGCGGCCGCCGTGCTGCTTCAGGTCGAGCTGGCCTTTGAGGGGGTCGTTGACCGACTTGGTGAGCTGCAGGACGTCTTGACGGGCCCAGATGAGGATGGGACGACGTGGAGAGGGACGGCACCCCAGCAGCGCATCGGGCTTGCGGATCGCGGTGAACTCGACCCGCGGCTCTGCCCGGACGTGGGTGTAACGGTCTTGCCGACCCTACGGCGTAGGAGGGGCCTCGCGCTGGACGGTGACCTCGTGCAGCTGTTTGGCGAGTGTGGGCAGGACTTGCGCGTAGAGGGTTTCGTGCTCGCAGCCCGCGCCTCCGTTGGCGGCGATCTCCGCAGCGAGAGGCCGCAGCGCAATGGGTCCTTCTTCGGCGAGTACGGAGGCGAGCTGGCGGTTGCCCTCGAGCTTCTCGGGCTCCTGCTTGTACTTCGGCCCAGCCCGGTACAGCTCGACGTCCATGCCCACGGGGCTCACGGGGCGCTCGATGCGTTCGGCGAGGTTGTGGATGATGCGGATGCCGTGGGCGTCCAGGTCCTGCCAGGCGGCAACCGGCAGTGGGGCCATCGACCGGAGGAACTCGACGAGCCCGTCGGTGGCATATCCGGCGCCCCAGATACACAGCCAGTGGTCGACGATCTCGGGGATTTTGCAGACCTGTTGGAAGGCGTCCTCGTTCTCGACCAGGACGATGCCGGCAGCGTTGCAGTTGATCATTCCCAGCACGCGAAGGCCACGGGCGGGCAGGCCGAGCCAGGGGCGGCAGGCAGCCGCATCGGCGACGACGGACCCGACGCGCCACTGCAGCGGGCCGCGCATGCGCAGTTCGGTGTCTGTCTCTTCGACGGCCTGGTCAAAGGGCCTGCCGATGAGGTTGGCGAAGGCCTGCTGGCGGGAGGGGGTCCAGGTGCTCTTCGTGTTGCGCAGCGCATGGCCGGCCACGGCCTTGGCGGTGATGGGCTGGACGCTGTCCTGCGCGGGCCACCAAAAACATGCAGCACGGATGGCGATCTCGTAGATGCGCCAGTCTCCGGTTCTGCTGGTGCTGTCTGCCGGCACCTTCAGGGTCCGGCCGGGTGGTGTCGCCTCCAGCAGCTCCCGCTCGCGGGCCAGCTGGGGGACCTGAGCCATGGACTCGAGCAGCTCGGCATGCAGCGCCAGCGGGTCGGGGCGGCCGCGCAGCTCGTCGAGCTTGTCTTCGCGGACGTCCTCCCAGATCTGGGTCAGGCGCCACAGGCGCGGGGCGTACCGGGTGGCCCGCTCGACGCGGCAGCGCAGGGTGATGGCTCCGCATTGGACCAGCGTGACGGCGACGTCCCAGGCACGCTCGCCGAATTCGGCTTCGATCGTGGTCCACCGCTTGTGATCACGGGTCGTCAGTACCTTGATCAAGTCGCGGGTGCTCAGAGCCGGGGGAGGGGCGTAGCCGTTCACCGGGGCCGCGGCTACGAGGTCCACTTCTCGCGCGTTGACGCGGCCCTTGCGATCCCGGGGGATCCGGACGTCGGGGAGGTCCTCTTCCGTGCGGGTGACGCGGGGAACGGTGACGGCGATGACGCCGGCCGGAAGCCCGGGCAGGGGAACCGGTTCGCGCCCATGGGTTTCTCCGATGAGGAGCGGGAACCGCGGTGCGCCGGCGTCGAGGTCAGACATGCGGGCGTCCCGCGGTGAGCCAGTCGGCGGTCAGCTCGACGCGCCCGGTGTCGGGGTCGTAGGCCCAGGCGCGCGTGGGCTGGTTGTAGACGTCGGACGCGGATGCGTGGGTGAACCACAGCAGCTCATCGCACACATCGGCGGCATCGGTCAGCACACTGTCCTGGCAGGTTCCCAGGATGGTGATGTGTCGCCGCGCGGCGACATCCCGCAGGGACGCCAGCATGTCCTTCCGGTTGTTCTCGCCCAGGCTGTTGCCGAGCTCGTCCAGGATGAGGACCCGCCCCTGCGTCTCGGAATCGGCCAGTAGCGCGGCCAGGACCAACTGCACGGCATACACCTTCACCTGGGCACTGTTGGCATTCTCCCGGTAGGAGATGTACCTGCTGTGAGGCGAGCGCTTCCAGCGCGGCGTCACCTCCCACCGCCACGGGCGTGCTCCGTCAGGGCGCACGCTGCGCACGTCCAACTCGGCACCGTGTCCTCCCGTACGCTGCAGGTCGAGCTGGTTGAAGGCCTGGTCGATCTGCTTGAACAGGCCGTCGAGATGCTGCTCGATCATGTCCTGCAACGTGGTGAGCTGGTGCGCGCTCTTGTCGACCCCCTCAACGAGCTCATCCCAGGCGCTCTGACGCAGGGCACGCTCGGCTTCGATTCGGGCGGCAGCGACGCGGTCCATGTCGGCCTGGCCGTCGAGACGGATTTGCAGGGGTGCCGCCGCCTCCTCGAAGCCGACCGTGGGCAGTGTCGTCGGGTCCTCCTCGGCCAGGTCGCGGCACAACTCCAGGCCCTGGAGCAGGTCTTCATGCGCGTCGGCCAGCTGGCCGTCCCGCAGCCCGTAGCGCTCATATGCGATCCGGAGCTGTCCCTCGGCCGTCCGGTGCAGCATCGCGGGACGGGGAGGGCGCCCCTCCTGCACGGCCAGCGCGGCAGAGGCATCCTCGAAGCTGCCTCGCCACAACGACTGCCAGGCATCCACCTGCAGACGTCCCCGGTCGCGGTCGAGCGCTGTGACCGCAGCGTCGGCCTCCTGCACGGCCTCGGCCGCTGCCCGCGCCTGCAGTGCGGCCGTTTTCACCTTCTCCTCGTGGATGGCCGCCAGATCTCGGGCCTTCTCGTAAACGGCAAACTTCGCCACCACGTCGCTGTGAGCCGCCCCCATGGTCTCGATCGCGGTGGCGAGCTGCGCGTCGAGTTCCTCCTCACGCTCCTGCAGCTCGGCCAGCTGCTGCATGGCGGCCGCCGCCCTGTGCTCGCTCTCGGCCAGGACCAATGCCGCCTGCTTCGCGCGCACGATGCCCCGCGCGGTTGCGGCATCGCCCTCGCGTGCTTCCAGGGCCTTTCGAGCGTGCTGCAGCCGCAGAGCTCGCCCAGCGAGCGGGTCGGTGAACCCCCCGACAACGGTCAGGCTCAGGCGATCATCGCGGGCGCCGGAGGGGGAGGACAGAGCGACGAGACGCTGCTCGAGCGCAGTGAGGAACCGGGTGAGGGGAAGATCGCTGGTCACACCGTCGAATCCGGCCGTTTCGGCGCCAACCGGATCGGCTTCGACGACCAGAGCGCCGGGCAACGAGTGCAGGGCTCGCAGCGCTTCGTCCGCCTGCTCCGCACCCACGACCACGGCTTCGCGCCAAGGGCTCAGCCGGGGCTCCCACACCGCCCGTGCGCCCTTGGCCAGCCGCAGTTGGTCCAGCAGGCCCACGGCGCTGATGCCCGCAAGCTCCAGGACGGCGATGGCCTCGCCGGCCTGCCCGCCTCGGCCCCGTTCGACCTCGGCCAGCAACCGTCGGGCGGCTTCCACCGCGCCCTTCGCATCTCGCACGTCCCGGTCGGCCGTGAACTTCTCGCCGCGAGCCGCTTCCAGCTGCTGCTGCGCCTCCTCGACGGTCGTGCCCTGCCACCCGTCGGCCCGAGGCAGGAGCTTCCGCCGCTGCGCCTTCAACTCGTCCTTGCGCGTCTCCAGCTGAGTCCGCTGTCGTTCCGCCTGACGCAGAAGCTCCTGGGCATCGGCCCAGATTTGCCTCGCCGCCCCTGTTGCCTCAGCCAAATCGTTCGCGGCACGCAGCGTACGAAGGGTGTCCTTGGCCGTCTCGGCCGAGACTCGGCACTGGGCGGCCGTCTTCCGCAGCTCAGCGCTCTTGCTCACCAGCGCCCGATCTGACTCAACGGCACGCACATAGCAGGCCGCGACATATCGCCGCCACAGAGACTGGCCCTCCTGCAGCGCCAGCCGGGCTGTGTCCCGGGCACGTACGCCGGACAGGACGTTCTCATCCGAGGCATCCGCTTCCTCGTTCTCCTTGCGGACCTGCTCCATGCGCACACGACGTTCCAGCGCCTGTCCCCGCCGTGCTTCCTCCTGCTCCAGCAGCTCGGTCATCCCCGATAACGCAATCAGCGACGCGCCGATCGCCTCCGGCCCCATCTCGGAAAGCTGCTGACTCAGCAGCGATGGGACGGCCGGACGCAGCGCCGTATCGAGATACGTCAGGCACCGTGGTGCGTTGCCGTACAGTTCCTCCGCCATGCGGCGTGCCGATACCACGCCACTGCCCAGCTCACGCCACAGTGCGTCGGCCTGCTGTGTGCGCTCGGCGTGGGTGGCTCCGTCGGCCACATGCAGCCCCCGCACCCACTTGGCCTGCACATAAGGCGCTGTGGTCGCGATCCGGACCCACACCGTCATGGCGCTGGCCGCCGCGTTGTCCGGCTCCGCAAAGACCCCGACCACGTAGCCGTGCGGCGCGGCCGACGCCTGCTGGGCCCAGTCTACCCCGGCGGCGTCAGGCTTGAAAAGAATCCCGCTGGCATACCGGCCGCCGCTGGACTCGAATCGCCACTGCGGGTCAGCAAGCAGTACAGACACGGCAATGAGGAACGATGTCTTGCCAGAGCCGTTGGAGTCCTCCCGCGGCCCCATGCCGGAGACCGCGATGAACGTCTCCGGCACCAGGGGCACCGCATGCGTGGTCAGCCGCGCGATGTCGAAAGTCTGCAGGGCGACCAGATGCCGATCTCCGACGACACCGCGCCCCTCATCCACACCGGGACGTGCCTCACCCACCGCTCTCCTCCGTCCATCCGCCCCGGCCCTCAGCAGGACCAGCACCCTCCCGGCGGCGCCGGATGGACTCCGCCAGTGCTCCGTGCGGGTCCGCCAGCAACACCAGCTCTTCGAAGAGCCTCGTCTCGACCTGGGGCGTCAGACGGAGAAACTGGTGGCCGAGCAGCAGGCCCGGCCGCGCATAGCGCACCAGATCGGCGTCGGTCAATCGTCGCAGCGCCGCATCCAGGGCCCCGTCGGAGACGGCTGCGTTGCGCAGTTGCTCCTTGAGTACCGGCTCACCCTGTGTCCAAAACGTCTCCGGCGGAACCGCGCCGGACGCCCGGGGGATGACCACGGAGAACACCACGACCAGAGTCAGCACCGCGCGGTCCTCGACGGGAAGTACACCGATCCCTTCCCGCGCCAGCCGCCCGCGGACTTGCTCGTCGTAGCCGGATATATAACCCCTTCCCACCGCCAGCAGAGTCCGACCGGCCGAAGCCAGAAGACTCTCCACCACCATCCGCAGGGGCGTCTCGGCCAACGCCCGATAGCTGGAGGAGGGGACTGGCAGCATCGACGTCTCCACCGCGCACACCGCCGCCTGCACGTCCGCCCGGCGTTGCGGAGACAACGCGTCCAACAGCCCCATGTCCACGGGCTATCCCTCCCCGGCTTGAGGCAGAAACAGATAACTGCGGCGCAGCTCCGCCACGTCCTGCTCGGCCCAGGACGCGACCACCGGCCCCAGCCGCACCATGCCGTCCCCGGCATCCGGCGCCAGGTACCCGCACGCACGCAAAATCCGCAGCGCCGTACGGTACGGGGCTGTCGGCGCATGCTGCGCAATGCCCGTCCGCACTGTCACCGCATCAGGCGGCACGAGCGCGGCCAGCACCTCCTTCTCAGCCACCGCCACGCCGGGATAGGGGGCCTGGTCCACATCCGTCCAGCACGCCCGCAGGCACGCACCCAACATCAGCAGCACCGACGGAGAAGCCTCCCGGTGCGTGCCACCGCGTTCCTGGCCGACACCGACCAGCTCGACGTCCTGCCCCCAGGCCATCAGCAGCCCCGCACCTCCGTCGGCCAAGCCGACCGGAACCAGCCTCCGCTCCACGGCCTCCGCCGCACGGCCCAGGTCCCGCAGGGCTTCCGCCTCGTGCGGGACAGGAACCACGCGCAAGGCCCGCGCCCGGGCCAGCAAATAGGCGTCGTCATCCTTCATCCAGCGTCCTCCGACGGCCTCTGTGACGCATCGTCGACGGCGGAAGTGTCCTGCGGGACACGGAACAACGACACCGGCGACGCGTACGTGACCGGCCCCGCCGGGTCGATCACGAGTCCGACAGACATCTCCACGATGAAGGGCACCGACGGGTCTGCCGAGGCGCGTAGAGCGTTGGTGAGCATCTTGACAGCTGCTCTCCATGGCCGCCCTCGCAGTGCCTGCGTCAGGTCGGCCTCGGCCTGTCCGCCCAGCAGCAACTCCATCGACGCCAGACGCTGTTGCCGCCGTGCAGCTGCACGAGTACGAGCCGCCTCAACCGGATCCGGCCCCGGCGCCGGCTCGGGCGGGGGCGCGGCACGTCGGCGCGGGGCGGGCGGACGATGCTTCTCCGCCGCCTCCAGAATCCGGGCCGGGCTCACCTGCAGAGCAGGCGGATCGAAGACAACCTGCGAGAACACACCGGCCAACGCGGACACCGACGACTTCTGGGCAGCTGTCCGATACTGCTCTGCCGTAAGCATGCTGAAGTCACGCCGGGCACTGACCTGCGCCAGCAGCCGGTCGTGAAACTCGTCGACTGCTTCCGAGTACCGCAGAGCCTCCCGGATCAGATGGGTTCCGTCCGTCCGCAACCCGGGAAAGTCCCGGGACACCACCTCCACCAAGCGCCGTGCGTTGAGGATCAACGCCGCCTTCACACGATGATGGTGCCGCTGCCCGAGCAGCTCCTCGATCGGGCGCGACCGGACCCGCCGCAGCAAGTAGTCCGTGTTGATGCGCAGATCACGCCGCACCCGCCTGAGCCTGCGCACGAGCTCCTTCTCGCCGAGCGTGCCGCTGGCCACATCTCGTTGTGTCCGGTCCAGGAGAGACATGATCTCCTCCACCCCGCCGGCCTCGGCCAGACGCTCGAACACGAGCAGTGCGGCCCCGCTGGTGGGGTTGAAGACATACCGGCCCTCGTGAGCCTTCTCCCGGACACGCTCCAGCAGCCGCAGGGCGACGAAGACCCCGAACCGCTGATCGAACTCCTCCGGACTGGCCACTGCGGAGCAGGCCTCTGCAAGCTCGGAACGCGTCAGACCTCGCTCGGAAGACAGATCACCAAACGCATCATGAATGGCCTCGGCGATACGCAATGACGTGGAGTCCTCCACCACCGCAGTGCGGGACGCAGCAACCGGAGCGACAAAAGGCGCCAGCTGCGCCAGCAGATCATCCTCAGGATCTGACCCAGAGAACAGGTCCGGCCCGTTCTGCCCGCCCATGCCGACCAAGCGCCCCCCTTGCAATGCGCGAGCTTCTCCTCAGTACCAACGTTACGTCCCACATGCGTCGCTAGAGTCCGAACCGCAACATCAGCCATCGTGTGGCCAATTCTGGCCCCAGCTATACGCCGGCCCGACCGGGCCTTCCTGCGGTGAACCGGGACGCAGCATGTGCTTGCGGGAGCCCGAGTTCCCGGCAAAGGCGCGGCTTGAGCCTGTCCGGATCCTCAAGGGGGGACCGTCTCGCTCGGCGCCGGAGGTGTCTGCCTCAGCGAGAGCGCTCGATACCTGTGCGACCCCTGGCCGGGGACTCGCGGTGTGCACCGGCTTCGCATCCGATGTGCCGCAGTCTGAATGACGGCCTGCAGGCGATCGTCATCGTGATGTCAGTAAAAGGTCTGGCTTGGGCAGCGTCTCTGGCGGAGGAGGCGTTACCGCTTCCGCTTCCGTTTCTGTCTCGGAGTGCTTTTCGTGCCGCGCAGTGGCCGCTTGGCGTTGGGGTGGATCGCGCTCTGGAGGCTTGATGCGGGCTGCAAGGACTGCACGCTGGCCGTCAGCGCGGCGTCGAGGGGCCCGATGTGACCGTCGTAGAACGCCCCGACGAGATCGCGGGTCGGTTCGTCGTAGAGGAAGACGACGCCTCGCGGCAGGCCGAGCTGATACTTCTTGGCCCGCAGGTAGCCACGGAGGCTCTTCTCGGCGTCGTCGGGGCCCTGTCCGGCTGGGTGGGTGGCCCACACGAACAGCCATCCTTCGTCTGGGTCGGCGCTGGCCATGACAGGCACCGTCATGCTGCGGCCGCGGCCGTGGGGGTCCGGGTGGTTGAGAAGCTCATCACTATGGCGTGTGAACTTGTGCTGAGCGGAGGTCGCCGGGGACAGCAACGTTGCGCCGATACTGAGCCATCCGGTGGCGTTCCGTGTCTGCAGTTCGTCGATGAGGGAGGCGAGCGGTGAGGGCACCATCGTCGGCTTGGGCACGGCCCCAGGATCCGCGTTGTCACGTTGCTTGGCGTGGAACCACTTGTCGAGCGCGTCGGTCCGGCTGGTCAGGTAGACCGGCTGCTGGTCGCGGTAGCGGCGCAGCTCGGCCGTGGTCGGCTCGGGCAGGAACGGGAAGGCGGCACGCACCTGCGCCGGGTCGGGTTCGACCCACAGCCCTTTTTCGAAGAAGTACAGGAACAGGTCCAGCTCGTCCGCGGCGCGGAACATGACGGTGACCTCGGGGTTGCGGCGTCGGCGCAGGTAGAGGAGGAACTCGGCCGGGCGCGCGACGAGTTCGGTGATCAATTCGAGGTCGTGCAGGGACACTGTCCAGGGAATGTTGTCCGTGGCGAGCAGGCCGGCCTTCACCATCTCCGCGGTCGCGGTCAGGACGGTTGAGAGGTCATCGAGACTGACGGCGACGGTGTGGATCTCACGGACATGGCTGAGGTCGACCCAGCCTTCATCCTTGATGCGCAGACCACCGTCCCGCTCGATCATCTCCCGCATGCGGCCGGACTGCTCGGCCGCTTTCGCGATGATGCCGGTCAGGTCGGTCCGGAGCCGCGTCGTCTTCCCTCCGCGGGACAGGGCGCTCAACGCGACGGCCTTGTCCTCCACGATGACGGCAACGTCGTCGAGGACGATGAGGTGGTCGCCCTCGACGCGCTTGGTGTACTTCGCTGGCTCCGCGGTCTCGGCTTCCTGGTCGTTTGCCGGCAGGTAGTACTCGAAAGCGGCCCGGAAGCGGGCCCCCGGAAGCACGCGGCCCAGCGCGTCGCGCGTGCGGGACTCGAGAAGGTCTCCGCGGTGCTTGGCGTACTGGGCCCATACAGGCTGCGACGTCTTCAACTGCTCCTCGAGGTTCTCCCGGACGGCGAACACGTTCAGCGCATGGTGCGGCAGCATGAGACGCCCGGTGTCGCTGACGATGAGCGGCCTGGGACGCATCGGGTTCTTGCCGGTCGTGAACGCGTCGATCACGTCCGCAGCATCGGCCGTCCCAAGGTCGAGGCGGAACCGTTCGACAACGGCTCTGACACGCTCTACAGCAATGCCCGTGTACGCGACGATGTCGTCGACGGCGACCGTGGCCTGCTCGGCGCCGGGCTCGAACAATGACATAAGACTGGACCTGGCGCGCTCCTTCAGCCGGTCGTCCACCTGGTCCTTGTGCGTCGCGGCCATCGCGATCCGCATGGCGCCGCCCATGGCATTGAGGCGGTCGTTCAGGCCGGCGTGTTGCAGGTGGTGGCATGCGTCGAGGACGGCCAGGGCGTCGGTCGCGTCGAAGCCGAGCTGGTCGTTGAGCGTCGCGCGGACGCTCGGATTGCCATCCAGGAGCGCCAGGTTGGTTTTCTCGACCATCTCCGAGTAGGAGGTGTTGCGCATCCACACCTCAGCACCCCGAATGAGCAAGGACATGAGCGCAAGCTTGTCGGCCGGGTCAACGGCGGCGAGGGACCGCAGCTGCGCGAGATGGAGGATCTTGCCGAGGCCGTCCTTCGCCTCCGAGACGAAGTGACTCATCTGCTGAAACTCGGCTGCTGGGGCAGCGGCCGTCGCCGTCTCATCCCGGGCGGCGAGAGCAACCAGCGCCAGCAGTTCCAGATAGGCGGCGCCCGCTTCCGCCGTGACGGGCATCTGGCCCTCGGGCGCCAACGGCAGGAATGCCAGGCGAGCCGTCTCGATAAGCCGGATCGGATCGAACCGCCGCAGCTTCGCGACGAGCTCCTGGACCGCCTCCTCGAATGCTGCATCTACCTTCGCCGCAGGGTCGTCGCCAGCGACCGTGGCCATCAGCTCCACCAAGGCGGCAAAGGACTCCGTCATCACCTGCGCGTGCGGGTCGAACGCCGGCGTCGCCGAACCGGCACTGCGCTGCCTCTTGTTGCGCGCGTCGCGCCGCTTCGATCGAGAACCCATGATCTAATCTCACCAGATGTCGGAAACTAACGGGTGACGGTATGTGTCCGTTTCGATCATCCGATGCTGCCACCCCGTGCAGTGCATCTCCGTTCCGCCTGCCGCAGCTGCCGTCCACCCGTAATCGCGTCCCACGAGGCCGCTGCCGAATCTCCCGACGCTCTCCTCGGCCACGCTCCAGTCGCTCCTGTATGCCGCGGACTGGGCACTCCGCGTGCTCCTGCGCCGCAGCGGCGCAATCGGACCGCTGCCACATCTGACTACTCGTGGCCAGGGCTGGATTCTCCGAACTGCCTCAAAAACTCCTCTGCCGCTCCTGCAATCGCCTGCGCCGGGTCCGCGACACGGCGAAAGTCGAACCACTCGCCATCAATCCGCCGCTGGCCGAACTGGTCATGCAGGTGGCGTTCCAGAGGGAAGCCCCCACGGGCGCTCCAACGCAGGACAAGGGGGGATGCAGATCCCCTCTGGAGCGCCTTCATCCGGCTCTCGATCTGCGTGGCCACGCCGATCTTCACGGCCTTCGGGTTGTCCATCGAGGACACGACATACACCCAACGGCTATCGAACGCAGGCTGCTTGGGAACGCGAGGACCCACGCGCATCGCAGCCTCCATGCGCTCCTCTCTTTCCTCGAACTCGCGGTTCCTCTTCTCGATGATCTTTGCCGCCGCTTTATGGAGAACGTCACGGGCCTCCTGGGCAGTGACGGCGCCAGAGGTAATCAGGTCCAAAATCTCGATGACTGCAGGGACGTCAATGTCTGTGCCATAACTGGGCGCCTCCCGGCGTACCTCACTGCCGTGGAACAGCCCCCAGTTCAGCGTTACGCCTCGGACTGGGCAGCCCCCAATTCTCAGGTCCGCGGTGAAGGTCTGAGCCACGAAGAAGGTCCTCTCGTTGACGTGTACTGCAGGGAACGCTGAAGTCTGCCAGGGACCACTGACAAACGGAGCAGGCAGCCGACGCTCCCGATGCCGGTCGGGGCCGGGCGGCAGCCGGGCGAACTCTTCTTCGGCCCCGTGCTCGGCGCGCTCGGCGTGCCGTCGGACGAGCAGATCCTGTGGCGGCAGGCACGGCAGAGGGTGCTGAGCGTGGACAGCACACAGCGCGAGCCGCCCCCGTCCAGCCGCACCGTCACCGGCCCCGAGGAGATACTGGGATGATCCGCCCCCCAACGAGGAGGGGACGGCTGTGCATTCTCGAGGCGACCTCAAACCGTTCGTGCCGTGCGCTACACAGCCTTACAGTCCTCGGCATGACGGCCCTTACGAACGACCAGGAGTCCGCCGACCGCGCCCGGTCGACGGCCACCGACCTCCTCAAGGCCGCGGACGAGGCCATCGCCAACGGCGTGCGGGTGCCTGCGGACAAGGTGCGGATGTTCGGCCCGGTCTACAGCTGGTGGCGCCTGGTCTGCCGCACCTCCGAGGCCGTCCTGCTGCTCACCGAGCGCGGCTTCACCCTCGAAGCGGCCCCGATGGTCCGCAACATCCTCAACCACGCGTACGCCCTCAACTGGCTCGTCGACAACGGAGATGCCGCCGTCGACGCCCTGGTCGCCCGCGGCGACGAGGAGCGCGAGAAGCTGTGCCGGAAGCTGGAGGAGACCGGCTGGCCCAACGCGGCCAAGTATCGTGCCGCGATCGACCAGGCCGCCGCCCAGCAGCCGGCCCAGCCTGTCCGCACCCCGGCCGAACAGACCCTCCACGACAAGCTCAAGCACGAGCTGACGAACTTCTACGACATGTCGACCGCTACGACGTCGCCGACATCTACCCCGTCTACTCGCACCTCTCCTCGCTCTCGCACACCACCATCTCCACCGCGAGCGCATACGTCGAGCAGATGAGCGACGGCTCCATGCAGATCCGACAGGAAGCGCCGACCTCGGCCACGCCGACATCATCCAGCTGGCCCTGGCACTCCTGCAGACCGCCACCGTGATGAGCCCCCTGATCGACGGCGACCCCCTGCGCGCCAGCATCGACGAGGCCACCACCGAGTTGGGCCTGGGAAACACCCAACTTCTGCCCATCCGCGTCAGATAGCGGGCCGGACCGCACAAACGCCCCCGCCCTCCAGCTGATCGAGACTCATTCGCCGTCCAGGCTGCGGTCGCCGAGTTCGCGGAGGTGGTCGCTTCAGGTCTGCATAAACGCCTCCGTCCTTTCTTCGGCGCCGGGCAGTCCCGCGATCTACGGGATGCGGGCCGGCGGGTGGCTCACCGAGCCGAGGATGTGGAAGCGGATCTCCACGGCCGCCCCGGTCGCGGTCGTCGCGGCGGCGGCCCTGCGCACGATGCGGGAGGCCACGCTCATCCCCGACGAGGACGAAGTGAGCGACGCCGACAGTTCACCCTTCAGGAGGCCGTCCGCTTCGCGCGTGCCGCCGCCGACCTCGCCGTCTGCCCGGCCGACTGACCCACGCGGGCCAACCCGCTGTCCCGCGTCGCTCCAAGCACGGGACAGCACCCGCGCGGTCCGCCGACGGTTTCGTACGACGCCCGCCCCCAGCCGGGACGCCCCGCCGCCGCACTGTCCCGCCCCCCCGGCGCGGCCCCCGACAGGGGTGGGCACGCCCCACGCTGGCCAACGGTCGGCCCGGGAGGTCGACACGCTGTTCCGTACCCGCTCTGCCCGCGGCGCGCTCCATCCGTCATGAGACAACTGCCCTGCCGTGCACGAGGGTTGGGGGGTTGACCTCCTGCTCTGATCGAAATCCGGGTATGGGTGTCTGGCCGGAGCGGGTGGAAGCCGCGGGTTCGGCATACTCGGCGGCCCGGCCCGAGGGTTCGGCCGCCGTACGGCGCCGTGCTTCCAGAGCCGTGCGCCCCAGCAGAGCGGCTGTTGAGGTGGCCCGGCTGCACGGTGGGCAACCCTCGCCCAGCCCCTGACGGGCCGTCGGGCTCGAGCGTGCAGGTCACGGCCTGTCAGATCGGAAAGGCCGTCAACTCACGTGCTGCGCTCGCTCGGAGGAGCGTACGCTCTTACCATCGCCGCCGCTGAGGGCGGCCTGTTGTGCAGCCGGTGGACACCGCGGTATCCACCGGCAAGACCTGAGTACGTCGCCTGCATGTCACGGGCGGGTACCCGGATTCCGCCGACAGGTCACTGAAGCGACGCCGGGTCAGCCCAGTGACGGACCGCGGTCTTCACCGAGCAGGCACGGGTGCGTTGCGCTCCGATGGCGCTCTGCTCGCGTACGCCGATCACCGGCCGCGAGCCCACCTCGCGCCGGCCCATGCGAATGAGGCCCTGTGAGCACCATCGACATTCCCGACGAGCACGATGACATCGACGGCATCGAGGTCATCGACATCCGCTCCGGCGACCGCTCGACGCCGTTTGAGCACCGTGTCGAGCCGGTCAGCAAGACCACCAAGGCGATCAGGTTCCTCGAGAGCCACCGCGACGTCCAGATCTCTCCCGCAGCCGTCCGCCGGATCGCGTTCGGAGCGGTCGAGCCCGGACTCCTCGAAGGCGCCCGCCTGGAGTGCCACCGCGTCGAGACCGGCTGGCTGAGCGTCATCACCTACCGCGCGTACACGCTGCTGCTGTCTCCCGCGATCGAGAACGATCGGCTCCTCGACAAGGCCCACTACGCGGCCGACCCGGACGCCAGCGATGACCAGCGGGTTCTGTCCATGCCCACCGCGCACGAGACCGACGCCACCCTCGTCTACGCCGACGCCATGGACGACCTCCTCGCCGCCATCGACCGGGCGTCCATGCGCGTGAGGGGGAACAACCCGCAGGAGGTCGGCCGGCGCATCGTGGAGCGGCCCCTGACGGCCGTCCCCGCCACCTTTCTCGATCCCGGACGCCACCCCGTCGACGACCTGAACATCGTCGACGGCAATAGCCGTTGGGCGTCCTGCACCGCCGGCATCAAGATCCCGGCCAGCTCTATCAGCCCCACCACCGCGAAGGACCCGGTCCCGCTGCTTCCGTCCCACCTCATGCGGCTTCCCCTGGCCGAGCGGCGGGATCTCGTCCGGGAGATCGTCAAGAACGCCCACCGCGACATCAACGCCGCCACCGGCACGAGCAAGGCCGCCCGTGCCAAGCGCGACCAGGCCGCCAAGCTCCTCAACGCGATGACCGTCCCGGTGCAGGTCATCGTCGGCTACACCGACGACAACCCGGACATGGGCATGCGGCGCTTCCCTGTCGCGGTCCGCTCGCTGCTGATGCGAATGAACATCGGGGTGAGGCCGTTCGACGCGTCCTCGCAGAACGGCGTCACCGCCGAAGAGATCGTCACCGCCCTGTTCGACGCTGGCGAACTCGGGGACAACGCCCAGGCCGTGAGGGACGTCCTCCTCGGCCGCGCCGACGTTACCGACGCCATGAAATCCCTCGGACTCAACCCCGCCTTCCGTGACTTGCGGTTCACGTTCGTCGTCCAGCAGCTCACCCGCAAGGAGCCCAGGCTGAACGCGATCATGGCCGCGAAGCTCGACAAGCGCCGCCTCCAGGTCTCCCACCGCAGCGGCCCGATCGTCGAACTCGGCTTGCGCTCGCACTCCAGCCTCCCCAAGGAGAAGATGGCGCCCGTGCGCACCGCGCTGGACACCGGCTGCCTGTGGCAGGCCCTCACCGACCACGAGTGGACCGTCGAGAACATCGACAACGACCAGGCCGTGAACGACCTCCTGGAGCGCGCAGACAACGACATCCCCGACCGGCTGCTCCTCGGTGTGATCGCCATGGTCACCCTTGTCACCAGCGGCTACCTCCTGGCCCCCGGCGGTTCCGCCGAGCAGATCGTCGGTGGCATCAAGGTCATGCGCGCCGGCGTCGGCACGGTCATCAAGACCGTCCTCGACAAAAAGGAGGGCCGGCAGATGCTCGCCGACGCGATCAAGCGGATCCGGGCCGGCCTGCGCCCGCGGTGGTGGGCCGCCGGCCACCTCGTCGAGCGCGACGACTGGAAGGGCAGCGACTTCAACGCTCACCTGCGCCTCGCCGCCAACCAGGGGTTCGCCCCCGAGGGCTACCAGAACGACCCCACCGCCACCGAACTCGAGGACAAGGCCCTCACGGCCTTCCAGGCGTCCCTCACCACGGCTGCCGCCAACCTCGACGACCTGATCGCTATGCGCAAGAAGAACGGCACCGACACCGAACTCTCCTGGACCGTCGTGGAGCCGTCCTTCAAGCAGCTCAACTTCATGGACAAGGACCTCGCCCGCATCTCCGAGGACGAGCCGCGCTGATGACCAACACCACCTGGGCCGGCGTCGTCGCCATCATCGACGCCCGGTACGCCATGCTCACCCGGCTCGCTGGCCAGTGGCTCGTCGAACCGCAGCCCGAGCCGATCCCCATCGGCGAGGACTCCGAGTACGAGGACAAGGCCATCTACATCGCGGTCAACCGCAACGGCAACGCCTGCTACTGCGGGAAGACCGCCCCCACCCGGGTTCTGAACCGGGGAGCCGCCGCGACCAGGCTCAGTCAGCACGTCAACGGCAGCACGTCGAAGCGGGACGAGTGGGTCGAGTACTGGGTGATCCCGCTGCCTGACGCCACTCCCGGCCACGTCGTCTCCACCCTGGAAAGGACCGTGGCCGCCCGCCTCGGCATCCTGCTCGTGCACCGGACGCGCATGCCACGCCAGCGCACCTGACCCCCGTCGGCCGAAACTACGGCCGGCACCGGAAACAGACGTGGGCCCCCGCACCGAAAGTACGGTGTTGGGGGCCCACGTGCTGCGAAGGGCATAGCCGGGCCGGGACCGGCACCCGACTGACCAGCAGGGCCCCGGCACGGGGCCTGCCCGCCTGCTGGCCAACGGCCGCCCCTTCTCGGCCAAGGCTGGTCTGCTGCTCGCCGGTGGTGGTCAGGCGGCGCGGGCGGGCGGGTGTGGTTGAGGGTGGTGGTCCTGGGACGGGGGTCGGCGGCAGCGCTGGGGGAGGGCCGGGCCGCGGAGGCAGGAGGCCGCGGCGAAGGCTTCGACGGCCGGTCTGATGCCTGCGGCGAGCCGGTCGACGTCGAAGCTGGCGCGGTGCGCGACGAGGGTCTCGATGATCGGTTTGATACCCGCGGCGAGCCGGTCGACGCAGTAGTGGGTGCCGGTGTCTGGTCCGCTGTGAGCGAGGGACAGCGGGTGGCTGCGTCGGATCAGCTGTGCTGCTGGACTGGCTGACGCGGCGCCATGTCGAGCCATCAGGTGCTCTTGTGGCCCGGCCAACAGCGCGACGTCCGAGATGCTGGAGCCAACGCGGATGGTCTATTTGGCGAAGTGCTCTGGACGCCCGCTTGTCAGGAGGCCGCAGGGGGTTGACTCGCGGCCAGTTGCCAGCGCAGCTCGCCAAGATCCGCGGCGTGTTGCCAGCTGTTCAGGAGGCGGGCGCGAGTGAGGCGGTCGAGCAAATCTTCTACCTGGCTGAGGCCCGCACAGGCGGGTGAGTAGGTCCGCCTCCGCGCTGCCCGATCGCCCGGCGGTGTGCGCGGCCAGTGCCAGCGCGGTGAGTTGCACGGCGGGCGGTGCCTCCCGCGCGGTGGCGAGCGGGATCAGGTGCAGCGCCCAGTGGGCGGCGCGGGCACGACCGCTGCGGGTGGGGGCTTGGGTGAGGACGCAGGCGTCCAGCAACTGCGCCGTCACGCCGCCGTGCGCTCGTCGTGTGGTGGGGGAGGAGTAGTGCAGCCAGTCGGCGTGGGCGAGTTCATGCCAGGGGGCTGCGTACCCGGCCAGGCGCATGCTGCGTAGCAGACCGCCGGGCAGGTGGACCCGGCCGTAGGAGTCGGCGCGCAGCGCGCACTGCAGGGCGAGGAGGCGGGCGGTGGGGGAGGAGAAGCGGGGGAGGGTGGCGGAGAGGTAGGTGAGCATCTCCCGTACCCGCAGGTGGTCTTCGAGGCCCGGTGTAGGAGGCTTCTGCGAGCGGGATGGGGTGCAGCATGCCGCCGGGGGAGCGGTGAGCTGCGTGTCGGGGACCACGGCGGCCTGTTCGGTGGCGGCCGCGCAGGCGACGCAGGTGTCGGCCAGGCGCCATCGGCGCCCTCCCCGGTCGCGGGCCAGGACTAGGGCGTGTATCGAAAGTATTTTCTAGGAGATCGTCAGGCTGCCCGGCTACGGTGCGGGCATGGTGAATTTCGTGCTGGTTGCAGGTGCACGGCTCGGGGCGTGGGCGTGGGGCGAGGTGGTGCCGTATCTGCGCGCGGCTGGCCACGGCGTCTATCCGTTGACGCTGTCCGGTCTTGCTGACAAGCAGGGTGTACCGGCGGGGCAAGCGACTCACGTCCAGGACATCGTTGCCGAGGTAGAACGCCAGGGTCTGCGTGACGTAGTCCTGGTGGGTCACAGCTACTCGGGCATCCCAGTAGGTCAGGCCGCGGAGCGGATCGGTGACCGACTGGCCCGCGTAGTATTCGTCGACTCAAGTGTTCCAACTGACGGCGAGTCGTTTGTCTCCGCCTGGCCGGACGGCGGGGCGGCAGTGGAGGCATCGATCGCCGAGAGCGGAGGGTTTTGGCCGCTCGCGCCAGCTGCTCATTACGACGGCGAGGGTCTCACCGATGAGCAGATCGCACGCCTCGTGCGTGGCTCGACGCCTCACCCAGGTGCCACGCTGACCGAGCCCGCTGTGCTGGCGGGGCCGCTCGGTGAACTTCCGGCGACATACATCCTGTGCGTGATGCCGGGGGCCGAGCCTGACGACGCCGAGCCCGACGAAGATGTGGCTGAGCTGCTGAACAGCAAGCGCTGGCGGCTGGTCAAGATGGACACCGGCCATTGGCCGATGTTCTCCCAGCCGCGCGAGCTGGCGCAGATTCTCCTCAATGCTGCCGTGGAGTGAGAGCACCTCCATGCCTGCGGGCTGGTTTTGGACGCGCTTGATGTGTGCTGGTCACAGCCATTCGCCGATGGCCGCTATGAGGACGGTCGCCTCATAGCGGACCGCTAGCTTGTCGTATCGCGTGGCGACGGCGCGGTACCTGTCGGGTAGCCGGGTCATGTTGCCATGACCCGGCCCCCTCAGAACCGGGCATGCCTGTTTCCAAGCACCACGGCTCAAGCAAGCCCAAGGGCTGCACAGAATCTGCTGTTTGTTGCTGCCATCGCCCGCATGATGCTGGCGATGGCACTCGGAGTGAACGAGTCGAAGATTTTTGACCTCATCAGATCCGCCGTCTCGCCGGTAGGTGAAGTGGTGTTTGTGCAACCGCTTCTTCATCGCGTCGAACCAGTCGATCCACTCGCGTGGACTGTCCGGCTCGTATTCCGCGCCGACGATGAGCGCCTGACCACAGATTGGACATAGTCCTCTCTGACGGGCTGCCAGAGTAAGGCTGACTCTGTCCATCGGTGGGGGTGTTCGCGTCTTGCGGCGTTGGCTCCAGTAGTCGCCGAGCGTGGGATCGTCAGGTGAGGACTTTCCCTTGACTAACTGGTGTCTTCTGATGTTGGTCCAAGCGAACTTGGGAAGGTGTGCACCTGTAGTGCGGTCACCGAAGACCCAGTTGTTGTTCTTGGACCGGTTGAGTCTGCCGAAGTACTTGCTAACGATCCAGTGCTTCGACTTCTTCGGGTGGGTGCGTTTGGCCCACTTGTAGGTGAGCGTCCACACATAACTGTCCAGCGCTGAGAATGTCTTGCTGGATACCACCGTCCGGTAGTACGCAGACCACCCCCTGACGATAGGGGAGAGTCTACGCAGGACGACTGTAATGCTCTGCCCGAGGAGAGCCTGCATCTCGGAGCGCAGTCGATTCCGGATTCTCTTCACCGCATCCTTGCTGGGCGTAATGATCAGGCTGTCGCCATGGCGTCGGACATTGAAGCCGAGGAAGTCGAATCCTTCCGACAGATGGACGATTCGTGTCTTCTCTTCATTGAAGCGAAGCCCTCGGGGTTCAAGCCAGATACCAAGTTGCGAATTGACCGTCTCAGCCTCTTCCTTGCTCGTGCAGAACACGGCAAAGTCGTCGGCGTAACGCACCAGAATCGGTGTCCATTTCGCGGCCCACATAACTGTTCCTTTGCGGGTTGCGAACCGGACGCCCGCGGCTTCCTCCATCCCGTGAAGTGCAATGTTGAGCAGCAAGGGGCTGATCACTCCACCTTGAGGTGTGCCCTCGTCGGTGCGAGTAAAGCATCCGTTGTCGACCACTCCCGCCTTGAGCCACTGGCGGACGAGTTCCCTGGCGGGGAAGCCGCCGATGCCATCAAGCAGGTGGTCATGGTCGATGCGGTCGAACGCTGCCGCCAGGTCGGCGTCGAGTACCCACTGACGCTTGGCCGCCCTGCCCTTCGCGGTGCTGAAGATCGCCTGGATGGCATCGTGGCATCCGCGGCCAGGTCGGAATCCATAGGAGCGTGATTCGAGCCTGGCTTCCCACTCGGGCTCCAGCGCGTTCTTTACGCGTGCCTGGATTACTCGGTCACGCATGACCGGGATACCGAGCGGCCGTTGCTTTCCGTTGCTCTTCGGGATATAGACCCTCTTGACGGGCCTGGCTCTCCAGGGTTGGGTTTGTTGGTCGATTTCGACCGCCATGCGAGCGCGCGCCTGGGGGGGGTGAGTACTCGTTCCCTGTCGATGCCTGCTGTCTTACGGCCCTTGCTCTGCTGTGTCACCCGTTTCACGCTCACGAGCGTGTTACTACGACTGCGCAGCATGAGCTTTTGCAGATTGCGGACCTTCTTGAGGTCCCCTTCCTGTGTCGCCTTGAAGATCCGTTGTCTCAGGCGCCGTACGTTTCCCTCAGCGCTGGCCCAGTCGATGCTGTGCCAGTCCAGTGGTTCGCCCTGCGGTCCGTTCACTCCGGAGGCGCGGCCGGCAGTGGAGGCTGTCTGTCGCATGTTCCTCCTTCGTATCTAACTTGCCCGGCAGGTTCTGGCGTCATTACTCGGGATGGTTCAAAGACTCACCCGGCCCACGTGGGCACCCTTTCGGGTCAGGTCATTGAGACCTGTATCCGGCGAGTTATGTCCTGCGTTGAAGGACTCCAGGATTTTCCTCTGACCTTTCGATCGACCGGCATTCGCTTCTTGGGCCATCCTGTTCCCGCTGGAGAGTTGGGCTTTCCTTACGGTTGGCTTACCGGGCCAAAGCCCGGACTCCAACGGGGTTTCCACGTTCCACACACGTAAGTTGCGGCTGGGGTGGGTGCCCCCTATATCCCGGAACCGGCGGTGTCCTCCTCCCGGTCTCAAATCTCCGAGAGTCGCCTGGCGTCTTCCAACGCCGAGTCCTGTAGCCACTGATTACGAACCATCGGGCGGCTTCAACCTTACGAGACATCAACAGGGGTTCACGCGGTTCACCCGTCCAACCTTTCCCTCGCCTGTCATTCCCCGATGGCCAGGGAACCCTTGGGCTTGAACGCTCAGCTTCACACCCCGCTGTTACCGGCGACGCATGTGAGCGCGGGAACGGATTTTGGACACTAATCCGGGGTCAGCACATGTCTCCTTCCTTCGTGGCTTTCCCACTTAACGTGTGCGACTTCGTGTCGCACCTTGAGGCGGTTGATCCCACACTCGACCGCGTGGCGCTCACGGTAGTCGACCGGGTCGAACTTCGGCGGCCGGCCGCCGCGAGAGCCGCGCTGTTTGCGGTGGCGCGCCTGGTCGACCTTGTCCGGGATGGTGCAGCGGATCCCTCGGCGACGCAGGTAAGCGCGGTTCTTGCGGGAGGCGTACGCCTTATCAGCACGCACTCGATCGGGGCGGACGCGGGTCCGCGTGCCCGGCCCGAGGCGGGGCACGCGGACCTTCCTCAGCACAGGCTCGAACTGCGGCGAGTCGCCGCGCTGCCCGGCCGTTACCACGATCGACATGGGCTTCTGGCCCTGCTCGACGGCCAGGTGCACCTTGGTGGTGAACCCGCCACGAGAGCGTCCCAGTCCATGATCACGGGGCTCGGTGAAGACACCACCCGGCGGTTCCTTCTGAAGGTCACCCTGCTTCCGGGCTCCAGTCGCGTGCTGATGGGCGCGGCACACCGTGGAATCGACGCTCAGATCCCACACGATCGCACCCTTCGCATCAGCCAGGGACTGGAGCCGGCTGAAGACCCGGTGCCAGGTGCCGTTTCGCTGCCATCGGCGGAACAAGTCGTAGATCCTGCCCCACGGGCCGTACTCGACGGGCACGTCCCGCCACGGAACGCCCGTTCGGACCCGAAACCGTATGCCGTCGATCAACTGCCGCCGGGGCCAGACAGGCGGCCGCCCCGCCTTCGTCCCCATCGGCAACAACGGCTCCAACACCGCCCACTGTTCATCAGTGAGATCACCCCGCCCCATGAATGAAGATCATTCATGGGGCAAGATCCACTTTCGATACAGGCCCCAGGCGAAGGAGCGATCGAGTTCGACGCTCCACTGCACTCGCAGGCCCCGATCCGGCATAGGTCGCGTTCGCGGAATCCCCGAGTGGACAGACGCGCCTAGCGAGCTGGGCAGGCCCCCTCTCGATCGGGCGAAATGCGGCCCTGCCTCCCCAAATGCCGTTGCTGTCTGGGCTACCCTCCTGCCTGGCTAGTCGCGTACTGCCGCTCACCGCCACCTCCGGTACCACGCCGTCCCGGATGCGGTCGGTCAAGGTCTTCCGAGGCCCGCGCTCCAGCTCTTCAGTCCGTCGTGTCAACGGCAGTCGTACGAGCCGACCGGGGGCGTGGCCTGGTTGGCAGGGGATACGTCATGCCAAAGCACCAGCCCACCGCCGCTCAAGCCGCTCGCAACGACACCCGTAGCGGCGGGAAGTACACCACCGCGCTGCGCGCCCGCCAGGCGACGACCAAAACGCCCGGCACCCATGTTCTGCAGTTCCTTGCCGAACGGTCCGGCAACCTTCACCAGCTCGTCGGCGGGATCGCCGCTGCCCTTGCGCACAGCGGACAGCGCGTTCTCCTGCTCCAGGAAGTCGCAGATTACTGGGAGTTGGCCTTCATTCGCCGTGGGCGCAAGAAGCCGCAGCCGGTCGCCTCACCTGAGCCGGAGACCATCGTGCTGTGGGAGTCGCCCTCGGACCGGGGCACGCTGGCGAGGCACACCTGCATGTGGGAAACAAGGGGTAAGGCGCGCCCCACCCGTGGCTTCCCGGAGCGGGACCGCAGCTTGCTGCAAGCGGCCGTGAACGCCGCGCGGCCCGACTACGACCTGATCGTCCTGATGCCGTACGGGGGATGGGCCTACCCCGTCAGGGAGGCAGCCACGACGTTCGTCGCTCTCGGAGAAGTGGACGACTTCCCTCACACCGACTGCCGGGTCTTCCTGCCGGAGAGCCGCGAAGAACGGGGTGTGCCCCTCAGCCCCGAGCAGAGCGCCGCTGTCCTGCGGGACCGCTGCCTGTCCTTCCTCTTCAACCACCTGCCAGTCCCCCTGGACGGGCTGATCTGGCAGAGTCAACGGAAACTCCCCGTCGACGCGGCGTACCTGGCAGCAATCGACCGTGACATGGACCGCGTCGGGCTGCGCCCTCTCGGCTGGGTGACCCACGAACGCTGGCCCGCCCCATACCAGCAGCTCCCTGAACCTGAGCAGCTCCAGGACCCGGGCTTCGTGCAGCCGTACCGGCCGATCGCGGCGCGTCTGCGCACCGCAATCGACAGTCGCCCCGCTCGGGCTAGTCAGCTGGCGACCTCGTAGCCCTGCGGAGCGCGGCGCAGCAGGGTGTCGGCGTCCGAGGCTCGGGCTACGGGCCGGTGAGGACGTCGTGGGTGCCGATGCGTCGCCAGATCACGTGCGGTGTGCCGGGGCGGCGTGCGGGCCCGTACTGCCAAGTCGCGCGTCCTGCGGGGCCGGCGCCCATGGACCACGTGAGCTCGTAGATGCCGGGGAACCCGCTGACGTGCTTGATGCGCAGGCCGCTGCGGAAACGTCCATCGGCGCGCAGGTCGTGGACGAAGGCCGTGACGGCCCGGCGGAATTTGCGGCGCTGTTCCAGGGTGAGGCGGTCCAGGTCGGTGGTGAAACGGGGCAGGGCTTCGTAGGCCGGCAGTTCGGTCCTCCAGGAAGCACGAAGCCCCCGGCATTGCCGGAGGCGATAGGTGTCTTGCTCGGGTGCGGGTCGGTGGTGACGAGTGAGGGGGGGAACGTCCTTGGCCGTCGTCCGGGGTAGCGGTACGTGAAGGTGCGCTGGATGCCGCTGGAGTCGGTTACTTGGCGCTTTTGAGGCGCGTGAGGTGGGTGGGGCTGGCTGTCGCGCAGCATTCGCCGGGCCCCGGGCGGTGTTCGCCTGGCGGGCATGTCGTCGCCGCAGATGCCCGTCCGGCGGGATCGGCGGTGAAGTTCCGGTGAACCCTCCCGCCTCACGAGGTCGGGCTTTCGTTGCAGTTCAGAGCAGGTGTTCGCTGCCGGGATGCTCAGCGTTGCGAAGGTTCAGAAGTGGAATGCCTGGCGTTACTACGTACGCGGAGTCGCCTTCGGGGACGGCCGTCCTGCCCGTCAGGCGTTGAAGGTTGCTCAGGAGAGGGCCGGGCTGCGGAGGCTGCGGCGTTGACGTCTCGGCGAGAACCGCGAACGCCGACGACCCTGACTCCCGTGCCTCGCACTTCTTCACGATGCCGGGGCGCAAGCACAAGCTCAGCTGCAACTTCGATCTGCCGCGACGCGGCAAAGAACTGGTGGACTCCTCACAGGGCACCGTTGTCCGGCGCGACGGGCAGTGGAGGTTGAAGTGTCCGCCCCTGGGGCGGCCCGGCACCCGGAGTGGCGCCAAGGGAGGTAACTCCCCGCGGCCACCACGGGCAAGCGGCGGGGGAGGCAAGCCCACGATCAGCTCACTCCGCGGGCCGGCAATCGCCTCTGCCAAGCGCATCGTCCAGCTCCTGGAGAACCTTAAGAACGACCCTGAGATGGTCGCGCAGTTCGCCGCCGTCGCACCGAGCGGTCAACGGAACATCGCGTGGGACGAGTTCTGCGCCGGTCCGGCCACCGCCCACCAGCTGGCCCAGGCGATGCTCGACGGGAAGGCCAGAGCGATCCCGCACGCCGTGTGGGGGCCGGCGAGCACGGCGGAGCCATCTGCCCGGGGCGACAGCCACGTGGTGAGGTACGCAGCCCGCCACCCGGTCCTCATCGAGGGCCGGCCGGTGAAGGTCAACGTCGCGGTGCGCTGCAAGGCGGGGGAGTGGATCGGCGCGGAAGCGTCCTCGGGGATGTTCCTCGGCTACGGCTATTGGGAGCTCTTCCCGAAGGACGCGGACGGCGCACACAAGGCCGCCGAACGCGGCTGGATCGAACTGCAGCTGTGGGTCAAGGAACCGTGGCAGGTGGAGCGCTGGGGCACGCAGCACGGCTCCGCCCCTCTCCCGCATCCCACACCGCCACGGCGCCGGCCCGCCCCGCCTCCCGTACCCCGCCCCACCAGCGCTCCGCCACCGGTGAAACTGCCGCTCCCGGCCGAGCAGCAAGAAGGCACGACCCAATCCGCCGAACGGGCCGACGAGCCCACGCAGCGCCATGCCGCCCCGGCTTCGACCACACCTCCGGACACCGGTGCCCCAGCAGCGGAGCCCACCGACCAGCCCGCAGTACAGACTGCTCCGGCCCCGGACGAACCGGAGCAGCAACGCGACCCGCGGCCAACCGAACCCCCTCAGGGGAACGAGACACCGGCGCCGTCCGATGAAGGCCGCCCCGTACCACAGGTGCCCGATGCGCCCGTACCTCCTCCAGCCGCAGGTCCGCAGATCCCACCGCCTCCGCCGTGCCGGGCAGCCGCAGTACGAGGCTGTGGCATCCGGCGGCAAGATCGTCGGTCGTCGGTGTCGTCACGGGTGGCCTCCAAGTCATCGG
>NZ_JBICVO010000021.1:0-93594 GCF_043199105.1 Streptomyces sp. NPDC048644
CTCGATACGACAAGCTCGCCGTCCGCTACGAGGCCACCGTCCAACTCACCTTGATACGGCAGGCACTGTGACCACATCTCAAACACGCCCTAGGGGGTTGTGTCCGTGAGTGTCTTGGTTGCGCACAGTGTCAATTGGGGTGGGGTGCGTCATTCGCTGGCGGATCATCTCCGGGGTTCGGCTGCGTTGGCGCGGCAATTCGGTGAGGTGTTCGGGGCGGGTGAGCTGGCTGCGTATCTTGCGTTGATCCACGATGTGGGCAAGGGCAGTTGTGCGTGGCAGGGCGGGCTTCGGGAGGCGGAGCGGCGTGGTGGTGGCCGGGTTGGCCTGCCGCATAAGCATGCGGGGACGGTGCTTGCTGAGCGGTACACGCAGTTGGCGTTCGGTGCGGTGGTCTTCGGTCATCATGGGGGGCTGCCGGATATGGACAAGCTGCGGACCGAGTTGGTGAAGGCGCGGCCCGGAGGGGAGCACGCTCCGCTCGTGGAGGAAGCGATCCGCGCGGTGGAAGGGGCGGTTCCGGGGATCCATCCGGAGAAGCGTCCTGCGGTGCCGGCGTGGTTGCGGGGGCTGCCCAGGTCGGAGGGGCGGCTGGGGCTGGATCTGTTGCTGCGGATGCTGTTCAGCTGTGTGGTGGACGCGGACTTCCTGGACACGTCCGCGCACTTCGAGGACACCGCGGTGCGCTTGCGCGAGCCTGCGGACATGGGCTCGCTGGTGGAACGGTACGAGTTGCGGCGGGCGAAGATGCTGGCCGGGCGGGAGCCGTCTTCGGTGGATGCGGTGCGGCAGTCGGTGTATGAGCAGGCGTGTGCCGCGGCTTCGGGGGAGCCGGGCGTGTACGTACTGCATGTGCCCACGGGCGGGGCGAAGACGCTGGCTGCTGGTGGGTTCGCTCTGCGGCATGCGGCGGCGCACGGGATGCGTCGTGTGGTTCTTGCCGTGCCGTACGTCTCCATCACGGAGCAGAATGCCGCGGTCTACCGGCAGTTGTTGGATCCCGATCCCGGCTCGGGGGAGGAGGCGGTGGTGCTGGAACACCACAGCGGGGTGGATCTCGATGCGAAGGCGCCGCTGGACGGTATGTCCGTCCAGCAGCGGGAGGAGTGGGAGCGGCGTATGCATGCCGCCCGGTTGGCGGCGGAGAACTGGGACGCGCCGTTCGTCGTCACCACCACGGTGCGTTTGTTCGAGTCGCTGTTCTCTCGTAGGCCGGCGCAGATGCGCCGTCTGCACAACCTGGCAGGCTCGGTGATTGTGCTGGACGAGGTCCAGGCTCTGCCGGACCGCCTGCTCACTCCGATCCTGAGCGTGCTGCGCGGGCTGGCCGAGCAGTACGGCGTCACGGTCTTGCTGGCGTCGGCCACCCAGCCGTCGTTTTGGGAACTGCCTCGCTGGCAGGGCCTGGAGCGGCGGGCCATTGTGGAGGATCCCTCCGTCCTGTTCACCGAGCTGCGCCGGGTCGACTACGAGTGGCGCACGGGTGAGGACGTCACGCTGGAGAGCATCGCCGCCGAGGCGGCGCGGCACCGGCAGACGCTGATCGTGGCTGGTACCACCAAGGACGCGGCCCGCCTCCACCGCCACGTCGAACAGTGCACGGAGCTGGGAGAGGTGTGGCACCTGTCGACGAGGATGACGGGAGCGCACCGCCGTGAAGTCCTCGCCCGGGTAAAGGAGTTGCTCGCCGACGGCGAGCCGGTGCAGTTGGTGTCGACGAGCCTGATCGAAGCTGGTGTGGATCTCGACTTCCCGCGCGTGTACCGGGCGTGGGCGCCGGCGGAGTCGATGCAGCAGGCAGCCGGCCGCTGCAACCGTGACGGGCGTCTGGACAGCGGCACGGTGGTCATCTTCCGTGCCGCAGACGGTGGTCAGCCCCGCGGTACCGAGTACCGGGCGGCCCTGCAGGCCAGCGACTCCGAGTTCGGCCCAGACCTCGCCCGGCCCGACGACCTTGAGGCACTGGACCGGTACTACCCGGTCCGCTTCGCCCTGCAGAACGAACTGGGAGAGGAAATCGAGGCGCTGCGCAGACGCCTGGACTTCCCCGCGGTCAACGATGCCTTCCAGATGATCGAAGACGGCCACAGCGTCCCCGCGGTCGTCATCCGACGGGAAGAAGACCGGGACGCCATCGAGGCGGCCATCGCCCAGCTGCGTGACCCGGTCCGTCCGTGCGGGCCTGAGGTCCTGCGCGGCTTGCAGCAGCACACCGCCTCCCTGCCACGCGGGGAGGCGGAGGCGGCCTTACGGTCCAACCTCGCCCAGCCGGTCACCGGGGACCTCATCGGGTGGCAAGGGGCCTACCACGAACAGCGCGGCCTGGACCCGGACGCCCCGGAGGACCGCGGCGCTTTCAACCTCTAGGGCTGACGCGCCGTCCCGCCGGCCCCTGGGCGCGCCACCATGGTCCGGCGGCCTCTCAGGCCACGTGGCGGCCCCGCCGAGCGGACGGCGCACGGCAGGGCCGGGAATCGCAACATGAATCTGTTCTGGCTGTGCCTGGCCAGGTCGAAGCGGGGCCCAGGAGCATGCGCTCCTGGGCCCCGCTCGTTGCCGTCTGCTCCCTACTGTGATGTGCGTAAGTCCAGCCCGTCCGCGGCGATTCCAGTAGCGGCTACCCCCATGTCTCCCGACACATCGGTTCTTCAAGCCAGAAAGGGTCATGAAGAAGGTGGTGGTGCGGATGTACCTCGATCCCGAAGCTATGGCGGCGCCCGGGACGACGGCGGGGGTTGTGCTCGTCATCGTCGTCATCCTGGCGCGCTGCGGCTTGCTGCGGATTCGCCTGATCGTGGGCTAACCAGCAGGTCAGCGGTAATTGTCAGTGGGCGCACCTAGTGTGTGCACCCACTGGCATCGCTGCATGGGTCGGCAACGCAGCAGTATCTGCGGCCAGTTGGGGAGACGAGGAAGGGGTTGTGCGGGTTGGCATCGCGAAAGACCGTTCTCCATAGGCAAGTTGAGCGGCGGGGGAACGACGGCTGGGTGTTTCCGGACCTGGTGGTGGAGGTGGCCGGTCCGCTGGCCTGCTTCACTCGGCCGGAGCTGAAGGTGGAACGGGTTTCGTATCCGGTGATGAGCCCCTCCGCGGCGTCCGGGGTCTTGGCGGCCATCTTCTGGAAGCCGGAGTTCCAGTACGTGGTGCGGGCGGTCGAGGTCCTGGCACCGATCGAGTGGACTTCGATCCGGCGCAACGAAGTCAAATCCGTGATCACGGTCGGCGAGGTCGCGGCCCTGCGCAAGAATCCCGGCCGCCGGTACGACGTCGAGACGGACCGGGACCAGCGCAACAGCATGCTGTTACGTGATGTGCACTACCGCATCCGCGCCCAGATCATCTTGACCGAACGCGGCCACGGCCAGCGCGAGGAGAAGTACCGGGAGCAGCTACGCCGCCGCGTGGACAAGGGCGCCTGCTTCGCCCAGCCGTTCCTCGGCTGCCGCGAGTTCAGTGCCTCCTTCGGCCCGCAGACCGATGCCACGCCCATCTGCCGGGACGAGGACCTGGGCGTGATGCTGCACTCCATCGTCTACCCGGCCTCCGGGGGCGAGCAGTACCGCTGGTTCCACGCCCAGCTGCGCCAGGGGGTCCTGGGGGTGCCGAAGCGGCCCTTGGGTGCGAGCGAGGTGGCCATGCCTGCCGGCTCCGGCTGGCGCGCCGACCGGGACCAGGCGGGGTGAGGCGCCGATGCTGCTCCAACGCCTGACCGAAGTTGCCGGACGGGCCGAGGCCGACGGTGAACTTCCGCCCGCTTACTACCGTCCGAAGAAGATCCAGTGGGTGCTGCGGATCAGTGCTGACGGGACGACCGCGCGTCTCGACGACCGCCGCCCCGCCAAGGGGTCGAAGGACAAGCCGCTGCAGCGGGAGGCGCCCTACGCCTACCGATGCGGCACGAGGCCGCCGCCGAACCTGATGGTCGACACCGCCCAGTACGTTCTGGCGGTCGCGAAGACCGGCCCGGACGGGACCGCGAGCGAGACGGCCACGCAGGAAGCCCTGCGCCGCCAGGCCGAATACACCGACCTGCTGCTGTCCTGGGCCCAGAGTGCCCCGGACGATCCCTACGCCACGAGCGTGCGGGCCTTCGTCACCGGCGGTGGCCTGGACCGTGTGCCCGTTCCTGAAGGCATCACCGCCGCCGACACCGTCGCTCTGATGGCCCACGACGGAACCTGGCTCCACGAACTGCCCACCGCGCACACTGCCTGGGCAGCCACGGTGCGCGCCCGCAAGTCCGGCAGCGGCTTCAGCGGACTGTGCCTGGTGTGCGGGGAGCACGGGGACCTGCTGGACACGATCCCCGAGAGCATCAAGTCCGGAGCGATCCCCACCAGCGGTCTGGGGCGCGACTCCCAGCTGGTCAGCATCAACGCCGCGGCACAAGGACGCGGCGGCTCCCTGCAACTGGTGAACACACCCGTCTGCGAGCGCTGCGGCAGCCGCGCCATGGCCGCCCTCAACCTGCTCCTCGCCACCAACACCCACCGCCGCCGCGGCAGCGACGCGGTGACCGTGTGGTGGACCAAGGAACCCGCCGACGACCTCTTCGAGTCGCTGGACACCCCGACCGAGGAACACGTCGCCAAGCTGCTCGACGCCCTGCACACATGCCCTGACCCGGTCGCCGCCGAACGCCTGGACCCCACCGCCTACTACGCGCTCACGCTCGGGCTGAACAACGCCCGCGCAGTGGTGTCGGACTGGCTCGACATCCCCGTCGGCCGCCTGCGCAACCACCTCGGCGCCTGGTTCGCACACCACCAGGTCTACGACGGCTGGGAGGACACGTACCGCCGCCTGCCGCTGTGGCACCTGGCACTCGCCACCGGACGCTGGGACGCCAAGGCCGGCCGGTACGTCGCCCGCAGCGCCCCCAAGGGCCTGGAGGCCGAGCTACTGCACGCCGCCCTCACCCGCGGCCCCGCACCCGCCCGCCTCCTGCCCCACCTGCTGCAGCGCATCCGCGCCGACCGGCGCGTCGACCACCCCCGCACCGCCCTGCTCCGCCTCGCCCTCCACCCGAACCGGAAGGACCACCAGGTGACCGGCCCCGCACCCCAACTCGACGGCCAGAACAACGAACCCGGCTACCTGTGCGGACGCGCCTTCGCCGTCCTCGAAGCGATCCAGCGCGCCGCGCTGCCCGACATCAACACCACCATCGGCGACAAGTACTTCGGCACCGCGATGACCGCGCCCGCCTCCGTGCTGACCAACCTCCACGCCGGCGCCAAAGGCCACCTCAAGCGGCTGCGCCGCGACAAACGCGGCACCCACTTCGCCCTGGACGCCCGCCTGTCCGACGCATTCGCCGCCCTTGCCGAGCTCGACAAGGGCATCCCGACGCTGCTCACCACCGACCAGAAGGCATGGTTCGTCCTCGGCTACGAACAACAGCGCGCCGCCGACAACGCGGCCCGCGCCGCCCACAAGAAGGCCCAGGAAGGCGACGACGACACGCCGGACGATCCCGAGGACCCGGCCGCCTGAGCCACCGCACCACCTGCCCGCAGGCGTCAGCCCGAGCGGGATGAAACAGACCACGACCGTAATGAGGAGAACCATTCCGTGAGCGCGCCGCACCTCGACCCCACCCGCAAGATCGACTTCGTGTACCTGATCGAGGCTCGCGACAGCAACCCCAACGGAGACCCCGACGCAGGCGGCATGCCCCGCACCGACCCTGTCTCCGGCCAGGGCCTGATCACCGATGTCGCCCTCAAGCGCAAGCTCCGCGACACCGTCTCCCTCCTCAACGAAGAGGGCAACAAGCCCGGTTACGACATCTACGTCGAAGCTGGCGTCGCCCTCAATGCCCAGCACGAGCGCGCCTACGCACCCGATACTCTCGGAGACAAGGCCAGCCAACTCGACGCCCAGCAGTGGATGTGCCAGACCTTCTTCGACATCCGCATGTTCGGCGCCGTGATGACCACCGGCAAGAAGGACCGCCAGGCAGGCCGCGTCCGCGGACCCGTCCAGCTCACCTTCTCCCGCTCCATCGACCCCGTCACCCCCCTCGAATACGGCATCACCCGCGTCACCCCCACCAAGCAGGAAGACGTCGACACCGGCAAAGCCACCGAGATGGGCACCAAGCACATCGTCCCCTACGGCCTCTACCGCGGCGAAGGACACTTCAGCGCCCCCCTGGCCTCCCGCACCGGCGTCACCAGCGACGACCTCGCCATGTTCTGGCGAGCCTTCACCCTCATGTTCGACCACGACCGGGCAGCCGCCCGCGGGGAACTCAACCTCCGTGGCCTCTACGTCTTCACCCACAACGACAAATACGGCAACAAACCCGCCCGCGAGCTCCTGGACCGCATCACCGTCAAGGGCCCCGGCGACGCCACCGCCCGCGCGTTCAGCGACTACCAGGTAGACGTCAACGAAGCCGCCCTGCCGGAAGGCATCACCCTCACCACCCTCATCGGATGACCCAGATCACCAAGCAGGGCGGAGAGAGCGACCTCGTCCAGGTTTCTCTCTCCGCCCTGGAGCACTACGCCTACTGCCCCCGCCAGTGCGGCCTCATCCTCCTGGAGGACGCCTTCGAGGACGACGCCGCCACCGTCCGCGGCACCCTCCTGCACCAGCGGGTCGACACCCCGGGCAACCGCGGCCGCCACACCATACGCACCCTGCACGCCCTACCCGTCTGGCACGACCACTACGGCCTGACCGGCATCTGCGACACCGTCGAACTCCACGCCGACGGCCGCATCCTGCCCATCGAGCACAAATCCGGCCGCTACCACCCCGGCGGGCCCGCCGACATCCAAGCCGCCGCACAAGCCATGTGCCTCGAAGAGATGTTCCGCCGCCCCGTACCCGAAGCCGCCGTCTACTCCACCGCCGACCGCAAACGCCACCCCATCACCGTCGACAACACCCTCCGCGCGCGCGTCGTGGAACTGGCCGGCACCGTACGCGCCCTGCTCACCACCGCGCACCTGCCCCCACCCGTGGCGGACGCACGCTGCCGCAACTGCTCCATGGCCACCAGCTGCATGCCCAAACTCCTCACCGGCACCCGCCGCTACCAACAAGCCCTCACCGACCTCTACCGCACCCACCACCCCACGGAGGACGCGTGACGACCGAACTCCTCAACACCCTCTACGTCCAAACCCAAGGCACCGCCCTACGCCTGGAACACGACACACTCCGTGTCCACCTCCCCGACACCCCCGGACGCAAGACACTGCCCCTGCGCCGACTCGACGGCATCGTCCTCTACGGACACATCAACCTCTCCACCGAACTCATCACCCGCTGCGCACAAGATGCCCGTCCCATCACCTGGATGAGCAGAAGCGGCCGCTACCTCGCCCGCCTTGACGGCGCCACACGCGGCAACGTCCTCCTCCGCCACGCCCAGCACCAAATGCACGACCACCCCGACGTCCGCCTCGCCATCGCCCGCAACATGGTCGCCGGAAAGATCCGCAACAGTCGCTGGATCCTCTTGCGCGCCGCACGCGATGCCGCCCCCAGCCCCCGCGAACACTTACGCACCGCGGCAGGCGCCCTCGCCGACTCGCTCACAGCGACCGCCACAGCCGAATCCCTCGACATCCTCATGGGCATCGAAGGCAACGCAGCCCGTGACTACTTCGCCGCACTCCAGCACGCCTTCCGCCCCACCGACGGCATCCCACCCTTCACCCACCGCAACCGCCGACCCCCCACCGACCCCGTCAACGCACTGATGTCCTTCGCCTACGGACTGCTCCGTGGCCTCGTCCACGGCGCCGCCGAACAGATCGGCCTCGACCCCTACATCGGCTACCTCCACGGCCTGCGCCCCGCCAAACCCGCTCTCAGCCTCGACCTGATGGAAGAGTTCCGCCCCGTCCTCGGCGACCGCTTCGCGCTCACCCTCCTCAACCGCCGCCAACTTCGCGCCGAACACTTCGATTATCTCGCCGGAGGCGCTGTCCGCCTCACCGAAGACGGGCGGAAGGCCGTCATCAGCGCCTGGCAGGAGTGGAAACTTCAACCATGGCCCCATGCGCTCGCCGGCAGAGACGTACCAGCCGGACTCCTGCCCGTCGTCCAAGCTCGGCTCCTCGCCAGGCACTTGCGCGGAGAGCTCCCCGGCTACCTGCCCTGGACCGCCGGCTGATGGACCTCCTGCTGACCTACGACGTTGACACCACGACCCCTGAAGGCCGACGCCGGCTACGCAAAGTCGCGAAACTCTGTGAAGGCCACGGACTTCGCGTTCAGAAGTCGGTCTTCGAGATCGTCGCCGACGACAAGGATCTCCTCAGACTCCTTGACCGCATCGATCAGATCATCAACGCCGACTCCGACAGCGTCCGCATCTACCGGCTCCCCCGCAATGGCTTCAACGAAGTCCACACACGAGGCATCGCCAACGTCCAACCTCACCGCGAAGACGTGGTCCTCTGAATCCCGTTGCTGTGCTCGCACTTCGGAACCTCAAGTGAACACGCGACACGCGGATCGCACCGAAGCAAAACATCCGCTTTCGTCTGTTACGTCCTCATCGAAGCAGGCGATGAGGCGCTACGTTAGGTGATGCGCCCTGTTCAGACGGGCTGGCGATCGCCCTCCGGGGCGATCGAGAATCGCAACATGAATGACCTCCGGTCAGGGATACAGAGCAGGCGGGTCTGGCGATCGCCCTCCGGGGCGATCGAGAATCGCAACTTCTGAATGGGCGGCATGGGGAAGCTGGCCCCCATACTGGCGATCGCCCTCCGGGGCGATCGAGAATCGAACCCTGCGGGTGCGGGATGGCCGTGACGGGTCATCGGCGGGGCGAGGCGGTCCCAGCGGTCGACGCGGACGAACAGCGGGCCCTCGGTGCGTCCGGCGTCCGCGAGTGCCGCGAGGTAGGCACGCAGCGCACGGACCGGGCACGTGGCGGGGTCGGAGCCGTAGAGCACGGCGTTCGTGGTGTGCTTGCGGACCTTCTTGCGGTACACGGCCACGTCGTAGCCGTGCTCGGCCTCGGTGACGGCGGCGATGTCGAGGGCGACGACCTCGGAGACGCGGGCTGCCGTGGCGAAGCCGAGCAGCACCAGGGTGGCGTTGCGCTTACCGGCGAGGGGGGTCCGGTCGACGCCGGTGAGCATGGCGCGGATCTGCGTCGGCAGGGCCGCGGTCGCCTGCCGCGGCTGTGCGGCTGCCGCCTTCTGTTCGGCGAGCCGGTCGCGGTAGGCGTTCAGGACGGCGCGGGCGCCGCGCATGTTCGGCTTCGGGTGGCCCAGGTGCCAGGTGGTCACGGCGGACATGGCGCGCTCGATGGTCGACGGCCCGGCCGTCTGGTTCGTGCGCGGCCGCGGGGCGACAGTCAGGTGCCGCACCCACTCCGCCATCGTCTCGCCGGACGCCGGCACGACCGTGCGGCCCTCCTGGAGGCACCAGGCGACGAACGACTCGCGGTCCGTGCGATAGGCGCGGCGGGTGGAGGCGGCGGCGCTCGACTCGATGGCGGCGACGGTCTCGGGGGAGGTGCCGGTCCCGGTCCGTGTGGACGTCCGGCGCGGCGCCGGGTGCGTCGTCGTCCACCAGCTCCGCGTCGACGACGCCGGCCGTCAGGACGGCCAGTCCTCGGCCTGTTGCGGGCATGTGATCCGCCCTTAGTTCTGGCTCTGGAGAAGGGGACTTGCGCACGTAAGGCGGCGGCGGGGTAGGGCCGGCGGCGTAGCAGTGCGGCCGACTCCGTTCAAGCGCTCGCGAATGCGGACTCGTAGCAGATCTCGCGGGTCCATTCAACAGTTGACGAGGAGCGGGGAAGGGAAAGTTCCCAGCTCAGAGGCCCTACCCGAGCACTGAATTCGGCGGGACGTCAGTTTCTAAATCCAAATTCGCCAGCTCTTGAATACAGCTTGGACAGACGGAAGTCTCCCCCTCGTCCGGGGCGCCACCGGCGGACTTGCGGGGCTAACTCCCCGCCGGTCCATCCTCCGATCGTCCATTCACCGCGCGCTGCTGCCGCACGCACAACAAGCAAAGGCTTGCCATGTCCACAACACGTGACCACCCGGAAGATCCGCAGTCGCACGGAAGGCCGCCGGCCGAGCCGCACACGCCGGACCGGATCCCCGCGGAGCGCCCCCGCACCCACGACGCCCTTGCCTGGAGCACGCTCGGCCTGACCGCGGTGTTCGGCACCGCCGGCGCGGTCCTCACCCTGACCGGCCACGCTGAAGCAGGTTCCGAACTCATCAAGGCCGCGGTCGCGGCAGCAAGCGTCCGCGCCCGGAAGTAGCGCGGTCGCGGTCCCCCGCCGCCGGACCTACCAGCCCGGCGGCGGGGCCGGCCCCTTGACCCTGAGGTGCCACCCTTGTCCGTACCGCGCTCGGGGCAGGTCAGCAGCCGGATGATGCCGGTGTCGCCGTTCCATTCCGCGTCGGCCAGCATCATGGCGACCCTCATGATCCGGAAGAGGACGTCATCGCCCTGACGCGCGGTCGGCTACGTCCTCCTGGAGCATCCCCGGGCCGCGGCCCCGGTGGGCGCCGCACTTTCGCGGACTGCGTGTGCGTTGGCACCACGCGCGCAGCGGCCTGCAGGGCGTTCGGTCAGGATGTCTGTGCCTTTGCGGGCGCGGAGTTCAGGGAGTCGAGGAGCTGACCGAAGGTGATCTTCTCGTCGTCGTAGTCGAAGGTCATGGCGGCGGCGAGTGCCTCCCACCGTCCCGCGCTGCGCCCGCAGTGGTCCAGCAGGATTTTCAGGGCGACTTCGGGTTCGTGGCGGGCGAGGACCTCGTCGGCGGGGATCTGGCGCAGGTGCTCCAGGGTGCGGTAGCGGGACTTCACGACGGCGTGGTAGACGTCGGAGCGGGGGAGGATCTCACCGGTGGCGGGGGAGTCGAGCCAGGACTGCAGGACGGCCGCGGGATCGGGGTGCTTGCCGAGTTCGTCGTCGTCCAGTAGCCGCACCACACCGTCATCCTCGTCTTCGGGTACCGGGACGGCAGCCGCCGCGGCCAGGAACCAGTCGGGGCCGCCGGCCTTCTCGGCGATCCAGCCCAGTTCGGCGGGGTGCAGCCCGTTCAGGACGTCCGCGACGGCGGTGCGCGGGGTGTGCGGGTTGGCAGCGAGGGTGGCCAGGGCCTGGACCCGGCGGTGTTCGGAGTGGCGTTCCAGGAGCCGGGCCGGGCGGTCGTGGTCCGGGTCGGCGTTGTCGAGGACGCGGATCAGGGTCCGGTTTGGCGTGGGGGAGACGACGGCCGGCTGATCCAGCCGGGCGAGCCGGGCACAGGCCCCGGCGAGGTGGTCGGGGTTGGCGCTGAGGAGGGCCAGGTCCTGGGCGAGGCGGAGGATGCGGCCGTCGAAGTCGTAGTCGTCCTCCTGCTTGTCAGTCCAGATGAGCAGCTGGCCGCGGGTGACGAGTGCGTCGGCGGCCGCGTGCAGCTGGTCGGCGGCGAGGTCGGCCAGGCGCGGGTTGTTGCGGACGCGGTGGGCGATGTGGTGCAGGGTCCGGCGGGCGGTCACCTGCGGGTGGGGCAGGTCGGTCAGTTCGGGCAGGCAAAAGGCCGGAAGGCAGGCGAGTAGCAGTTCCTCGCTGAGAGCGGGCGCCGGGTCGGCGGGGAGTTCCTCACCGTCCGGGGCGGCGGCGCGGAGCCGGGCGTCCTCGAGGGCCTGCGTCTCGGCCTGGTCCAGCAGCAGGTGCTGGACAGCCGCCCCGAACACGGGGTGCGCGGTGAGCTGTGCCCACCGCTGGGGGCACCGGGTCAGCATCGCCCAGCCGGCGCGGCCGCCCAGCTCCAGCGACCAGTCCTTCGAGAACGCGGACACCGCCTCCCAGCCCTCTTCGGGCTCGGGGTGAAGAAGGTACGCGGCGAGCGGGGTGAGGCAGGCTTCCAGGACGGCGTCGAACAGTTCCTGCGGCACGGGCGGGACCGACGCGGCGCCCTTGGTGCGGGTGTAGCGGTCGGGATCCCAGTCCCGGACGACCTGTTCCACCTCGTGGTCAGACAGGCGGGGCAGGAGCGCGATGGCCGCCCCGACCTGGTCGGGGTGCCGTGCCAGAGCGGAGATCAGCCCGGCCCAGGCCCGGCGGTGCCGCAGGATGGCCGGCACGTCGGCGGCGGTCACGGTGCCGCTGGCCGCCAGAGCGGCCAGCGTCTTCTCGTCGGCGTGCACCAGGAGCTGGCCGCGCAGCCGCTTGGCAGAGGTCCGGGCCAGCAGCGCGGGCAGCGCGGCTTTGAGGGCTTCCTCCCGCCACCGGTCGGCCTGGGCGTCGAAAGCGTCCGGCGTCGTCGCCGGGGCACACAAGGCCCCGATCACCGTCTTGAGCGCTTCCTTGGGGAGATCCTCGCGCATCGCGAGATCCCGCCACAGCGGGTACGTGCGGGCGTTGACCATCCTCGGATCCCCTCCTACACCTGACCCGGCGTCACTGCCTGGTCGCCATCCGTGGGACGACCGTACGGCGTACCCCGGCCGGAGCGTGCGCGATCCATGAAGCCGCCTCGCCTTCATGCGCTGACCCGGGCGGCTACCGTCGTGGATCGAGGCGCACCGCCAAGCCGCCCGGCCGTCGAGAGCGGACCCGGTCATCGCGGAAGCGGCGGAGTGGCAGACCGCCGCGATGCGGGAGCTGAGCCGCCACGCGAAACGAGCTGCAGAATTCACCCAGCGGCAGGAGCTTCGCTTCTGAAGGTCCGAGTCCGGGAGTCGAGGCTGAAGTCCCAGAAGAGCCTTGCGCAGCGCACGGAGGGCAGCACCGCCGCGAAGCCGCCGCCCTCTGCTGTGTGCGGTCCGAGCGCGCTGCCCGGCGGGACGGGACCTCAGCAGGTATGGAGCAGTTGAAGCACACGGCGTGATCACCGTGCGGGTGGCGTCTGTGGCCTCTACAAGGTCCGGGCGCTCCCGAACAGCTCAGGAGTTGCCTCGGTGCCGACTGGTCAGTCAGCTGGTGTCCACGGTGGGTCAGGTGTGGTGTTCGTTCCGTCGCACCGCCAGCAGTCCCAGTCATCCGGCACGCGGTAGAGCTCCCGCCAGAATCCGGTCGGCTCGCCGTAGACGACGCATTCCTCACCGCACCATCCGCACACGAACTCGAAGTTCACCTGCCGCCCTCCCCTACCTAGGTCGCCACCTTGATAGCAGTCGAGGCGCATGGCGGGCGCCGAAGCGAGCAAGATCCCCAATTCCAGTGTTCTGGTCTCAGCCCGGAGCACCGCATCCACAACAACCGCGCGCGAACAGGCAAGGCCGAGCCGCGGACCGCGAGCGCCGTGGCTCGGGCCCGCGGTCGCAAGCAGCAGGAGGACCTGGTGCGCGTCCGCGCCGAGCGCGACGACCTGCGCTCCCAGGCCCAGCTCCTGGCTCGAATCGTCCAGGTGCTGGAGACCGAAACCACCGGCTCAAGGCGGACTGTGGGCGTCCCTGCCGACGTCCACAGTCCGCGGCCTGCGCGTCGAGCCCGTATCCGTCCGCCGCCTGGCCCGCGGTCGAGACGCGCCGAACGCGACCGACTGGTCCGGCAGATCGCCTGCGCCCAGAAATGTAGGCCAGGGCCTTGGTCGCCCACAACGCAGTGCGTTGCTGAGGTGGCAGCTCGTCGAGCACCCTGTGCACGACGACGCGGTTGTCGACAAGGGTGCTGAAGTCCGTTGCGTCTGCGCCGTCGTAGCGCAGCGGGTCGGCGGTCCGTTTGGCCTCCAGGCGCCGGCGGTCGTCGCGGCGTCGGGCATGCTCCTTCACCTTGGTGCGGATCACTTCGCGCACATAGGCGCGAGGCTGGCGGATGACCGTGGAGGTGCGGTACACGGGGAAGAACGCGTCCTGCACGATGTCCTCGGCCTCAACATCAGACCTGGGTATCTGAGCTCCTTTCAGCAGCTTGCGAGCCAAATCGGTCATTTCCCCCCAGTGGCTGGCGTACAGATCCGTCAGAACCGTCAACTTTTCCCCGGAACCTGTTTCCTCGTCAGCCATCGGCCATCGCCCGCTTCCCACCAACGCCGTTGCCGAGCGCGCGCCTCTCCGGTCCTTGACAGGCGCGGATGATCTCGGCCCTGGCTCTGGCCCTGTTCCGGTACACCATGCTGCCGATCAGCCCCTTGAAGCCGGGGACCAGGGCCACGATCACGGACAGCACCGCACTGGCAAGCTCCACTGCTCTCTCCTCTCAGTCTGCGGCCCACAACGTTCCCGGAGTTGGGAAAGCCCGGCCGTACATGACTTAAGGGGGGGCGTAGCCCTGATTCTCTTGACATCCAGAACCAAGATCTCAACGCACAATGGGCTCTGAACGCCATGTCCTGCGGCCCGCTTCCCCCTGCCGTCGGCGGGCAGCGGGACGGCAGGGAAGCCCCGGACCTGCAGCGCGGTCGCGGCGAGGACCTCGCGCACGCCAGGGGGAGCCATGAAGTCGGGGCCTGCCGCAGCGTCAGACCTGTGCCGAGCCTCGGTGCGACGACGGCGCACTGCTCGACTCCGGCCGGGACTGCCCGCGCTGCGAGGACCGGCAGGCCGATCGCCGTGCCCAGCGCCACGCGGTCGCGGTCGCCGTCGACGCCGCGATGCCCGGGGCCTCCGAGGAGGAGCGCCGTACTGCGACTGACCGGCAGCTGCACGAGACGGTGACGGCCAGGGCGTGGGCCCGTGAGCGTGAGTGGGAGCAGGTGAGGGCCCGGCAAGCCGCCTCGAAAGCCCGCGCCGACGCCGATACCCCGGCCGCGCCGGTCATTCCTGCGCCGCGTCCGGCCGCCGTCGTCCCCGCCCAGGAGCCGGAGACCGCTGTCGTCGACGGCGACCAGGAGCTGGTCCTCGAGGACCTGACCCGTGAGCAGGTTCGAGAATGGCGAGTGCGGGCGATGAAGGACCATCAGGTCGTGTTCGACCACATCGACCGGTACGGCGAGACGTCGGCCAGGCGCCTGTTCAGCAACCAGCTGGTCGGCCAGGCGCAACGCCTCTCCCGGCTCAGGCACCTGGACCTCGGCTACACCGCTTGGGGCAAGCATGAGCAGCGGCGAGGCGTCGGGCCTACGCCGACCTGTCATGACCGACTCCAGCACTTCAGGCGCCGACCTCGCCCGCCGGGCCCTTGCCAGCTGGAAAGCCGCCGCCAAGAAGGCTCCAGCGGCTGGAGCGTCCAAGCCCCGACGGAATCGCCGCGCCCACTACGGCGACGGCCGCGACCCGGTCGGCCTCGGCTCCGTTCTCACTCAACTCGGCGAGGAACGGGAATGGAAGACCGCGGTGGCCGGCGGCTCTGTCATCGACCAGTGGCCCACCCTGTGTCCCGACCTCATCGACAAGGTCGTGCCCGTCCACTTCGACGCCGCCACCGGCCGCCTCGACCTGAAGCCCGCCCGGGGTCCTCGGGGTTGGCGCCCAGACCGTAAGCGGTTTCGGTCGGGAGGGCCGCCAGGCCGCCGGCGCGCAGCGCACCCGTCGCCTTCTCGCTGTCGCTGGTTTTTGCCGTCACCCTCGCAATCCTAGGAGCGCAAAGGGCTCGCGGGCGAAGGCGAGCTTCTGGGCGCACACGGCGTTGGGACGGGAGTCGATCTCGACCACGATGTCGGGCCCTCTGGTAGCCAGATCACCACGTTGAGGTGCGGGCCGCGGCGCCCCGGCACCGGGCCGTTCGCGGCTCGGCCGGGTGCGGGTCGGGGCCGCCGCGGGCCCGACGGCGACGGGCCCGCCTGTCCAACGTACTGTCCGCGGACGGGCCGCTCCTGCCGGGGCCGCCGCATCGTCGGGCAGGCCCCGCCCGCCGGGCGGGGGCGCTCAGGACGTGCCGGAGCAGCGGCCGGCTCGGGCAGGCCGGTCTCGATCGCCGCTACGGGGTGGTGCCGTGGGTGCGCAGTTCCTCGTTGATGCGCTGGGCTTCTTCGAGTTGGTCTTCGAGGATGACGATGCGGCAGGCGGCCTCGACGGCGGTGCCCTGGTCGACGAGTTCGCGGGCGCGGGTGGCGATGCGGAGCTGGTATCGGGAGTAGCGGCGGTGGCCGCCTTCGGAGCGCAGGGGGGTGATCAGGCGGTGCTCGCCCAGGGCGCGGAGGAAGGCGGGGGTGGTGCCGAGCATCTCGGCGGCCCGGCCCATGGTGTAGGCGGGGTAGTCGTCGTCGTCGAACTTGTCGGCGGGGCGGTTACTGCGAGGGGGCATAGACCTCTTCTTTCAGGGACGCGTCGAGGGGCCCGGGTGCCGTACTGGCACCCGGGCCCCGAGCTTTCAACACCATCTACCGGCTGACTGCGCCGGCCTTCTTTTTCCGCTGGTCCGCCTCGGAGGGCGGAGGTGCGGGGATCGCGGTTGCGTGACCGGGGACCACCTTCCAATCCGGGGCCTGCGGTACCCGGGCGGACTTCTTCCTCGCCCGGGCGATCCTGATGGCGCCTGCTCCTTACCTCATTCGGTTACTCGGTTGTACTGCTGGATACCGCGGGTACTGCTCACGGCCCCTGGGGCCGCTCGGCCCGGCAGTCAGCGACAGGACCCAACCACTCCCGGCCCCGTCACTCCACTGCCGTTCCGCCTACTACTGACCTGCTTGCACGGCAGTTCATCTCTGCCGCGCCCTCTTCGACTTCCTGGCTACGAAAGAAACAGTAGCCCCGGAACCCCACCATGTCTACTCTCGCCGCAATAGATTTCTAGCATGACCGGCGATGGGAATTCTGCCGCGCAGTCACCCGGAAGAGTGCCGTCCGGAGTTGAGGACCGGACCAGCGGGCACAAGCAGAGCCCGGCGCCACAACCGAACTGAAGCGGGGTGTGAGCACATGAACGACACGAGAACGACCGACGCGGTCCACCATGAGGCCAGCCGTCAGCAGGCCGTGGACCGTATGCGGCTGGATGGCCCGGACATCGCCAGCCCGCGGTCGGCCGGGCGGTACATCGTGGGCATGCCCATGTGGATGTACGCGGCGGCTCCACCGGCCCGGCCACGGCCACCGCCTCCGCCGGACCCGTCACCGTCACCGCGACGGCTACCGTCTCGCGGGTCGTGTGGGACATGGGCGACGGCGGGACGGTCACCTGCTCCGGGGCCGGCACCCCGTACAAGGCGTCCTACGGCAAGCAGGTGTCGCCGGACTGCGGGCACCTCTACCAGCACACATCGGCGGGGCAGCCGCACGAGCGCTACCCGGTCACCGCCACCGCCACCTGGACCGTCCACTGGACCGGCGCCGGACAGCAGGGCCATCTCGACGACATCACCCGCAAATCCAACGTTGCCACCGAAGTCGGGGAAGCCCAGGCCCTGAACTGAGGGGCACTCCGGCGCTGGGCCGCCGCGAGGCTGCCGCCGCCCGAGGCCGGCCTGCGGGCCCATGCCGAGTACGCCGACCGGGGAACGAGCCGACAGCAGCATCGAAGTCGGTGCGAATGCCGAATGCGGAATGAACCCGCAGGTCAGGCGGATTGTCAGTGGAATCCCATACTGTGTAGGCGAGTTGATGGCCCGGCAGGTTCCGAGCAGGAGGTGGGTTGGTGCAGGAGGTGCTGCTCCGCGCGTTCAAGTACGCACTCGACCCCACCCACGCTCAGGCCCGCAAGGCCGTGGTTGGTCCGTGAGTCCAACGCGGCTAGCCGCGCGCGGGCCCTGCGTGAGGCGTTCAAAGCCGAGGAGACGGCCGTCGGTACTTCGGCGGCTGCGGCTCTGCGGGAGAAGGCAGGGCGGCGGTGCGGTGTGCGGCGGGCCATCGCCTACCTGAGCCGGGAGTACGGGCTGATGGCCGACACCGTCAACGCCGGCGTTGCCAGCGGCCGGTGCTTCTCCCCGACGACCACGGCTACGACTACGAGACCGTCCTCGCCCCATGAACCCGGTGAACAACGTCTCGAAGTCGTCCCCGGCCCCGCGACGCGCGTGTCCGGCCCGGGCTCGGGAGACCCGTCCGCGTCCCCACCGCCAACCCGCCCCTGCGCGGAGGCAGCGGGGCCTCCGGCCCGACCGCGAACTGTTAGCCGAAAGGCGTTGCCGATCTTTCGCTATCAAGATGGGATGCTATGGGATTGGGTTTCGCTGAAGTCAGGCCGGGTGAACTCTCGGGTGCAGGATGGGCGCTTGTGGGTATGGCGAGGCCAGGCTGGTCGAAGGTCATGCTGCGCAGTATTTCCACGATGTCGGAGCAGTACTCGTCCCAGTGGTCTTCGCATGGTGTCGTGAAATTGATGGAAACGAGGCACTGTTCTTCGTTCTCCGGCCCTTGTGGTACAGGGAGGAACGCCTGAATTTCTGCTATGGGGAGAGTCAGGGCTTCATCTGAAGGGGAATTCTCGGCGGGAATGGGGAAGCTGTTCACACCGGAAAGTACTGCTGTGGGGCCGTTGGGGGTGTCCAGCACGCTTCCGGCCCATGAGTCCCCCCTTGCGGCAGTCAGGGAGCGAACTATGCCGTCTGCGGCCACTGCTGCGTCTCCGAACTCAAAAGGCGTGACCGTGACGAGCAAGGTTCCGAGCGATAGTTCGCCGTCGTAGGCTCGGATACAGGTCCCGGCATACAGTGCTCCAGACTTTTCGAGTGCCTGTGATGCCTTGTAGAGATTTCTCGTAAGGTTCCGGAACATCACGGGTTTCGCATCGAGAGATTCCCGGGATATTCGAGTGGTGATTTCTTGTTGCGCTTCTTCGATGGTCACCCCTATAGGGGTCTCCGTGAACCCGGCCGGTATGGTAAATTCCAAGGCTAAATTCCCATCTGGTCGCGATGCGGACCGGGAGGAGGCGGCGAGGGCGGAGGTACGGGAAACTGGGCTGCTTGCTGCCGGCGGAAATCCTCAAGCAGTTGCCGGTTCTTCTGATGCCATTTCCTTGTGTACCGCGGGCCGAGAGCAGCTCCGACCAGGAACAGGACCCCGGCCAGGCAGGAACCCACGACCGCAGGCGCTGTCTCCTGGGCGGCCCACGCCAGCGTGAAGAATCCGGCGGCCGCGATGCAGCACAGGCTGACCAGCTGGGCAGGGTGCCACCCCTCGTAGGCTTTGATGCCCCTCTGCGCACGCGCAGCGCGCTCTGGATGGATCAATGACGGGCCGAAGGGAACCGGCCCTGGCCAGGGCTGAGTAACAGCGCTCCACGTGCCGGCAGCCTGTACGCGAGTCAGCGTGGCCTGCGCGCGCTGCCGGGACGCGGGACTGTCGTCGCGCACGAAGATCAAACGGCGTTGCCCGCGCCCGTACGGCTCGTCGGCGCTGAGTGCATAACCCAATTCTGTGCCGATCCAGGTGATCCGGTCAGCGCGGAGTGATCCGAATCCGGTGAAGACGAGTTTGACGGTGGGGCGTCCATCAAATTCTGCTGCTGCCGTCTCGTCGTTCACGTTTTCCCTTCACTCTCCATCGGCAGCTCGGTCCTTGGCACTGCCCTTTTTCCATGCGTTCTCCAGCCCGATCAACAAGGGACCACCACCGCCAGGGACACCTCCCATCTCAATGGCCTGGCGTCGATCTTTCGGCTTAAAATTCTCGAATACGGAGGGGTCACCGAAAAGACCAGCCCAGGAATCAACGAGCCCGAAGTTGGCGGCGCCGTCGGCCGCACGGCTCTTGAGCATTGCGGTGCCCAATTTTCCGCCGACGCGAGTGGCAGCTCCCAAGGGGATCATGCCCAATCCATCCTGCGCCAGCGTCCGGTTTGAGACGACATCCTCGCCTCCCGCCATACGGGCTGTGCCGTGCAATACAAAAGCCCCCGCCGCGAAACCGGACGATGTCAGCTCCAGTGCCCCACCTACAGGAGCAAGAATCACTTCGGAAGGAGGGAAGACCATGCCAACCGCCGCCAGGCCAACTCCAACAGCACCGACCACAGCGCTGACTGTGGACAGAACATCGCCGACGGCAGCAATGGCGTTGGCGTGGTTCTTCACCCAATCCCATGCCTGGTTGGCCAAAGCTGCCTGGGCCTCAGCGAGGGATTCAATGGCGTCGCCAATTCGGTCCAGCCAGCCCGGTTCGTCGGGAGCCTCTTCTGAAGCCCGACGTATAGCCTCTGCCACCTTCTCAGCGGCCTCATCATGCTGATGCCTGAGCCGTCCCGCATCCTCGATCAGGGAATTGAGAGCGTCGCGGGCTGAATCAAGTTCCTTGACAGCCTTGTTCAACCGTTGTTCTGCGCTGTGCAGTTCTTCATCTGTCTCGAATGTCTGCCCAGCTAGTCCCAGATCCGGATTTCCCTCCGCATCTCGCTGACGGGAACGAGCGGTGACTGCGCGGGCCTCCATATCTGATGCGCGAGACTTCATGGATTCCAGCTTTGCGGACCACTCATTCAATTGGAATCCGCAATCATAAAAACTCTGAGTCGCGGATTCGACCAGTTTCGGAAGGTCCTTCACCCGCATAGAGAACGCGTCAGCGGCAATTCCGCTCCACTCTTCACCTCCACGGGTGATGGACCTCAGAGTCTGCGAGACCGATGCCAACCTTCTGTGTGCATCGAATGATTGGTCTACCAGTGCACGCACCGCTGGTAGATTTCCAGGAGTCGGATCGAATCCTAGCCCCGGATACCCTGCGGCATCGGAAGGTATCTTTCCGCCGCCCATGATTCCCCCTTATCCGAAGGTCGACGATGTCGAACAGGATGATGCCGGCGCCCCAGGGGAATTTGATTCCGAGCTCTTGGAGAAGGCTTGCTGAATCCCCGTCTCGCATGTGCGATATGACTGTGCAGTCGCGTCAATTGAGCCCTTTATGGAATCTGCCAGCTTAGCGATCTGGTCGATTCCGTACTTCCATTTCGACTGAAAGTCTGCGCAAGCTGAATCCAGAGACTCGTGACCGAGCTGACCTGCCGACGCCTGATCCATTTTCTGCGTCACCGTGCGCATGCCGGCAACACTGTCATCAAGCCTCTGCGAAATTCTTCCGAGTTCCTCGATGTCGACTCGGAATGTCCCCGGCAAAGACAAAGCTCCCCCTCTTCTTGCCTATGCCCCCCGGCACGTGCGGATAGTGAGTCTAACAACGGCTGATGCGACGAAGGCGGATCGGGCCTGTTGGCGTATGTGGGGCGGGAGTTGAGAGTTCGGACCCGTGAGTGAGCAGGCCCTGAACCTGCTGCGCGACGCCGAGGGCGTCCTGCGCTTGGAGCCGGTCGGCGAAGTCGGGGGCAGCGAGGACCGGATCCGCTCGCACCTGCCATCTATCCGCTGCTTGCCCCGACGTCTCGGCGTCCGTGTTCTCCGCGGTGCTCAACCTGCTCGCTGGCCCGACTTCTGACCTGGGCCGGGGTCATCCCCGCCGCCGAAGGAGCTGCGCCGGTTGAACGGCTACCGGCGGCTGCGCTTGCCGAAGGTCGGCGAGGTGCGACTGCACGACTCCGGCAAGCGGCTCGGCCGACTTGTCGAGCGCGGGCAGGCCGTCGTGCAGTCCGTGACCGTCTCCCGCAGCGGGCACCGGCGCGCCGGGCCAAGGCCGGTCGCCGGGGTCGCCCGCCTGCACCACGAGGTCGCACTGCGCCAGGACGTCGTCCTGCACGCGGTCGAGTGGCAGCTCGCGACGCGGTTCGCCGAATCCGACATGAGCGCGCACACCGTCGGCTCCGTGCGCTGGCTCGTCGACGACGCCGACGACCTCCCCGCTCGCTTGGAGTCAGCGGTGCGGGAGGAGGCCAACGAGAAGGTGGGCAGCTCCCCGCGCACACGAGTTGGTGTCCGTGCGCACCCGGCGCCTTTCACCCCGACGGCGGCGGGGCCGACGAACTCCGTGACAACCCGGTCCCGCCTCTGGGCCAGCCTGTGACGGGGAAGCCGGTGCACGGTTGCTGGTGGATTTCGCTGAGGTGACCGGTCTGACTGGCGCGTACTCCACTACGCTCAGCCCGCTGCGGCCGCGCGGCACCGGGCACGGCCCGCGCCGGATCGCCACCGATGTCGCGATGCTGTTCGCCGACGGCGGTGAGGCGGTCAGGGATCTGGCCGTACTGCGTGACCAGCGCGAGGTGTTCGGCCCGGTCGGCCGCCGCCGGCCTCATTGACGCCGACCGGCTCCAGCGCACCGGCGACAGCCAGAAAGCCATCCAGCCCGCCATCGATACCGCAGCCCCGGATGTCCGCGGACATGCAGGAGTTGCTGATGTCGCCGGACGCCGCCCAGAAATTGCTCGCGTTCTTCCAACCCGGCTGAACCCTCCCCACCTCCCGGGCCGCGCCCCTTTAGGGAAGACCCCCTTCAGGGAAGACCCCACCCTGGTCGGTTGCCCAGGGACGGAACGTCTCGGGGGCCGGAAGCCGATGAACCCTTCGGTGCGATCACTGCCGTGGCCCCGCGCGGGAGCCGGATCGTGATGCGGCCGGGGGCGGTCTCCCGCCAGGACAGCGGGCGACCCCGGTCGTCGCGTACCGACAGCTCGCCGCGCAGACCGTGCTCCAGCGTCAGCGGCGCCCCGGCCTCGCTGTGCACGCGGATCCAGCGCGGCACACCGCCCGCGCGGTCTGCGTCCACGAGGAACGCGCCCTGGGCGCGCAGGGATGCGAACGACGCGTCCGGCCAGCGCTTCGACACGGACGGGAAGACCTTGAGCACTCCGTCGTGGCTCTGCACCGCCATGTCCAGCATCGACTGGGCCGCTGCCAGCGGGCTTTCCAGAGCGAAGTTCTTGCCCTCGCGGTACATGGTGTTCGCGGTCATCGCGCAGTCCGCGACGACCTTCAGGTCCGTGAAGAAGGTCAGGAAGTCCAGAGCCTTCTCCGGCTCGTTCATGACCGCGTACATGGACGAGGCCGTGGCGTAGCTGTAGCCGTGCCACAGCTGCTGCATCGAGACCCAGTGCGCCATGCTGCGCGCCATGACGTCGCGGTCGGCGGCGCGGTCCCAGACGCGTTCGCGCAGCGGGTACAGCCACAGCAGATGCGAGTGGTGACGGTGCGAGTCGGCAAGCGGGACGTCCTTGCCGATCATGACGCCGGCCTTGGGGTCCTCGGCGTACGGGGTCAGCCGGGCCGCGATGTCCCGCCAGAGCGGCTCCTTGGGGTGGTTCGTGCGCAGGATGCGGGCCGTCTGTAGGAGCGTGCGGGCGCCCCAGCGGATCAGGGACAGGTCGTAGGTGCAGTCGGCGGCGTTCGCGTACTCGGGGGAGCGGGTCGGAGGCAGGTGGAGCTTTCCGTCCGGGCCCTCGTGGAGGAAGTGGGCGTAGAAGGTGATCGCGTTCGTGAGGATCGGGAAGAGCGTGTCGCGGAGTATGGACGTGTCGAGGCTGTGGGTGTACGCCTGCCAGACGTTGTGCATGGCCCAGGTCAGATTGCCGAAGTTGTCGGAGACGTGGTTGCTGCCGGGGGCGCCCACGTCGTACGTGTCACCCGCTCTGAGCTGCCAGTCAGAGGGGTGGCCGAGGGCGTAGCTCTCGCCGTCGCGGTACGCCGCCGGGACCGATGTGGGCAGGTTCTTCTCGTACTTGGCGAATGTGCTGGTCACCGAGTCGAGTTCGGGATGGTTCGAGCCGTGGATCGGGGCCATGCCGATCTGGACGTTCAGGTTCCACCACACGGCGGTCCAGCTGTTGCCGATCTCAGGGAACCACGGGCCCCATTCGGAGATCGTCGGGCCGCCCGCACGCGTGGCCGCGGCGAGTTTGTAGAGCTGGTTGACGTAGAAGGCCTGCAGACGCTTGTCGGGGACCGAGAAGAAGCTGCGGTGGTGGAAGCCGTGCCACCAACGGCGGTGGCGGGCGACCTGGTCGTCCAGGTCGGTGGTCAGGGCGCGGTCGACCTGGGCGCGTGCGGCGTCCGTGGTCTTCGCCACGTCGCCGGACGCGGCGTAGGCGACGTGCGCGGCCAGCAACCTGCTGGTGCCCGCGCGCCGTTCGCGCCAGGCGGTCGTCCAGCCGCCGCCCGCGAGGAGAGGCTGCTGGACCTGGCCGGTGGTGACCTTCGGGTCGGGGTTCGGGGTGTACTCGGGCGGCTTGCCGGAGGTGCGGGTGGTGGCGGCCGGCAGCCACTGGAACGTCCAGGCCGCGGCCTCCTCGGCCTGGCTGGGCCGGGTCGAGACGAGGAGGGTGCTCGTGTCGTTGTGGACGAGGGCGCTGAGGTGGAGGCTGCCCCGGGTGGTGGTGACCGTGCCGCGGAGTTCGGCGTCGTACGGGTCGAGGGTCCAGTCGACGGCCGTGATGTCACCGGCGAGCGTGAGGGTGAAGTAGCCGATGGGCAGGCGGGAGTAGCCGATGCCGCCGCGCCACTGGCCGCGATGGTCCTGGACCTCGGTGTGGCTGAGCATCAGTTTGAGGGTGTTGGCGGTGCCGCCCTTGTAGAGCTGGGCGCCGAGTCGGCCGTTGGCGAGGAACGGTGCGTCCTGCCAACCGGTGGGCAGGCGAAGCCAGTTCATCGCCGCGGCGCGGGCCGTCGACTCGTACGGGTCCGGGGTGCGCGACCGGGCCGCTGGAGCGGCCCATGCCGCGGGGGAGGCAACCGTCCACGTGGCTGTTGTCGCCACTGTCGCGGCGATGAAGTGACGGCGGTCGAGGCGGGGCATTCGGGCCCTTTCGTTACGGTCGAGGACATGGCAGGCGGCGGTTACTGGACACTGCACCGCTGCTCAGCGGGTCCACGCCACCTTGAACACCCACACGTGCTCGCCCGCCTTGCGTGCCGCCTTGGGGACGTCGATCACCAGCGCGTCCCCGGTGGTGCGCCAGGTCAGCGGGCGCCGGTACCCCAGCATCGTCACCTTGTCCCCGGCCCGTATCGGTACCGGTGCCTCGACGGTGAGCTGGGCGCCGGGCTCGGCCAGGGAGTGGATGTAGAAGGCGTCGTTCGGCCGGACGGTGAAGCGCAGATCTTCGCCGAGCTGCGCCATGCGGGACCAGTAGGTCGTCTCGTAGATCGCCTCGCCGTTGACCTCGAGCCACCGGCCGGTCTCGCGCAGCCGGGTCTGCATGATCTCGGGAATGGTGCCGTCCGCCCGCGGTCCGATGTCCAGGAGGAAGTTGCCGTTCTTGGAGACGATGTCGACGAGATGGTGCACGACCTCTTCGGTGGTCATGTACTGGTCGTCGGGGGTCTGCGCGTTGTAGCCGTAGCTGTGGGGGTCGAGGCCGCGGCTGGACTCCCACTTGGCGACGACCGTGTTCTCGTATGTCTTGTACTCGGGTGTCGTGAAGTCGTGGAACGGGATGCCCGCGCGGTTGTTGACGGCGACCTCGCGCGGCTTCGGCCGGTTCTTGCCGTGGTTGAAGTACTCGGACAGGACGTTCAGGCTGTCGTTCGGGCCGCCGATGTCGCACCAGAGCAGCTCGGGGTCGTAGCCGCCCTGGATCAGCTCCAGCATCTGCTTGGCCTGGTAGTCCTTCACGAAGTCCTTGCCGGAGGTGTATCCGGTGTACGGCACGGGCTCCAGGGTGTAGGGATTACGCGGCGGGTAGAGCTCGCCCTTCCACGGCATGTCCGGGTTGAACCACTCGGGCATCGAGAAGTACAGGGCGCGGTGCAGTTCGGGCGTGTAGCGGCGCGACGCGTCGAACAGCTCCTTGATCAGGTCCCGCTTCGGGCCCATCTTCACGGAGTTGCGGTCGGAGACCTTGGTGTCCCAGAGGGCGAAGCCCTCGTGGTGCTTGGACGTCAGGACGTGGTAGCGGGCACCCGCGTCGCGGAACAGTTCCACCCATGCGCGCGGGTCGAACCTCTTCGCCGTGAACATCGGGATGAAGTCGTCGTACGCGAAGTCCTCGCCGTAGGTGTCGCGGTGGTGGGCGTGGGTGGGGTTGTCCCTGTCCTGCATGTGGCGCCAGTACCACTCGGCGTACTGCTTGCCGACGGGCGCCCAGGCGGGCACCGAGTAGACGCCCCAGTGGATGAAGATGCCGAACTTTGCGCCGTGGAACCAGTGGGGCGCCTGATGCGTCGCCAGCGAGTCCGCGGTCGGCCGGTAGTCGGGCACCCCGAGCGTCAGGCTTCGGCAGGTGTCGGCCACCGTCCGGCCACCCCCCTTGGCGACGATCCGGCCCTTCTGCTGCGTGCCGGGCGGAACCCCGACGCGATTGCGGATGCCGATCCGGACCCTGGCCTGCTCGCCGGGGTCGAGGCGGGTGACGGGGGTGGCGCTCACGGTGCGGGCGCCGGGGACGTCGACGGCGATGGATACCGCGTCGGCTAACAGCAGGGTGACCGTGCCCGCGTTGACCACCGTCGCCTCGACGCTCTGGGCGCCGTTCGACTCCAGGAGCGAGACGGTGGAGCGGGCGTCGCGCAGCGTCAACGCCCGGCCCTGTGCCACGGGTTGGAGGGTGAGCGCGAAGAGGTGCAGCGAGGTCTTGTTCGGCTCGGGCCTGCTGGTGGTCGGCAGGGTGATTGCCACGGCCTCGCGGCGCGGGTCGAGCCACAGCTCGGCCACGCCGATGCCTACGGGGTGCTGGTCCTTCGTGCCGTCCGGCTGGTAGCGGTAGGCGGCCGTGAGGCCGGCGGCGCCCGCGTACCAGTCGGGCCCGCCGAGGTCCGCGGTGGTGGTGGATCCGTCGGCGTAGTGCACGGTGGCCTCGCCCACGGCGGAGCCGTAGCTGCCCGCGGCGAGGAAGAACGCCGAGAGATAGCGGCCCTTGGGCAGGTCCACGCGCTGGCCGAGGGCGACGACGTTGTTCTTGGCGCCGTCCGCGGAGGACGGGAAGTCGTAGGGGACGCCGTCGACCGTGATGCGTCCGGCGGGAAGCTCCTCACCGGGGAAGGTGTGCCCGGCCCCGTCGAAGTTCCCGCCACCCGCGGCGGCGGTGTCGATGCCGTCGTTGTCGAACCACCGCTCCAGGGAGACGGGGACGGGCGCGGGTGCGGTGCCCCAGTGGCCGGCTTCTCCTTCGGGCTCGCTCCGTTCCGGGAGGGCGGACGCGGACGCGGGGGCGGCGTGAGCCGCAGACCCCGGGATGAGAGTGGCTCCTACGGCCGCCCCTGCCGTTGCTCCGATGAATCCGAGTGCCTGACGTCTGGGGAGCCCGGCCGCAGAGGCGATAGAGGTCCCAGAGGTCCCAAAAGTCCCGCAACGCTTAGAAAGTTCAGGATGCTCGGTCATGACATCCGATGATTGAAGCGTGTTGAGGACCTGTCAATACTCTGCAACCGTGTCTATTTCCGGCACACCAAGGATCGTGGCCTCTCATACCTCCGAGCTTTCATGGCGGTGTGTGCGGGCAGCGTGGCGGTAGGCATGCGCACCCCCAGTCATCGGATCTATCGCCCCTGCTCATGACGCCAATTCGGACTCAACGGCCATACGAGCAGCAGAGGTTGGCAGGTACGTCCCTCTTGCTGGAAGCGCGATCCATGCATTACACCGATGTCTAGCCACCGGTCATCGGATGACTCAAGGGAGTCCCCATGGACGACGACGGGCACCTGCACGCCGACCGACGGATGATCTTACGCAGCGGGGCAGCTGCCCTGACCGGACTCGCGATCGCCCGACCTGCCGCCGCGACCACCTCCGTGAGCGCCTCCGCGGCCGGCGGGCGCCGACTGCCGTTCCTGCTCGACATGGCGCAGAGCAACCCGGGCGAGCCACCTGTCAAGAGCCGCTTCGACGACCCCCGCCTGCTGGCCGACTACGGCTACGACGGGCAGGTCGTCAACGAGTTCCGTCCGCCGCACACCGCCGTCACCTTCGACTCCGTCGACCCGCGGATCTTCCCGCCCGGTTCCGACGGCCGCGCCTGGGTCGAGGCCACCGCCCGCCATATCGACGCACGCATCTCCCGCGCCCACGCCGCCGGCCTCGCCGCGTACTACTTCACCGACATCATCATGCTGCCCAAGCACCTCGTGGAGCTGTACGGCGACCGGATCCTCGACGGCTCGGGCCGCATTGACCTCGCCAGACCGTTCACCCAGCAGGTCCACCGCCTGATGCTCAGGGAGGTCTTCGCCCGTTTCCCCGGGCTGGACGGACTCGTCGTCCGCACGGGCGAGACCTACCTGCAGAACGTCCCGCACCACACCGGCAACAATCCCGTACTGCACGGTGCCGACAGCCACTTGACGCTGCTGGGCATCCTGCGCGACGAGGTCTGCGAACGCGCCGGCAAGCGCGTGTTCTACCGCACCTGGTCCACCGGCGACGACAGACTCACCGCCGACCCCGACTACTACCGCAGCGTCACCGACCAGGTGCCGGTCCACGACAATCTGCTGTTCTCCATCAAACACACCTCACGTGACTTCTGGCGCACGGTCCCCTTCAACCCCACCATCGGCGTCGGCCGCCACCGTCAGATCGTCGAGGTCCAGTGCCAGCGCGAGTACGAGGGCAAGGGCGCGTGCCCTGACTATGTGCTCGACGGTGTCATCAACGGCTTCGAGGAGTTCCGCGCCGCCCCGGGCCCCACCGGCCTCGCCCACGTCGCCGCCAACCCGATCGTCTCGGGAGTCTGGACCTGGTCTCGCGGGGGCGGCTGGCGCGGCCCCTACCTCGGCAACGAGCTGTGGTGCGACCTCAACACCTGGGTCGCGGCCCGCTGGACCCGCGACACCGGCCGCACGGAGGCCGACGTCTTCGCCGAGTACGCCGCCCGCGTCGGCCTGCGCGGCGCCGCCGTCGACCGTTTCCGTCGCCTCGCCCTGCTCTCCGCCGCGGCCACCCTGCGCGGCCACTACAGCAGCGTGTTCTCCCTCTCCCGTCTCACCTGGACCCGTGATCAGTTCCTCGGCGGCTCCGACAAGGACCTCACGGCCGATTTCGTACGGATCCATGCCGCCGGGCTCGTCGAGCCGGTCCTGGAGGAGAAGGCGCGCGCCGCCCACGCCTGGGCCCAGATCACCCACCTCGCCGACACGATTCCCCTGAGCGACCCGGACGACCGCGCCTACCTCCGCGTCTCCACCCGCTACGGCCGGTGCCTGTACGACGTCATCCACCACGGATGGCAGGTCATGCTCCGCGGCTTCGTGGGCGACACCACCGGCGCCTACGACACCCGCGCCATGGCCCGCCACCTGCACGCCTACGACGCCGCCTGGGCACGCTGGCACGACCTCGCCCGCGACCCCGTCTGCGCCACCCTCTACCAGCCGCTGGGCTTCGGAGCCAAGAACGCCGACGGGCTCTACGACGCCGACCCGAACCACGGTATGAAGCCGTCCGTGGACCGCTACCGGGCCTTGCTCGGGGCGTAGGGCTTGCCGGCAGCAGCACCGGCTACTACCGCCACTGCCTGCCACCGCTGTCCGCCCGCCGCCGTCCTGCCGCGGGGCGAGGACACCCCGGCCGGACCGGGCCCGGCCCGTCCCCGACCTCCATGGGAGTACCCGTGATCCGTCGCCTGCCCGCCCTCCGCGCCCATACCTGGGCCGCCCTCCTGAGCGCAGCCCCTCTCACCGTGCTCGCCGTCGGCGGCGGCCCCGCCACCGGAGTGCCGGCGCCGCCGCCGAGGCAGCACTGGGTCGGCGGTTGGGCGGCGGCCGCCGGGCCGCCCGGCACCACCGGCCCCTCCGCCACCGGCTTCACCGACCGCACCCTCCGCCTCGTCGTCCACGTGGGTGCGGGCGGCACCGCGCTGCGCATCCGGCTCTCCAACGAGTACGGCGCCACCCCGCTCGACATCGACGCCGCCACCGTCGCCAATCGCCGCGCCGGCGCGGCCGCCGTCCCGGGAACCCGACACACCGTCACCTTCGGCGGCCGCACCGCCACCACCGTCCCGGCCGGTGCCCGCACCGTCAGCGACCCCGTCGGCCTGCCCACCGAGCCCGACACCGACGTGCTCGTCAGTCTGCACCTGCCCGGCCCGAACGGCCCCACCACGTACCACGGTTGGGCCAAGCAGACCAGCTACGTCTCCACCGCGGGCGACCACACCGCCGACGACACGGCCGGCGCCTACCCGACGACCACCACCTCCTGGTTCTACCTCCAGGGCGTCGACCTCGCCACGCGCGACGCCGACGGCACCGTCGTCGCCTTCGGAGACTCCCTCACCGAGGGCGGGCTCACCGCCAACGACTCCAACCGCCGCTGGACGGACGACCTCGCCCGCCGCCTGGTGAAGCTGCCGCCCGGCCACCGCCCCACCGTCGTCAACGCCGGCATCGGCGGCAACCGCATCCTCACACCGGGCGGCTACAACGCATCCGGCAGCATCAACCTCGGCGACAGCGCCGAGGCACGCTTCGGCCGCGACGCACTGGAACAGCCCGGCGCCCGCGCCGTCATCTTCCTCGAGGGCACCAACGACCTCGGCGGTCTGCACGGCCCCCACCCGGGCGAGCAGTTGACCGCCGCGCAACTCACCGCCGGGATCTCCGCCCTCGCCGCCCGGGCACACGCCGCCGGCCTGCGCTTCCACTGCGGCACCCTCACACCCAACGGCAAGCTCAGCGACCTCGGCGAGAAGATCCGCGAACAGGTCAACACCTGGCTGCGTAGCACGCCCACATGCGACGGCGTGATCGACTTCGACCACACGTTGCGCGACCCCGCCGACCCGCACCACCTGCTGCCCGCCTACGACGCCGGTGACGGCGTGCACCCCACGGACGCCGGTCTACAGGCCATGGCCGACACCGTTGACCTCCGCCTGCTCGCCGCCCAAGGCTGAGCAGAGCGCAACGGGTTGCCGCGTGAGCTGGTTCGTCGCCGGCCGGCCCCTGTCCTGCCTGGTGGAACAGTTCCTCACAGGTCGAGAAGGGCAGGTGGCCTCCCAGGCTGCCTCGATCATCCGGAAGATCTCGTCCACCGCGGCTTCCGGATCGGCGGCCTCACGGGCCAGCGAATGGGCGTCGATCACGAATCTCGCGAGCGTCCGGCTCGCCGTTGCGGTCCGTGACAGTTCGGCCGCCGGTCATCCGGCGACCGCCTGCTCGCCGTGGGCGGCGGTGAACCGGGCCAGCAGCCACGCCGGATCGTTGAGGGCGTCGAACCGGCCCGGATCGCGGGCCGCCTCGCCTTCCCGTCGCCGACCGGCATGCCCCAGACGGTGGTGCGCAGCCGCCAGGTGATCTGCCCGTCAGGGGTGATCAGCTCCGTCGGGGCGCCCGAGAGAGCGGTGACCACGGTGTGGAAGTCACGGCGGCCCCCGGCGCTGACGACGGTCTGGGTGAGTGGCCGGTGGGTGCCGGAGTGGTAGTCCCATGCGGTAGCGGTGCCGTCCGACGTCACCTGCTCCGCGAGCCGGGTGCCGTCCCAGACGAAACGGGTCTCCTCGGCCGCAGTCCCGTCACCGTCGAGGCGGCGCTTGACGGTGCGCCGGCCCGTCGCGTCGTACTCGTACGTCCAGTGCGTGCCGTCGGCCAGCACGGCGTCGGTGAGCTGGTCCGCGGTGTTCCACGTGAAGCGGGCAGTGCGGGTCTGGCCGTTGAGGAGTCGTGTGGTGCGGCGCACCAGCCGGCCGTCCTCGTCGTAGGCGTAGGTGTGACGTCCGCACCGTTGGAGGCGGTTGCCGGCGAAGGTGCGCTCCGAGCCGGCTGTCTCGTCCCCCGGGGCCTCAGCGTGGGTGAGGTTGCCGGCGCTGTCGTAGGCGTACGTCTCGCTCCAGTCCTGGGCGCGCACGGCGGTGACCCGGCCGTCCGGGTCGAGCTCGAAGCGCCGCGTGCCGCCCGCCGAGTCCGTGATGCCGCTGAGGTGGCCATCGGCGCGGTAGGTGTAGGCGCGCTGCTGGAGGGTGCCGGCACCTAGGGTGACGGCCTGGGAACTGAGCCGGCCCGCGATATCCCACTCCTGGGACAGCACGAGGCCGGGGCCGATGAGCCGCCGCACCTCCCGGTCGGCGTCGTCGAAGGTGAAGCTCACCCGGTCGCCCCCGACGTCGAGGGCTTCCGGCCGCCCCGCGGCGTCGTACGACCACGTGGAGAGCACCCCGCTCGGGGTGCGCCGGCTGGTGCGCTGTCCCAGCGCGTCGTAGGTCCAGCTCGTGGTGCGGCCGTTGACGTCCTCGGAGAGCTTGCGGCCGAGGACATCGTAGGTCTGGGTGACAGTGGTGGTGTCGTTGGCGGACCGCAGCAGGCAGCCGGCCGGGTCGCGCACGAAGGTGGCGATGCCGTCGGCCGAGTGCTCCTCGATGGTGCGGCCCAGCTCATCGCGGACGAACACCGTGGTGCAGCCGGCGGCGTTGGTGCGGGCGGCCAGTTCACCGGTGGGGTCGGGACGATACTCCACGGTCCGGCCCTGGAAGTCGCTCTCCCGGACGAGGCGGCCGACCTCGTTGTACGCGTAGTCCCATGTGTGGCCGAGCGCGTCGGTGACCGCGGCGAGGCGGCCGTCGTCGTAGCTGTAGCGTCGCAGGACCGTGCCGGCGTCGCCGTCCTCGGTACCGAGGAGGCGGAGTGCCACGACGCGGTCGCCGTCGGTGTCGACAGCGATGCGGTACCCGCCGCTGTGCCGGATCTCGAAGGGGGTGCCATCGTCATCGCGCCAGATGTCGACCCGGTGGCCGTTGCGGTCGGATAATGCCTCGAGGGGGAGGGTGACCCGGCCGGCCGCAGCCTCCGCCGGGGTCACGGAGGCCGGCAGGAAGTGCAGGGTGTGCCCGGTGCCGCGGTCGGTGACCTGGATCTCGCCAGCCGGTGTCCCGTCCCAGCGCAGCTCCCGGCGGGGGCCGTGGTGGGGAAGGGCTGGCGTGTCCGGGGCGGGCACGTCGTACGAGAGCAGCATGCCGTCGTCGGCGGTGGCGAGGACGAGACCCCGCTCGTCGGCCTCCAGGCGCTGGTCGAGGGTGGAGGCCCAGGAACTGCCGAACCACTGACCGCAGCGGTAGGACGACAGGTGGGTGCGCTCGATGACGAGATCGAGCAGGCCGGGCAGGCGTACGTCGGTCTCGGTGAGGACCATCTCACCCGACACCAGGTCGATGGGGTCGCCGCCCTTGCAGCGACCGCCCGCGGGCTTGGACGATCCCACCCCGTCCCGGTTCGCTCCGTCCCGCAGGGAGTCGTCGGAGTTCGGCCGACCGGATCCGGGGCCCTTCGAGGGGCCCTTGGGGCCCCGCCCTCCGGCCCGGCCGACGGGTGTGGTGTCGGGGTCGAGGCAGAGGCATGGGGGGCTTGGGGGTGTCACCGTGCCGACCCTTGAGGATGTCGTCCATTGCAGACGCTTGTTTGGCGTCGGATTCGGTGTGGTTCTTGGCCACCTGCCGCAGGCGGTCGCCGGTGTCGTGGTAGAGGTTCTTGACGGCCTTCCCGGCGTCGTCGCCCAGTGTCCTGCCGAGCCGCCGGGCACCGTCCTCCAACGCCTTGACAATACGGTTCGTCACGCGAAGCTCACCCCGCTCAACTTGCTCTTGAATTCCGCGGCGTGCGCCTCCATCGTCTCGGCATGCTTGGTCAGCGCCTGCGAACGCGCGTGCAGCTCCTCGGGGTGGACGGAGAAGCTCTGCCCCGCGCCCGCTCCGGCGGGGACACCGAGAGCCTTGGCAGTGTTCTCGAAGACAAGCCCGCTCACCGCATTGCCGACCACCTCGACGAGCGGGGTGATGGCGGCCTCGATCACCTGGCCGACGACGTACTGCTCCAGCTGCTGTTCCAGATAGCTCGTCGCCTTGCGGGCCGCCGCGATGATGCCGGCCTCCGCGATCTCGGCGAGGCCGAAGGTGACGGCCGCTGCGGCCTGGTCCGCGATGAACGTCACGGCGAGCACCACCAGTTCGGCGATGGCAGCACCCTTCATGGTCACAATCACACCGGCCGCGGCCTCCAGGGCGGTCGCCACCGTGTGGCACGCGGTCACCAGCTCGTTCATGTGACTGGACGACATCTGGCCCCACTTGGCCATGAGGGCATCGTAGGAGGCGCCCTGATAGATCTCGGACAACTGTTCCACCGACGAGGTGGCATCCTGATGGCTCTGCTGGACTTTGCCAGCGAAATCCCTTACGTGCTCAGCGAATTCGCGAACCTTGTCCTCATTGACATCCGGCCAGTGGACGCCGATGAAGTCGAGAAGCGACACCACCGCGTCGGGTAGCTCTAATGCCACCGGCCCTCCCAGATGAGATCTCGTCGGTTCCGTTGGTGCAACGCAGTGCCGCCGATTAAAGGCCAGGCAATCTGAGGGCCAGTTTTCCCCTGCGCCGCAGAGGAACGCGGTGCCGAGTGCCAGCAGCGGCCCGCACCAGCAGGAAGCCGGGAGCGGGCGTTGCGCCGGCTCCGCTATTGCCCGCCACTGCGGGGGCGAGCACCGGCTGAGCAAGTCTCCACTGCGCCGTCCCGGGCTTCTGGCGCTGCGCCCGCTGCACTGCCCGCGGGGCCTGACGCCAGCACCTGAGCAGGTAGCCGAGAACCATCCCGAGGACGAGCGCGAGCACGATGAACATCGTTCCACGGAGGCAGTCCCAAAGGCGCGACACCCCGCAATCCGCCCGAGCAGGCCCAGTCGGCACGCCTCGTGAGCGCACCGGGGACTGACGGGTCTCGAAGCTGCATTCCCTGTGCATGACTGCTCTCGGCGCACCGCGAATGGTCCGGAAATCGCTGGACTCTGTCCACAGGCCACCGCTTCCAAATTCGGTTCAACAGCAGGTACTTCGCCGTCCTGCTGGAGACCTGCGACCGGATGCGGACCGCGAGCGAGCTGGCCCGCCGCTGGCCGGCGCACCGCAACCCCGACCGGGACGGCGCCCTGGAACATCGCCGACTGGAGGAGGCGGCCCTCGCCCACGACGCCGACACCGCAGCCCAGGTCCTGACCCAGCACCTCACCCAGACCGCGGCCGGACTGACCGACTGCCCCACCACGAACCCACGAACGAACCCTGATGCGCCCTGTATGCCTGGCCGCACGACCGCACCTGATCACCGAAACCGGAGCCACAGCATGACCACCTTCGAGGCGAGCGCGGGCCGCCACTGCCACAACGCCGTCAGCCCTCTGCACGCATCCGTGTACTTCGCGCCGGAGCCGGAGGACGAACTCGCGGCACTCGGGCTGGAGCACGGAGCCATGATCTACCTCGCGAGCCGCGCGGCACCCCTTGGGGCCGTCGACGCGGGCACCGTCACAGCGACGTTCTACAACTTCAACCACGAGCATGTGCAGCGGTACATCCCGGCCGCGTGGACCGTCACCACACCGGAGGAGGCGCTCACGGCGCGGCTGCGCAGCGCGGACCGAACGTTGCAGCGCCTGCTCGGGAAGGAGGCCCTCACGTCCACGAAATTGACCGAGGCGGCCGAACTGGCGCTGCACGCCACCGAAGCCTGCCGCCGGGAGGCAAGGCCGCTGTACGCCGCCAACGCCGACCGCCCGTAGCCGAAGAACCGCACCTGGCCCTGTGGCACGCTGCGACGCTGTTGCGCGAGCACCGGGGTGACGGTCACCTCGCCGTCCTGGCGATAGTCGGTCTGTCCGGCATCGAGGCGCTGGTCCTGCACAACGCCACCGGCACGGCACCGACATCAGCACTGTTCATGCGGACCCGCGGGTGGTCCGCGCAGCAATGGGACGCCGCCCGGGGCCAGTTGCGTGAGCGCGGCCTGCTGGGCGAGGCAGGCACCCTCACGCAGGCGACACGGCCCTGCGCGGGCGAGACCGAGGCGCTCACCGACCGCCTCGATGCCGCCCCGTACGACCACCTCGGCCCGGCCGCCACTGCACGCCTCACCGAACTGGCCGGCGGCTTCTCCGGAACCCTCAGGGCAGCGGGCGCCTTCCCCGCCGGTGCACTTCGGCAAGGGCTGAGGGCCGGGGCCGGGAACCCGGCGTCCTCTCAGTAGTTACGGTCAGGTGGCATGCAGCGCTACGTGACGTTCAGCTCTGCGGTTGCTGGGGGTTGAGGAACATCCATGCCAGATCGTGCGCTCGAAGCGCGTGACGGTATGAGGCGAGCACGGCATCAGGGTGTGCCCGGTGATGGCGCCGGACGGCAATACCGACACCAAGGGTCTGGACCGGATCCTCCCGCCCGGCGGAGGACGGCGCGTTGACGCTGCGCGTCGCCGAGACGGCAAGGCCCACCGCATGCTGGAGTCCGGCGGTCTGAGCGGTCGGCTGGTGCTCGACTTCTCCCGTTCTCCTGAGAGTGCCGCCGCGGCCAGCCGTGTCCGATGTGCATGAGCGCTATCTACTGGTCTCGGTTCGACGCCGTCTACTACAGCCGCGACCTGAAGGACACCGCGGAGATCGGGTTCAGCGACGAGTTCCAGTACGAGGACTTCGCGAAGCCGGTCCACGAGCGGAGCATCCGCATGGTGCACAGCTACCCCGAACTCGGCAAGACCGCGTACGAGGCGTGGACGAACAGACTCAACAAGCATCCCTACTGACACATGCCGGGCAGGCAGGGCTTGATGGTCGACCGGAACTGGGACGTGCCGGTCGCCGGCGGAAGCATCCTGGGCCAGTGGCCAGAGTTCGCTGACGCCGTCTCCCCCGACCCTTCTCGCCCACGTCACCGCCGTCGCCTTCCCCCTCAAGGCCGGCTAACTGGACCTGCGCCCCGACTCACCCGCCTACGCCACCCAACTCCGGCTCCTCACCGCACGGATCATCACCACGGCGACCCACACCCTCGGCAGCGACGCCGTGCGCACCGTCAGGGTCCTGCCCTCCGGCACCGCACCCGCCCGCACAACGCCCCACCCCCGCAGCCTGCGGCCGACCGGACGGCCCCGCCGCAGGCTCCGACGTCGTCCGGTTACCAGGCCGCGCTCGCTGCCCACCGGGCCGCCGCATCTCCACGGTGCCTCGACCCGCCATCGAGGAGGCAGCCGCCCGGCAACGTCGCGCGATGCGCGCCCTGAGCACCCGGGCGGGGCATCCCCGCGCGTGCGGGGAGCAGTGCGGGCCCAGATCGCTCGCGCGCTACGTGGCGGGACCATCCCCGCGCGTGCGGGGAGCAGAGACCGGTCCGCGTTACCAAGACCGACCCCGGGGGACCATCCCCGCGCGTGCGGGGAGCAGCGGCCCGCCCCCATCCGTAGTGGGGGCGGGCCGGGACCATCCCCGCGCGTGCGGGGAGCAGCCAGGAGGCCGTTTGAGAGTAGGGGGAACAGCGGGACCATCCCCGCGCGTGCGGGGAGCAGCCGGTGCCGAGGGGGCGGCGGGGAGTGATCACGGGACCATCCCCGCGCGTGCGGGGAGCAGCGCATGGACGAAGACGGCACCCTCACCGCCGAGGGACCATCCCCGCGCGTGCGGGGAGCAGTCTCTCTGACCTGCGACTCTATCCCGGCGATGTGCCGTTCCTGGGTAGTTTCGCTGACTCCGGCATAGAGGTCATAAGGGGCAAGGCGTGGTCCCGGTGAGCGCGACGAGAAGCGTGCGGCTGCTGGCCCCCCATAGATGGGGGCTGGCTCCAGCAGGGGACGGCGCGCGAGCTATTCCCGCGTGCGGATCGCACCGAAGTAAGACTTCCGCTTTCGCCCGTTGCATCCTAGCTGGAGCAGGTGATGGGGCGCTACGTTAGGTTATTAGCCCCACTCAACCGGGCTGGCGACCGTCGTCCGGGACGGTCGAGAATCGCAACCTCAACGTGGGTTCCGCTGCGGTGGCCGGCGAGTGGACTGGCGATTGCCCTCCAGGGCGGGCGAGAATCGCAACTCCTCGTAGAGCAGCGCGCACCACTCGGCCTCGGCCCTGGCGACCACCCTTCGGGGCGGTCGAGAATCGCAACCACGGCGACCCCCGCGGCCCGGTCGGCGAGGTCATCAACCTGGCGGTCGCCCTTTGGGCGGCCGGGAATCGCAACTCGGGCTGGTTGAGTGGCGCGCCACCGGTCGACGCTGGCGACTGCTCTCCGGGGCGGTTGAGAATCGCAACCGTCCCGGTGCTGTCATCCGCTCTCTGCCCACTGACTGGCGATCGTCCTCCGGGGCGGTCGGGAACCGCAGTATCAGGGAGCCGGGCGAGATCGAGCGCGCAGTCGGCCACAGCGAATGCTTTGGCTGGCGGTCGTCCTTCGGCACGGCCGAGGGCTCGCAAGGGTGGGGCCGCAACGCGGCGTGAGTGCAGTCGGGGTCTTACCAACTCCTAGGGGTGTCCGGTGCGCGTCGGTGCGCTGTTGCCACTGCGGTGGCTGGATGCAGCTCTCTGCCCCGGTCCGTTCGCGTCCGGCATGGCAGGATGTCCGGCATGACGAACGACCACGGGATCCATGCCGCGTAGGCCCCCACGCAACGTCAGGGACGGGCTCCCCGCCCACCGGCCGGACCGTGATGCCCTGGCCGACATCAACGGCCTCTCCGCGCGGACCATGTCCGAGATCCGGCGGATCGAGCACACCCGCACCTACCTGAAACCAGGGGAGACTGTAGCCGCGGTGCGGCTGTGGAAGGACCATGTGCGGCTCCCCAAGCGCCAGTTGTGGGCAGACTGGGAGTGGGGCGACGAACTGCACTGGGACTGCTGCGGCAATCCCTTCCACGCCAGGGACCTTCTGGAGAACATGGTGAACGCCCTCCCGGCCCGCAGCGCGGCCGAGCTGCGCAGGCTGGTCGAGCGGCTCGACGCGCTGGCCGGACGCCAGGACGTACCGCGCCAGGTACCGCCGACGGCACCACCGTGGCATGTGTGGTGACCACGCCCAGACCACCGGGCCGACCGCACCCAGCCAGCACGCGACACTACGGAGCCCCGGCCCGGCCGCACTTCGGAACCTCAGGTGGACACGCGACACGCGGATCGCACCGAAGCAAGACCTCCGTTTTTGCCCGTTACGTCCTCGCCAGAGCGGGGGATGGGGCGCTACGCTACGTCATTATCCCTGATCAACTGGGCTGGCAGTCGCCCTCCGGGACGGGTGGCGGTCGCCCACTCTCCGCCGGTCGTCCGGATCTGCGGCGCGAGTCCTGGCAGTCGCCCTCCGGGACGGGTGGCGGTCGCCCTTCGGGACGACCGAGGATCACAACACCGTGGCCTGGACCGGTTGCTGGCCTTCTCGCGCGGTGGTACCGGGTGACATGTTCAGTTGGGTGTCCGCTGGCAGAATCAGGCAGGGCGGCGGGGGCGCGTTCGTCCTCGCCGGGTGTGACCGGACCGGCTCGCTGTGGCGGGCGACAGTGCCGGGGCAACCTCGCCTCCGTAAACGGCGATCTGCAGGTCTCTGGGATTTGTGGGACGGGTGCGTCCCCGGTGGTTCGTCCACGAGGGCTCACGCGTTCTTCGCGGATCCGGAGGCTTTGCGGAAATAATCAGGCCCTCCCTCGGTGTTCCCGATCTTCGAACCGAGGAGAGAAGGTGTCGGGCCTGAAACTGTTCCACGAGACGATAAGCGGCGTGAGCGAGGTCGCGTCGCGGCTTGCTGAGGTCGAGGCGGATGTGCAGGGCTTTGTCGAGGCGCACATGGAGACGCTGCTGGGGGTGCGGTTCCTGGCGAGCGAGTACAGCACCGGACCGGTCCATGGCGGCCGGATCGATTCGCTCGGGCTCGATGAGAACGGTGCGCCGGTCATCGTCGAATACAAGCGAGGTACAGATGCCGGCGTCATTAACCAGGGGCTGTTCTACCTCTCCTGGCTGATGGATCACCGCGCGGAGTTCGAGCACCTGGTCCGCGACCGGCTCGGAACCACCACCGCATCCCAGGTGCTGTGGAGCGCCCCGCGGGTGATTTGTGTGGCCGGCGACTTCACCCGCTATGACGTGCACGCCGTGCGCGAGTACCGGCGCAGCATCGACCTGGTCCGCTACCGCCTCTTCGGTACCGAGCACATCGGGCTGGAGACCGTCGCCTCCGTCACCGGAGGGTCGAGGGGCTTCGTGCCGGCGTGCCGTCGTCTCGTGGCTGGGGCGCCGAGCCACCGAAGGCAGGACGGGGGGCGATGGGGGAGCTGGCGGCGGCGGTCGACGAGGCGCTGCTCGGCCTCGGGGACGGCATCACCCGCATCCAGCGCAAGCAATACCGCGCCTACCAGCGGCTGCGGAACTTCGCCTGCCTGCGCCCGCCACAGCAGACAAAGCTCCTCGTCTACCTCAAGGCTGACCCGAAGAGCGTCGACCTCGTACCCGGATTCACCCGGGACGTGACCGAGCTCGGCCACCACGGCACCGGCGACCTGGAACTCCAACTACGCACCCACCGCGACCTGGAGCGCGCCCAGGAGTACTTCCGCCTCAGCTACGCCGCGGCGTAGAGACGGCGGGCCCGGCGCGGCCGGTGCCGGGGAGCGGGTGAAGTTGTGGAATGTGGTTGTGCGCTGCCTTTCGACGAAGGGGCAGGGAGTGACGGTGGCAAGGGCCCGACCGCCGAGAGCTACTGGAACTGCCCAATGCGGCTGCGGCAAAGGAGTGGGCACGAGATCTTGCCGGCTACGTCACTCAGGGGTGCGTGACGCTGCAGGCGCTGCTCGTGCCGGCAGATGCGGATAAGTTGCCCGCGCGGCGGCAGCTCATCCTGGGGCGGACCGCCGAGCTGTGGCTGTGGGGCGATCCCCCCCACCGGCGACGAAGCCTGCGGCACCCGGACCAGGTGCTGCGCGTGGAGGGCGGGGGCATCGGCGTGTACACGGGGGCCGAGGCGGAGGGGTTCCGTTATGTCATCCCTCCAGACGAGGAGCCTGCGTCCGCATTCCGATGGGAGCACGGCGAGGACGGAAGGGTGCTGGGGTGGTTCGACGACGGCGAAGGCGGCCTGCTGGTGTCGGTGCGGAACCCCGCCAGCTCTCGCCCGGCGGTCCGGGTGACCGAGAGCGCCGGGGAACAGCCACTGCCCGACGCTCCCAACGGTCTGCGTGTGTACGGCAATTACGTCCACGACCGGCCACCGCTCGCTGCTGTCGAACGGCTCGCGCAGGCGGCCCCGATCCACATCCGCCGGCGGAGCCAGCGGGCCTCAGCTGCGGGGGGTACGGACCCAGCTGTCACGGAAGAGCCTCCTCGCATTGGCCAGCGCCCTTTCAGCGAGCGCGTCGGCCTTTTGAGGAAAGCACCAGCCACTGACAAACAGCGCTAGCTGCCCGGTAACAGCGAAAAACTGAGGCCCGTCAGGTTGTCCTCCGCATACAAATGCCACGTCAAGCGCCTTACCACGCAGCTGCATTGAGCTTCCGCATCCAGACGCACCTGCACCCGTACCCCGGCGTCTTCGGCGTCCATCACGCCGATAACCTCCCCCGAGGGGCCACCCCTCAGACACCCCACCAACGGAAGGTGCATTCCATGCGTAAGTTCAGGCGTGTTCTCGTCTCCGCGGCCGTCGTCACGGTGGCGGCGACGGGACCGATCGCCCTCGGCGCGTCCGCGGCGAATGCGGCCCAGCCCGCCACGGTCTCCGCCACCGCCACGACCTCCTCCTGCAACGCGCAGGAGCTGCGGGACAAGGGGAACGAGTACAAGCGCCTGGCCGAAGAGGCCGGGCACCAGGCACAGGACGCGGCCGCACGCGGCGACATGCAGAAGGCCGCCGAATACCAGCGGCAGGCACAGAGCTACGCCGACCAGGCGCAGCAGTACTTCGAGCAGGCGGCACGCTGCCAGGGCTGACGGGCGAAGAAGAGTATCAGCGGACCCCGGCCGGCTGGTCGGGGTCCGCTGATCGGTGGCGCCGGGGTCAGTGGCTGCCGGCGAGTTCGCCGGTGAGCTTGCCGTGGAGGTCGGCGCTGGGATCGTTCAGGCCGGTGATCTCGACACTCTTGCCGCGCTGGGCGTACTTGGTCTCGATCGCGTCCAGGGCCGCGACGGAGGAGGCGTCCCAGATGTGCGCGGCGGACAGGTCGATGACGACCCTGTCGGGGTCGCTCGCGTAGTCGAACTGGCCGACGAGGTCGTTGGAGGAGGCGAAGAGCAGCTCGCCGGTCACCCGGTAGACGACCGTGCTGCCGTCGGGGTCGGTGACGGCGGTGACGTGGGCGACGGGCTTGGCGAAGATGACCATGGCGGTGAGGGTGCCGACGACGACGCCGATGGCGAGGTTGTCGGTGGCGACCACGACATCAGGCTGCGCGCCTCCGCCGCTCGGTCGGTTTGGCCGGGGTGGTGAGCCGTTCGGACTGCTCGGCGGCGAAGTCGATCGGGACACTCTCCAGCAGCTCTTCGGTGATGGCTTCGCTGCCGTCCTCGATGGCCAGCACGGCGGCGCCGCGGACGAGCTGGGACAGGCTGCCGATCATGCCGCCGGTGCGGTGGAAGAGGTATTCGCTCAGCGCGGTGAGCGTGCCGGGCGCGTGCTCGTGAAGGCGGAGCATGGATTCCAGCGTGCCGACCAGGCCCCGCCACGTTTCCTTGTCCGTGGTGGTGGCGTAGGAGAACGGGGCGGCGGGGATGACGACGAACCGTCCGGCGATCTGGCGGCCCCGTGTGCCGGCGAACAGGCCCTGGCTCTCGATGTCGATGCCCCGCGTAGGCGAGCGTGGCGGGCAGCCGCTCGGCTCAGCGAGGAGGCCAAGCACGTCATCCTCGACTGGGCGGAGCAGGCCGAGCAGTACCTCGCCATGCTCCGTTTCACCCTGTTCCAGCACCCCAAGGGCCCCCAGGTCAACGCACTCGTCTCGGAAATCCTCTCCGACCCGTACCTGGCGCGGCGGTGGGAGGAGGGAACGGATGTCTCCGAGGGGCGGGGCCCGCTGCGCTACCGCGCGTCCCTGGCGGTGCACGACTGGCGCCCCGTCACCCTGGAATGCCAGACGCTCTTCCCGGCCGTGGCCCCCGCCTGCCGCATGGTGATTCTCGTGTGGATCGATGACGAAGACGAGACCCCGATCGCCTGGGGCGAGGACATGGCTGCCGCCCAGGAGGTAACGCCTCGTCCGGTGGGCCGCGCGGCGTGAGCGGTGCGGCGCCGGCGGCGTGCCCGGCCCGCTGCGCGGGCGGGCGTCGTCAGCTGCCGGCGACGGCCAGTCCGGGCAGCAGGAGATAGCCGCTGGTGCAGTCCACATCGTCGGTGCGGAGACCCTGCAGGGATTCCGCACCGTCGTGGCGCAGTTCGGTGATCAGCATGCCGGCGGCGTGGGCGACCTCGTCGACCTCCAGCACGGCGTGCTCCCACCAGCCGACGAGCTCTCGGTCCCACCCCCGCCGCCGCATCTCCTCTGCGAGGGTCGGGCCCGAGGGCTTGCGGTCATCCACCACTACCGACAGTCCGGAGCCACCGCTCGCGACCCCGACCTTCCGGGTTCCGGCCGCGATGTTGAACCCCAGATGCTCCGCGGTGGTGAACTGCTGGGGAACCTGCTCGGCGAGGCTGCGCAGGACGGCGTCCAGCGATGCCTCCAGCGTCAGCCACTCAGCAGCCACAGGCACCGACGGCGCCGCCGGAGGCCGGGACACCGGCTCCTGCGTTTCCACCTGCCACACATACGGCAACCGGGTGAAGTCCAGATCGCGCACGTCCACGTCGAACGCGGCGCGGTCGGCCTCCGCCAGGCGACCTGCGTCCAGTACCGCCAGCTGCAGCCCTTCGGCCCCGCTCTCCAGCACGAGAGCGCGGTCGCCGAGAAACCAGCGCACGCAGGGCCCGCGCACAGCCCCGCCGTACGACGCCGGCCCACCTATCCGGTCCCGCACCGCCGATATCGCCGCAGCCACCGCTCCCGGACCTTCAGGTATGGGAGCGGACGCGGCACCCTCGCCAGCTTGTTCGAGGCGACGGCAGGCGAGGTCCACGGAAGCAGCCAAACCGCGTGTCGTGTCATCCATATGGACATATTGGCTGATTCCGACCCTGAGGCAATGCGGGATGCTGCGGGCATGCGCGACGGCCTCCCAGGAAGGACGGAGAGAGCGAAGGGCCGGCTGAAGCGCGGCGGTCAGCCTTCGCTGTGCTTGGCGAGGCCGATGAGCGTCGGGGGCGGAAGCGGTGTGGTGATCCGCCGGCCGAGTGCTCGTAGGCCGCCCGGGTAGCGTGGTGGGATGGGGGAGTATGGAGAGTGATCACGGGGCCGCGCAGTGGCAGGCCCGGGTGGATCGACAGTGTGGGCTCCGCTCCTGGCCGCTGCGCCGGGCAGCCGAGCGTTTCCAGGTCAGCCACACCACCGCCGCCCGGTGGACGGAGCAATACCGGCACAGGGGCACCGAGGGCATGCACGACCGCTCCAGCCGCTCGCGCCACCAGCTGTGCCGCACTCCGGCCGCCGTCGAGGACCACGTGGTGCGCCTGCGACGCGAGTACCGCATCGGACCACTGCGGCTGACAGCCCGCGGGAGTGGTCGTCCAGGGCGGTGTGGAGGCAGGCGGTTCCGGCACCGCTGCGGATCTTGCGTCCGGCCGCCTGACCGAGGACCTTGCGCCCGCCGCCGTCGGGGATGCGGCTGAGCTTCTTGACCTCGACGTGGACCAGTTCGCCAGGCTCATTCGTAGCGGCGCACGGGCTCGCCGGTGGTCCGGTCGCAGGCGGCCAGGGCCGGCAGGCCGTGACGGGTGAGGATCCGGTGGCGGTGGAGGCGGCAACACCGCAGCGCGCCTAGTTTTACACCGAAGATCTCTCCGACGAAACAACAGCCACCTGCGCCGGCATCCTCACCCGCGCAACGGCCCGGTTCGCAGCCCGGGGCATCACCGTCGAACGCTTCCACCGAACCCTGCTCGACGAATGGGCATACCACCGGCTCTACCCCTCGGACGCCCAGCGATAGGCAGCGTTTTACGATCGGCTGGACTGGCACAACTGCCACCGACCCCACATCGGACTCAGTGGCCACACCCCAGCCAGCCGCGTCACCAACCTCCCCGAACAGCACATCTAGCGGTTTCTGACGGACAGCCGTCGCCCAGCGGGCGACATCAGACCCGGCCGTCGAGTGAGACCTCGAAAGCCGTCGGCACAGGTGATCGCGTGAGAGGCCATGGGCAGTTTCGTTCGCCCGCGGGAGAGGAACGGAGGCGATCGAATCACCTATGCGGGCTCACTCAGCTGAGCGGGCCCGCATAGGTAGGGACTTGACGTGCCGATTCGACGTCGCCTGAGCATCCACTTCGGGATGCCTTCGAAGGGACAGAGCGACTGCCGGGATGCGCCGCAAACGACGAATCCTGTGCCTCATTGCTTCGGCGGTACCCCAGACGCTCAATGCGGCGCCTCGTGTACCTGAGCAGTGACACGTGCTTGTCCCTGCCGGCTCCCCGTTTCACGTTTCCCATTTCTTGTGTGGGAAGGCCGGTCAGGTAAGAGAAGGGGATGGTATCAGGGGTTCTGGTAGATACTGGCGGCCATTGCCCCCAGCTGCTTGTTGGCCTTGAGCGCCAGGTCAATGGCATTGTTCACGTTATTGCCGGGCGATGGGATGTTGTTGACGTAGATCGCGAATGCGTAGCGGTGACCGTTTTTCGCGTCAATGTATCCTGCGAGTGCTTTAGTGGTGAGGGCTAGCTTTCCCTTGAAGGCGCCGACCAGGGTGCCGGTCTTCGCCCGGATATGTCCGGCTGCCGGGTCGGTGGGCTCGATGACATCGGCGAGCGAGCCGTCGACTCCCATGCTCGGCATGGAGTTGTGGAAGACGTCGAAGTCGTCCCGCCGGGCAAGGTGTCGCAGCAATTCTGTCTGGGCGACCGGTGTGACCTTGTCGCCGGGGAGACCTTGGGCATCGACAAGGGTGAAGGATTTCCGGTCGATACCTGCGCGAGCGAGGAAGTCGCGTTCGGCCTTCATTCCGTCGGCATAGGTGCGTTCGCCATGCTGGACGGCCATCAGCGGCGGCAACAGGTTGGCGCCGAGGTTATGACTGACCTTGTTGATCAACTTTGCGTACTCCCGGAAAGGGGGAGATATGTAGGTTGCCGAAACAGGCAGCCCCTTGACATTTTTCGCCGACGGAAGCTTGGAACTGGGGTTGGATCCCAGCGGCGGGGCGGCGACGGTCACGCCATGCCGAGTGAGTGCCTCGATGAGCACGGTGCGGGCAAAGGCCGCTGGGTCGGGCACTTGGTAGGTCGTCACAAATGGTGCGGTGGCATCGGCGGGCACCGAGCCTCGCACCCGGATGTGCCCAGGGGTGGTGCTATCGGTTTTTACTGCCGGCTTTGTCCCGGCAGAGGTCGTGGTGACCTGCGCGTCGACGGTGAAGGCGGCTGTCTTGGGCCGCCAGTTGACCTTCGCCGGCTTGCCGGGTGCGCTCGGGGTGATCAGCACGTCGATGAGGTTGTCGTTGACGACCGTCGGGGTGATGGGCGTCCCGCCGATCGACACCGGATCCCAGAGCCGATTGTCGATGACCACGTCGCCGTCAATCCGCCGGATACCGCTTGCCGCGACCTGGCGAGCCAGGTGGTCGATGCCGGCGAGCGGATCTTCGCGGGTGAGCGTCGCCATGCCGGGCACAGCGTTGGCGTCGTAGTGGTCAAAGTCGGGGACGTCCAGTTTTCCTGCCGCATTCGTCCGTCCGCCGAGTGTCAGGTCGCCACTGCCCACCATTATCAGGTTGCCCGAGAGTCGCCCGTTTTCCGACACCGCACCAGAATGCACGATGGGGGTGCGGAAGCGATGGTCGCCGCCGAGAGTGTCGAGCGCGGCGCTGACGGCGAATGTCTTGGCCGTCGAACCGGTCACAAACCGGGATGTGGAATTTTTCGACTGAACGACTTTTCCGGATTTCAGGTCTGTTACCTGCACACCCCAATCACCTGATGACCAGGGTGTGGCACTCATGAGTTTCTGCAGCTCCGCGCTCACTCCCACAGTGCTCGACGACGGCGAAGCTGAGTGATCGGGGGAGCGGCTTGAGCACGCGGACATTGCGACGGCAGCTGCCGTTGATGCCGCCACCAGCACGGTTGCGCGGGTTCGCCGTCGACGTGCACTGTATCGGGTCGGGCGCTGCGCGGTGCCAGCGATTTGCGTGAACATCCAGAAATCAATCCTTATTCTTCATGGTTGATGTGTTTGATCATTTCTGTCTTTCGGTGAGGGTTCGGAGAACGCTTGATTAACTGCATGCGCGTTCCGTTCGGCTCCCATGTTCCACGCTGTTCGTGTTCCTGTTTCTTTCCTTGGTTCGAGGAGGTGGTGAAATGAGGCGTGGTCAAAAATTCAGGGTAAATTGCGCAATGACCGCGGCGGCGCCGAACGAGGCGGCGAAAGAGACCAGAGCGACGGGGACGATGCGCCAGCCGATACGTTTGAGTACGGGCATGTCTTTCCCGATGCCGAGGCCGACGAAGACCAGCACCGGAACGGTCAGGGAAAGGAAGTCCAGTGACTCGACCAGGTGCGCCAGGGAGGAGCCGATCGGTGAGAACGGTGTGCTCACCAGGATCCCCAGTACGGCGACACCGGGAATGGCGGGGAGACGCGTGAGTTTTTTTATCGCGAGCGCGGCCACGACAACGGCAACGACGACGGCCAGTCCGAGGAGTTGTGCGATCCGGACATCGGGGCGGAATGCCACGTTCGACAGCAGCATGGCGATGGCCATGGGCAAAGTGAACCAACGCGAGGGGATGGGCGTTGCGTCCTCCCGCGTGCCGGACGGGTCAACAGTGCCTTGCGTGTCGGTGGCGACGGTGGGGATGGGGCCCGGCTGGCGGCGGTAGCGACTGAGCACACCGTTGCGTCGGCCGGGTCGAGGGCCGCAGGGTCGTGTCCGCAGAGGCCGAGCATGACCGCCCGGTTGGTGGCGTGCCCGCGACCCGTGGTACCCAGGGATCCGAGCAGGTCTACGGTGACGGCGGCGACCGTATCGAGCGTGCCGCGGTCGGCGAGCCCGGTGGCGAAGTCTCGGGCGCGATCATCGGTCCCACCGTGTGCGAGCTGGAGGAGCCCAGGCCAACGCTGAACAGCTCGTGTGCCCCGGCGATCATCGGGCCTGCGAACAGTCGAGCCGGGCCTGGTGGGCGACGACGAACCGGGCGCGTACGTTCGGGTCGAGGGCCAGGTCGGCACCGGTGAAGGCCATGGCCAGTGCACCATCGATGACCGCCTCGTCGGCGGCAGGCGATGCGGCGTCCTGGACGAATCCGCGGGTGTGCAGTGCATCTTTGGCTCCGCGTACACCGATCACGGGGTGGATGCTGGGTACCACTTCGGAGATGTTCCCCATGTCGGTGGACCCTCCTACCTGGTGCCCGTTGTCCCCCAGCTCGCGGCCGAGACCGACGATGTTGTCGGCGTAGTAGTCGCCGATGGTCGGGTCTTGCTGCAACGCGGTATAGGCGGGTTCGGTTGCGTGCACGTCAAGGGTGGTACCGGTGGCGTGCGCGCCGGCCTCGAAGCAGGCGAGCACGCGCTGGTACACGGCCTTGAGTTCGACGCTGTCGAACGCCCGGACCTCGCATTCGACGATCGTGTGCTCAGGAATGATGTTGGTGACCTCGCCGCCCTTGCGCACGAACAGTGCGATCCGGCAGTTGGCGGTGGTCTGTTGGCGGAGTTGGCCGATGGCCACCTGCGCGATCACCGCGGCGTCGGCCGCGTTGACGCCCAGATGCGGGGCGACTGCGGCATGCGAGGCGCGGCCTCGGTAAGTGACGGCGAACCGGGTGACTGCCTGGCTGGTGTAGTCGCTGGGGTGGGTGTCGACCAGTCCGGGGTGCACCATCATCGCGACCGTCACGTCGTCGAACACGCCCCGATCAAGGAGCAGAGCCTTGCCGCCGCCGTGTTCCTCGGCGGGAGTGCCGATCACCTTCACCCGGATCCCGAGGTCGTCGGCGACCTCGGCAAGTCCCAGTGCGGCGCCCACGGCGGACGCCGCGATGATGTTGTGTCCACATGCATGGCCGATCTCCGGCAGGGCGTCGTATTCGGCGCAAACGCCTACGGTGAAATCACCGGATCCGTAGGTCGCGGAGAATGCCGTGTCCAGACCGCCGACACCGGGCTCTACCAGGAACCCGCCCGCGCTGAGCTCTTCCCCCACCCACCGTGCCGCCTTGTTCTCTGTGAAGGCCGGCTCCGGGTTCTCGTGGATGGCGTGGCTGAGCGCGACCAGCCGGTCCTGGACGGTCGTCACACGCTCATGGACACGGTCTTTGAGTGTGCAAACGGAAGACGCCGGTTCGTCGTGACGGGCGGGCATAGGACTCCTCAGGGAAAAGCGATGTGGGAAAGGCCGACGGTGAGCGTCGTCAGGCAGCGACCTCAGTTGTGGGCTCTTTGGCCGAGATGATCGAGGCTCGGTGAAAATCGGTACGCCACACGTCGATCACCTCGCCTCCGCTGTTGGTGACGAGGTAGTCGGGCCAGCGGTCGAAGACGGAGCACGGGTGTGAGATCCCGAAGTCGACAAGATCGGCCACAGCGAGGCCGGTTACTCCGGTGAGGACGGCGTGGTGGTCGTACAAGGTGTGGACAGTCCCCGCGACGCCGTACTTGGGAGACCCGCCGGGGCGGTGGGCAGCGAGCAGTGTGGGCAGATCGGCGTCGTACGGCAGGTCGCGCTTGCCGGCGCCGACGACTGCCATCCCGTCTTCGGGAACGGACAGCACGACGGATCGAATCGACGCGGCCGGCACAAGGTTCGGTATGGGGCTCACGCGGCGATACGTGCCGTGATCGTGGGTCACGTAGCAGCCGGAGCGCAGCAGCCGCACGGTGCCGGGCACATCCTTGTCCGTGGGGAGGCATTCGACAACACGGTCGGGGAAGGCGGACCCGCCCATCGAGTACACGGGGGCGTCGGTCTCGAAGAGATCAGCGACATCGATATAGATGTCGCGGACTCGCCGGCAGTGGTCGTCAACCGCTGCGAGGGTCTCGTCGATCCTGTTGTTCGGTGCGACGCCTTCGTACCCAGCTACTCCGACCAGCCTGAGGCCCGGTGCCCCATTGACCCGCCTTGCCAGCCGCCGTGCGTCCTCGTGCCTGCGGATACCGGTCCGCCCTCCTGGTGCTCCGACATCCAGCAGGACATGCAGGGCCGGCCCGTGCGCGTCGAAGACCTGCTCCGCCGCGACGATGCCTTCCGGCGAGTCGACGAAGCATTGAATCCTCCGGGCCGAGTCCTCTTCCAGCCCGACCTTCAGCCTCTCCAGGCCGAAACGGTCCACGACCTGGTTGGCGATGAGCACCGAGTGATGGCCCCAACTCCATACCGTCTGCGCCTGATCCACCGTCGCTACGGTGACGGTGGAAGCACCCGCGGCACGCTGTCGCTCGATGATGGGAGCGGACATCGTCGTTTTGACGTGGGGAGCGAGTGCCACATCGTTTGTTTTGCACCACTCGGCCATGACGCGAATGTTGTGATGGAGGGCGTCGGCGTCGAGGCGCAGTTGAGGGTATGCGGCTGGGATCATGACAGTTCCTTCGGTTCATCGCACCAGCCCACGCGCGGCCTTGCCTCGGTGCGGGCTATCGGGCAATCGGCCGGACAAGACGGGCGGATGTCTCATAGTTGGACGGTTACGCCGGGGATTCTTCGCCGCTTGCGGCGGGTGCATATCCGAGCCGCGCGAACAGTGCGAGGGGCGTCAAGCAGGCTTCGCCGGAGATCAGGCGACTTCGACGACGAGCTCTACCCCGACGGTTGCGTTCTTCGATCACACCGTCTGCCGGCGGCAACTGGCCGGAGGTGTGGACGAGATTCCCGCTCCGGACCGCGGGAACATAGACCCCGATCGGGTTCGCCGACGCGGGAAGCGTGATGTTCAGCGCTTCCATCCTCTTCCGCCACGACGGCTGCGGGGCCGCGGGCGACTGGTTGATGATTCCGGCGGATGGCGTCGTGGACATGCGCGGTTCCCTGGGAATTGTGGGTGACGTCAGCCTTCGCGAATGGGGCAGATCCGGAGATTTTCCAGACGAGTGCGCTTTCGCAATAGATGCAGGCCAACCGAATCTCCGATCGCAATTCTTGCACGCAGCACCCTGAAATGCCTCGTCATCCTGCACTAATATCTGCGCCTGACTTGTGCAGAATTACGAACGCCTTTGGGATACGTTGATGGACGGTTCGCCCCAGGCGGATTCGCGCCGAGCCGCTCGGCCCGGACCGCACACCCGCTCCGCAGGCCGAGGGCATCCGTGCCCTCTCATCCCAGGTCAGACAGCATCCGGGGGTTATCCCCACCCTGCATCGACCTGCTGACCGGATCGCTTGAGCGATCCCCCGCAGACAGACTGCAAGTATTCGATTGATTGTCCAGCCCCGCTGGACGCAGATAGGGAGAATTTCGTGCCCCATTCCAACGACGCATCACGGCAGGCCGTCCGCTCCTCGTTTCTGCGGGGCCGGCGGGTGATTCCCGTGGTCGCCGTAGTGGCTGCACTGGGGGCCGCAGCAGTGGCCGGCTCGATGCCGGCCCAGGCCGGTGGGCACGGCGATGCTGTGCAGCAGGAAATGAATCACATGGTGGACAAGGACACATATCCCGCTGTCCTGTCCTCCGTGCGCGACCGCAACGGAAAGGTCCACGACTACACCGCCGGCGTGGCGGATCTGAAGACGGGGAAGAAGGTGCCGGTCGACGGGCAGGTACGCGCCGGGAGCAACACCAAGCCGTTCACCGCCGTACTGGTCCTGCAACTGGTCGGCGAGGGCAAGGTCGGACTCGATGCGCCGGTCGAGAAGTACCTGCCCGGCCTCGTCCGTGGTGAGGGCATCGACGGGCGGAAGATCACCGTGCGGCAGCTGCTGCAGCAGACCAGCGGTCTGCCGAACTACTCCGAATACATCGGTGACCACTACGAGAAGGACCGGCACACCTACCTCCAGCCCCGTGAGCTGCTCGACCTGGCCCTGGCCCACAAGTCGCGGTTCGCGCCCGGCACCGACTGGGAGTACAGCAACACCAACTACCTCCTTGCCGGACTGATCGTCGAGAAGGTCACCGGCCGACCGCTGAGCGAGGAGATGACCCGGCGTGTCATCCGGCCCGCCGGACTGCGGCACACCTACTTCCCCGACGTGGGCGAGGAGGGCATCCGCGAGGCGCACCCCCAGGGCTACCGGGCGACCAAGCCGAACGGGCCGCTCAAGGACATCACCGTGATGGAGCCGTCGTGGGCCTGGGCAGCCGGCCAGTTGGTGTCCACGCCGAGCGACCTGAGCCGCTTCTTCACCGTCCTGTTCGACGGCAAGCTCCTCAAGCAGGAACAGCTCGACCAGATGCGCAAGACGGTCAAGACCACCGGCATGTGGCCCGGGGCCAGGTACGGGCTGGGCGTGGTGAGCACGCCGCTGAGCTGCGGTGGTCTGGTGTGGGGGCACGGCGGCGACATCGCCGGCTACGAGACCCGCGGCGGGGTGACCGATGACGGCCGGGCCGTCACGGTCGCGGTCACCGCGAATCCCCCGTCCGGCCCCCGCGGCCAGGGGCCCGCCGACGTCCTCTCCCTCGTCGACACCGCCCTTTGCAAGTAGATACGCCGACGGCCGGAGCGGGCGCCATCCGCGTCGGCCGTCACCCGGGAGCCGCAGCCGCGGCTCCCGCTCGTCCCTTCAAGGCTCCTTGGCAGCCTCGTTACACCAGAGAACGTTATGAATCGCAACGGAAGACACACTATGGACTGGCAGCACGACCGTACGGGGGCCGAAAAGCGGGGAGGTCCCCCGGCGATCGAACTGCGCGCGGTGACGCGTTCGTATGGAAAGGGCGGCGCTGCGGTCCGTGCCCTGCGGGGCATGGACCTGTCCTTGGCGCAGGGAAGCTTCACCGCGGTGATGGGCCCGTCCGGGTCAGGCAAGAGCACGTTCCTGCAGTGTGCGGCGGGTCTGGACCGGCCCGATGCGGGGCAGGTGCTGCTGGGCGGCGAGGAGATCACCTCGCTGAGTGAGGACCGGCTGACCAAGCTGCGGCGCTCCCGGATCGGGTTCGTGTTCCAGTCCTTCAACCTTCTGCCGTCGCTGACCGTTGCTCAGAACGTGCTGCTGCCGCAGCGGCTGGCGGGGGCCCGCCAGGACCGGCGCCGGGCCCAGGAACTGCTGACCGAGGTCGGCCTCGCCGAGCACGGCAGCCGACGGCCCGGCCAGCTCTCGGGCGGGCAGCAGCAGCGTGTGGCGATCGCACGCGCCCTGATCACCCGCCCTCAGGTGGTGTTCGCCGACGAGCCGACCGGCGCGCTGGACACCCGCTCCGCCCATGAGGTTCTCGTCCTGCTGCGCAGGGCGGTCGACGCGATGGGGGCCACGATCGTCATGGTCACGCACGATCCGGTGGCCGCCTCGCACGCGGACCGCGTGCTCTTCCTCGCCGACGGAAACCTGGCCGGCGAACTCCTGCGTCCCCACCCGCAGACGGTGGCCGACCGCATGGTGGCCCTCACCGCGACGTCCCAGGCCCGGGGCACGGGGGGCGCGGCATGATGAACGGTCTCGCACGGGCGTCCGTGCGCTTTCGGCCTGCCTCCTTCGTGGGCAGCTTCATCGCGCTGCTGCTGGGCGCCGCGATCGTCACCGCCTGCGGAACCCTGCTGCAGAGCGGCATCACCGCGCACGTCACCCCGGAGCGCTACGCCCACACCCCCGTGGTCGTCGCTGCCGATCCCTACGCCCGCATCAGCTTCCAGCACGGTGACAAGCAGGACACCGCCAAGTCGGCCCTGCCCGAGCGCAGCCGCGTGGACAGTTCCCTGGCGGCGCGCATCCACGACCGTAGCGGCGCCGACGCCGTGCCGGACATTTCCTTCCCCCTCCAGCCGCAGCACCTTTCCAAGGGCGGGCCGCAGGCGCTGACCGGGCGGAACTTCGCCGCCCTCGGTGTCGCCACCGGCTCCCGCGAGCCGGCCAAGGGCCGCGCCCCTGGCGCGGGGGAGGTCGTCCTGGACACCGGTACCGCGCGTGCCGCACACCTTTCCCCCGGCGACCGCATCTCTCTCAACTCCCCCTCCGGTGAAGGGCACTACCGTGTCTCCGGCCTTGCGCCCGGCGGATCCGGCGCCGCGACTGCCTGGTTCGCGGAGAATGAGGCCCAGGAGCTGTCCGGGCACCCGGGCCTGGCGGATGCCATCGCCGTCCAGCCACGCGACGGCGTCGACGACGAAGCGCTCGCCCAGCAGGTCCGCCAGGCCGTGGGCAGCCGCGCCGAGGTCCTGACGGGCGACGCCCGGGGTATTGCCGAGGTGCCGCAGCTGAGCTCGGGCAAGAGCAGTCTGATGGGCCTGGGCGGTTCATTCGGCGGCATCGCCGCCCTGACTGTGGTCTTCGTGGTGGTGGGCACCATTGCCCTGGCCACCGGCCAGCGCGCCCGCGAATTCGCCCTGCTGCGGGCGATCGGCGCCACCCCGCGCCAGATCCGGCGCACCATCGCCACCGAGGCGATGCTGCTCGCACCGGCCGCCACCGTCTTGGGTATCCTGCCCGGCCTGGCCTTGGCCCGCTGGTGGTTCGACCAGATGGTCGAGCGCGGTTCCGTGCCCGGCCAAGTCACCCTGGACGTGGGGGCGTTGCCGATGCTGGCCGCCCTCGGCATCGGTCTGCTGTCCGCGCTGGGCGCCGGTCATCTGGCCGCACGACGGCCCGCCAAGCTCCGCCCCAGCCAGGCGCTGGGCGAGGCCGCCCTGGAGCGCGCCCGTCCGGGAGCGGCCCGCATCCTGTTGGGACTGGTCGCACTGGCCGGCGGTATCGGGCTGGCAGCTATCGCTGCCCGCATGAACGGAACAGATGCCGCCAACACCGGACTCGGTGTGGTCATGGCCTTCCTGGTGGCCGTCGCGCTGCTGGGCCCGCTGCTGGCCCGTACGTTCACGGGACTCTTCAGCCTGCCCTTGCGGACGGGAGCGGCGGGAGCGCCTGGCACCCTGGCTGCCGACAACACCAAGGCCCAGGCGAGCCGCCTGGCCTCCGCCATCACACCGATCGTGATGGTCATCGCCTTCTGCGGGACGCTGGTGTTCATGCAGACGTCGGTGGCCGACGCGTCGGCCAGCAATGTGCGCAGCGCCGTCGTCGCTGATCACGTGGTCGGCACGAGCGGCCCCGGGCTGCCCGCCAACACCGCCCGGGAGGCATCCCGCATCCCGGGGGTGGCGAGCGCGACCGGAGTCCTCCACACCGGGGCCGTCTACCGTTCCGGCAACACGCTCGCGTCGGCCACCGCCCTGGGGGTGTCCGGCAACCCCGCCCACCTGTCCGACGTGCTGGATCTCGGCATATCCACCGGATCCTTCAAGGCCCTCGGGGAGTCACAGGACAGCGTCGCTCTCGACGCCGCCCTCGCCGAGAAGCTGCACGTCACCACCGGAGACCGCATCCCGTTCCGGCTCGGTGACGGCACGCAGGTACGCGCCACCGTGGTCGCCACCTACCGACGCGGTCTGGGAGTGGGCCAGATCCTGCTGCCCCGCGCCGCCGTCGCCCGCCATGTCACCCATGCTTACGACACCCAGGTCCTTGTGCGCGACGCCCCCGGAGCCGATCACGAAGCCGTCGCGCGCAAGCTCGCCGGAATCGGCCGGCACAACGGCACGGTCACGGTCACCGATGCGGACGGGTATGCGGTGCAGACCGGCCAAAGCCAGCAACTCAGCGCCTGGGCCAACAATGTGATGGCCGCCGTCCTCGGCGGGTTCGCCGCCATCGCCGCAGCCAACACCCTCGTGATGACCGTGCTCGACCGCCGCCGCGAAGTCGCCCTGCTGCGACTGTCGGGCACCACCCGAGGACAGGTGCGGCGCATGATGCGCTGGGAGGCACTTCTGGTGGGTGCCACTGGACTCCTGGTCGGGGCCGGCATCGCCTGGACCACGCTCGTGCCGCTCACCCGCGGGCTCACCGGCGCCGCACCCCACGTGCCCGTCGGCGCCGCGCTCGCACTGGGCGCCGGCACCCTCACCCTGGGCCTCGCCGCCACCGCCCTGCCTGCTCGCGCACTGCTCCGCAGCCACCCCGCAGAAGCGGCCTCCGGGCGCCAGTAGCCCCCCTCGAAGAGCACAGTTCGGATCATGGGCCGGCGGCGGGCTGCGTAGCCAAGGCGGAGCTCTCTCTCATGTTTTACGGAGATGGATATGACATTTCAACCACTCAGCGTGGCGGACATTCCCGCCCTTGTGAGTCTGCGGGACGAGGTTGAGCGTGCCGACTGCACGGGCGTGCGCTGTGACGCGGCCGATATCCGTGAGGAATGCGGCCGACCCCAAGCTCGACCTGGCCCAGAACGCGATCGGTGTATGGCAGGGCGTGCGGTTGGTGGCGTACGCCCTGGTGTACAAGCCGGAGCTGGTGCGAGGGGTGTTGCGCTTTGAGACCAGCGGGGCCGTCGATCCCGCGTGGCGGCGCCGGGGCCTGGGCACGGAGGTCATCGGCTGGATGCGGATGCGGATGCGGATGCGGGCGATGCACGCGGAGTGTGGTGCCGAGGTGCCCGGTGAGCTGCTGCTCACCGGGGCTGCCGCCAACGCCGGCCTTGCGGCGCTGACCGAGGGGATGGGGTTCACTCCGTGCCGGTACTGGTTCACCATGTCGCGTGTCCTGTGCACCGCACCGGTGCGGGGAGCCGCCGTTGTGCCTATCTCCTTGCCGATGAGTACGTCGCCGATACTGCGGCCACCGGATACCGGACCTGCACCGTGGGCCACCTCGGCACCCGGCCTGCCCACCGGGGCAAGGGCGCGGCCCGCGCACTGCTGGCCAGCACGCTGCAGGCCGCCCGGCCGACAGCGATACGACCGTGCGGAGCTGGTGGTGGACACCGCCAACCCCACGGGCGCACTCGGCCTCTACAAAAGTCTCTCCTTCGTGGCCGACCGGAAGCTCATCACCTACGCCGGCCCGCTCGCCCCCTCATGAAGTGGCGTAGTACTTGGGAACGTTCCGCCAGGAACTGCAGGCACGGAACCGCCATACCGCCGCATCGAAGCCACGCAGATCCGTCAGGAGCGCCCCAGGGCGCCGAGTTCGTAGCGCAGAACGAAAGGGGCCGCATGGATTCGTCGGCCTGGACGAACCGTGCGCCCGCGTCTCCTCCTAGGGTCGCACCCGGAGACCAGCAGGTGCTCCAGCGCGACCTCGACGAGGAGACGAAGGCATGCAGACTCTTTTGCGTGGCGGCCGTGTCATTGATCCGGGAACCGGGCTCGACGCTGTCGCTGACGTCCTCGTAACCGACGGCGTGGTCAGCGCCGTCGGCCCCGGACTCGACGCGCCGCCGGGATGCGCGGTCCTCGACGTCGCGGGCCTCGTCGTCGGCCCCGGGTTCGTCGACCTGCACAGCCACGTGCACTCGATCGCCGGGCAACGGCTGCAGGCCCTGGACGGCGTGACGACGGCACTCGACCTGGAATCGGGCCTGATGCCCATCGGACGGGCGTACGCCGAGGCAGCCGCGGCCGGACGCCCGCTGCACTACGGCTTTTCCGCCTCGTGGGGCGGCGCCCGGGCACAGGTCCTCGCCGGCATCGAGCCCGACGCACGGGTGACGAGCGGATTCGCGGTGCTGGGGAATCCCGCGTGGCAGCGCTCCTCATCCGGTCGTGAACTCGCCCAGTGGCTGGCTCTGCTGGAAGGCGAGCTGGCCGGCGGAGCGCTGGGCATCGGAGTCCTCCTCGGATACGCACCCCACAGTGAGCCTGCCGAGTTCCTGGCCGTCGCCCGGCTCGCCGCGAAGGCCGGCGTGCCGACGTACACCCACGTCCGCGAGCTGGTGGAGGTCGATCCCGGCACACCCGCGGACGGCTCCGAGGAGATCGCCATCGTCGCGGCCGAGACCGGTGCCGCGATGCACCACTGCCACGTCAACAGCACTTCGGGCCACCACATCGACCGAGTACTCGGCGCACTGGACAACTCACGCCGGTCCGGATCTCGCGTGACGGTCGAGGCGTACCCGTACGGGGCAGGCAGCACCGCAATCGGCGCCGCCTTCCTCGACGCTGAACGGCTGCGGATGAAGGGCCTTTCCGCGTCCAGCGTCGTGATGCTCGCATCGGGAGAGCGCATCGCCGATGACGGCCGGCTGCGCCAACTGCGCGAGAGCGACCCCGGGGCGCCCTGCATCCTGGAGTTCCTCAACGAGAGCGACCCGCGCGAGCGGGCGATGCTGCACCAGGCACTCGCCTTCCCCGACGCCATCGTCGCCAGTGATGCCATGCCCGTCTTCTGGCCTGACGGCAGCAGCGACAGCACCGTGTGGCCGCTGCCCCCCGGAGGGACCACACACCCCCGCACGGCGGGGACGTTCGCCAAGACGCTGCGGGTGATGGTCCGGGAGAGCGGCGCCTGGGACTGGCCGGAGGCATTCCGGCGGTGCGCCCACCTGCCGGCGCGCGTCCTCGACGAGGTCGCACCGGGAGCCCGGACAAAGGGCCATCTCGGGATCGGCGCGGACGCCGACATCGTCGTCCTCGACCCCGCGACGGTCACCGATGCCGCCACCTACTTCGATCCCACGCGGCCCTCGGTGGGCGTCCGGTACCTGCTCGTCGGCGGGGTGCAGGTGGTCAGTGCGGGCGCATTGCAGGCCGACGCGCTCCCCGGGCAGCCGCTGCGAGGTGAGCCGCGATGACGGCGAGGCGCGATGCGGCCGTGCGGGACCTATTGGAGGACATCGAATTCCTGGTCCGGTGCGAGTCGCCGTCATCCGATCACGAGGCCGTCGCCCGCAGCGCCGACGCCGTCGCGACGCTGGGACACAGGCTGCTGGCCACAAAGCCCGAGCGCCTCGTGGTCGACGGGTGCACGCACCTGAGATGGCGGTTCGGCGGGGCACCCCGTGTCCTGCTGCTCGGACACCACGACACGGTGTGGCCCGAGGGAACGCTGGAGAAACACCCGTATGCGGTGCGGGACGGAGTTCTGCGCGGGCCCGGCTGCTTCGACATGAAGGCGGGCGTCGTCATGGCCCTGCACGCGGCTGCGGTCGCAGGCACACCGGCGGGGCTGTCGATTCTGATCACCGGTGACGAGGAGATCGGCTCGCCGACGTCGCGACGGCTGATCGAGGAGGAGGCGCGCGGCTGCGACGCGGTCTTCGTGCTGGAGGCGTCGGCCGACGGCGGAGCGCTCAAGTGCCGCCGCAAGGGCGTCTCGCTCTACCGGATCGACGTGGACGGCCGGGCCGCGCACGCCGGGCTCGAACCGGAGAAGGGGGTGAACGCCGCAGTGGAGATCGCGCACCAGATCCTCGCCGTGGCGGCACTCGCCGACGCCGGACGCGGCACGACCGTCGTACCGACCGCGCTCTCCGCCGGCACCACGACCAACACCGTGCCCGCCCACGCCGGAATGGCGGTCGACGTGCGGGTATGGGACGAGGCGGAGCAACAGAGAGTCGACGACGCGCTGCGTGGCCTCCGGCCGGTGCTGACGGGCTCACGAATCCGGATCTCGGGTGGCATCAACCGACCACCGCTGCAGGCCACGGCGTCATCAGTGTTGTTCGACCTCGCCGCATCGCGCGCCGCCGAGCTCGGCCTCGGGACGCTCACCGCCGCCGCGGTCGGCGGTGCCTCGGACGGGAACTTCACCGCCGGCCTCGGGATCCCCACTTTGGACGGACTCGGCGCTGTGGGCGGCGGGGCCCATGCGGACGACGAACACGTCATCGTCGCCGAACTGCCCCGCCGCACCGCACTGCTCGGTGCCCTGATCGACGCCGTGCTGGCGAAAGGAACTCCGTGCCCCACAGCGAATGCGGCGGACGACCACGGTGCATCACCACGGTGGCCCGCCCGGTGAGCCCGGAAAGGACAGCCCAGTGACAGATCTTGCCACGCACGTGTCCGGTTCGGTTGCCCCGGCCGTGAGCGCGTCCGCACTGGACGCAGCAGCCACCGCGGCAGCGACGGTGAGGGTTGAGGTCCAGGACCTGGCCGAGGTCTCCGACCTGACCCGGGTGTCCCGGCTCTTCGCGTCCATCTGGCAGCCGGGCCCCGGTGGCCGGCCGGTGACGACAGAGCTCCTGCGGGCGATGGCCGCGGCGGGAAACTATGTCGCGGGCGCCTACGACAAGGACGGGGGCGAGCTTCTTGGAGCCTGCCTCGGCTTCTTCGGCAGCCCGGCGAAAGCGAGCCTGCACAGCCATATCGCCGGAGTGACGCAGCAAGGCATCGGGCGCGGAATCGGGTTCGCTCTGAAACTGCACCAGCGGGCCTGGGCGCTGCGCCAGGGCGTCACGCAGGTGACCTGGACGTTCGACCCCCTGGTGCGGCGCAACGCCTATTTCAACCTCGCCAAGCTCGCCGCCGTCCCGGCGCGGTATCTCACCGACTTCTACGGGCCGATGCGCGACGGTATCAACGGAGTCGGTGACACCGACCGGCTGATGGTCCGGTGGGAGCTCTCCGGCCCGGCAGCCACCGCGGCTGCGCTCGGTGAGCCGGCCCAGGCCGACGCCGCAGCGCTGCGGGAGCGCGGTGCGAGCGCTGCCCTGTCGGTCGCACCTGACGGGGGACCGCTGGGCGGACCTGCCGGCGGGCCAGTGGTGCTGGTCGCCGTACCGCCTGACATCGAAGCGCTCCGGCGCACGGACCCCGAGGCCGGGCAGGCGTGGCGTGTGGCCTTGCGAGGGGTGTTGAGCGGCTTGATGGCGGAGGAAGCCGAAGTCGTCGGATTCGATCGTGCCGGCTGGTATGTGGTCTCAAGGGAGCAGTCGTCGTGACACCCCGTGGTGTGAAACTCAATGGTGTGGAACTCCTGCGCATCAAGATGCCTTTGGTGGCACCGTTCCGGACATCGTTCGGCACGCAGGACGTCCGTGAACTGCTGCTCGTGCGCGTCGTGACGCCGACGGCCGAGGGCTGGGGCGAGTGCGTCACGATGGGCGGACCGGTCTACTCCTCGGAGTACGTCGACGGGGCCGAGCACGTGCTGCGGCACTTCCTGGTGCCGGCCCTGATGGCGGCCGGCGAGGTCACCGCCAGTGATGTCGCGCCCCGCTTGGCGAAATACAAAGGGCACCGGATGGCGAAGGCCGCACTGGAGATGGCCGTGCTGGACGCCGAACTCCGCGCCCACGACCTGTCCTTCGCCACCGCCCTGGGTTCGACTCGGGACACCGTGTCCTGTGGTGTTTCGGTCGGCATCATGGACTCCGTCCCCCAACTCGTGGACGTGGTCGGCGGATACCTCGACGACGGTTATGTGCGTATCAAGCTGAAGATCGAACCCGGCTGGGATATCGAGCCGGTGCGCGCGGTGCGGGAGCGCTACGGTGACGAGCTGCTGCTGCAAGTCGACGCCAACACGGCGTACACCCTGTCCGACGTGTCCCAGCTCAAGCGACTGGACCCGTTCGACCTCCTCCTCATCGAGCAGCCCCTGGACGAGGAAGACCTCTTGGGCCACGCCGAGCTGGCCCGCCATCTGCGCACCCCGGTCTGCCTCGATGAGTCGATCGTCTCCGCCCGTTCGGCTGCCGACGCGATCACGCTCGGGGCATGCCGCATCGTGAACATCAAGCCCGGCCGGGTCGGCGGCTACCTGGAGGCCCGGCGCGTGCACGACGTCTGCGCCGCCCATGGGATCCCCGTGTGGTGCGGAGGCATGATCGAGACCGGGCTGGGGCGGGCGGCCAATGTCGCGCTCGCTTCGCTGCCAGGGTTCACGCTGCCCGGCGACACCTCGGCGTCGGACCGGTTCTACCGGGCCGACATCACCGAACCTTTCATCCTGCGGGACGGCCACCTGCCCGTGCCGCAGGGCCCAGGACTCGGCGTCACCCCGATTCCGGGACGGCTGGCGGAGGCCACTACCTCGACGACATGGCTCGGTTCATAGCACAGGCCCGATCCGCTGTGTAATCCGGTCCGGTCGGACCAACTGGTCCCGATCGGCCCACCGTTGCCTGAGGGGGCTGACACCGGTGCCTGGCAAGCCGCACACAACCCTGGCACGCGTTCTCGAAGATCTCGGGGACGTGCTGCTGGAGTCGATCGCCGGTGGGCGCAGCCCGCGCCGGCAACTGAGCGGGGTGGTCATCCACGACCCGCTGGACGAGTCGGAGTTTCCCGCGCAGGCCATCGTGCTGGGGGTGGGGGTCCATGAACCTGACGAAGTGGTCCGCCTCCTGCACGACCTCGGCCGCAAGGGCGCAGCCGCGCTCGTCGTCCGGTCACCGTTCGCCTCGACGGCGGAGATACGGCGAGCGGCCAACAGCTCAGGCGTCACCCTGCTCGGACTCACCCGTGGGGCCTCCTGGGCCCAGATCGCCGCCATGCTCCGCACCTTGCTCATCGAGGGGGATGTCGGGGACGCCTCGCCCCAGACGCTGGGCGGCATGCCGTCGGGCGACCTGTTCGCGCTGGCCAACGCGGTGGCCGCGCTGCTGGACGCACCGGTGACCATCGAGGACCGCAGCTCACGGGTACTTGCCTTCTCCGGCCGCCAGGACGAGGCCGACCAGTCCCGTGTGGAGACGATCCTGGGCCGTCAGGTGCCCGAACGGTTCACCCTGGGCCTGGCGCGCAACGGTGTCTTCGAACGTCTGCATCGAGAACACGGGCCCGTGTACGTCGATCCGCTGCACGACGAGACGATGACCGTTCCCCGGGTAGCGCTCGCGGTGCGGGCCGGCGACGAGATCCTCGGCTCGAACCGGGCGACCGCCACCGGCGTGATGCTCTCCGCCAGCGGAATCGGGTCAGGGCTGGCGCCGCTGATCGTCGGACCGCTGCTGATGGCAGTCGGCTGGCGACACACCTTCTTCTGGATGGCGGGGTGCGGCGCGGCCGTCGGCATCGCGGTATGGGCGATTCTGCCGAAGCCGCTGCCGGACCGGCTCAGCCGGCTTCCCCGCACCGTCACCCAGGCACCCGAGATCTCGCGGGTGCAACTGCTGAAGACCCCGGTGGTGTGGAAGTTCGCCTTGCTGTTCTGTTCGATGAACATGCTCAGCTACGGCCTGATCACCTGGGTACCCAGCTATCTGCTGGAGGCCCGGCACCTGTCGCTGAATCAGACCGGCCTGCTCGCGTCCATCCCGATGCTGGTGACCGTCGGAACGACCATCCTCGGCGGCTGGCTGTTCGACCGGTACTTCCATGACAAGGCCCGGTGGTATCTGGTGTCCATCGCGACGGTCACCGTAGTTCTGCTCACCTTCATGGTGTCGGCGCGGAGCACCGTGGCGTTCACGGCCTACGAGACCTTGGCCATGGGGGTGTTCGGGATGGCGACGATGTACTTTCTCGTACTGCAACTCGGGGTTCGTCCTCGCCGGCCGGGTGATCGAGAAACTGACCGGCAAGAGCTGGGATGTCGCGCTGCGCGAGCGGTTGTTCACCCCGCTGGGGCTCAGCCACACGGTCACGCTGCCGGAGGAGGCGCTGTTGTTCCGCGCGGCGGTTGGCCATCTCTCCTCCGGCAGCCGCGAGCCGGAGTCCGCGCCTGTTTGGGGGCTGCCGCGTTCGGTCGGTCCGGCCGGCCTGCTCTCCGCAGCCGCCTCGGACGTCCTGGCATTCGCTCGGCTGCATCTGACCGGCGGCCTCACCACGCACGGGAAGCGACTGCTCTCGCAGGCATCGGCGGACACGATGGCGGACAAGCACGCGGACCTGCCCGACAAGCACCTTCTTGGTGACTCGTGGGGCCTGGGATGGATCCGCTTCGACTGGGACGGCCACCTGGTCATCGGCCACGACGGCGGCACGATCGGCCAGTCAGCGTTCCTGCGGCTGCTCCCCGAAGAGGGGCTCGCCGTGGTCCTGCTCACCAACGGCGGCAGCCCGCGCGACCTGTACCACGCGCTGTACCGGGAGATCTTCGCGGAACTGGCCGGGGTGACCGTACCGAAGCCGTTCGCACCGGCCACCACCCCGCCGGTCGTGGACCCGCGACGGCACATCGGCGTGTACGAGCGAGCCTCGGCGCGCACGGAGGTTCTGCTCACCGAGGACGGGTTGCGCCTGCGACAGACTCTCACCGGCCCGCTCGCCGAGCTCATGGCGAAGCCCACGGAGGAGCACGACCTGGTGCCGGTCTCCGACACGCTCTTCGCGTTCCAGGGGCCGGAAACGCAGCTCTGGACACCGGTCACCTTTTACACGCTCCCCACCGGCGAGCCGTACGTGCACTGCGGAGTGCGGGCTGCCCCGAAGATGTCCTGAACGAACCTCGGGCGGTGTTTCGGGCCCGCTCGGACGGCTGACCGAGCGAACCGATGGACACGGTCAGCGGCAAGCCCTCGATGGGGCACGCAGAGCGAGCGGGCTCAGGGAGGCGCCGCCCGGCTGAGCCGGAGCTCAAGCATCGCGGCGAAGCGTGCCTCGGCATCGTTCAGGTCCATCTCGGCGATCTCCGCAGCTCGCCGGAGCCGGTACCGAAAGGTATTCGGATGCACATCGAGCGAGGCGGCTGCGCCCAGAACGTTTCCGTGACCGTCCAACCACGCGGACAGAGTGTCGACGAGAAAGGTGCCGTTTTCGTGATCGTAGGTGCGCAAACGCTCGATCGGTCCAGAGAGAAGCCCGCCTTCGTTGTGCAGATGATCTCCGATTTCCAGCAGTAGCGCATCGACCTGAACGTCCGAGAACCGTGCGACGCGACGCCCGGGGTGGTGCTGGAGCACGCGCAGCGTCCGGTCGGCGTCGTGGCGGGACCGGGCCAGGTCCGCGGCGTGAGCTGAATCGACCACGCGACCGATGCCGAGGACCACATTTCCCGGTCCGTCCCACGACCGATGCAAAAGATCCTCCGCGATCCGCTGTGCCTTCTCGGCCAGACCGCCGGATGCAGAACCCGGAATCACTGCATAACCCACGTCGCCGACCACGGCCGCTACGGATCCGGGGGCCACGACCGAGAGATGGAACGTGAGGGCCTCGGTGGTCCGCTCAAGCTCCTGGCGGCGCGTGAACTCATCAGCCCTGCCGGCCGCGGCCGTGCCGGGAACTGCCATGCCCAGCACAGTGACCTGCCGGCCCGCGAGCCGAAGACGCTCGATCGCCTCCGGCGCTGCCGGACCGGCGGCGAGAGCAGTGGCCATCAGGTCCGCGCGAACCTGGCGGTCCACATCGAGGCCCACCCGATGACGCAGGAGGTGAAGCGCCACGACCTTTGCTGCGTCACTGAGCACCCGCTCCTTCTCGGAGCTGAGCGGGCCCGGCACGGCGGCCCAGATCGCACCGAGTACTTGATCGCCGGCACGCACCGCAACCGCTACCCGTGGCAGCCCCGCGACGCCTTCGATCTGCGGTGTATCAATGAAAATCGGTTTCTCACTGGCGTAGAGGCGTTTGAATACGCCAGCACGTTCCTGTGCATGCCGGGCATGTTGCGGCACGCCGCGGCCGAGGACTGTCTGGATACGCGTCGGATCCGCATCGCTCTGGCCATCCGAGAATGCCAAGACCTGCGAGTCCCGGTCCTCGATGGTGATCGGTGCGCCGAGAAGGGCACCGATTGCGTTGGCCAAGGCGAACAAGTCCCCCGAAGGGAATCCGGCGAGCAGCTCCTCGGACCCGTCCCTGTTGCTGCTGGTGGACAGCAGCGACCTCAAGAGCACCACCAGCTGCGTCCAGGACGCTCCACGATTCAAGGCGAGCAGAACGACCCCACTCTTCTCGACAGCAGTTCCGACACCTGCCTTGAGAACGAGCGGTCCACGCAGGACCACGGCAGCCGCCCGGCTCGCGGCGGCCCGCTCGATCAGCTCCGGAACGTCTTCTTCATCCGCGCCGGCACACAGCAACACCGCCCCGGGCCGAAGCGGCTCGTCCTCTCGACGGTCGTCGATGACGACATCGGTGACCACGACCGTGGGGTCGAAGTGCCCCGCCACTTCCTCCAGCAACGTGCCGCCCAGGTGGCTCAGGACGTTGTCGAGCCGGGCGCCGTAGCCATTCACCATCAAAAACTCCAGCCAGGTCAGTCAGCGGAGAAACGAGCGTTCACCGGCGGACCGGAGAGGACACATGCTCCTGACAAGACCACTTCACCAGCAGTTCTCAGGGTACTCGGCGCGCCACCTGCGCAGCGATTGGTGTCCGGCGAGGACAGCGGCCTCGGTGAGGCGGAGGGTCTGGCCCTGGTCGCTACCGGGGCTCCCGGAGTTCGGTGATCGGGGATGGCGCGGCGTAGGGGATCCCCCATCGCTGGTGCGCGATCTTCTCCACCAACGCAGCGTGGATATAGCCTTGTTGACCCCATCCGATGAGGCCCGCGGTCTGCTGGGGGGCGAGGAGGCGGGCGAACTGCCGGCCGGTGGCCGGGTCCACCGCGGCCGGGCCGACGGTGGTGAGCGGTGCGGCCAGCCGCAGCCGGGCGCATTCTCCGATGCCGCCGTAGACCTCGCCGGTCGCGTCGTGGACCCATCCCAGCCGGGTGATGTCCCCGCCGATGGTCACCTGGGCTTCCTCGGTGGCCTCCCGCCTCAGTGTGTCTTCGGGGGAGAGGTCGGTGGGCTCGACGGTGCCGCCGGGGAGCATTGGCCACCGTTTCTGGGGATCGACGACGACCACCACCCTTCCGTCGGGCGCGAAGAGCCAGCCCCACGCCTGGGCGATCTGCATCCCGTCGGGGGCCGGGGTGGTGTGCCAGGGCCGGCTGTGCCCCGGGCGGAGCCGGGGCAGGACCTGGTGGCGGTCGAGCGGCGGGACCTCGCCGGTGTGGTTGCCGCCGCAGAGGTGCGCGGTGGTGCCCATTGCGCACCGTTCGTCGAATACCGGTCGGATGCGGTCGCGCTCACGCCTGTGAAGCGGCGTCGTCCGGCAGGAACGGAGCTGCTTTGAGGGCGAGTTGCTGGCGCAGGTACTGCTCGGCGTCGCCGGGGCGCATCCGGGCCAGCGAGACGAGGGCGGTGACGGCGACGTCCGCGACCTCGGCGTGCACGTCGTCCCAGGAAGCGACGGGCTTGCGGGGGTTGGTGCCGCGCGCGCCGATGACCGCCTGCGCCGCCTCGCCGGTCTCCTCGGCCAACTTCAGGACCTGCAGCGTCCACTGCTCCGGCGCGCTCAACCCCCGCTCCTCGTCATGGGCGGTGAACCGCTGGGCGAGGCGCCGGATGGTCGCCGCAGAGCCGGCCGCGCCCCCATACCGGTCGGTGTCGCTTCGCTGCGCCGGTAGCGCGTCGCCCGTTGGCAGGGCGAGCCCGTACTGGGCGGCCTGGGCTCGGAACATCTCCCGGTACAGGCCGCCCGCGTGGTCCATGAGGTGGGTGTGGGTGCCGTGTTCGACGATGAGTCCCTGGTCGAGTACGTGGATGCGGTCCGCCTTCGCGGTCGCGGCGAGCCGGTGCGTGACCAGTACGACCGCATGACCGCGGTCGGCCAGGGTCCACAGCCCCTCGAATGCTTCGATCTCCGCGTGGGGGTCCAGCGCCGAAGTGGGCTCGTCGACAAGGAAGAACGGCGCGTCCCGGTACCGACTTCGAGCGTTCCCCAGCTTCTGCCACTGTCCGCCGGAGAGCTGGACACCGCGCTCGTACCCTTTGAAGACGATCGAGTCCCAGGCGTGCGGCAGCCCCTCGATCAGCGCGCGGACATCGGCATCCTGCGCGGCCTCTTTGACGCGGTCGATGTTGCGGGGGCGGTCACCGGCGCCGATGGCCACGTTCGTAGCGGCCGTCATCTCCCAGTGCGGGAAATCCTGCGCGAGCAGCCCGACGGCGGCGAAGACCTGCGCACGGTCGGCCTCGCGGATCTCGACCCGCTCGCCGTCCGCCCCTTCCCACCACACCATCCCGCTTGTGGGGAGCAGCAGGCCGGCGAGGATCTTGGTCAAGGTGGTCTTGCCCGAGCCGTTCGCGCCGACCAGTGCCGTCACCTCACCCCGCCGGACCGTCAGGCTCACCCCCTTCAGCGAAGGGGACGAGGCCCCGGGGTAGGTGTAGGACACGTTCTCCGCGTGGATGGCCTGCACCGGGTCCGGCAGGGGTGTGCCCGACTGTGGGATGGCGTGCTTCTCGGCCAGCTCGGTGGCGTGCCGGGTGTCCGTGAGGAACAGCATCTCCTCGTAGAGACGGTTGACCTGCTGGACCAGGGAAGTGAGCCGCGCGGTGGAGTTGCGGATCGCCACCACCGCGGTGCCACCGACAGCCAACGGCAGTCCACCGCTGGTCAGCAGCCACCACAGCACCCCGTAGCAGCCCAAGGACGCCAGACCCGAAAACCCTCCGGCGACCAGATCGGTGGCGGCCTGCGCCCGCGCCAGCCGCCGCTGCTCGGCCTCCGACTGCCGGGACATCTCCTCATACCCGCGCAGCAACTTGGTACCGGCCGCGTGCACACGGATCTCACCCGCCGCATGGGGCCTGGTCAGATACGCCAGCAGCGAGGCCACCGCGCGCCGGTGATCGACCCAGTTCAGCCGCGAGGTGTAGTCGCGGCGGGCCGAGCGCACCGCACCCCACCCTTTGGGCAGCGCGATGGCCAGCAGCATCGGCAGCAGCACCGGATGCAACGAGGCCAGGACGACGGCAGCCGCCACCATGCCGATGAGGACGTTGACCACCCCCACCGAGAGCCTGAGCATGTTGCGCGCGGAGTCGGTCCCGAACTTCCCTGCCTCCAGGACGCGTTGGACCTCAGGACGCTCGGTCGCCTCCACTTCTACCCGTGTGACGGCCCGGTAGTACTGAGCGGAGACGGCCCGCTCGACCTGCGGCTCCAGCCGTCCGGACATCGCCGTCGACCACGCCGTCAGCACCGCGGCCAGCAGCGACATCGCCGCCAGCACCACCAGGGACGGAAGCGCCTCGCGCAGCTTGTCCGCCGTCGGCCCCTCGGCGAACAACTGGGTCAGGATGCCGTTCACCGCCACCAGACCCCACCCGGCTGTCACCCCCTGCCCGACCTGCGCCGCCACGACACCGGCCAACGCCCGCCGGTCCGCCTCCCAGGCGGTGCGCAGCACCGTGCCCATCATGCGCGGCAGCGCCGAGGCCATCTGCCCGAACCCCATCCGGGTCAGCGCGCCCTCATGGTGCACGAACGACTGATCCCAGCGGAGCCTGCCGCCGTACAACTCCCGCTCCGCATCCGAGATCGCGCTCTCCGACGGCGCCGACTTCCTCAGCCACCTCATGCGCACCACCGCTGCATCCGGGCAGGCCGCACGATGACCGGAACCCGGACAGCGGGAGGCTCACCCCACCACCACTCCGCAGGAGCCAGGCGCTGGGCGGGCCGCCGTAACGGCGAGGGCAGGGGCACGGACCGCTCGGTCATACCAGCGGCGTCGCCAAGCCCGTATGTGTTCGTGGCGAGCCGCCGTTCGCGTGGAGAAGGGCGGCGCGTGGGATCAGGAGTGGGGTGCATGGCGTCCTTCGGAGGGAGAGGAGGTGTCACGGCGTTCAACGAGGAACTCGCTTCTTCGAACGCGTGTAATTCGGACGTGGCATGGAGCTTGCGGGCGAGCGGCTGAACCGAGCCTTGGTGGGCGAGGGGCGCCCACCGGGCGTCAGTGACCGAAACGCTGACGTTCGCTGTTCTGCGCGGCTGTTGTCCGCGTCTGGGTGAGGGGCGGTGGTCACGGGAGGTGGGTGAGGTCCATGTGCAGCGTCATGACGGCGTGGTCGGTCAGGCCGGCCTCGCGGGCCTCGTGGCGGTAGCCGCAGGTGAGGAGAGAGCCGGTGTGGGCGGCGGAGATGAAGGTGTGGTCGAAGCGGAAGCCGTTTCCGCTGCGCCCATACCAGGAGTGCGCGGCTTGGCCTGGGTGGAGGTGCCGGAAGGCATCGGCCAGGCCCGCGTCCTTGAAGCTGTCGTAGAACGTGTACTCCCACTCGCCGAACACCCGGTGCGGGGGCTGGTGGCCGCGTTCGATGACGTTCAGGTCGCCGGCGACGATCACCGGCATCCCGGGGAAGAGCGCGGGCAGCTTTGGCAGCGCCTCTGTGACGGCTTCCTGGAACGCCCGCTTGGCCTGGTTGCGGCGCTCTTTGGGGCCGCGTGAGGGCACGTACAGGCCGAGGAAGCCGAGGGTGTGGCTGCCGATGGTGACGTGGGCTGCCGGGGCGCGGTGGGGCAGGTGCGTCACCGGGGTCTGTGCGGCTTGTGCGTTGTGGGTGCGGCAGGCGATGACGGTGCGGTAGTCGGGGGTGTGGGGCTGCGGGGCGATCACGGTGGCGTAGCCGCGTTCGGTGAGTGCGGTGACGAGGGCGTGGCCGCCGTGGGTGGGGGAGACCTCGGTGAGGACGACGATGTCGGCGTCGTCCTGTTCGGCGAGCCAGGCGGCTTGGCGGCGGGAGCGTTCGGGGGAGGCGTGCTGGGCGTTGAACAGCAGCAGTCGCACGGCGTCGTCGGCCGGCCTGCGTGCGGGCGCGGCGGGGGCGAGCAGGGACAGCTGCCCGGTGGGGGAGGTCATCGGCTGGCGCCCTTCTCGTCGAGGAAGACCTCGCCGTGGCGGTCGAGGAGGCGCTGGAGGTGTCCGAGGGGTGTGGTGCTCTTGCTGCCGTCGAAAGGCCCGTTGAGGCAGGTGATCAAGCGTCTCTCCGTCGGGCTCGGGGGGACTTGGTCGTCGTGGTGTGCCGTCAGAGCGTCTGGTGGTGGTCCATGTGGGGTGTCAGGTGTTGGCGGTGGCGTGTTGCGGGGCGGAGAACAGCTGCTGCTGGATGAGGTTCAGGCCGTGGTCGAGTTCGGCGTGCGGTTCGGAGAGGTTCATCCGCAGGAATTGCCGCCCCGGGTAGAGGGCTTGCCAGGCTGCGGTGGTGCCGCCGTGGACGACGGCGGGGTTGAGCCGGAGCCCTTGCCGGCCGCTGTGTCGCACCCAGCGCAGGAAGTCGCTTTGCTTCTCCCGGAGTTGAACGCCGAGTACCCGGCTGTCGGATCCTCGGCGGTTGAACGGGGAGAAGGGACGCGTACAGCGCCATGATGATCTCGGCGACAGGGCTGCTGTTGGTGGCGATGCGTTCGAAGTTGTCGCGGCCGAGGTGGGCCATGAGGGCGGTGTTCTTGGAGATGACGGCGGCTGCGCGCAGGCCGGGGACGGAGAGGTCCTTCGACGCGGTGATGATGAGCGCGCTCGCCCGCAGGTCCAGGCCGGACAGACGCTCTCGTAGCTTCACGCCCGGGGGTTGTCCGGTGGCGCTGATCTGGAAGGGGACGTCCAGCAAGGTGAAGTCGGGGGCGGGCCCGGCGGGCAGGCTGTGGCGGACGCCGGTGATGCCGTTGGGCAGGACCTCGACCAGGCAGGAGCGCTCCGCTGTGGCGCCGGTGGAGTGGAGGGTGTCGTCGTGCCGGTAGTAGCCGGTGACGGGGGCGCCCCAGCGGACGGCGGACTGGTCGAAGGCGTAGTAGTTCGGCAGGGGCAGGGCCAGCCCGTGGCCGGTGGCCGCGAGGTGGGCGATGGCCAGGTTGATGGCTTCGGTGCCGCCGCGGGGGAAGAAGACGTCGGCCGGCTCCAGGCCGATGTGCAGGTGTGCGCCGAGGAGTTCGGCGACCGCGGCCCGGGTGCCTCCGTGGAAAGGGTCCGCGTAGCTGGAGAACGCGCCGCGTTGGACGAGGCGGTACATCACGTCGGACAGGTAGCGGCCGAGGACCGGGGAGGGCGGGAAGCGGTTGCAGCCTTCCCCGATCTCGAACGCGCTCGCGGGAGCGCCGTCGCGGAGGGCGCCGAAGGCGGTCAGGCAGTCGGCTTGGGCGGTGCTGGGCATACGGGTGCTCCGGTGCGCCAGGCCGGGGCGCTTCCGGGCTTCCGCGTTGCGGACGGGAGTGAGGCTACCGGATCACGTTGGCCGCGGGGCAAGTTGTGGGCGAGGGCGGTACTTCCCGGACATCTTGGCGGGCCTGCCGCGGCAGCGGGTCCGGTTGGAGGAGAAGGCGTCCGGCGGACGCGAGGTCGGGGACGTCGGTGTGTTCGTCGCGCCGGACCCAGATGGCGTCGATGCCGGCGCGGGTGGCCCCCTTGATGTCCGCGTCGGGGTTGTCGCCGATCATCACGAGGCGTGCGCCGGGCGGGGCGGCGGCGCGGGCGAGGCGGAAGGCTTCGGGGTGGGGCTTTTCGTGCCCGCTCGCGGCCGAGTTGACGACCGCGCGCAGACGGGAGGTGAGGCCCAAGCTGTCGAGGATGCCGGGGAGTTCGGGGACGTGGTTGGTCAGCAGGACATGCTGCCATCCGGCCTGGGTGAGGGTGTCGAGGACGTCGAGAGCCTGGGGGTAGAGGCTCCATGCGGTGCGGTCGGTGTAGGTCCGACGTGTGGCGTGCGCGGCTGTGGTCGCCTCGTCGCTGTGCATGCCGAGGCCGGTGAGCGCGGTGGCGACCACCTGCGTGACGTGGTCCCACCATGCGTCCGGCGTGTTGAGGTGGGGGTGGGGCAGGCGGGGTTCATGCCACGGGAACCGCTGGCGAGCGCTTTGAAGATCTGCGGGAAGGCCCAGGTGTGGTCGGGTTGCTGGACGTCGAGGATTTCCAGGAGGCATTCGGCCCGGGTGCCGTGGCGGCGGTGGCCGAGGGTGCCGTCGAAGTCCCAGACGGCGACGTTCGCGCGGCTCACCACAGGTCCAGCGCTTCGAGGACCGTCGGGGCCGCGGGGAGCGGTGCAGCCGGAGCGGCTGTGAGGAGGCTTTCGGGCAAGTCAACTTTGCGGTCGAGTCTGATCATCTCGCGCCACTGCCGCGCGCGCTGCCACTGCTGGGCCCAGGCCGGGCGCAGTTCGGTGGCGGGGACGGACTCCAGGCTGCGGTGGCCGGCGAGGAGCCGGGCGGCGGTTTTGGGGCCGATGCCCCGCACGCCGGTGATGTTGTCGGCGGGGTCGCCGGTCAGGGCCCGGTAGTCCGGCCACTGCCGGGGGGTGACGCCGTAGCGGGGCGGGATGTGCGCGGCGGTGGTGTAGCGGCGTTCGTCCTTCACGCCGGTGTTCAGCATCCGCACGGCCGGGTCGTCCAGGAGCTGGATGAAGTCCTTGTCGCCGCTCATGACGTCGACCGCCCGGCCGGCGGCGCGGGCGGCCTGGGTGAGGGTGGCGATGACGTCGTCGGCCTCGCGGTGTATCTCCATCAGCTCTTTGCAGCCGGACGCCAAGGGGAGCGGCCGGGCAGCCTTTTTGGCTTCCCCAGAAGACGCTTCGCGTTGGCCGTAGGGTGCCGGCGGTGCGACAGCGAGACACAGTCGCCCTATGCAAATTGCCTGATCTGGCTCGACGGTGGGAGAGGCGCCGTGAATAGGGAGACCACGGATTTAGAGGTAGTCGGTTCCTGCGACCAGGACCGATGTGAAGTACAGGGGAAGGCCGTCAGATTCGCGGGGGACTTCCTGGCCGGTTTCGCGGGTGAAGGCCAAGGTGACGTTCGGGATTTCCGGGCTTTCGGGGTCGGAGTCATCTACGGTCCGGCCTCGTTCTGACTGCTGGCGCAGCACTTCCTTTGCCGGGGTGCGGAAGATGTCGACGTTGTCGAGGAGGACCCGAACATCCGGGACGTCGTTCTCGAAGCGCCACAGCTCGATGGCCGTCACGGTCTTGCCGTCTTCGAGGTGAGCGACGATGTCCATGCTCTGGTGATCCACCTTGAGCTTCACCGTGGACGTGTGAGCGTACGGCCCGGACACACTCGGCGACCCCCAGGCGGAGATCGCTTCCAGGGCCTGGTCGTACGTCATGCCGATCTGGAGCGGGGAGACGCCGTTCGGCGGGTCGATGACGAAGTCCATGGTCGTGCCTTACTTCAATAGGTCGTAGTTGATGGTCCAGCCGTGTTCGTTGAGCAGGTTCTGGAACCCCTTGTTGTCCGGCAGACTTTGGACCATATCTTGGATGTGCTGGTCGTACTTGCTGCCGAAGCGTGCTCGGATGTCGTTGATATCCATCTTGATGGCCTCGTCGATCTTGCCCTGGTCGATGAGGGAGCGCTGCTGGGCCTGCCAGGTCTTGGCCTCCCGGCTGCTGCCGGTGCTCATCACTTCTCGGTGATCGGCTCGGTCCATCCGGATGGCCGGGCCCATGTGTTCGGTGAGCCGGGGGTCGGTGAGGTGCTTGTACGCCGATTTGGCGGGAACGTGGTTGATCTCGTTGCCGGCCCGTGCCGGCTGGAGCGCTCCGTACCAGCCGCCCTTGTCCGTGCAGGCGGCGAGACCGAGCGGGTCGAAGCCGGCCGTGGGGTTGTCGACGTAGGCGTGATGGTTGGGGGCCGGGATGAGACCGAGGGGGTCGGGACTGACGTAGCGGGCGGTCTCGGGGTCGTAGTGACGGAAGTAGTTGTAGTGCAGGCCGGTTTCGGAGTCGGCGTACTGGCCGGGAAACCGGAGGGGACAGTCGACAGCGTCCGGACTCTTGGCCGGGGAGAGAGGAGCGCCCCAGAGCGTCATGCGGTGCTGCCAGGCGATCCGGCCGTCGGGAGTGACCAGTTCGGTGGGGGTGCCGGTCACGTCGGTGATCACGGCGTGGAAGCTGGGGGCGCCGGCCGGGGTGCGGCGGGTGGTCTGGGTGAGAGGGCGGTACGTTCCGGGGGTGTAGTCCCAGGTGGTGATCTGCCCGTCTGGGGTGGTCTGTTCGGCCAGGCGGGTGCCGTCCCAGGTGAAGGCGACGGAGGCGGAGACGGTGCCGTCGTCGGCGAGGAGGTGCTTGGCGGTGCGGCGGCCGAGTGGGTCGTAGGCGTAGCGCCAGGCGGCGCCGCCGGGGGTGGTGGCCTGGGTGAGGCGGTCCTCGGCGTTCCAGGCGTAGGTCCAGGCGAGGGTCTGGCCGTTGAGGAGATGGCGGGTCTTGCGGGTCAGCCGGCCCTGGGCGTCGTGTTCGTAGGTGGTGCGGCCCGCGCGGCGCAGGAGGGTGCCGGTGAATTCGCGATCAGCGTCTTCGGTACGGGTGGGAATGGTGGCGTGGGTGAGGTTGCCTGCGGTGTCGTACGCGTACGTCTCGGTCCAGCCGTGGGCACGGACGCCGGTGACGCGGCCTGAGCGGTCGAGGTCGAAGCGGCGGGTGCCGTTGGTGAGTTCGTGGACTTCGGTGAGGTGGCCGTCGGCGCGGTAGGCGTAGGTGCGGTGCTGGAGGAGCAGGTCCTCGCCGGGTGTTCGGTGGTGGGTGAGGGACTGGCCGGTGAGACGGTCGGCGGGATCCCAGGTCTGGGACAGACGGGTGGTCTGGCCCAGGTGGCGCTCGGTTTCCCGGCCCGCGGCGTCGTAGGCGAAGGTGAGGGTTTGACAGCCGGTCGCCAGGGCGGTGGGTTGGCCCGCCGCGTCGTACGTCCATTGGGAGACGAGGCCGGTGGGGGTGGTGCGGCTGGTGCGACGGCCGAGAGGGTCGTAACCGTAGGTGATGGTGAGGCCATTGACCGTCTCTGCCAGGACGTGGCCGAGAGGGTCGTGCTGCCAGGAGAGATCGGCGTCGCTGTTGGTGGCGCGTATGAGCTGGCCGGAGTGTGCATAGACGTAGGTGGTCTGCGCACCGTCATCTGCGGTGGTGGAGGTCGTACGGCCCAGTGCGTCGTGGGTGAAGGTGAGGGTCTGGCCGGCGCCGTTGGTGCGGGAGGTGAGCCGGCCGGCCGCGTTGCGGGTGTAGCGGAGGGTGCGGTCGTTGAAGTCCGTCTCGGCGCTGAGGCGTCCGGCCCCGTCGTAGGTGTAAGTCCAGGCCAGGCCCTGAGGGCTGGTGACTTGGGTGAGGCGGAGTTCGGAGTCGTAGGCGAAGGCGTAGGCGGTTCCGTCGGGGTCGGTGCGGGTGACGGGCAGGTCGAAGTGGCCGTAGGTGTGGTGGGTGGTGTTGCCTGCCGGATCCGTGTGGGAGGTGAGGTTGCCCTCGCCGTCCCAGGCCCAGGTCTCCCGCGCGCCGTCGGCGGCCTCGCGCCAGGCGGGTTTGCCGGCCGGCGTCCAGCCCAGGCGGGTGGTGTGGCCCATCGGATCGGTGATGCGGGTGATGCGGCCGAAGGCGTCGCGGTCGACGGTGGTGGCCTGGCCCAGTGGGTCGGTGACCGTGGTCGGCAGCCCGGCCTGGTCGTTGGTGATGTAACGGGTGTGGCCCGCGGCGTCGGTGGCTGCGGTCAGGTGCCCCAACGTGTTGTAGGCATAGTGGATTCGGGCGCCGGCCGGGTCTGTGGTGGCCACCAGGTTTCCGGCCTCGTCGTAGGCGTGCTGCCAGCGGGTGCCGCCCGGCTCGGTGACCTGGGTCGGGAGGTTGAGGTCGTTGTAGGTGGCCTCGCCGGTGGTGCCGTCGGGGAGGGCGATCTGGGTGAGGTTGCCCGCCTCGTCGTAGGTGTAACGGGTCGTGCGGCCCAGGGGATCGGTGGTCGCCGTGATCCGGTCGAAGCGGTCCCACTCCGTACGGGTGGTGTGGCCCAGCGGGTCGGCCTCGGCGACGACTTGAAGGTGCGTGTTGGCCAGGTAGGTACTGGTGTGACCGAGCGAGTCCGTCAGCCGGGTGCGATGCAGCCCGGTATCCGGATCACGGTCGTAGACGAAAGTAGAGCTGAGGTGGCCGGCTGAGCCGGACTGGGCGGTGCAGCGGTCGCGGTCGTCGTAGGTGTAGTCGAAGCGGGAGCCGTTGGTGTCGATCCAGGCGGTGATCCGGCCCTGCTCGTCGTTCTCGAAGCGCAGTGGCGTCTCGGAGGCGGGGGTAGTGACCGCGGCGAGGTGACCGTCGGCGTCGTAGTCGTAGGCGGCCAGCAGTTGGTCACCGCCGTCGTCGGCGGCACCGGCCAGGCGCAGTGCGGTGATGCGGTGGGCGTGGGTGGTGATGTGGAGACGGTAGCCACCGCTGTGGGCTATCTCGGTCGGGGCGCCGGTCTCGTCATAGGCGAAGGTGATCCGCCCTCCGTTACGATCTTCGATCTCCTCCAACAGAGCAAGACCCGGGGCGTGTTCGGCAAAGACACGCGTCAGGCCGGTGGCCGGGTCGGTGAGTTCGAAGTCGCCCGCCTCGGTGCGCCGCAGTACCCGGCGCGGCCCCTGGCCGCACTGCACACCCGCACCACCCAGCTCCGGGTGCGAGTAGGCGCGCAGGGTGCCGTCCGCACCGATGTGGACCACGCCCGTCTTGTCGATCTCCAGGCGTTCGTCGGCGGTGGAGGCCCAGGCGGGGCCGAACCAGTGTCCAGCCCGGTACGAGGACTCGAAACTGCGGGTGAAGGCAAGCGGCAACGCACCGGGCAGGACCGTGTTGGTCCGCGGCAGGACCACCGACCCGGTAGCGACGTCCACCGGGTCCTTCTTCAGCACCCGGCACTTGACGTCCCGGCCGAAGTTCCGCAGACCGTCGGGGACACGGGACAGCGAGGCGCGGCCGACGCCGGCCAGCTCCAGCCGGGGAACCCTGACGTCCCGCAGCGCGCCTGCGCCGCCGGCCTCGCCCAGGGCCTTGGCCGACCGGCCGGCCGCACCCAAGGCGCCACCCAGCAGTACCCCGGCCGCACCGGCCTGCTGGATCTCGCCCAGACGGAAGTGCTTCTGGTCGCCCAACGCCATGCGCGTGGGCTGGGCCACGAACAGATCCACCGTGATGCCCTCGATGCCACCCATCGCCGCGGTGGCCAGGGTCGTCCCGGCCACCTCAGCGACGGTGGTGGACAGCGCAACTCCGGCGCTCTCCGCGGTGGCCAGAATCACCTCGGTAGCCCCGGCCGCTGCCGCCTCGCTGACCCCACCGGTGAACAGCGCCAGCGCTGCCCCCACCACCAGCACCGCCCCGGCGATCTCCAGCTCGTGCTCGATCTTCTTCTTGGCCTCGGCGACCTGGTCCGCATACTTGTCCAGCGCCTTGGCCATGCTGTGGGCGGCGTCGGCCACATCGTCCAGACCGCCCTTGCCGCCTGCGTGGTAGCGGCGCCAGAACGCATCGAAGGCGTCGACCGCATCACCGCGGTTACCGTCGATGACCTCCCAAGCCGACTTGTTCGCCTTCGCGGTGACGTCTCCCACCGCATCCGCAAACGTCCTCCACGCGGCAGCCGCGTGCCGCAGATCGCCCTCATCCCCCTCCGGGAAATGCAAACCCGTCAGATCCTGGACGATCTCCTTGGCCTTTTCCCCCGCACCCATCTCAGGCGCCCCCACCGGCCTTCGTGAACATCCCCTTCGTCAAATCCTCATTGTCGATATGACCGTCCGCCATATCCTTGAGCCCGGCATGAATGGACGACAGGCCCCGCACCAAGACGCCCACGGCCTTCTCGATATCGGTACGCTTCGGCGCATAGGCAGCATGAAACTGCTTGCCCGAATCGTCATTCCCCCACGGCGAACCCAAAGAGTCCAGCGAAGACTTCAGCTTCCGCAGCGCCTCGTCCAGGTCCCGGCTCTGCGCCGCGAAGACCGGCGCCGCCGCCTGCACATCCTCCGTCTTGATGTCCAGGATCTTGCCGGACCCAGCCATGAAAAACCCCTCACACACGGTCAACACCGCATCAGCCCCGTACGCGGCACGAGGGACGGAATCTAGAAGCGGTTCACACCCGTATGCAAACGCCGCTCACCAGCACTGGCTGGCATCAAGGTGCCCTTCGCGGGCTCAACTGCTGGGCGTAGACGGGCCAGGACGCGGCGGCTCGGCCTGGCGCCCGCTACCCGCACAACGCCGGTACGGAGTCGACGGAACTCAAGTTGGCCAATTCGAGCCCTTAGCCATCAGCCACCATCACAACAGTGACGTCGATCTCGCATCGAGCCGTGGCTTTTCCCTCCCCGAGTCCAGGGAAAGTCAGGTCGCGGGAAAGGCGCATATGCGGGCGGATTCGTCCACAGGGGTGCAGCCGCCTCGGCTGCCATCTGCACGCCTCGGGCGGGGGCATCTCCGCGTGCGCGGAGCGGACCTGAGTACGGCCCCGACCAGCCGGTGCCGCCGTCGTCCGGGGTCCTCATCGCCCCTACGAGGGGTCACAACAAGTGGTACTGACATGACGTCCGCCCCCCGAGCCGCCGTCCTCATCGCCCCTTCGAGGGGTCACAACATCCGGGGCGGACTTATTTCCGCCGTACCGCTGCACGCGGTGGATGTGACGAACGGCCGTCGAGCGGGCCATCCTGAGCGGCATGGACTTTCAGCCGGTTGAGCGCGCCTCGGGGGCGCTCCAGCAGTCACTGACCGCGGAGGAGATCGGGAAGGTCTGCCGACGGGCCTTTGGGGACGCCGCCATGCCGGTGTCCGCTGTCGAGCTGGGCACGGGCATGTACAACAGCGCCGCGTGAGCCTGGCCGGGCGGGACCGGTCGGTGATCTTGCGGGTCGCGCCGGAAGAGGCCCGCCAGTTCCGCAGTGAGCGCCACCTGATGCGGAACGAGTACGCGAGCCAGCCCTGGCTGGTGGTGATTGCGCCGTTGATGCCGCGGGTCCTTGTCGCGGACTGGTCGCACCAGGTGATCGGCCGGGACTGGATGATTCAGACCCACCTGGACGGCGTCCCGGCTCCGGAGCAGCTGGGGACGTACCCGCGCACGGCGTGGCCGGCGTTCTTCCGGCAGATGGGCACCGTCGCCCGCTCCGTGCACGACATGCGGGGCCCGCACTTCGGGCCCGTCGGCAGCCCGGGGCACGGGACGTGGAGCGAGGCGGTGATCACGTCGCTGGAGGAGATCGCAGCGGACCTGGACGGGGCCGGCCTGGACGCGGCCGATGTACGGAAGGTCGCCGCGGTGGCCGCGCACGAGCGTGCCGTGCTCAACGAGGTCACCGAACCGAGGCTGCTGACCGGGGACCTGTGGACGGTCAACGTGATGCTCGACGCCGAGGCCGAGGAGCCTACGATCACCGGGGTGCTCGACATGGACCGTGCCTGGTGGGGTGACCCGGCCGCGGACTGGACGATCCGCATGGCGCTGGCGAAGCAGGACGAGCGCGTGGCGTTCTGGGAGACCTACGGGAAGCGGGACCGATCTCCCGCCGTGGTATGGCGTTCGCTGGTCTACGAGGTCCGGCACCTCGGCGCCGTCCGCCTGGAGCGCCACCGGCTGGGCAATGCCGCCGGGGTGAAGAACACCTACGACGCCGTGGCCGCCGTTCTGGCCGACCTGAGCTGACGTTCTCACACGGCTTGTGCGCCGGGTCGGTGGAGGGTTCAGCCAGATACGGCGGTGACGGCGACCCTGCGCAGGAGGTGGGCAGTGGGCAGGCGCCGGCGGGCTTCGCTTCGCAGCCCGGCGAGTGCGGTGTCCGGGCCCGGGTCGCCGAGCTGGAGCGCGACGCGGTAGATGGACTTGTAGGTGTGGCTCCAGGCTGGACGGGCGTGGCACTGCACGGCGGTGAACCCGGCGGCACGCAGTACCGCGGGCCAGTCGGTGTGGCGGTGCCGCTCGGGCAGTTGTGGGTCGCCGGGGCTGAGCGGGTGCCAGCCGGTGACCACGAGACGTCCTCCCGGGCGGAGAATCCGGCGGGCCTCGATCGCCGCCGCGGCGCGGTCGCCGGCGTACTGGAGAGCGTCGATGGAGACGGCCGCCGCCACACTCGCGGGGGCAATCCCGGTGGCGGTCAGGTCGTTCACCACGAAGTGCGCCGTGCCTTTCATCGTGTAGGCGACGGCCCGTTGCCGGGCCTGGGCGACCGCGACCGGCGAGAAGTCGACGCCGACCAGTCGGCGTGTGCCGCGCGGGCCAGCCACAGGCCGGGGCCGCCGCGTCCGCATCCGAGATCGGCCAGTGTCTCGCCCTCCTTCAGTGCCAGTTCGGCGGCGATGTGGTGCAGCAGATCGGCGCAGAGGAAGGAGAACGGTTCGGCCTCGGGCGGCAGTGCCGGATCGACGACCTGGGCCACCAGGCTGAAGCCTCCGGTGCGGGCTTCGCCGTGGAACAGCTCGTCGAACGCGCCCGGCAGGATCGCCGGAGGCCCCTCTCGCCCGATGCGAGGGGTGCTCGGTTCACGGTGCATGGGTTGCCTCCCCTTCCGGGCCCGGCCCGGGCGCGGGCGATCCGGTGCGACGCGCCGGGGCGTCGGAGTCGACCACGACGGTGATCCCGGCGAGTACCTGCTCGGCCCGACGCTCGACGGCGACGGGATCAGAGCCGGTGACGATGAAGTGGCCCAGGCGCCCGCGGTTGGCCTGCGCCGGCCCTACGGTCTGCCCGACGGCCGTGCGCAGATGGACGGGGGGGCACCCCGGGGCCCTCCTTGGGCAGGCCGGTCACCGCGGTAAGGCGGCCGGTGCGCGGGCTGGTCAGGAACCGAACGCTCGCGCACGCGCGGAGGGCCGGGGTGAGGTGGGCGGCGCGGCCGAGGGCGGTGTTCAGGAGGGCCGTCCACGGGTCGATTCCCAGCGCGTGCCAGGAGGACGCCGATGTACCCGGCACCGAGACGGGCGCCGATCTCGATGACGCTGCAGCGGCCTTCACCTGTGACGATCACCTCGGTGTGCGAGGCGCCGTTGCGGATGCCCACTGCGGCGATCACCCGCTCCACCTCGTGGTGCACGGCCCGTTCGGCGCCCGGCGGCAGGGCGGCGGGCAGGCTGTGACCGACTTCGACCCGGTGGGCGTCCGGGGTGACGGTCTTCCGGGTGGCGCACAGATGCGTGGTCGTCCCGTGCTGCGTGATCGATTCGACGCTGTACTCGGTGCCCTCGGCGTAGTCCTGAACCAGGACGCGCTCCTCGCGCGGCAGGCCGTACATGCCGCGCGAGGAGCGGGCCGCCGCCCGCCAGGCGTCGGCCGCATGGTCGGGGTCGGTGACGACAGTGACGCCGGCGGAGCCCGCGCCGCCGGCGGGCTTGATGACGCACGGAAAGCGGATCTCCCCGGTGGCACGGAGCAGGCGTAGCCCGTTCTCGCTGCCGAGGACGCGGGTACGGGGTGCGAAGGATCGGATAGGGGCATCCCCGCGGGCGCGGGGAGCAGGCCCTCTACATCTCGCCCCGCCTGCTCCGCTGGGGACCATCCCCGCGGGCGCGGGGAGCAGTGGAAGCTAGGGATGGCGTCGAAGAACTTATCGGGACCATCCCCGCGGGCGCGGGGAGCAGCTCACGTCGTATCCGTAGCTCCGCTCACCGAGGGGACCATCCCCGCGGGCGCGGGGAGCAGTGACAGAGTGCCATTGAACTTCAATGGTTGGAGGGACCATCCCCGCGGGCGCGGGGAGCAGGGTCACTGTTCACCTGCCAGGCAGTCAGGGCAGGGACCATCCCCGCGGGCGCGGGGAGCAGACTCTCTGACCTGCGACTCTATCCCGGTGATGCGCCGTTCCCGGACAGTTTCACTGACTCCGGCATAGGTGGTTATAAGGGGCATGGCGTGGTCTCCAGTGAACGCGAGGAAGAGCGGTGCGACCGACGGCCCCGCAGGCGGGGGTCGGCTCCAGCAGGGGACGGGATGCGAGCCCTCTCTGCGGGCGCGGGGAGCAGCCACCCCTCCCGCACATCGCGGGAGGCGTCCTGGGGCCATCCCCGCGTGTGCGGGGAGCGGGTCCGTCCCCGGCCGACGGTGCGCCGGGGGAAATGCGGCACGTGACTGGGTACGTTCGGCTGTGGTTCCCCTTGAGAAGGGGAACCACAGCAAGACATGCTCAGGCGGCGATGCCGAGTTCAGTGCGGGTGCGGTGGATGAAGTCGCGGACGGCGGGCTCGCGTCGCCAGGGGCCGAGGGCGGTGTTGAACTCGTGGACGTAGTCCTTGGCCCGGGAGGACTGGACGCGGGCGAGGATGTCGACGGAGCGGTGCCCCAGCTGCAGTCCGTGGTCGAGGTCGCGGGCCTGGAGGTGGGCGGTCCCCACGATCGCAAGGCGCATGCCGACCGAGCGGGTGAACACGCCTGGCTGCATAGCAGCGGCCTGCTGGTCCCAGCCCAGGACGGCTTTGGGGATTTTCAGGTCCCGGAAGACCTCCGTGGCGTCCGCGGACAGGCGGGCATGGTGGTAGAAGTCGATCCAGGCGGGCTCCGAGCCGCTGTCGGCGTCCGCTTGGCCCAGGAGGGTCTCGGAGGTCGCGAGGGCTCGTGAGGCGGCTCTGGCGGCCCGGTCGCGGGCATGGGCGCGGGCCTCGATGAGCTTGGTGAACGCCAGCACCCTCGGGGCGGCGTGTCCCTTGGCGCGTTCGAAGGCGCCCTGGGCCATGTCGATCGCCTCGCTGGCGAAGCCCCGCATCAGCGATTGCATGGCCATCGTGGTCAGGACGTAGCAGCCCAGCTGCACGTCTTGGCCGGCTCGGGCGAGGCGGAGGGCCTGGATGAAGTGCCGTTGGGCGGCTTCGTGCTGGCCGACGTCGAACGCGGTCCACCCGGCCAGCCTGGACAGTTCGGCGGTCACGGAGAACAGCTGGCGGCCGACGTGGTCGGAGAAGGTGCCTTGCAGCAGCGGGGCGGCGCGTTCTTGCAGGCAGGTGGTGACGGAGTTGGCTTTCCAGTTTCCGCCGCCGTATTTGGAGTCCCATCGTCTGGCCTCGTCGGCGGCGTCCCGGAGTTCTTCCAGGTCGGCCCGGCCGACTCCCTTGCCGCCGGTGTGGTCGGCGGCATCGTCGGCGGGGGCGACCAGCCAGCGGGTCACGGGGGTGGTGAACGCGGACACGGCGAAGCCGGATCCGGTCAGGAAGTCGCGGCGGTTCACGGAGCTCCAGAACGAGGTGGCCACTCGGACCGCATGGGCACGGTCCCGCGGGAAATCCAACCCCATACCGGCGTCCGGTGTCTCGGCCTCGCCCATCGCGATCTCACCAAGTGCCACGGGGCGGCCGAGCCGTTCGGCGAGGGCCTGCGCGATCAGCTGGGGCACCGGCCACTTCGGTGTCATGCCCCGCCGGCACCAGTTCGCGACGGAAGTGTGCGAGTAGTCCGTCTCCAGGCCTGCGGTCCGCGCGAGCTGGTTGACGCGCAGGGCCAGGGACTTGTGGCTCGCGCCGCTGGCTTCGATGAGCCGGGCCAGGTCCGTGTTGGGCGGACGGCTGCGACGGACGGTCGACGCCACGACCTGCCCCCTTGACCAGATTGTGGGCATCACGCGGACGAACCCGCCTTTGAGCACGAAGAGTTGTCCTTCGCCGGGGCACGGAATGTCGTACGCGATGCCCGCGTGTTGGGTCACCGAGGGTATGCCCCGCGGCCTTGCGGTGAACCGCGTTTGCGAGTTGTGAGCCCCCCTGCGAGCCCTCCCCGACATGGGGCCCGGCGGGTGTGATGAGGGCCTGGCCGCTGCCGGGATGTCAGGAAGGCTTCCGGCGGGGGCCGCCGCCAGGCACCACGACTTCACGCTCGGGGGTGAACCAGATGTGCGGAATCGCAGGACTGGCCGGAGGCGACGCCGTCCGGCACCGGTCCACCATCGCGGCCATGGGCCGCCATCAGCACTACCGCGGCCCGGACGGCACCCTGCACGCCGTCGCGAAGGACGGGCGGGCGGTGCTGGCCATGAACACGCTGCTGGTCGTTGACCCGCACGCGATGCCGGGCCCCTACCTGCATGGGGCCACGGGGATGCTGCTGGCCTTCAACGGGGAGATCTACAACTGGCGCCAGCAGGCGGCGGCTTGGGGGATCGAGGTCGGTGAGAGGGAGTCGGATGCCCATTTCCTGCTGCGGGCCTGGGCCAAGATCGGCCCCAGCTGCCTGGACGGGCTGGACGGCATGTTCGCCGCCGCCGTCTATGACCCGCGCGTCGCCAAGCTGTTCCTGGCCCGGGACCGCCTCGGCGAGAAGCCGCTCTACTGGCGTCTGGACGGCGGCCGGCTCGCGTTCGCCTCCGAGGTGACCACCCTGACCGGCTACGGGCCGGCCCCGCTGGTCTTACGGCCGGAGGCCACCGCGATCGAGACTCCCGTCGGGGTGGACACCCCGTTCCAGGGCGTCCAGCTGCTGGCCCCGGCGACGTTGCTGGTCTTCGACATCACCAGCGGCTCGATCGACCAGAGGACCTGGTGGCACCTGGAGGAGCGGGCGCCGTTCACCGGCACCTACCGCGAAGCTTTGGCGAGGTACTCGACGGTCCTGGCCGAGGAGGTCCCGCTCAGGTCACCGGCCTGCGACTTCGTCCTGCTGCTGTCCGGCGGGCTGGACTCGGCGGTGCTGGCCTACCTGATGCGGCCGCCGGTCTGCGTCACCGTCCGCTACCGGGGCCAGGACCGGCTGGACGGGTCCTCCACCGCGGCGGTGATCGCCCGGGACATCCGGGCCGAACTGGTGGTGGTCGAGCCGGACCACGTCGACTTCACCACCGCCCTGCCGCCCATGATGCGGGCCCTGGACTACCCCATGGGCAACGCGTCCACCTTCTCCGAGCACATGGCCTACCGGAAGATCGCAGACCTGGGCCTTCGCGTCGTGGTCGGCGGCTTGGGGCCGGATGAGTTCCTGATGGGCTACATCCGCCATGCCCTGGCCCTCTTCGGCCCCGCCGCTGTCCTGCACGCCGGGCTGGAGGCCTACCGGCCCCTGGCCACCAAGCTGATGCACACCGCAGGGGAGGCCCTCAGTCCGGCGGAAGTGGTCACCCGCCTTGTCCTGCGCGGCCCTGACCCGGACGGACGGATAAGCGACCTGGTCGCCGAAGCGATGGCCAGGGGCGGCGGCGACCTGGCCCGCTCCCTGACGCTGGCGGACCTGGCCACGGCCTGGCGCCCGCTGGTGATGACCAGCGACAAACTCGCCTCCGCCTGCGCGCTGGAGCGCCGGTCCCCCTACCTCGCCCGGGACCTGGTCGAGCTGTCCTACCGCCTGCCGGCCGAGCACAAGATCACCGACCCGGCCCAGGGCAAACGGATCCTGCGGGACGCGGCGAAGGCCCTTGGCCTGCCCCGCGAGGTCTGGTCCAGCCGGGACAAGCTCGGCTTCGCCTCCCCCGTCCCCGCCTGGCTCAACGGCGACCTCGCCGCCTGGACCGACGCCCAGATCAACACCGCCCTCGCCGACGCCCCCGCCGCCTTCTGCCCCCTTCTCGAAGGGGGGAAGCCCGGCAGCCGGTTCCACCGCACCCGCATGCAGGCCCTCATGACAGCCGCCTGGGTCTCGAACCAGACGATCCAGGCCGCCGCATGACCCTCAACTGCCCCACTAGCGTGCCGGAATGCACTCCGACACCACCACGGCCGAGGAGCCGGCCACCGCCCGCGGAGCCGTCGCCATCATCACCAACCGCCGCGGCGACCTCCTCCTCCATCTCCGCGACGACCTGCCCCACATAGCCTGGCCCGCCCACTGGAGCCTGCTCGGCGGCGGCTGCGACCCCGGCGAAAGCCCGGCTGCGGCGATCGTCCGCGAACTCGACGAAGAAGCCGGCCTCGCCGCCGGGGACCTGACCGAGTTGTTCGAGATCCGCGACGAGCACGGTTCCGGGCAGGTCATCACCTTCTTCTCCGCCACCTGGGACGGCGACGAGAGGCAACTCCCGCTCAGCGAGGGCGTCAAGCTCCAGTTCTTCGCCCCCGAGCACCTCGACATCCTCACGATCCCGCCGTTCATCCGGGACGGGATCCACCGCTACCTGGCCGCCCGGCCCGCCTGACCACCCCGCCCTCCCGGGCGGGGCAGGTGGGGCCGCAGCCGGCGGCCCCACCTGAAGGGACACCCGCTCATGAAGATGACCGTCATCGGATGCGGCTACCTCGGCGCCACCCACGCGGCCTGCATGGCCGAACTAGGCCACGAGGTCCTAGGCATGGACTTGGACATCGACAAGGTCCACACCCTCAACTCCGGCAAGGCCCCGTTCTTCGAGCGTGGCCTGGACGAACTCCTCGCCAAACACACCGCATCGGGACAGCTGAAGTTCACCGCGTCCTATGCCGAGGCCGCCGAGTTCGCCGACCTCCACTTCATCGGCGTCGGCACCCCACAACAGCCCGGCACCAACGCCTACGACCTGACCCACCTCTTCGACGCCGCCCGCAAGCTCGCCCCCGGCCTGACCCGCCCGGCCGTCGTCGCGGTGAAGTCGACCGTTCCCGTCGGCACCGCACCCCGCGTCGCCGAACTCCTCCGCGACCACGCCCCCGCCGGGGACCTCGTCGAGGTCGCCTGGAACCCCGAGTTCCTGCGCGAGTCCTTCGCGGTCGACGACACCCTCCGGCCCAACCGGCTCGTCCTCGGCTTCAACACCGAACACTCCTGGGCTGAGCGCGTACTGCGGCAGGCGTTCGCGGAGATCATCGAAGCGGGGACGCCGACGATCGTCACCGACTGGGCCACCGCCGAGCTCGCCAAGGGCGCCGCGAACTCCTTCCTCGCCACCAAGATCTCCTTCATCAACGCGATGGCAGAGGTCTGCGAGAAGTCCGGCGCCAACGTCGCCGAACTCGCCGACATCCTCGGCCACGACACCCGCATCGGCCGCCGCGGCATGCGGCCCGGCCTCGGCTTCGGCGGCGGCTGCCTCCCCAAGGACCTCCGCGGCTTCACCACCCGCGCCGACCAACTCGACGCCGACCAGGCCGTCGGCATCCTCCGCGAAGCCGACGCCGTCAACACCCGCCGGCGCCAGCGCATCATCGACCTCACCCGCGAAGCACTCGGCACCGACCTGCGGGGCAAGCGGATCACCGTCTGGGGCGCCGCCTTCAAACCCGAGACCGACGACATCCGCGACTCACCCGCCCTCGCCGTCGCCCAGAAACTCCAAGAGCTCGGCGCAACCGTCACCGTCACCGACCCCAAAGCCCTCGACAACGCCCGCAAGCTCCACCCCGAACTCGACTACATCGACGACCCGATCGCCGCCGTCGAAGACGCCGACCTGCTGCTGCACCTGACCGAATGGGCCGAGTTCGCTCGCATCGCCCCTCACCGTCTCGTCCACCGGGCCGCGTCCGCTCAGGTCATCGACGGCCGCGGCACCCTCACCCTGGGTACCTGGCGGGAGGCCGGCTGGTCCGTCCGTGCCCTCGGCCGTCCCTGAAGGACCCCGCCCGGTCACGAAGGCCCCGGAGCTGCCCCGCCAGGGCAGGACACAGCCTCTGGGGCCTCACCAGTTCGCCGAGACCGACCGCAGTTGGGTGGCGAGTTCCGGCTGCCGGACGCCTTAGAGGAGCTAACGGACATATTTGGACGTGTCGGTAGGTGATGACCAGCAGGCGAGCTTGAGGAATGCGTCGTGGATGTCACCGCGGATCTCCCAGCGGATCCGCAGGCGACGGAAGCCGCCCAGGCTCCAGATGGTGAGGACCATCCCGCGCGTGCGGGGAGCAGGCCCCTATGCGCAGTCTTTCCTGCTCGTGGTTGGGACCATCCCCGCGTGTGCGGGGAGCAGGAATGCGTCCCCTCATGCCCACATCCTGCCGCGGGACCATCCCCGCGTGTGCGGGGAGCAGGGCGGCGCGGCGGTTGCGGCGGTCGGTGGCGGAGGACCATCCCCGCGTGTGCGGGGAGCAGCGACGGCGCCGCCCGCGGAGACGGGGGCGATCGTGGTGTGCGGCGGAGGACCATCCCCGCGTGTGCGGGGAGCAGGGCCCGGCCCTTTGTGCAGATCAGCTCGCGTCGGGACCATCCCCGCGTGTGCGGGGAGCAGACCCGCGACCCGGTGACGGGGTGCGCCTGCCGGGGACCATCCCCGCGTGTGCGGGGAGCAGAACGCCGCGTGGCGGACGATCTTCCGGTGGAGGGGACCATCCCCGCGGGCGCGGGGAGCAGATGTCGTCGACTTCCATCACGAGCATCGAGCGGGGACCATCCCCGCGTGTGCGGGGAGCAGCGCCTCCTCGTACTCCGCCCACCAGGCTCGGAGGGACCATCCCCGCGTGTGCGGGGAGCAGACTCTCTGACCTGCGACTCTATCCCGGTGATGCGCCGTTCCCGGACAGTTTCACTGACTCCGACATAGGGATAATAAGGGGTGATATGTGACCCCTGATGGATGAGAGGCAGAGGTGCGGTCGCCGGCCACTCGAGGGTGCGGGAGCGTACTTGCGGGCCTTGACGGTGTCCTCCTGTGCGAGGTCCATCGTCGCGTGCACTAGGGGTGCCCGCGGCAGTGTCGTGGGGGTGATATCCCCTTTGCGTGGTCGGTGGTCAGATGCGCCAGTGGCGTATGTGGTGGGCGGTTTGGTAAACGTCGGCTTTGTGGGACTGGATTGTCCGTACGAGTTCTACGAGTGCGCCGTAGGGTGGGTCGATGCTTTCGTTGCTGGCGTGCATGTAGGCGGCGGCGACCGTGGCGGCGAAGAGACTGTTGCGGTGGGGGAGCGGCTCGAGGCGGACCAGGGTGTGCAGGAGGGCGGCTGCGCGCCAGGCCGCGTCCGGCTCACTGGTCGAGGGGCGTGGCAGCCGAGTCTTGTGGCGTGCGACCGCGGCTACGAGGGCAGAGTAGTCGGCGACCGAGACGTCTTCGGGCACGGCCTGCTCCTGAACGTCCAAAAGCCAGGCGACATCAATGTGCAGGATCATCAGGCGGCCGCAGCACCCCGGGAAGCAGGCGGGGGTGCTTCGTCGGGGAACGCCTCGTCGAACTCTGCCTGGTGCCCCTCGCTCCAGGACCGGGCGAAGGAGACGAAGGCGGTGCGCTGCTGCTCGCGGACCGACAGGTCGTGCACGTACTGCTTGAGGGACTTGCCCTCAGCCGCAGCCTGCGCGCGCACGGCCTCCAGTTCGTCGTCGGTGTAGGTGATGTTCAAGGACGGCATACCCGCATGGTACCTACTTGGTACCTGGCGGTAAACGGCCATCCCCGCGGGCGCGGGGATGGTCCCGCGCCGAGCAGTGCGCCGCGTAGCCGTTCGGGCTGCTCCCCGTACCCGCGGGGATGGTCCCGACAGGGGCTGGAGGGTGATCTGGGCCAGGTCTCGGGTCCTCTTCGCCTTTACCGACTGCAGGAGCTCGTGAACTGGCTCTGAACTGCGACAACTCGTCGACTACATATCCGTGACGGCGAGATGGAGACCTTTTCTGTAGCTCGTCCGGGTGGTCTCATGGAACGGCTCGTCCACGGGGAGGGTGGACGGGTTTTAGCGGGTGGGCGAAATGAACTCGGGCTGGTCGAGCAGGCGCAACCAGCTTCCGTCAGGCTGGCGCCGGACAACCTGCGCCCGGGCGCCGGCCCCGTCCTTCGGCGGGGTCGAGGTGAGGGCGATGTCGCCGCTGACCAGCGTCGGCAGTGGTTGCTCCGGCTCGAAACGGGGACGGTTGGCCAGCACCTTTTCCCATAGCGCACGGATCGCCTCCCGGCCCACTGTCCGGTCCCCGGGCGGGTAGGCAATCACTGCATCCTCTTCGTAGAGTGCGGCGACCCCGGCCGCGTCACCGGCGTTGGATCGTTCAACGAACAAGCGGGTGATGTCTTCGGGGCGCATGGCCTTCTCGTATTCCGGCATGGGTTCCTCCTGACGTCGGGTTTCGGTGCTTCCTAGCGTGATCGCCCGATGATCAGAAGTCCAACAGATGATTCTTCTGGAAGCTAGAATTCTCAGTCATGGAACTGAGGCAGCTGGAATACTTCGTCGCGGTCGCTGAAGAGCAGAACTTCACCCGGGCGGCCGAGCGGGTGCACATCAGCCAGTCCGGCGTCAGCGCTCAGATCCGCCAGCTGGAACGTGAACTCGGTGCCGAGCTGTTTGACCGGTCGGCGCGCACCGCCACCCTCACCGTTGCGGGAAAGGCTGCGCTCGAACACGCCCGCGCGGTGCTCGCCGCGGCTGGGGCGGTTGGCCAGGCGGTGAGTGAGGTGACCGACCTGATCCGGGGTCGGCTCACGGTCGGGATGGTCATTGGCTGCACCCTCACGCCTTTGTTTGACGCGCTCTCCGTGTTCCACCGGGCGCATCCCGGGGTGGAGATCTCACTGTTGGAGGACAACTCTGACCGGCTCGTCGAGGGGGTGCGTGCGGGCACCATTGACCTGGCTCTCATCGGGACCGCAACTGCCACCCCTGACGGGCTGGAGGCGCTGACGATCATTCGTGAGCGGCTCGTCGTAGCCGTTCCGGCCGGGCACCCTTTGGCGAAACAGCGGCGGGTCGCTCTGCGCGACCTGGTCGCCCACCCGATCGTGTGCATGCCGCCCGGCACCGGCCTGCGCAGAGTATTCGACCGTGCCTGCGCCGCACAGAGCCTCCAACCCGTGATCGCGTTGCAAGCCAGCGCCGCGGATGCCATTGCCGACCTTGCCGCCCGCGGACTCGGCGTCGCCGTCCTCAGCGACTCGATGGCCGCGGGCTATCGCGGCCGAATCATCGCCCGCACCATCGACGACGTCGAAACACCCGCCCTGCTCGCCCTGATCTGGAAGAACACGCACAGCCCCGCGGTGCGTGAACTGCTCGTGCACAGCCGACAAGCATTCACCAAGCCCGAGCCCGGGTAACAGCACCGTCGTCCCCACCGCGACCGCCAAGGCGCCGGCGCACTCCTGCCCGACCAGAGGCCCTTCTTGTCGTCGAGGTCACCCCCGAGTCCGACGGCGACACCGACAGCTTGCCGAGCTAATCGATGAGGTGGGCCGGCCCGGTACCCATCGCCCCTATGAGGGGCAGGGCGGTACTGCTGGGCTGTGGTCGGCCAGCGCAGGGGAGTGGTGGTTCTCATCGGCTTCGGTTTCGGCCGCTTGCCGGCCCTCGCCAGGGCGGTGGGTGCTTGGGTCTCCCAAAATTGGGAGACTAGGCGGGGCGGTGCCCCACCTCAGGGCCCAGACACACCGGTAGGCGGCAGCATGACGTCAGCAACACACCGGGCCCCACTGCACCACCGGAGGTCTGCTGAAAAACACCCCCGTGACACCGACAGCGCATACGCCCCGAGCTGCTGCTTTACCGTGGGGTCCTCATCGACCCTCCGAGGGGTCACAACGTCCAGAAGAGGGTGCTGCCCCAGATCCGGCCGAGGTCCTCATCGACCCTCCGAGGGGTCACAACCTGGATTCATCACCGAAAGCCAGCATCGTTTGTTGGTTAACGCTGGGAACGTCCTTCAGCGACAAGAACCGTGTTGCTCAGTTCTGGAAGCGCGTCGGTACTTGTTTCCGGCCGTCTCGTGTGCGGGTCGGCTCGGAGCAAGTGATCACGTGCTCACCGAAACCGACTACTCGAGAGGACCCAGCACCTGATGTCCATATGGCCTTCGATTGTTGCCGTACTCGGTACCCTCGCCGGTGCTCTGACCGCCGGACTCCTCCAGCATCGTTCGGCACGCACTGAACGCGCCGAGCAGCGCGCCGACAGCCACCGCCAGGACCAGCTCGGCGCCGTCACCGACTTCGCGGCCGCCCTGGACGCGCACCGCTCGGCGATGTTCCATCGAGAGCGTCTGGCCCTGGCCGAGGCAGGCACCGAGCATCAGCTGGAGGCCCAGACGAGGTCCCACGACACCCGGGCTGCGATCACCGCGCCCCACGTCCGCCTTCAGGTCCTGGCCCCCGAGCTGGCTGGCCCCGCCCAGCAGGCCGCAGATGCCACGTACGCGCTGCGCAAGGCCACCGGCCGCACCGAGCTCGACGCCCGGCGGCATGCGACCAAGGAAGCGTCCGTGGCCTTCGTCGCCGCGGCCGCCACGCTGCTGAGCCCCAACAATCGCTGACTGAGGGCGACCCTGCCGGCGTCCTGGCCGTCCGGTCATGCCGGCCCATCCTTACGGCACTCGCGATGAGTGTCAGTGGTCCCGCTTACGGTGCCGTCGTGAGTCAGAAGAAGAAGCTGTGCTCGTTTGATGGCTGTGACCGCGAGGCAAGCCGGGGGACATACTGCCAAGGGCACTACCAACAGCGTCGGCGCGGCCAGGAACTGACAGCTCTGCGACAGCTTGGGCCGAAACCATGCGACCTTGACGGATGTGACCGGCCGCACCTGGCACGGGGATTATGTAAGGGGCACTACCAACAGCAGCGTGATGGCAAAGAACTAACACCACTGATCCCTGCAGCACAAGGCAGAGTATGCGGCTTCGAGGGATGTGATCGCCCTCATCAAGCTAAAGGGCTCTGTAGCGCCCACTACCAACAGAAGAAAAGGTACGGGGGGCTTCGACCGCTGTACTCGTGGCTCGTGCAACCGGATGCAGCGTGCAGCGCTATCCCAGGGTGCCAACATCGAGTGTATTCCTCCGGACTCTGTCGGACACACGACGGCCAGCGAAAGGGTGGGCGGCCATTCACGGTTCTTCGGCCTCCGGTGCGTCAGGAAGAAATGTGCGTGGGTCCGGAGTGCGTCCAGGAGGCCGAGCGGGCTGGCCTACTGTGCAGGTCACACACGCTGATGAAGGAGCGGGAGGACCCGCTCAAACCTCTGGTCCTCAAGACTCGGACGAAAGACGCAACGGCCCTTGTCGCACGAGGTATGTACTGGTGCACGTGCTGTCAGCAGGAACTGCCTTTAAGTGACTTCCTCTTCGATGGCCAGCGTGGGCTCCCGCGAAGCCAATGCAGACTGTGTGCAGGAATCGATCTCCGGGCCGCGAAGCACCAACGCTCATTTGTTGAGATACTTCGCCTATTCAAGCACCAGGGCTTCAAGTGTGCTCTCTGCCCGGTAGTTCATGAACATGAGAACGGCCTTCACCTTGACCACGACCACAAGTGCTGCCCAAACAAGGGCGAGTCTTGCGGAAAATGCATCCGCGGGCTGCTGTGTTGGGGATGTAACGCGGGAGCGATTCCCTGGTATGAACGTATCCGTGGCGTGCAACTTCCTTATGAGCCCTTGGAGTCCTACTTGGATCGGCCTCCTGCTCTCGTGATTGGGCTCATCACCAGGGATGCATGAGGGCTTGCCGGGCCAACCTCTCAGGCGCCGTCGTGAACCCAGTCCCGGCCGGTCTGCCGGTACTTCTCCACCGGGATCGGGTCAGCTCCGGTTCGCATCCGGGCCGTGTACAGCAGGCCGTCGAGGTGGTCGATCTCGTGGTGGATGGGGCGGGCGAGGCCACGGTCGTACACGGTGGTCACGGTCTCGCCGGTCAGGGCCGTGGTCTCCACCATGATCCTCAGCGGGCGGGGGACGAGTCCCCGGACATCGAGAAGCTCAGGCAGCCCTCGTATTGCTCGTCCACCTCGTTGGAGTGGGTGGTGATTGCGGGTTGAGCAGGATGACGGCGGGGCGTCGCCAGGCGGCTGGACGACAGCGGCGGCGCGTGCGATGCCGATCTGCGGGGCGGCGATCCCCATGCCCTTGGCAAAGGGATGGACTTGGCCGATTCTTTCCATGGCGGCGAACAGCTCGTCCACGACGCTTGGCTTCGTCACGCTAGATGAATGAGTCCGATGTTTGTGCTGGCCGCGACCATGGCGAAGGGCGCCCGTCGGCTCGTGTGTGACTACCAGCCTGGACGCCCTTCTGGCGGCACTGTACGTGTTCATCGACGACCACGTGGCCCCTTGTCGCCGGATCGGGCGACC
>NZ_JBICVO010000022.1:0-86024 GCF_043199105.1 Streptomyces sp. NPDC048644
AACACCACCTCCAGTCGGGCCCATTGTTCGTCCGTCAGATCTCCACGAGCCATATCAAGACCGTTTCACAGACTTGATCAATATCTCAAACACGCACTAGGGGGCGTGTCCGAGGGTCAACTCCCCCGACGCGCGGCCCTTCGCGCTCCCCGTCAGCCGTGATCGGCCGCCGCCAAGGCCCGCTTCTGGATGCGCAGGAGCTTGTCCGCGTCGGGGAGGGGCAGTTGTTCCCGTGCCCGGCTGTGGAAGACCAGGGTGACGGCGATGTTGCCCTGCGCACTGACGAGGCTGCGGGTGTGGCCGTCGTCGGACTCGGCCGCGAAACCGTCGGCGCCGAGGCCGGGTGGCTCGCTGACGCGGCCTGCGCGGGAGGCGTCCGACTTCGCCGCACCGTATCGGTGCCCTTGTCGGGCGAGACGATGGGGTACGTGAGGGACAGGCTCGCCGCCGCGTCGTGGTCGAGCTGGGAGCAGGCCCGCGGCACCGTCGCCACGTCGGGTCCGCCTCTCGTCCAGGGCCGGTCGATGCCGACGAACAGCGTCAGCCCGACGAGGATGACGGCGCCGGCGCCGCGTAACGGGAGCCACATCGTGCCGTGGTGGACGGGTGCGGGGGAACCGCGTTGCAGCGACCAGTGGCGCAGCGTCGCGACGTGCTGGTCGAAGCCGGGCGGCCCGAACGGCCAGTGGCTGCGGGGCGCGGCCAGGACCAGGCGGCGTACCACCGCGGTGTCGGCGCGGCGCAGGGCGACGGTCGTGGCGAACAGGGTCTTGCGGGTTTCGATGGCCGCGGAGATCCGTCAGAAACGCCCTAGTCCGTGGTGCGGCGCTGGAGGAAGGACTCGGCCAGCTCCGCTGTGCGTTCCGGCGACATGCCGTTGATCTCCACGCTGTCGTCGCCGAGCCGGACGACCACGGAGCGGTTGTCCGCGCGGTGCACCCATACCCGCAGGGCGTCCACCAGCACCCGCAGTCCCCGGTGGGCGCCCAGCACCGTGATGGCCATCGCGCCCAGTTCGAGTGCCGTGCCCTTCGAGCCGGACGGCGCGCCGGGCGACCGGAGTTCGCGGGCGCCGACCTCCGGGAGGGTGTCGAGGAGCCGGCGCAGGGACAGCGTCGCGTCGTCCAGCTCGTCCGGGTCGTCGGTGTCCGTGAGCCCCACCCGAACCAGCAGTTCGAGTCCCCCGTCGAGCATGTCCTGCTCCTCGCACTCGGTGTCCGGAATCGCTGCCGCTGCGGCGCCGCGTCGTGTACTGCGGTGTCCCGCCCTGCCGCGGCGGCTCCCGGCAAACATAGACGCCGGGTGCCCGCGCGGGCAGCGGGACCGGGAAGGCCGGTCGCCGGGGGCAGGTGTGAGCGGCGGGGCGCGCGGGGAGGCCGCCGTACGGTCGCTACCGCGGCAGCAGCACCCCGCGCCGTCCCAGCAGGAACTTCTTGAACGCGGCCACCGGGGGCGTGTCCTGGTGGCCGTCGAGCCAGGCCACGCCGATTTCGCGGACCGCGCGGGGTGCGGTCACCGTCAGTTCGGCGACGCCGGGCCTGGGGACCGCGGGCGGCGGCAGCAGGGCCACGCCGAGGCCGGCCGCGACCAGGCCGCGCAGGGTCTCCGCCTCCTCCCCCTCGAACGCGACGCGCGGCGTGAACCCGGCCTCGGCGCACAGCGCGTCGGTGATCCGGCGCAGCCCGTAGCCGGGTTCGAGGGTGACGAACAGTTCGCCGGACGCCTCGGCCAGCCGGATCCGCTTGCGCTTGGCGAGCGGGTGGTCGTCGGGGACGACCAGGCGCAGCTTCTGTTCGTCGAGGCGGCGGGCGACGAGGTCGGGGTAGTCGGGCACCGGCGAGGTCAGGCACAGGTCGAGGTCGCCGGCCCGCAGCCGTTCGATCATCGCCTCGCCGTAGTTCTGGACGAGTTGGAAGCGGACCCGGGGGTGGTCGGCGCGGAAGGTGCGGATCAGGCCGGGGACGGTTTCGGAGCCGAGGGTGTGCAGGAAGCCGAAGGCGACCTTGCCGGCTGTGGGGTCGGCGTCGGCGCGTACGGATTCGGTGGCGCGTTCCAGGTCGGCGAGCGCCTTTTCGGTCCAGGCGCGGAAGGCGCGGCCCGCCGGGGTGAGCGAGAGGGTGCGGCCGTGCCGGGCGAAGAGGGCGACGCCGAGGTCGTCCTCCAGGCGGACGAGGGCGCGGCTGAGGGTGGGCTGCGGCATGCCGAGTTCGTGCGCGGCGCGGGTGACGTGTTCGTGCCGGGCGACGGCGGTGAACTGGGCAAGCCGGGGTGCGAGGGTCAACGCCCAGGAGTCGGCCCCGACTTCCGCGGTCTCGGCGATCTCCGCCGTCCGCTGAGCCCCACGGCCCCCTCGCGTACCGTCCTTTCCCACCGGCCGGTTCCTTCCCAGGATGTCTTTTCTCTTGCCGTCTTGTGACACAGACCCGCGTGAACTGCGATCATGCGTCACAGCATCGATTATGGCGTTTCCATGCATTGGACGCATAAAACCTGTGTGTCTACCTTCGAACCATGCCTCCCGCTGATACCGGGGCGTCCGCCACCCTTCCCGCGGTCGCCTCTTCCCCGTCATCCGCCGACACCGCCGCCGACCCCGACGCGGCGAAACTGCACCCCGGCGGCCCCGGCTACCGCCGGATGAGCTTCGCCCTCTTCGCCGCGGGTCTGGCCACCTTCGCGCTCCTCTATTCGACGCAGGCGCTGCTGCCCGCCATCTCGGACGGTCTGCACGTACCGGCGGACCAGGCGAGCTGGACGGTGTCGGGCGCCACCTTCGGACTTGCGCTCGCGGTGATCCCGCTGAGCGCGCTCTCCGAACGCTTCGGCCGCCGCACGATGATGACCGCCTCGCTCTCGGTCGCCGCGCTGATCGCCATGGCGGTGCCGTTCGCGCCGTCGCTCGGCTGGCTGATCGCGCTGCGCGTCGTCCAGGGCGTGGCACTCGCCGGTCTCCCGGCTTCGGCGATGGCCTTCCTCGCGGAGGAGGTGCGTCCCAAGGCGCTGGTCGCCGCCATCGGCCTGTTCGTGGCGGGCAACAGCATCGGCGGCATGTCCGGGCGGATCGTGTCCGGCTGGGTCGCCCAGGCGTGGGGCTGGCGGGTGGGCCTCGGCTCGGTGGGTCTGATGGCCGTGGTGTGCGCGGTCGCGTTCCAGCTCCTGGTCCCCAAGGCCCGGCATTTCGCGTCCCGTTCGGTCGGCCCGCGGGCGCTCGCCCGCACCCTCGGCGGTCATCTCGCCGATCCGCTGCTGCGCCGCCTGTACGGCATCGGCGCGCTGTTCATGACGGTGTTCGGCGCGGTCTACACCGTCATCGGCTACCGCCTGGTCGCCGAACCTTTCAACCTCCCGCAGGGCATCGTCGGCTCGATCTTCCTGGTCTACCTCGTCGGCACGGCCTCATCGGCCGCGGCAGGCAAGCTCGTCGGCCGTCTCGGCCGCCGCGGCGCCCTCTACCTCGCGCTGGGCACCACGTCCGCAGGTCTGCTGCTCACCCTCGCCGACTCGGTCGCCGCCGTGCTGGCCGGGCTGATCCTGATCACCGCGGGCTTCTTCGCCGGCCACGCGGTCGCGTCGGCCGCGGTCAGCCGCACGGCGAAGACGGCACGCGCCCAGGCGTCGGCGCTGTACCAGTGCGCGTACTACATCGGCAGCAGCATCGGCGGCGCGCTCGGCGCCTTCGCCTTCCACGCGGCCGGCTGGGAGGGCACCATCGCCCTCGGTCTGGCCGCCATGGTCGGCGCCGCCGCGATCACGCTGTACGCCACCCGCAAGGCCCTGGCCGAACAGCGGCTGCTGCGGCTGGAGCGGGCGGCGTAGCGGCCACCACAAGCCGGAGGGGCCCGCTTCCACCACCTGTCCTGGTGGAAGCGGGCCCCTTCTTCGTCGTGTCAGGGTGGTCAGTCCGGTGAGAAAGCAGCGGTTTCGATGGTGAGGTCGAACGGCTCAGGGAGGTGAAACGGCTCGCCGAACTTGACCGTGCTCAGCGGGCGGTAGACGTCGTTCTGCGGGTCGCCGAAGAGCGTGACGGTCGGCTCGACCGGAGCCCACCTGTCAATGAGCAGGTAGAACGGGACTCCGGCTCGGGCGTATCCAGCGGGCTTGCTGATCCGGTCGTGGACCGCATTGGACTTCGACGTGATCTCAACGATGAGTTCGGACGCGGCGGCAGGCAGGTAGCCGAGGGGCTCGCTTCGGACCAGTTGCTTCGGTGCGACGACGAGGTCCGGGACGTACAGCCCTTCGCGCGACGGCACAGCGACACCGAGCGTCTGGTAAATCCCCCACTCTTTGGGCTTGACCGCATACAGACGTTCCGCCAGCTCGTCGGCGATATCGTTGTGCATGCCATCGGGCGGTGGTGACACGGTGACGATCCCCTCAATGATCTCCACCCTGCTGCCCTCGGGGCCGTCCGACTCCTCCCAGAGACGGACGAGGCCGTCCCAGCCGCTGCCATACTGCGGCTGATGTTCGACGGTGAGTGCGCTCATGGCGGTCTCCTCTATCGGTACGTCACCGATCCCAGCATGCCCAACGGCCCCCGACCCCGTCCACAAACACCCTTCACCCATACGGGAAACCCCCAGGTCAGCCGATACGTTCCAGCACCACGGGCGGGGCGGCGAAGGCCGTGTCGGCGGGGCCGACGAGGACCTGGCCTTCCAGGGCCTCCAGGGCGTAGGGGAGCTTCTCGGGGGTGTCGGTGTGCAGGGTCAGCAGTGGCTGTCCCGCGGTGACCGGGTCGCCCGGCTTGGCGTGGAGTTCGACACCTGCGCCCGCCTGGACGGGGTCCTCCTTGCGGGCGCGTCCTGCGCCCAGGCGCCAGGCGGCGAGGCCGACGGCGTAGGCGTCGAGGGTGGTGAGGGTGCCGGTGGCGGACGCGGTGACGACGTGCTGTTCGCGGGCGACCGGGAGTGCGGCGTCGGGGTCGCCGCCCTGGGCGCTGATCATGCGGCGCCAGTGGTCCATGGCGGAGCCGTCGGCGAGGGCCCTGGCCGGGTCGGCGTCGGTCAGGCCGGCGGCGTCGAGCATCTCGCGGGCGAGGGCGAGGGTGAGGTCGATGACGTCCTGGGGGCCGCCGCCCGCCAGGACCTCGACGGACTCGCGGACTTCGAGCGCGTTGCCCGCGGTCAGGCCGAGCGGGGTGGCCATGCCGGTGAGCAGGGCGACCGTGGGTACGCCGTGGTCGGCGCCCAACTCGACCATGGTGGAGGCGAGTTCGCGGGCGTCGTCGAGGTGCTTCATGAAGGCGCCGGAGCCGACCTTGACGTCGAGGACGAGCGATCCGGTGCCCTCGGCGATCTTCTTGGACATGATGGAGGAGGCGATGAGCGGGATGGCCTCGACGGTGCCCGTCACGTCGCGGAGCGCGTAGAGCTTCTTGTCGGCGGGGGCCAGGCCGTCGCCCGCGGCGCAGATCACGGAGCCGACGTCGTGGAGTACGGCCAGCATCTCGTCGTTGGACAGCCCGGCGCGCCAGCCGGGGATGGACTCCAGCTTGTCGAGGGTGCCGCCGGTGTGGCCGAGGCCGCGGCCGGAGAGCTGGGGTACGGCGGCGCCGCAGGCGGCGACGAGCGGGGCGAGCGGGAGGGTGATCTTGTCGCCGACGCCGCCGGTGGAGTGCTTGTCGGTGGTGGGGCGGGACAGTGCGGAGAAGTCCATCCGCTCACCGGAGTTGATCATCGCGGCGGTCCAGTGGGCGATCTCCGTGCGGTTCATGCCGTTGAGGAAGATCGCCATCGCCAGGGACGACATCTGCTCGTGGGCGACCTCGCCGCGGGTGTAGGCGTCGATCACCCAGTCGATCTGATCGGCGGTCAGCTCACCGCGGTCGCGCTTGGTGCGGATGACGGAGATGACGTCCATGGGGCTTCCTTTCGGGCGGTTGGTCAAGTTCTCCACGCAGAGACACCGGGGTGCGAAGGCGGCGGCGCACCGGGCTGCCGTCCGGTGCGCCGCCGCCTTCGGGTGTCAGTCGCGCAGGTGTCCGGGGCCGAAGGCGTCAGGCAGCAGCTCGGCCAGCGTGCGGATGCCGGCCGCCGTGTCGACGAGCAGCGGCCCGCCGCCGTGTTCGTACAGCAGCTGGCGGCAGCGACCGCACGGGACCAGCAGCTCGCCCGCGCCGTCGACGCAGGTGAAGGCCGTCAGCCGGCCGCCGCCTGAGGCGAACAGGGCGGAGATCAGGCCGCATTCGGCGCACAGCGCGAGGCCGTACGAGGCGTTCTCGACGTTGCAGCCGGTGACCGTGCGTCCGTCGTCGACGAGCGCGGCGGCGCCTACGGGGTAGCCGGAATACGGGGCGTAGGCCCGGGACATGGCGTCCCGGGCCTGCGCGCGCAGTGCGGTCCAGTCGACCTGCGTCTGTGGGGTCAAGTGCCTTGTCCTCGGCGATAGGGCTTGCCACCGGCCTTCGGCGGGCGGAGCCGCTGGGAGAAGAGGGCGAGCACGAGCAGGGTAGCGATGTAGGGGCTGGCCTCGACGAGTTCGAGCGGCACGGTGTCGGCGACGAAGTACCAGGCGACCAGCGCGACGGCGATGACGGCGGCGAGAGCCGCCTGGCCGCGCTTGGCGGCGCGCAGCCGCAGCAGTGCGAGGACGGCGAGCAGCGCGGCGAGGCCGAGCAGCAGGGCGTGCACGGTGGGGCCGCCGCTGCGCAGCTGCATGGCGTCCATGAAGCCGAAGAGTCCGGCGCCCATCGCGACGCCGCCGGGGCGCCAGTTGCCGAAGATCATCGTGGCCAGGCCGATGTAGCCGCGACCGCCGGTCTGGCCGTCCTGGTAGAAGTGCACGCCGATGGAGAGGAAGGCGCCGCCGAGTCCGGCGAGCGCACCGGAGACCAGGACCGCCGCGTACTTGTACCGGTAGACGTTGACGCCCAGCGTCTCGGCGGACAGCGGGGCCTCGCCGCAGGACCGCAGCCGCAGGCCGAACGGCGAGCGCCACAGCAGGTAGAAGCTGCCGACGAACAGGCCGATGGTCGCGACCGTCAGCCAGGAGACGTTGGTGACGGCGGCGCCGAGGATGCCGGCGAGGTCGGAGACGGCGAACCAGTGGTGCGCCTCGATGGAGTTGAGCCAGTCGGAGAGGCCGGGGACGGTGAAGGTCGGCATGTCAGGCATCGGCGGGGACTGCTTGTCGTTGCCGCCCGCGGCCTGGGCCGCGCTGCCCTCCCTGCCGAACCACAGGGTGGCGAGGTACTGGGTGGCGCCGAGGGCGAGGATGTTGATGGCGACGCCGGAGACGATGTGGTCGACGCCGAAGGTGACGGTGGCGACCGCGTGGATCAGGCCGCCGAGCGCGCCGCCGATGACGCCGGCCAGCGCCGCGGCCCACGGCCCGTGCTGCCAGCCGATCCAGCCGGCCGCGAACGAGCCGAGCATCATCATGCCTTCGAGGCCGATGTTGACCACGCCGGCCCGCTCGGACCACAGGCCGCCGAGGCCCGCCAGGCCGATCGGCACAGCGGCGCTGAGCGCGGCGCCGAACTGGCCGGTGGAGGTGAGGTCGGCCGTGCCGGTGACGGCCCGCAGCGCGGAGACCGCGAGCAGGCCGACGGCGATGATCAGCAGGACCCAGGGGTAGGTCAGCCGGCGCCGGCCGCCCTTCGCGGTGGCCGCGGGCTGCGCCGCGGGCTTGAGGTCCGTACTCACGCCGACACCTCCGGCTTGTCGTTGTTGTCAACGCCCGCGGTACGGGCCGCGGCTGCCAGTTCCTCGCCGACCTTGCGCTGCTGGAGCCGCAGTCCGTAGCGGCGCACGATCTCGTACGCGATGACCACGCACAGCACGATGACGCCCTGGATGACGCCGACGATTTCCTGGGCGTAGCCCTCGAACTCCAGGCGGGAGCCGGTGCGGTCGAGGAAGGCCCACAGCAGGGCGCCGAAGGCCATGCCGACGGGGTGGTTGCGGCCGAGGAGGGCGATGGCGATGCCGGTGAAGCCGATGCCTGCGGGGAAGTCGGTGCCGTACTGGAAGGACTCGCCGAGCAGGGTGGGCATGCCGACCAGCCCTGCCGCTGCGCCGGACAGCAGCATGCTGATGACGACCATCCGCTTGACGCTGACGCCGCTGGCCTCGGCTGCGGGTTCGGATGCGCCGACGGTCCGCAGGTCGAAGCCGAAGCGGGTGCGGGAGAGCAGGAACCAGTAGAGCGCGCCCGCCGCCACCGCGATCACCACGAAGCCGTAGACCGGCTTGGGGTGGGTGGGGAAGGAGAAGAAGTGGCTGGATTCCGGGAGGAATTCGGTGTGCAGGAGGTTGCCGTCCTTGACGGCGAGGCGGCCGTCCTGGAGGAAGTAGCCGATGACCGATGCGGCGATGGAGTTCAGCATGATCGTGGTGATCACTTCGCTGACGCCGCGGGTGGTCTTCAGCAGGCCGGCGATACCTGACCAGATGGCGCCCACCAGCATCGCGATGACGATGAGCAGGATGATCTGGAGCGCGCCCGGCAGTGCGATGGCGCCGCCGACGGCCGCGGCGGCGAAGGCGGCGAGGCGGTACTGGCCGTCGACGCCGATGTTGAAGAGGTTCATCCGGAAGCCGATGGCGACCGCGAGTGCCGAAAGGTAGTACGGCACCGACTTGTTGATGATCCAGACCTGGCTGTCGCTGTAGTGGCCGTAATCGGCCATGATCCCGTAGGCCCGGAACGGGTTCTCGCCGGACGCCAGGAAGACCAGCGAGCTGATCACCACAGCGGCGACGATGGCCAGCAGCGGCGCGGCGACCGCGAGGATCACCTTGTCGCGGGTGGCGCTCCTGGCGGCGTCCCCGGCGGGGAGCTTGGTCGCGGTGCTCATGCCTGGTCACCGCCCGTCGCGTCGGTGCCGTCGGACGCGGGGTGGCCGGTGCCGGTGTCCCCGTCCGCTGTGAGGTGGCCGCTGGCGGCACCGGTCATGGCGGAGCCCAACTCCTCCGGGGTGATGACGGCGGGATCGGCGTCCGCGACCAGCCGGCCGCGGTACATCACCCGCAGGGTGTCGGACAGGCCGATCAGCTCGTCGAGGTCGGCGGAGATCAGCAGCACCGCCAGGCCCTCGCGGCGTGCCTCGCGGATCTGTTCCCAGATCTGCGCCTGCGCGCCGACGTCCACGCCGCGGGTGGGGTGGGCGGCGATCAGCAGCTTGGGGTGGTGGCTCATCTCGCGGCCGACGATCAGTTTCTGCTGGTTGCCGCCGGACAGCGAGGCGGCGGTGACCTCGATGCCGGGTGTGCGTACGTCGTACGCGTCGACGATGCGGGCGGTGTCCTTGCGGGCGCCTGCCAGGTCGAGGAGCCTGCCCTTGCTGTTGGGGCGTTCGGTGACGTGCCCGAGGATGCGGTTCTCCCACAGCGGGGCTTCCAGCAGCAGGCCGTGGCGGTGCCGGTCCTCGGGGATGTAGCCGATGCCGCCCTCGCGGCGCCTGCGGGTGGTGGTGCGCGAGATGTCGGTGCCGTCGAGGGTGACGGTGCCGTGGTCGGGTGCCCTGGTGCCCATGATGGCCTCGACCAGTTCGGCCTGGCCGTTGCCCTCCACGCCTGCGACGCCCAGCACTTCGCCCTGGTGGATGGTGAGTCCGATGCCGTCCAGGACCGTGCGGACCACGCCGTCGGAGTCGGTGGCCGTCAGGTGCAGGCCGTCGACCTCCAGCATCGGCTGGTCGGTGACGGTCGACTCGCGGGTCTCGGGGGACGGCAGTTCGCTGCCGACCATCAGCTCGGCGAGCTGCTTGGGGGTGGTGGCCGACGGTTCGACGGACGCGACGGTCGTGCCGCGCCTGATGACGGTGATGTCGTCGGCGACCGACAGCACCTCGCCGAGCTTGTGGGAGATGAAGATGACGGTCAGGCCCTCGGACTTCAGCTCGCGCAGGTTGTCGAAGAGCGCGTCGACCTCCTGCGGGACGAGGACCGCGGTCGGTTCGTCGAGGATGAGGGTGCGGGCGCCCCGGTAGAGGACCTTGAGGATCTCCACGCGCTGCCGGTCGGCGACCCCGAGGTCTTCGACGAGCACGTCGGGGCGGATGTTCAGCCCGTACGCGTCGGAGATCTCCCGTATTTTCGCGCGGGCGCCGCCGGAGATGCCGTGCAGTTTCTCGGCGCCCAGGACGGTGTTCTCCAGGACGGTGAGGTTGTCGGCGAGCATGAAGTGCTGGTGGACCATGCCGATGCCGCGGGCGATGGCGTCGCCCGGTGTGTGCAGGGTGACGTCGTGGCCGTCCAGCGTGATGGTGCCCTCGTCCGGCTTCTGCATGCCGTAGAGGATCTTCATCAGGGTGGACTTGCCCGCGCCGTTCTCGCCGCACAGGGCGTGGACGGTGCCGCGGCGCACGGTGAGGTGGATGTCGTGGTTGGCGACGACGCCGGGGAACCGCTTGGTGATGCCGCGGAGTTCAACGGCAGGGGCGTCCGGGCTCGCCGGACTGCTGCTCGTGGGTGCTGCGTTGATGGCGCACTCCCCTCGGGGATGAAGGAGCGGAAGGGGCGGGTGTGATGCGGAAGACCGGACGGGGACGCGGGCCGGGCCTCGGGGGCCGCCGCCGCGCCGCCCGTTTCCCGGGCTAGATGGCTTCGGGCTCACTCATCTAGGGCGTCTCCTTGACCTTCACCTTGCCCTCGACGATCTGCTTCCTGGCCGCGTCGATCTGCGGCTGGATGTCCTTGATGAAGCCGCCCGACGTGGCGAGCGTGACGCCGTTCTTGCGCACGTCGTAGCTGTGCACTCCGGTGAGCGGCTTGCCGTGCTCGACGCTCTTGATCAGGTCGTAGACCGCGACGTCGACGTTCTTGACCACGGACGTGAGGATGCAGTTCCGGTACTTCGCCAGGCCCGCCTGGCGGTACTGGTCGGAGTCCACGCCGATCGCCCAGGCGCCCTTGCGCTTGCTGATCGCCTCGATGGATCCGGCGCCCGACTGCCCGGCCGCGGAGTAGATCACGTCGATCCCGCTGTCGAGCATGCCGGACGCCTTGGCCTTCGCGGCGGCCGGGTCGTTGAAGCCCTTGTCGTTGTTCGGGTACAGGTACTGCGAGGTGATCTTGGCCTTCGGGTCGGTGGCCCGCACCCCCTGCTCGAAGCCGGCCTGGAACTTCTGGATCAGCGCGTTGTTGACGCCGCCGATGAAGCCGACCCGGTGCGTCTTGCTCTTCAACGCGGCGGCGACACCGGCCAGATAGGAACCCTCGTGCTCGGCGAAGACCATCGCGTCGACGTTCTTGCCCGTCGGCACCGCGTCGACCACGCCGAACGTGGTGGCGGGGAAGTCCTCGGCGACGTTCTGCACGGACTGGCTGTAGGCGAAGCCGACGCCTATGACCGGGTTGTAGCCGGCCTCGGCGAAGGACGTCAGCCGCTGCTCGCGGTCGGCTTCCGTCTCGCCGTTCTTGGCCGTCAGCATCTTGACCTTGACGCCGAGCGCCTTCCTGGCGTTCTCCGTACCACGCGCAGCCGCCTCGTTGAACGAATGGTCGTCCCGGCCTCCGATGTCGAAGGCGAGCCCGACACCGGCGTGCTTGGCACGGTTGGCCTCGGCGAAACTCTGCCCGCACGCGGTGGCGGTGAGCGCGAGAACCGCGGTGGCACTGGCCGCGGCGGCAATCCTGATGACCCGGCGCACGGGGCCTTCCCTTCGCTCCCGGCACCTTCGGTGGCACCGGCTTAGCGGGAGATTAACGCGCGTAGACATGGCGCAAAACCCTCCACGACGCGGCCGTTATCGATTCGTCGCGAAGGGGCGGCGCGGGCGCACACGCGATGGGGCGGGGGGCGCGCACGCCGTGCGGTCCTCCGCCGGCTCGCGCGCCCGGCATGCGTGATGGGGCGGGGGCTTGCGCCACCGCCCCATCGGGGTCGTCAGGTCACACCGGCGGGAAGGGCCGCCGGGTCACCCGGTCACTCCTCCTCCTTCTCCGAGTCCAGCTCGCCGTGGTTGCCCTGGTCGCCGCGGGTCAGCGGGGACAGCAGCGTGTGCGTGAGGTGCGTCCCCCCGCCGTCGAGGTCACTGCCGGTGACTCCGCCGCCCAGTTGGAGGTTGAAGGCCCGGTCGATCTCCAGCCAGGAATCCGCGTGGGAGTTGTCGATCACGATCAGTGAGCTGGGGACCGCGGCCTCGGCGGTCAGCGCCCCGGCGCCGAGCACGTCCCCGGCCACGGCGACGGCGACGGTGGCCCCGCCCACCAGGCGCTTCAGGTGCCGGGGCCGCGGGCGGGCGTGCCGCGGCCCGGCTCCGTCCGTCATGCCAGGACGGTCTGTCGCTGCGGGTGCTGCCGCCCGATGTTCCTGGCCAGCAGGTCCGTTGCCTCCTTGACGCCGATGTCGCCGCCGTCCGCCCCGGCGGCCGGCAGCCTGCCGTCGGCGAACTTCAGCTCCGCCATGGCCGTTTCCATCGCGCGGTGCGCGGCGAACAGGCAGGGGGTGCTGTAAATGGCCACGTCGACACCCAGCTCGGTCAGCTCGGTCAGCGAGAGGCGCGGGGACTTCCCGCCGGCGATCTGGTTGAACAGCAGCGGCTTGTCGCCGACGACCTTGCGGATGCGGCGGATCCAGTCGACGCTGCGCACCCCGTCGACGAGCACCACGTCCGCTTCGGTTTCGGCCAGCGCCGCAGCCCGGCGCAGGATGTCGGCCTCCTCCGTGGCGTCGGTACGCGCCACGACCAGCAGGTCGCTGCGGCTGGCCAGCACGAGGTTGAGCTTTTCCAGGTACTCGTCGAGCGGCAGCACCATCTTGCCGTCGGCGTGCCCGCATCGGCGGGGGCGCTTCTGGTCCTCCAGGATGACGCCGGTCGCCCCGATCCGCTCCAGGCGCCGCACGACGTGGCAGGCCACCTCGGGGTCGACGTAGCCGTCGTCGATGTCGACCAGCAGGTGGTGGCGGGGGAAGGCGCCGCGCAGGCGTTCCACGAAGGCCACCATGTCGGGCCAGGCGATGAATCCGATGTCGGGGAGTCCGTAGTACGACGCGGCGAAGCCGAAGCCGGACACGAAGAATCCGTTGTAGTGGGCGGCGGCGACGGACGCCGAGTACATGTCGTAGACACCGATGAGGGGCGTCGTCCCCTCGGACGCGATCTCGTTACGCAGTGCTTGTCCATAACGCATGGTGTTGCTCCTCATGGAACGGGCGGGGTACGGCCCGGCGTACGGGCACGCTGATAGGCGCGCCGATTTGTCCCGGCGCCGCGGACAGCCCGCTCGCATGAAGAACGGGCCAGAGGCATATCTATACGATGGCCCGCCCGAATCGCTTTAACACGCCATGGGTTTCCCTTTACTTCATCCATACGTCGGCATGACCTTTGCTAGAGCCGGTCGGATGAAAGGGCCGGGGCACGCGGCAGCACAACGCGCCGGACGCCCCGGCCGGGAAAACGGCGATGGCTAGCCGCGCGCCGCGTCCAGCAGCGCCGCCGCCGTGAACAGCTCCACACCCACCTGGATCGCCTGCTCGTCCACGTCGAAGTCGCCGCGGTGCAGATCGAGCCGCGCGGGATCGCCGGGCGGCCGTACGCCGAGCCTGGCCATCGCGCCCGGTACGTGTTCGAGGTACCAGGAGAAGTCCTCGCCGCCCAGGGACTGTTCGGTGTCCTCGATGGCGGCCGGGCCGCGGCGGGCGGCCATCGCGTCGTGCAGCAGCTGGGCCGAACCTGCTTCGTTGACCACAGGCGGCACCCCGCGGATGTAGGTGATCTGGGACTTCGCGCCGTGCAGGGCCGCGGTCTCGTCGATGGCGGCGTGCAGGAGGTCGGGGGCCCTGCGCCAGGCGTCCAGGTCCAGGCAGCGCACCGTTCCCGACAGTTCGGCGTGCTGCGGGATGACGTTGCAGGCGTGGCCCGCGTCCAGCCGGCCCCAGGTGACGGCGAGTCCCGAGCGTGCGTCGACGCGGCGGGCGACCAGGGCCGGGACGTCGACGGCGATCCGGGCGGCGGCGGTGACCAGGTCCGTGGTCAGGTGCGGGCGCGCGGTGTGGCCGCCAGGACCGTCGACGGCGACCTCCAGGCGGTCGCAGGCCGAGGTGATGGGGCCGGTGCGCAGGCCGATCCGTCCGGCGTCCACCCGTGGGTCGCAGTGCACGGCCAGGATGCGGCCGACGCCGTCCAGCACGCCGGACTCGATGGCGTCCGACGCGCCGCCCGGCAGGACTTCCTCGGCGGGCTGGAAGATCAGCCGGACCGGGCGGGGCAGCAGCCCTTCGCGGGCGAGACCGGCGAGCACCAGGCCGGCGCCGAGCACGACGGCGGTGTGCACGTCGTGGCCGCAGGCGTGCGCGCGGTCGGTGACCGTGGAGCGGTAGGAGACGGTCTTGGTGTCCGGGATGGGCAGCGCGTCGATGTCCGCGCGCAGGGCCAGTACGGGGCGGGCCTCGGGGTCGGCGGCGAGGCTGCCGGGGGCAGTGCCGATGTCGCACACCAGGCCGGTGCCGATGTCCAGGACGCGGGGCCGCAGACCGGCCCGCTCCAGGCGGTCCTTGATCGCCGCGGTGGTCCGGAATTCCTGGTTCCCCAGCTCGGGGTGCATGTGCAAGTCGCGGCGGAAGGCGATGAGTTCGCCGCGCAGCGGGTCGGGCAGGGCGCCGGGGAACAACTCCTTCGCGGGGACGTCGTCGGTATCGGCAGCGCGGGACTTCAGTTGGTTCACGCGGGGAAGGTTACGGGCCCGGCCGGGGCAACTGGCCCTAGATCAACAAAAGTTCAACCCCATAGGGGAGAAATTCAGGGCCGCCCGGCGCATGAGCCATCCGTCCGAGGGGTATCACCTATCGCTTCATTCGGCGGATTCGGGGCTCCGCGGCTCCCGTCACACGCCCTGACCCGGAGGCAGTCGCTGCACGTCACGCGCGGTGCCGGTGACCCCGTCGAGGAAGCCCTGGGCCCGCGGCGACGCGTTGCTCGTCAGCCATGCCGGATCCACATCGCAGACCGCGACCCGCACGCCGGTGCCGAGCAGCGCGAGCGGCAGGGTGTGCACGACGGTGGAGGGAAAGCTGAGGATCAGCGCCCCGATGGGGCCGCGGCGGGCGATCAACTCCAGGGGCAGGTCGGGGCGTACCACTTCCAGCCCGGTCTCGGTCGCGAGCCGGTGCAGCTTGTCGGTGTGCTCCCTGCGGTGCGCGAAGTAGCGGGTGGCGCCGTGCGCGCGGGCCAGGGCGGCGACCGCCTTCAGGTAGCGCTCGGTGTCCACGACCCCCGTCTCGACGAGCGAGGTGCCGACGATGTCGGCGGCGCGGGTGAGCCGGGGCGGGCCGAACCGGCCGCGGGTCCAGGCGAATTCGTTGGCGGTGACGCGGACACCGGGCGGCGGTTCGACGGGCATCGAGCTGAACACGCCGACGGCGCGCCGGCCGCCTTCGGGCGGCGGGGTGAGCCGTCGGCGTGCGGTGGCCGAGAACGGCGCGAAGAGCAGGTCGCGCACGCCGCGTCCGCTGCCGTGCCGGTGCCAGCGCACCAGCCGTTCGCCGCGCGCCAGTTGGGCGATGAACTCCATGGTGGCGGTGCCGTCGTCGACCACCACCAGGTCCCGGGCGCGGGTGAGGGTGAGCAGCAGCTGGACGTAGCGCGAGAAGGGGTCGCCGATGACGACGCGCCCGGCGCGGCGCAGCAGCGGGGTGAGGCCGCCGATGGTGCGCAGCGGGGCGCTCGCGCCGCCGCGGGCCTCTTCCCAGCGCACGGTGTGGCCCTCTTCGCGGGCGAGTTCGGCCATCCGCCGGAGCTGGCCGCGGGTCATGGGGTCGTACGGCGCGAGGACGACGACGGTGACCTGGGCTGCCTGCTGGGTGTGTGCCCATTCCAGGACGTTGAGGAGCTGGACGGGGCTCTCGACGAAGGCGAGGGTGCCGCCGCCGGGTTCCGGTCCCGGCTCGCCGGTTCCGGGTCTCCTGCGCTGCCGGGGCACCCCCAGGAGACCGTGGGCGGGAGTGTCCGCGGTCTCCTGGGGCGGGGCCGCCGCTTCGCCGTCGGGCGGCGTGGCGCAGGCCCCTTCGGATGCGCTCACGGTGCTCTCCCGCCGTCCTTCCCGCCGGTCAGACCGAGGCCGGGGCGCGGTCGGCGGCCTCCGCTTCGGCGACCACGCCGCCCACCCGGCGCAGCTTCTTCATCGGGCCCAGCTCGCTCTCGTAGACCTTCTTGACGCCGTCGCCGAGCGACTCCTCGATGGTGCGGATGTCGCGGACCAGGCGGGTCAGGCCCTGCGGCTCGACGGATGCGGCCTGGTCGGAGCCCCACATGGCGCGGTCGAGGGTGATGTGGCGCTCGACGAAGGTGGCGCCGAGGGCGACCGCGGCGAGGGTGGTCTGGAGGCCGGTCTCGTGGCCGCTGTAGCCGATCGGGACGTTCGGGTACTCGTCCTGGAGGGTGTTGATCATGCGGAGGTTCAGCTCTTCGGCCTTGGCCGGGTAGGTGCTGGTGGCGTGGCAGAGCAGGATGTTGTCGCTGCCCAGGACCTCGACGGCGTGCCGGATCTGCTTGGGGGTGGACATGCCGGTGGAGAGGATGACGGTGCGGCCGGTGGCGCGCATCGCGCGCAGCAGCTCGTCGTCGGTGAGGGAGGCGGAGGCGACCTTGTAGCAGGGCACGTCGAACTTCTCCAGGAAGGCGACGGACTCGACGTCCCACGGGGAGGCGAACCAGGCGATGCCGCGCTTCTTGCAGTACTCGTCGATGGCGCGGTAGCCGTCCTCGTCGAACTCGACGCGGTGGCGGTAGTCGATGTAGGTCATCCGGCCCCAGGGGGTGTCGCGCTCGATGTCCCACTGGTCGCGCGGGGTGCAGATCTCCGGGGTCCGCTTCTGGAACTTCACGGCGTCACAGCCGGCTTCGGCGGCGGCGTCGATCAGCGCGAACGCGTTCTCCAGGTCGCCGTTGTGGTTGATGCCGATCTCGCCGGTGACGTAGACGGGGCGGCCGGGGCCGGCCTCGCGGTTGCCGAGGGTACGGATGCGGGAGGTGCTGCTCATGGGGAGGGTTCCTTAAGGGATGGGTCAGGCGTGGGTAAGGGGCGTGAAGCGGGCCGGTGGGCCCGGGTGTTGCGGGTGGGTCAGAGGGACGGGCCGAGCAGCCAGGAGGCGATCTCGCGGATCGCTCCGCTGCCGCCCGGGGTCGCGGTGACCGCGCGGGCCGCGCCGCGGACCACGTCGTGCGCCCCGGCGACCGCGACCGGCCAGCCGACGAGGTCGAAGCAGGGCAGGTCGTTGACGTCGTTGCCGACGTAGAGCACCCGCTCGGGGGCGACTCCTGACTCCTCGCACCACTGCTTGAGTGCCAGGTCCTTGCGGTCGATGCCGTGCAGGACCGGGATCCGCAGCTTGCGGGCGCGGGCGGCGACGACCGGGTTCTGCTCCGACGACAGGATCAGCAGCTTCAGTTCGGCCTTGCGCAGCGCGGCGATGCCGAGCCCGTCACCGCGGTGCACGGAGACGAACTCCCGTCCCTCGGCGTCGATCAGTACCCGGTCGTCGGTCTGGGTGCCGTCGAAGTCGAGGACGACCGCGTCGATGTCGTCGGCGCTGGGGAGCGCGCCCGGCAGCTGCGCGTCGAGCAGCGGTGCCAGGGCGCGGGCGCGGGCCAGGTCGTGCGGGTCGTCGATCTCCAGGACGCGGGCCGGGTCGGTGCGGACGAGTTCGGTGCGGCCGAAGAAGCGGTGGCGCGCGGTACGGAATCCGGCGGCTGCCATGCCGTAGGCGGCGCCGGTCTCCAGGAGGTCCTGCGGGCGGTCCTGGCGGCGCGGCCGGAAGGACGAGTCGTGGTTGACGCCGTAGCCGCCGGACGTGGCGACGGCCGTGGCGGTGGCGGTGGCCTGCTGGGACGGTATGGATCCGGCGCCGAAGGACCCGCTGCGCCCGCCGGTCGGCTCCAGCGCGTCCACCGCTTCGGCCACCGCGTCGGCGTCCCGCCAGACGAAGCCGTGGAAGGGGGCGACGGTCAGTGCACTGTCCGCGCCCTGCTCGACGATCGCGGCGGCGACACCGTCGATGTCATCGCCGGTGAGGAAGGGGCTGGTGCACTGGACGAGGAGGACGGTGTCGATCCGGGTGCCGTGTTCGGCTTCGTAGGCGTCCATGGCGTGCAGGACCGCGGCCTCGCTGGTGGCGGTGTCGCCTGCGATCTCGCCGGGGCGGCGGACGACGACGGCTCCCGCGCCGCGGGCCGCCGCCTCGATGGCGCTGTCGTCGGTGGAGACGACGACGTCGGTGACCAGGCGGGCGGCGCGGCAGGCGCGGACCGCGCGGGCGACGAGGGGTACGCCGCCGACGGCCGCGAGGTTCTTGGCGGGTACGCCCTTGGATCCGCCGCGGGCGGGGATGACGGCGACGACGGTCGCCGGGCTGCTCTGCGGGCTGTGCGGCATGTCGGGCTCCTTCCGGGGGCGGTGCGGGCTGCGGGTGCGGGCGGGCGGGGTGTTCAGAGCTGCCCCCAGCGGCGGATGGCGGGGGCGACGCGCTGCACGCCGTGGCGGTAGGCCCCGCGGGCGGCTTCGCGGACCGTGTCGCGGGCGACCTTGCGCAGGCCGCCGGGGGCCTGCGGTCCTTCGGCCCGGTATCCGGCGAGCGGGGCGCCGTGCGGGTCGAGGCCGTGCCGGGCGAGGATGCCGGGGAGGTAGCCGGGGGCGGTGCGCGGTGTGTAGTAGGGGGTGATCGGCGGCAGCGGTCCTGCGGTGCGCAGCGCGGTGACCCGGTCGCGGGCCGCGTCGAAGGCCCGCTCGTATCCGCCGTCGGCCGCGACGCCCTGCCTGGCCAGCCAGGAGGGGTCGGGCTCGGGCCGGTGTCCGGCGTCGAGTTCGTCCCAGGAGGCGAGGCAGCCGGAGCCGGTGAAGTGGTGGTTGCCGAGCACTTCACGGACGCCGAGGTCGGTGAGGACGGCGGTGGGGATGCCGCGGTGCAGGGATTCCAGGGCTGCGGTGGAGCTGACCGTGACCATCAGGTCGGTGCGGTCCAGGACCTCGCCCATGTTGCCGTACACCAGGCGGCAGTTGGCGGGCAGTCCGCCGGGCGCCTTGGCGGCGAGCTTCTGGTACGGCAGTTCCTCGATGTGCGTGGTGTGCTCGCCCGGCTTGCTGCGGAGCTTGATCAGCACCTCGCGGTCGGGGTGCCTGCGGGCGTGCTCGACGGCCCTGCGCAGCAGGTACGTACGGTCCGCGCGGCTGTCGGGTACGGAGGGCTGGGCGGCGAACACCACGCTGTAGGGCCGGTCCTTGCCGTCGGGGGCGCCGGTGTAGGGCGCGCCGCCGAGGAAGGGCAGGGCGCATTCGACGACGCTGCCGGGGTCGGCGCCGACGCCGCGGTAGACGTCGCGGAAGCGGTCCGCGTCGTGCCGGGAGTTGGCGAGTACGACGTCCGCGCCGTGCCGCAGCAGCAGCCCGTCGGTGAGCTTTTCGTAGACCACGCCGACGTAGCCGGTGACCACGACGGGGCGGCGGTCAGCGGCGCCCTCCCAGGCGTGGGCGAGGCCGTGCAGCATCGCCTGGACCGCACCGCCGACGCAGGCCAGCACGACGACGTCGTAGGGTGCGTCGGATGTGGCGTCGTCCCTCATCAGGTCGAGGAAGTCGACGCCGCGGATTTCGCGCAGCTGCTCCGCACGGGCGCCGACCTCGTCGAGCTGGCGGACCGTGGGAGTGGCTCGGCCGCGCAGGAGGTAGCCGTCGAGCCGGGCACCTGGCTGGATTCGGTACGCTGTCAAAGCGCCCCATTTCCACCGGGTGTCCGAGTCGGCGAGTACGGCAACTCGCGGCGTAGAAGTGGTACGTGATGGCACGTCGATGACGCTAGGAAGGCACGGGGCTCGGCGGGCCAACTGGGACGCAACAAAGGGTTAACAGCGGGCCGCCGAATGGCGAACCGGCCCCGGAAATGGTCTGGTTAACCATCCCGCCATTCTTCGTTCACCGTGAAGTTCACCTCCCGTAAAGACGAATGGCGGCGGCGCACCTAACGTCACCCGGGTGGTTAAGCTCTCCGTCATCGTGCCGTTCTACAACGTGCAGACATATGCGCCCGACACCCTGAAAAGCCTCGCGGCCAATGCCCGCGACGACTTCGAATTCCTGCTCGTCGACGACTGCTCGCGCGACGAGACGCCGCAGATCCTCGAACGCGCCGAGCGCGAGCTGCCGGGCGCCAGGCTGCTGCGGCACGAGAAGAACGGCGGCCTCGCCACCGCGCGCAACACCGGGCTGGACGCGGCCCGCGGCGAGTACCTCACCTTCCTCGACGGCGACGACTGGCTCGCGCCCGGCTACTTCGCCGAACTCCTCGCAGTCATAGAGGAGTTGGGCTGCGACTTCGTGCGCACCGACCACGTTCAGTGCACCGGGCGCACCCGCACCGTGCACCGCGTGCCGCACGGCAGGCGCGGGGTGGTCATGGACCCGCGGGCGCTGATCCTGCCGGCCGACCGCTCCACGTCCGTCGACTACGCCTACGCCTGGGCCGGCATGTACCACCGCAGGCTGCTCGACGAGGGCGTGCTGCATTTCCGGGACGGGCTGCGCACCGCGGAGGACCGCCCGTGGATCTGGCGGCTGCACCGCGAGGCGTCGTCCATGGCGGTGGTCGGGCTGCTCGGCGTCTTCTACCGGCGCGGGGTGGCGTCTTCGCTGACCCAGATCGGGGATGTGCGGCAATTGGACTTCATTCGCGCTTTCGATCAAGTAATCGAGGAAACCGCACGGGACCGTGACGCGGCGGAATTGCTGCCGAAGGCGGTCCGTACGTATTGCGCGATCATTTCCCACCACCTCGGTTCGATCGAACGCTTCGAACCGCAGGTCGCCCGCACTTTGCGCGACATGAGCGCCGCGGCCATGAAACGCATGCCGCAGGACGTATTGAAGGAAGCCTTGGAATCGATGGATGTGCAGCGTGCGTCCCGGCTGCGGCGGCTGCGCCGCAGGCCCGTCGCCACGGGGGTCGCCGCCTGATGCCCGGCCGCCCCCTGACCCAGATCTTCCTGGCGTCCACCCTGTACGGCGCGGCGACCCTCGCCGCTGCCCTGGACAGCGGCGCCTTCGCCCCGGCCGACCGCAGGCTGCTGCTGGTCTGCAACAACGCCACGACCCCCGAGACCGCCCCCGCGGTGGACGCCATGCCGGGCTTCGAGCGGCTGCGCGGCCGGTTCGACCGGGTGCTGTCATGGAACGAGACGATCAGCCCGTTCCACCCCGGCGGCTGGTCGCCGCGCGCCGACGACGTCCCGCTGTGGGAGCGGTATCTGCGGCTGCTGTGGGGCCTGGGCGACGACCGCGTCGAGCTGGTCGTCGAGTCCATCCAGGTCAACCCCGCACTCGCGGTCGCCCAGCTGTTCCCCGACGCGCCGATCGACGTCTACGCGGACGGCCTGATGAGCTACGGCCCGACCCGCAACAAGCTGGATCCGCTCGTCGGCACCCGCATCGGCCGGCTGCTGCACCTGGATCTGGTGCCGGGCCTGAGCCCGCTGCTGCTCACCGAGTTCGGCGTGCGGGCGCACACCGTGCCGACCGACGCGTTCACCGATGTGCTCACCGAAATCGGCGCGGCCAGCGGCGAGTTGGACGTACCGGAGGGCGGCGCGCTGCTCCTGGGGCAGTACCTCTCCGCGCTGGGCATCCTCACGCCGCAGGAGGAGGAGGACCTGCATGTGCGGATGGTGCGCGGCGCCGTGGCGCGCGGCCACCGCGAGGTGGTCTTCAAGCCGCACCCCTCGGCGCCTGCCAGCTGGTCGCGCCTCCTTGAGCGGGAGGCGGGCAAGCTCGACGTGACGCTGACCGTCCTGGACGAGCCGGTGCTCGCCGAAGTGCTCTACGCGCGGATGCGGCCCGCGCTGGTCGTCGGCTGCTTCTCCACCGCGCTGCTGACCGCGTCCGCCTTCTACGGCCTGCCGACCGCGCGGACCGGCACCGGACTGCTGCTGGAGCGGCTCACGCCGTACCAGAACAGCAACCGCGTGCCGGTGACGATCGTGGACGCGCTGGTACCCGACCTCGGCGACGGTGACGGCGGCGCCCGCCCGGCCACCGCGCCGCCGACCGGCCTGGTCCAGGCCGTCGGCTACGCCATGCAGCACCAGATCTACCCCGATCTGCGCCCGGCAGCCGAGCGGTACCTGACGGCCCATCTCAACCAGCACACCTGGCGCTACTTCAAGCGCCGCAGGCTCACCGCGCTCGCACTGCCGGGCGCGATCCCCTCGCAGCTGTCGTTCCTGCCGCGCAATGCCGCCGTCCGCCGGGTGGCGCGCCGCGCGCGGGCCGTGCAGCGGCGCCTGAAGAAGCGGGCCGCGTTCGGATGACCAGTCAGCTGACGGCCGCGGCGCCCGCGGCCCCGGAAGCGGCGGGCGCCCCCGCCGGGGCCGCGCCGTCCGGCCTACCGTCCGCACCCCGGGGCCCGTCCCGGCTGCGGGCGCTGGACGGGCTGCGGCTGCTGGCCGCGCTGATGGTCGCCGGGTACCACTACGGCGGCCGGGACGGCGAGATAGCGGCGGCCTGGGGCAGCTCGCCCGCGCACCAATTCCCCACCGCTTCGGGCCTGTTCGCGTACGGCTGCCTGGGCGTGCAGATCTTCTTCGTGATCAGCGGCTTCGTCATCTCCCTCAGCGGCTGGGCCCCACCCGTCGCCCACCGCCACCCTTCATCGGGCCGGGCTTCGCCCGGTCTGCGACATCTGCGCTCCTTCATCGCCTCCCGCATCTCGCGCCTCTACCCCGCGTACTGGGTGGCCGTCCTCCTGGTCACCTTCGTCTTCGCGCTGCCGTGGGTGGCGTACAAGGCGCTGCCGCCCGGTGACGTGCTGACGAACCTGACGATGCTGCAGATGCCGTTGGGTGTCCACCGGGTGCTCGGTGTGTGCTGGACGCTCTGGGCCGAGATGCGGTTCTACGCGCTGTTCGCCCTCTGCGTGGTGCTGCCCGGCGCCACCCGCACCCGCGTCGTTCTCTTCTGCGCCGGCTGGACGCTGGCCGCCGCGCTCGCGCAGGCCGCCCACCAGCCGTTCCTCGACGTCGTGCTGATGCCGGAGTACGCGCCGTTCTTCATCGGCGGCGTCGGCCTCTACCTGCTGCACCGCTACGGCGCCCGCGACCCGATCGCCTGGTCGATCGTGCTGGTCAGCTGGCTGATCGGGCAGCACTACGCGGTCGCGGGACTGTGGCACCCGGCGTCGGCCGGCGGTTTCTCCTACCGTTCGGCGACCGGCATCATCGCGGTCGTCACCGTCGGCTTCGCGCTGGTCGCCGCCGTCGCGCTGGGCAAGCTGCACTGGGCGAACTGGCGCTGGCTGACCGTCGCGGGCGCACTGACCTACCCGTTCTACCTCGTGCACGAGCATCTGGGCTGGGTCGTCGTCCACGCGCTGCACGTCGGCGCGGGGCTGCCGTCGTACGCGACGCTCCTCCTGACGGTCGCCGCGATGCTGGCGCTCGCGTGGCTGCTGCACCGCTGGGTGGAGCGCCCGCTGGCCCCCGTGCTGAAGCGGGCCGTCGCCCCGCGCCGCTGACCTGCGTCCGGGGCGCGCGGGTCAGCCGCCCGCCCCGGGCGCCAGGGTGGCAGCCGCCCCCGCCACGATCATCCGCAGCCCCTGCTCGAAGCCGGCGTCCAGGTCGTCGAAGAGCACCCGCCCGGCCCGTGCGGCGAGCGGATGCGTGGCGCCGATCCGCCGCTCCCGGTCGTCGACGTCGTAGGCCGGGTCGCGCTTTTCGGGCCTGCGCTGCTCCGGGGCGCCCGGCTCGGGGTAGATCGACTGTTCCTCGATGACCACGCCGATCGTGTAGTTGTACGCCGTCCACCAGGCGCGGACCGCGTCGGGCAGGGTGAATCCGGCGTCGGTGAAGCGGCGGAGGATGGCGTCGAGCAGCGGCGCGTATCCCGCGTCGGTCATCCGGGTGCCGCTGAAGACCTTGCCGCCGTCGCGGTAGCCGAGCAGTTCGCGGCGGAGCGCCGAGCAGGTGAGGCGCATGGCGTCCTGCCAGGTCACGCCCAACGCGTCGGGGACGCAGGAGCCGGCCAGGAACGGCGCGGTCATCCGCCGGAAGATCTCGGTGGCCATCTCGTCCAGCAGCTCCTGCTTGTTCTTGAAGTGCCAGTACAGCGCGGGCGCCTGGACGTTCAGCTCCTTCGCGATGCGGCGCAGCGTGAGGCCGTCGAGACCCACGTCGTTCAGCAGCCGCAGGGCGGTGTCGACCACCTGCTTCCGGTCAATTCGCGATGCCATGTTGACAACTTAACACCGTTAAGGACACGCTCGGAAACATGGAACTTAACAACGTTAAGGACGTACCCGCCGCCCTTCCCGCCGAACCGGCCGCCACCGCCGCATCCCCCGTCGACGTACTGATCTCCGGCGCTGGCCCCACCGGCATCGCCCTCGCCATCGACCTCGCCAGGCGCGGCGTCACCGCCCTGCTCGTCGAGCGCCAGGACCGCCTCTCCCCCGGCGCCCGCGGCACCGGCGTGCAGCCGCGCACCCAGGAGGTCTACGAAGACCTCGGCGTCATCGAGGCGGCGCGGGCGGCCGGCGGCCCGTACCCGAAGATGGCCCGCTGGGAGGACGGCCGCATGACCGAGGTCACCGACATGATCATCGGCGGCGAGCCGACCCCCGCGGCGCCGTACGCCAGCGCCCTGATGATCCCGCAGTGGCGCAACCTCGAAGTGCTCCGCGACCGCCTGACGGAACTGGGCGGCAGCGTGCTGCTGAACACCGAGGTCACCGGCTTCGAGCAGGACGCGGAGGGCGTACGCGGCCTGCTCCGCGCCGCCGACGGCAGCCTCCGCACGGCCCACGCGCGCTACCTGGTGGCGGCCGACGGCGGCCGGAGCACGATCCGCAGGGCGATCGGCGTCGGCATGGGCGGCCCCTCGCTGCCGACCGGCGCTGCCCTCCTCGCCGACCTCGCCATCGAGGGCCTGGACCGGCAGCACTGGCACCGCTGGGAGCAGCCGAACGGCGGCTTCGTCATGCTCCTCCCGCTGGCCGGCACCACCGACCACTTCCAGTGCTACGTCGTCGACGGATCCGAGCCCGACACCGCACCGGACGCGGTACGCGCCGCGGTCGCCGCCCACACCCACCTGACGGTGGAGCAGATCCGCGAGGTCGTCTGGTCCTCGGTGTTCCGCCCCAAGGCCGGGATGGCCGACAGCTTCCGCGCCGGCCGGGTCTTCCTCGCGGGCGACGCCGCGCACATCCACTCCCCGGCCGGCGGCCAGGGCCTCAACACCAGCGTCCAGGACGCCTACAACCTCGGCTGGAAGCTCGGCCAGGTCCTGCGGCACGGCGCCCCCGACTCGCTGCTCGACAGCTACGAAGCCGAGCGCCGCCCCATCGCCGCCCGGATCCTGGAGACCAGCTCCCGGCTGCACCGCTCCGGCACGATGAAGCGCGGACGCGACCTCCACCAGCTCGACATCGGCTACCCGGAAGGCCCGCTCACCCGCGAACTGCGCCCCGCCGTACCCGAGGGCGCCCCGCGGGCCGGCGACCGCGCGCCTGACGCCCCCTGCGCCACCCCCGACGGCACGCCCGTCCGCCTCTTCGACCTCTTCCGCGGCCCGCACTTCACCCTGCTGGTACTCGGCGAGACCGACCTCGACACCACCGCGCTCCCCACCGACCTGACCCTGCTCCGCACCGTCCGCGCGGCCGGCCCATCGCCCGACCTCACCGACCCCGACGGCCACCTCAGCGACGCCTACGGCACCGCCCCCGGCCTCTACCTCATCCGCCCCGACGGCTACATCGCCGCGGCCATCCCCGCCGCAGGGGCCACCGCCCACGCGACCGATGCCCTGCGCCCGTACCTCGCGGACGCCACCGTCCGGACGGCGCGCTGAGGCCGGTCCCGCGAACCCGGCGGCCCCGGTCCCGTACGGGCGGTCCCCCGACGCGTCCCTCCCCGGCCGACGGCCCGCGCCCGCGACCTAAACTCCCGTGGCGGCGTCGCGGCGGACAGCGTGGCGGCCGAGCACCGGACACCTCGTCAGCCCGCGGCGGGTGACGGGACTTCCCGGCGGGCCGAGCACAGGTGGGGCGATGACGGAGGCAGCGGAACGCGCCGGTGAGCCGCGGGCGAAGGGCACACGTCCGTGGACGGGGCGGATACCCGCGGCCCGGGAACCCGCGGATGACGCCGAGCGCCACCCGGCGTTCCGCGACCGCCTCCCCGGGCCGCGCGCCATGGGCTGGTCGCTCACCGCGATCTGCTTCGCCCTCTACACCGTCGTCTCGCTCCTCAGGCACGACCGCATGCTCAACGCGGGCTACGACCTGGGGATATTCGAGCAGGCGATCCGCGCCTACGCCCACGGCCAGGCGCCGGTCGTGGAGCTGAAGGGCCCCGGGTTCAACCTGCTCGGCGATCACTTCCACCCGATCCTGGCGCTCGTCGCCCCCGTGTACCGGCTGTTCCCCGGCGCCGTCACGCTGCTCGTGGTGCAGGCCGCCCTGATGGCACTGGCCTGCTATCCGCTCACCCGGTGGGCGCACCGCGCGGCCGGTCCGGTCGCGGGTCTGGTCGTCGGCTGCGGATTCGGCGCCTCGTGGGGCATCGCGGCGGCGGTGACCAAGGACTTCCACGAGATCTGTTTCGCGGTCCCGCTGCTCGCCTTCAGCGTGACGGCGCTCGGGCAGCGGCGGTGGCGGGCCGCGGTGGCCTGGGCGCTGCCGCTGCTGCTGGTCAAGGAGGATCTCGGACTCACGCTGGCCGCGATCGGCGGCTACGTGATGTGGCAGGCGGCCCGCGACCGGCGCAACTCGCCGCAGGATCAGCCCCGTTGGCCGTGGCGGCTGGGGCTCGCCGCGGCGCTGGCCGGGGTGGCGGGCACGGCGGTGGAGATGCTCGTCCTGCTGCCCGCCATGAATCCGCACGGCGGCTTCGACTACTGGCAGCAGATGCCGGGCGGCGCGTCACCCTCCGGTGGCCCGGCCGGCCTCGTATCGGCCGGGCTGCACCTCCTCTGGCCGCCGATGAAGTGGCTGCTGCTGTTCATGCTGGCCGCGCCCACCGCCTTCTTCTGCCTGCGCTCCCCGCTGACGCTGCTGTGCCTGCCCACCATCGGCTGGCGGCTGTTCGCCGGCAACGAGCACTACTGGCAGCCGAACTTCCACTACAACGCGGTCCTGATGCCGATCGTCTTCGCGGGCCTGATCGATGTGCTGCACCGGCGGCCCGAGCTGCTGCCGGGACGCCGGCGCCGCCGGGTCCTGGCCTTCTCCGCCGCGTTCACGGTGATCGCCGCGGCCGTCTACCCCTTCCACGACCTGGTGCTGCCGTCGGCCTGGCGCACCCCCGCCCACGTCCGCACCGCCGAGCGGGTGCTGGCGCACATACCCGACGGCGCCCGGGTCGCCTCATCGAACCGGCTGGCGCCGATGCTGACCGGCCGGACCACCGTCAGCCTGGTCTGCTTCGGCACCGGACCCGACCCGGCCGCACCGACCGGCCTCCCGGCCACACCGCCCGACTGGGTCGTCTCCGACCGGCACGACCCCACCGTCAAGACACCGTGCCCGGTGGCCGGCACCGCCCGCATGCTCGGCCTCTACCGCGCCCACGGCTACCGCGAGGTCGCCGAGGAAGACGGCATCACCCTCCTGAAACGGCCGCCGGCGGCCCGGTGACCGCCCGGCGGGGCGGGTGACGCAACGCGCACGGGGCCGTACCGGCGGCGGTTCGGCCGGTACGGCCCCGTGCGGGGTTCCGGACCCTCGCGGGGGGAACGAGGGCCCGGAGAGGACGGGCGCCGGGGGGTGACGCCCGGGGCGGCTCGGGTGCCGCCCGGTGGGTTCCGCGCCGGTCCTGGGACCGGCGGTCTGGCGTGCCGGATCTCGGCTACAACACCAGCGACAGCAGCAGCACGCAGATGATGCCGACGACCGAGATCAGCGTCTCCATGATCGACCAGGTCTTGAACGTCTGGCCGACGCTCATCCCGAAGTACTCCTTGACCAGCCAGAATCCGGCGTCGTTGACGTGGCTGAAGAACACCGAGCCGGTGCCGATGGCCAGGACCAGCAGGGCGACGTGGGTGGTGCTCAGGTCCGCGGCGAGCGGGGCGACCAGACCTGCCGCGGAAATCGTGGCCACCGTGGCGGAGCCGGTCGCGAGCCGGATGGCGACCGCGATCAGCCAGGCGAGCAGCAGCGCGGAGATGTTCCAGTCCTTGGAGATCTCCAGGATCATCTGGCCGACTCCGGCGTCCACCAGCGTCTGCTTGAAGCCGCCGCCCGCGCCGACGATCAGCACGACACCGGCGATCGGGCCGAGCGACTTCTCCACCGTCGAGGCGATCCGCCCCTTGCTGAACCCGGCCGGCCGGCCCAGCGTGAACATCGCGGCGATGACACCGGCCAGCAGCGCGATCATCGGCGAGCCGACCACGTCGAAGACCCGCTGGACGGAGTCCTTCGGATCGTCGACGACGATGTCCACCAGCGCCTTGGCCAGCATCATCACGACCGGCAGCAGCACGGTGGCGACGGTGATGCCGAAGCCGGGGCGCCGGGTCAGGGTGTCCGAAGGCCGCCCGGATCCGTCGGAGTCCTGGAGCATCTTCTCGGGCGGCGCGATGTCGACCCAGCGGGCCGCGTAACGGGAGAAGACCGGTCCCGCGATGATCGCGGTGGGGATCGCCACGACGACGCCGAGCGCGAGGGTGATGCCGAGGTTGGCGCCCACCGCGTCGATCGCCACCAGCGGTCCCGGGTGCGGCGGAATCATGCCGTGCATGACCGACAGACCGGCCAGCGCGGGGATGCCGATGCGCATCAGCGAGAAGTTGCCGCGCTTGGCGACCAGCAGCACGACCGGGATCAGCAGCACGATGCCGACCTCGAAGAAGATCGGCAGCCCGACGACGCAGGCGATCAGCACCATCGCCCAGGGCATCGACCGCCGGCTCGCCCTGGCGAGGATCGTGTCGACGATCACGTCGGCGCCGCCCGAGTCGGCGAGCAGCTTGCCGAGGATCGCGCCGAGGGCGATCAGCACGCCGGTGCCCGCGACGGTGTCGCCGAGACCTGCGGAGAAGCTGGCGATGGCCTTGTCGAGCGGCGCACCGGCGACCGCCCCGAGCACCAGCGAGCCGATGATCAGCGACAGGAAGGCATGCAGCTTGAACTTGGTGATGAGCAGGACGATGACGGCGATGCCGGCCAGAACGGCGATGCCCAGCTGTGCATGACCGGCCGAGGTGATCGGCGGGGCCACGTCCGCTGCGAGCATCTCCACGCTGAGATGAGTCACGGCGATTCCTTGAAGGGGGGAAGGGAAGGGAGGCCCTCGGCGGTTCAGACCGCCAGAGCGTGCAGCGCTTCGGCGGCCCGTGCGGCGATCTCCTCGGGCGTGCCGCCGACGTCCACGCCGACGCCGCGCTCGTCGGGGCCGAGCGGTTCGAGGGTGGCGAACTGCGAGTCGAGCAGCGCGGTGGGCATGAAGTGGCCCTGGCGTTCGGTCATCCGCGCCTCGATCAGCGCGCGGTCGCCGGTCAGGTGCAGGAAGACCACGCCTGGTGCGGCGGCGCGGAGCCGGTCGCGGTAGCGGCGCTTGAGTGCGGAGCAGCTGACCACACCGCCCTTACCTGCCTTTTCGTGCGCCCAGGCGCCGATGGCGTCCAGCCAGGGGCCGCGGTCGGTGTCGTCCAGCGGGGTACCGGCCGACATCTTGGCGATGTTGGCCGGGGGATGGAAGTCGTCGCCCTCGGCGTAGGTGACACCGAGTTCGGCGGCCACCAGCGGGCCGATCGTCGTCTTGCCGGTGCCGGCCACTCCCATCACGACGATGACGTGGGGCGTGCTCATCCCGTGTACCTCGCTGTCTTCTTCGACCTCGGTATGACACCCCACTGAAACCCATTAGGTACGACTTATTCAAGACCCTGTGGCGAAAACGTCATACTTAAAGGCGGCGGGCCCGGAAAGTAGGGTGATCCCCATGGAAAACCAGGGGAAGGGACTGCACGCTCGGGTGCTCGAATCCCTCGGCCCGGCGATCACCGCGGGCGATTACCCTCCGGGCACGGTCCTGCGCACCGACGAACTCGAAGAGCGCTTCGACGTCTCGCGCACGGTCATCCGCGAGGCCATCCGCGTCCTGGAGTCCATGCAGCTGGTGGCGTCCCGCCGCCGGGTCGGCGTCACCGTCCGCCCCACCGAGGAGTGGAACGTCTACGACCCGAGGGTGATCGGCTGGCGCCTGGCCGGCCGGGACCGCCCCCGGCAGCTCCGGTCCCTGACCGTGCTGCGCTCGGCCGTCGAACCGATCGCGGCGGGCCTGGCGGCCACCCACGCCACCCCCGAACAGTGCGCCGACCTGACCGAACAGGCCATGGGCATGGTCGCCACCTCACGCGGCCAGCAGCTCGACGCGTATCTGGTGCACGACACGGCCTTCCACCGCGTGGTGCTGACCGCGTCGGGAAACGAGATGTTCGCGCGGCTCGGCGACGTGGTCGCCGCGGTGCTGACCGGCCGCACCCAGCACCACGTGATGTTCACCGACCCCGACCCGGCGGCGGTCTCCCTGCACGTGCAGGTGGCGGAGGCGGTACGGGTCGGCGACGCGGCGCGGGCCGAGTCGCTGACGCGGGAGATCACGGTGGGCGCGATGGCCGAACTGGACGTCCTGGCACCGTAGTCGAGGCGGCTGCCGCCTCTCCTGGCCTGCCTCAGAACAGCGGCTGCTGCCCGGGGATCGGCGGCTCTTCCGGGTCGAAGAGCTTCTCCGCCGGCGCCATCATCGGGGCGATCCGGCGCGACCCCGGGCAGGAGATCAGCTCCAGCACCGTACGGCGCCCCGGCGGGTCGTGACGGGCGAAACGGCCGCCGACGACGGCGATCTCTCGGGTGCAGACGGGGCACGCGCGGCGGGGTGACGACATGGGACCAGTTTGACGCAACCCCGGATCAGGTCAGCTCACAGCCCTGAGCCCTCGGCTCATACGTCCCCCAGACCTCGCGCAGCGCGTCGCAGACCTCGCCGACCGTCGCCGAGCTGTGCAGCGCCTCGCGCATCGGGTAGAGCACGTTGCCCGTCCCCTCGGCGGCCCGCCGCAGCCGGGACAGCGCCGCCGTCACCGCGGCGCCGTCCCGTACGGACCGCAGGGCGGCAAGGCGGCTGACCTGCCCGGCCTCGATCGCCGGGTCGACGCGCAGCGGTTCGTAGGGCGCCTCCTCGTCGAGCCGGAAGCGGTTGACGCCGACGACGACCCGCTCGCCTGCGTCCGTCTCCCGCGCGATGCGGTACGCGTTGCGCTCGATCTCGCCCTTCTGGAAGCCCTGCTCGACGGCGGCCACCGCGCCGCCAAGCTCCGCCACCTTCCCCATGAGCCGGTCGGCCGCCGCCTCCAGCTCGTCGGTCATCGACTCGACCGCGTAGGAACCGGCGAACGGGTCGACGGTGGCCGTGATGTCGGTCTCGTACCTGAGGACCTGCTGGGTGCGCAGCGCAAGACGCGCCGAGGTGTCCGTGGGCAGCGCGAGCGCCTCGTCGAAGGCGTTGGTGTGCAGCGACTGGGTGCCGCCGAGCACCGCGGCGAGCCCCTGGAGGGCGACCCGTACGAGATTGACCTCCGGCTGCTGGGCGGTGAGCTGCACACCGGCGGTCTGGGTGTGGCAGCGCAGCATCAGCGACCTGGGGTTCTCCGCGCCGAACTGCTCCTTCATCACCCGCGCCCACATCCTGCGCGCGGCACGGAACTTGGCGATCTCTTCGAGGAGGGTGGTGCGCGCGACGAAGAAGAACGAGAGGTGCGGCGCGAAGTCGTCGACGTCCATGCCGGCGTCGACGGCGGTGCGGACGTAGGCGATGGCGTTGGCGAGGGTGAAGGCGACCTCCTGCACGGGCGAGGCGCCGGCTTCCGCCAGGTGGTAGCCGGAGACGGAGATGGTGTTCCAACGCGGGATCTCGGCCCGGCAGTACCGGAAGATGTCGGCGGTCAGCCGCAGGGAAGGGCCGGGCGGGAAGATGTAGGTGCCCCGGGCGATGTACTCCTTGAGCACGTCGTTCTGGATCGTCCCGGTGAGCTGACTGCTCGTCACTCCTTGTTCCTCGCCCACGAGTTGGTAAAGGAGGAGCAGTGGCGCGGCGGGGGCGTTGATGGTCATCGACGTGGAGACCCGGTCCAGCGGGATGCCGTCGAAGAGGGCGCGCAGGTCGTCGGCCGAGTCGACGGCGACGCCGGCCTTGCCGACCTCACCGCCCGCGAGCGGCGCGTCCGAGTCGTACCCCATCTGCGTCGGCAGGTCGAAGGCGACCGACAGGCCGGTCGTGCCATGGGCGATCAGCTGCCGGAACCTGGCGTTGGACTCGGCCGCGGTGCCGAAGCCCGCGTACTGGCGCATGGTCCACGGGCGGCCGGTGTACATCGACGGGTGGACGCCGCGGGTGAACGGGTAGCCGCCGGGAACGCCGATGCGGCGTTGCGGATCCCAGCCGTCGAGCGCTTCGGGCCCGTACACCGGCGCGATCGGCAGTCCGCTCTCGGTGTGCCGGACACTGTCGGACTCACCTGCCATGGTTCCGCCTCCTGCCGGACGTACGGGGCGCTCCGTACGGGGCGGCGGCTGCCGCGAGGGGCCGGAGCGGCGGGCCCCGCGCCTCGGGGCGGCGTACCGGGGCCGCATGTCCCAGCCTGCCCGCAAGGGCGACGCGGCGCAGCGCCGGGGCGGCGGGGTGCGGGAGCTGCCGGGGAAGTGGGGGGCGCGGGCAGGGCCGGGGGAACGTGCCCCGCCCGCGCCGAATGCGCCAAGCCGTGGGTACGGGGGGAACCCGGGCCTGCGCGCAGCCGATGACCAGTCGGCTTCATCCAGTACTGCGCCGGGCGCCGGAAAAACGTCACACCGTACGGAGGGCCTGGGGTTTCGGGGCCTGAACCGTGGTGCTGCCCGAGGGCCTCGGGCCCGGGGCGTTCCCGCCCTGACCTGGGGTGGAGCCAGGACCGGGTGACGGGTGGTGATCGTCGTCCTCGTCGTGGCCGCCGTTCTGTCCGCCACCGGCGTGGCCGCCCGAGCCCGACGGGTACTTCTTGAGGTAGGCGCGGCAGAACGCGTGGACCTTGGCCGGGCCGCCGGCGGCCTGTTCGAGGCGGTGGAGGGTGTTGGCGTCCATCTCGCCGCGCTTGCCCGCCTGGTAGTTGCGGCAGAGCGACGCGATGACGGCGTGCCGGTCGTCCCCGCCGGAGTGCCCGCCGCCGTTGCCGGTACCCGCGGTGGCGCCGTCGTCGTCGGAGCCGTCGCCGTCGGAGCCGTCGCCGGGGGTATGGCCATCGGCCGGCGGTCCCGAGGTGCCGCCCGCCGAGGTGTCGGGGGTCTCCGAAGCCGCCGGGTCGGTCGGGTCCTGGCCGGGGGGCGTCGTCCCGGGTGACTGCGTGCCGCCCTCGGGGACCGTGCCGGGCTCCTCGCTCTCCAGGATGCCGGGGGTGACCGCGGCGGAGACGCTGGATCCGGGCTCGGGTTCGGTGCCGCCGCCGCGGAACGGCGTGGGCAGCACGCCGGTGCCGGCGGCGACGGCGACCCCGCCGATGGCGCAGGCGGCCAGCGCCACGGCGAGACCGCGCCGGAAGGGGCGGGCGAATGTGGTGGGTTCGGGGCGGCCGGCCGCGGGGGCGGGGCGGACCTCCGTCGCCGTCGCACCGGCTCCGACGGGCCCGGCGTGTGCCCGGCGGAAGGCGGCGACGGCGGCTTCCTCCCCCGGCAGCGGCGCCGTGGCCGCCGCGTCCGCCCGGCCCGCCGCGGCGTCGGCCAGCAGCTGTGCGAGTTCCCTGGAGCCGTCGCCTGTGGTGGAACCGACCGGCTCGCCGCGCAGCAGTCGCTCCGCGGCATCGTCGTCGAGCCAGCTGTACCGGTCGTCGGCCATCACATGTCCTTCTGCGTTCGCGCGGCCGTTTCCGTCACACCGGGTACGTACGATTCCGCGACGCCGTCCCGGCGTCTTCGTCCCTGTGCGGGCACCCCGCCCATCGTTCCACCACCCCCGCGCGGACCGCGTTCCGGCCGGTCGGATGGGGTGCCTGCGCGCTGTTCCGTGTCGTTGCCCGGGGCGGGTGACGTGCCGTTCGCGCCGGGTCGTGTGCCGTCCGTGTGTGCTGCCGCGCCGTTGCCCGCCGCTCCCGCGCCGTCCTCCGCGCCGAAGTCGCCGGGGTCGCCGGTGAGCAGTTCGGCGAGCCTGCGCAGTCCGCGGTGGGCCGCGGTCCTGACCGCGCCCGGCCGCTTGCCGAGTACCTGGGCGGTGCTCTTGGCGTCGAGTCCGACCACCACCCGCAGCACCACCGCCTCGGCCTGGTCCTGCGGAAGGCGGGCTATCAGCCGGAGGGTCCGGCCGGTGCCGAGGGCTTCGAGCGCCTCGCCCGCGGTGTCCGACGCGGCGGGCGTATCGGCGAGTTCGCTTTCGTCGCCGCCGGTCGCGGGGCGCCTGCCGCGCATCCGTATGTGGTCGAGGGCGCGGTTGCGGGCGATGCGGGCGGCCCAGCCGCGGAATCTGTCCGCGTCTCCGCTGAAGCGGGCGAGGTCGCGGGTGATCTGGAGCCAGGATTCGGAGGCCACATCCTCCGCGTCCGCTTCGCCCACCAACGTCCGCACATATCCCAGAAGTCGGGGGTGTACGGCACGGTAGACGACGCGGAACGCCGCCTCGTCACCGTCCTGTGCCGCTTGCACGGCAACGGTCAGCCGGCTGTCGTCCGGCTGAATGTCGTCCCCTCGCACGGATCCATCCTGTCGCATGCGGAACGTCCGCTGCCCGGTCCTTGCTGATTCACTGCCCCGCAGGTCACCCCGGCGCCGGGGTGGCCCCGGAACCGCCGGTAACCCGGATGTTCCCGCTGACGGTAACCCGCCTGGTCATCGGCTTCGCACCCGGGCCGGGCCGTGGCACGTTACGGGCCGGGACCTGCCGCCGTCCAGACCACGAGCGGTGCCCCCGCCCACACCCCCTGTGACGCTTTCGGGCCGTCCGGCGCTGTAACGAATAGGGGCCGTCACCGGCCCCTCCGTGAACGACGGCCGGGGCCTCTCCTGTGGGGGGTGGCGGCCCCGGCCGTCCCTCGCGTCACCTCGGTTCGGGGCCGTCGCCCGCTCACACCTTGTCGGCCAGCGCCTGGAAGTCCGCCCAGCTCATCGCGGGTGTCCGCGGATCCCACACCTTCTGCGACAGCGCCGCGAGCGGCATCCGGATGCCGCGTGCGATCTGCTCCGGGGTCTGCGATCCGGCCAGGTCGCACCAGATCGCGAACCGCGCGCCCTGGATGCGGTCAGGACCCGTCATGCTCTTCGGCACGTCCACGGGCGAGGTGTGGCGCAGCACCGCCGGGGTCCAGCTGCGGTAGATGCGTTCACCGGTCGGGTAGACGAACTCGTTGGGCTCGCCCAGGACGTAGTAGAGGTACTCGTCGTTGAGGTTCACGAGGTTGCGGCCCTCGCGCAGGAATTCCGCGGGGTCGCGCTTGCCGATCTCCTTGCCGGTCCAGTAGCCGACCGTGCGGTTCTTGTCGGCCTTGACCTTCGCGTCCGGGAAGAAGCCGTCGTTCCACGCCTCGATCCGGTTCTTGCCTGCCTTCTCCACCGTCTTCTGACGGTCGTTGAGCCAGCCGGTCGCCAGGTCCTCGATGGTGCCCTGCGGCCCGTACTTCTTCCGGGCGGCCTGCGCGAGGCCGGGATACGAGGCCGCGGGGTCGGAGACCATGAGCGCCTGGTACTCGTCGCCGCCGAGGTGCCAGTAGGCGGGCGCGCCCTTGGGCGAGCCGAACAGCGGGGCGTACTCGCGCAGCAGGTCGTCGATGATCTTGGCGGATCCGGGCTTGGAGATGTCGATGGCGCCGCGCAGCACGGTGCCCTGGGCGTTGCGGAGCTGGAGGTCGGGGTGCTTGTCGAGCACCGCGCCCAGGTGTCCAGGCGAGTCGATCTCCGGGATGACGGTGACGTGCCGGGACTGCCCCAGTTTCACCAAGTGGCGGACCTGGGCCTTGGTCAGGTGGTCCTTGGAGACGATCTCCGGGTGGGTGTCGCTCTCGATGCGGAAGCCCTGGTCGTCGGAGAAGTGCAGCTGGAGCTGGTTGAGCTTGAGGTCGCCCAGCTCACGGATCCTGGCCTCGATCCACTGCGCGTCGAAGGGCTTGCGGGCGTTGTCCAGCAGCATGCCGCGCTGGAGCCGGTCAGGGCGGTCGTCGATGGTCCCCTCGGGCAGGCCGCCCGCGGCGCGCACCGCCTGCTTGACGGTCCTGGTGCCCTGGAAGATGCCGGCGTCGGTGGGGGCGCTGAGGGTGAGCCGGGTGCCGCGGGCGGTGAGGGTGTACGCCTCGTCGGCGGTGGAGCGGGCCGGGGCGTTGTCCGGCAGCCCGCCGCCCTTGCCCGTGAGCTTCAGCTCGATGTCGCCCGGCCGTACGGTCTGCTCGCCCCAGACGACGGGGATGCCGCCGAGGTCCCGCGCGAGCAGCCGCGCCTCGTCGGCGACGGTGCTCTTCTCGCCGGCCGGCACCACGATCCGCGCGCCCTTGGACGGCCGCCAGCCGCGCCCGTCGGCCGGCCGGAAGTCCCGTACGGCGGGGATGGTGCGGGGCTTGCCCGTCACCGCCTTCCAGGTGGGGGTGGGGGCGGCGGACGGCGAGGATCCGGTGCTGCCGGGGGGATCGGCGTCGGCGGCGTCCGAGCAGCCGGCCAGCGCCAGCGCGGAGGCCAGCAGGGCGGCGGGGAGGGCGGCGCGGGATCCGGGGGAACGGGATATGCGCGCCGTTCCTGTGGGTGCGTCAGGGCCCTGGTTGCGGGTCCGCTGCACCCGCGGCGCCAAGTTGGGCCATTCGGGGCGCCTCGGCCGACTCGGGTTCAACATCGTGCAATCCTCACTTTTCTGGGCGAAGACACGGAAAGTGCGCGGCGTTGACGGCACACACTGCGGAAACGCAAGATCACGACACCGCCCGACACCCATCGCCTACGTGAAACGTCTCTCATCCGGGTGAAAAGCGCGCATCCGTCGGACAGTGCCCAACGGCCGTCGTTACGGTGGCGTCTCCAGTCGGCAGCCCGCGCACCGGGCTCCCGGACCGCCGGAATCGCACCGGGGTCGCGCGCCGCACACCAGTCGTCACGGCCCTCACCTCCGCTTCCGCACCCGTCCGGGATCGGTACGCCGCCCGTCCAGCTTCCGTCAGCAGTCCGCACCGCACCCGTCGACGCACCGCCGGCCGCGCGCCCGGCACCCACCCGGTGCGCCCCGTCCCGTCCGTCCCGTCCGAGGAGCCCACGCTGTCCGGTGACCTTCCGGCCGCCCGGCCGACGACGCTGCACCTGTCCCACGCTCCGCGGCGCGGAATACCCTCGCAGACCCCCGGCCCGCCCCTGCCACTTTCGGACACCGGGGAACCGGCCGCCTTCAACGCCCTGTCGCCGGACGCCGCCACGGCCGCGCTGCCGGACTGCTGCGGCAGCCGCAGGTGGGTCGCGCGGATCGCCGCGCACCGGCCGTATCCCGACCTGGGCTCGCTGCTCGCCGCGTCCGACGAGGCGTGTTACGACCTCACCCCGGCCGATCTGGACGAGGCGCTGGCCGCCGAGTCGGCGGCCCCGCTGCCGCTGCCGGTCGCCACCGGACCCGGCACGCTCGCCGCCCACACCGCCCTGCGCGCCGCGCACGCCGAGTACGAGCGACGCTTCCGGCACGCCTTCGTCATCTGCCTCGACGGCTACCGCGACGACGAGCAGCTCGACCAGATGCTGGCCGGTATCCGCACCCGGCTGGGGAACGACCCGGACGAGGAGCGCGCGGTCACCGCGGACGAGATGCGCCGCCTGGCCCGTGGCCGACTGGCACGCTTTGCTGCTGAATGTCCATAACATCCCGATTCGCTCTTGTGTGATAGCCCGTTGGTGCCTGTTTGATCACACCTAAGGGCCCCGGCGTAAGGAACCGACAGCGCGTCGCTACGATGGCCAGGGCCGGTGGACCGTACCCGGCCGGGCCAGACCGACAGAGAAGCCGGCAGGCCCCAATCCCCGCTCCCGGAGGGTTTTTCCGTGCCGGCTGGAACGCTGTACCGCGGCCGGGAAGGCATGTGGTCCTGGGTGGCTCATCGAGTCACTGGCGTCCTCATCTTCTTCTTCCTGTTCGTACACGTCCTCGACACCGCTCTCGTCAGGGTCTCTCCCGAGGCCTATGACGACGTCGTCGCGACTTACAAGACACCCATCGTCAACGTGCTGGAGTACGGCCTCGTCGCCGCAATCCTCTTCCACGCGCTCAACGGCCTTCGCGTCATCGCGGTGGACTTCTGGTCGAAGGGCCCGAAGTACCAGAAGCAGATGCTGTGGACCGTTGTGGGCGTCTGGGTCGTGCTGATGGCCGGTGCCTTCTACCCCGTGCTGCAGCACACCCTGCGCACGCTGTTCGGGAGCTGATGACGCGAGATGTCTGCTGAAACAACTTCCCCCGCAGGTGCCACCGTGAACGACGTCAGCCTTTACGACGTGGACAACCCCGCGCCCGTGATCGAGCCGCCGCGCAAGCGCACCAAGAAGACCCCGAAGTCGACGCGCACCAACTTCGAGCTGTACGGCTGGCTGTTCATGCGGCTGTCCGGCGTCGTGCTGGTCGTCCTCGTCCTGGGTCACCTGCTGATCCAGCTCGTGCTGGACGGCGGCGTCTCCAAGATCGGCTTCGCCTTCGTGGCCGGCCGCTGGGCCTCGCCGTTCTGGCAGGCCTGGGACCTGTGCATGCTGTGGCTCGCCATGCTGCACGGCGCCAACGGCCTGCGTACCGTCATCAACGACTACGCGCAGCGGGACAAGACCCGCTTCTGGCTGAAGATGCTGCTCTACACCGCCACGGTGTTCACCGTCCTTCTGGGCACGCTGGTGATCTTCACCTTCGACCCGAACATCGCCTGAAGCCGGGGCTGAGGTAACGACCAATGAAGATCCACAAGTACGACACCGTCATCGTCGGCGCCGGCGGCGCGGGCATGCGCGCGGCCATCGAGTCGACGAAGCGCAGCCGCACCGCGGTCCTGACGAAGCTCTACCCGACCCGCTCCCACACCGGCGCGGCGCAGGGCGGCATGGCCGCCGCCCTCGCCAACGTCGAGGAGGACAACTGGGAGTGGCACACCTTCGACACGATCAAGGGCGGCGACTACCTGGTCGACCAGGACGCCGCCGAGATCCTCGCGAAGGAGGCCATCGACTCGGTCCTCGACCTGGAGAAGATGGGCCTGCCGTTCAACCGCACCCCGGACGGCACGATCGACCAGCGCCGCTTCGGCGGTCACTCGCGTAACCACGGCGAGGCCCCGGTCCGCCGGTCCTGCTACGCGTCGGACCGCACCGGCCACATGATCCTCCAGACGCTGTACCAGAACTGCGTCAAGGAGGGCGTGGAGTTCTTCAACGAGTTCTACGTGCTGGACCTGCTGCTCCAGGACGTCGACGGCGTGAAGAAGTCCGCAGGCGTCGTCGCGTACGAGCTGGCGACCGGCGAGATCCACGTCTTCCAGGCGAAGTCGATCATCTTCGCCTCCGGCGGCACCGGCAAGTTCTTCAAGGTGACCTCCAACGCCCACACGCTGACCGGTGACGGCCAGGCCGCGGCCTACCGCCGCGGGCTGCCGCTGGAGGACATGGAGTTCTTCCAGTTCCACCCGACCGGCATCTGGCGGATGGGCATCCTGCTGACGGAGGGCGCCCGTGGTGAGGGCGGCATCCTCCGCAACAAGGACGGCGAGCGCTTCATGGAGAAGTACGCGCCGGTCATGAAGGACCTCGCGTCCCGTGACGTCGTCTCCCGCTCCATCTACACGGAGATCCGGGAGGGCCGCGGCTGCGGTCCCGAGGGCGACCACGTCTACCTGGACCTCACGCACCTGCCGCCGGAGCAGCTGGACGCCAAGCTGCCCGACATCACCGAGTTCGCGCGGACGTACCTCGGCATCGAGCCCTACACGGACCCGATCCCGATCCAGCCGACCGCGCACTACGCCATGGGCGGCATCCCGACCAACGTCGAGGGCGAGGTGCTGCGCGACAACGACACCGTCGTGCCGGGCCTGTACGCCGCCGGCGAGGTCGCCTGCGTCTCGGTGCACGGCGCCAACCGCCTGGGCACCAACTCGCTCCTGGACATCAACGTCTTCGGCCGCCGGGCCGGCATCGCCGCGGCCGAGTACTCCGCCGACCACGACTTCGTCGAGCTGCCCGAGAACCCGGCGCAGCAGGTCATCGACCAGGTCGAGCGGCTGCGCGACTCCCACGGCACCGAGCGGGTCACGGACATCCGCAAGGAACTCCAGGAGTGCATGGACGCCAACGTGATGGTGTTCCGCACCGAGCAGACGATCAAGACCGCGGTCGAGAAGATCGGCGAGCTGCGCGAGCGGTACCTGAACGTGTCCGTCCAGGACAAGGGCAAGCGGTTCAACACCGACCTGCTGGAGGCCATCGAGCTGGGCAACCTGCTCGACCTGGCCGAGGTCATGGCCGTGTCCGCACTCGCCCGCAAGGAGTCCCGCGGCGGTCACTACCGCGAGGACTACCCCAACCGCGACGACGTCAACTTCATGCGGCACACCATGGCGTACCGCGAGGTGGGCGCAGACGGCTCGGAGTCGATCCGCCTCGACTACAAGCCGGTCGTGCAGACCCGCTACCAGCCGATGGAGCGTAAGTACTGATGAGCAGCCCCACGCTTGAGAAGCACTCCGCGGCACTGGACGCGGCGGAGAACACCGCTTCGCAGATGATCACTGCCACCTTCCGGATCCGCCGGTTCAACCCGGAGGTCTCGGACGAGGCGAGCTGGCAGGACTTCCAGCTGGAGATCGATCCCAAGGAGCGCGTCCTGGACGCCCTCCACAAGATCAAGTGGGACCAGGACGGCACCCTGACGTTCCGCCGTTCCTGCGCCCACGGCATCTGCGGCTCGGACGCCATGCGCATCAACGGCAAGAACCGCCTGGCGTGCAAGACGCTGATCAAGGACATCAACCCGCAGAAGCCGATCACGATCGAGGCCATCAAGGGCCTGACGGTCCTCAAGGACCTGGTCGTGGACATGGAGCCGTTCTTCCAGGCGTACCGCGACGTGATGCCCTTCCTGATCACCAAGGGCAACGAGCCGACCCGTGAGCGGCTGCAGACCGCCGAGGACCGCGAGCGCTTCGACGACACGACGAAGTGCATCCTCTGCGCCGCCTGCACGTCCTCCTGCCCGGTGTTCTGGAACGACGGCCAGTACTTCGGCCCGGCGGCGATCGTCAACGCGCACCGCTTCATCTTCGACAGCCGTGACGAGGGTGGCGAGCAGCGGCTCGAAATCCTCAACGACAAGGACGGCGTCTGGCGCTGCCGCACGACCTTCAACTGCACGGACGCCTGCCCGCGCGGTATCGAGGTCACCAAGGCGATCCAGGAGGTCAAGCGCGCGCTGATCACGCGACGCTTCTGACCCCTGCCCCGGTTCCGGTGCCGATGACGGTACCGATCCGGGTCTGCACGCCCCGGAGGGCCCCGCTTCGCTCCGTACGGAAGCGGGGCCCTTCCGCGTCCGCGCCCGCCGGGTACACCAGCACCGGCGGCAGCCCCGGGTCGGCGGGCGCCACCGGCCCGTCGCAGAAGTACGAGGGCACCAGCAGCAGTCCGCGGCCCTCCAGATGCAGGTCACGCTCCACCGGGTAGCGGACCTCCAGGACCGGCGGACGCCAGCGCATCGCCGCCCCGAAGGTCCGCAGCAGCGCCTCGGTGCCCGACTGCCCCAGCGCGTGCTGCCGCAGCGCCAGGTCGGCGGCCACCCGCTCCGCTATCCGCGACCAGCCGGGCGCGATCGCCAGATGGTGATAGGTGCGCAGACCGCGCGCGAGCTGCCGCAGCGCGGCCGGCTCACCGTCCGCCAGATCCCGCGCCAGGACCGGCAGCGGATGGCTCTCCGCCAGCACCGCCAGCTCCTCCCGCAGCCGCTGCCGCGGCGTCCGCATCACCGCTTCGAGGCCCGGCTCGACACCCTCCGAACCGGCGTACGGGGTGAGGAAGTCCGGGAAGTAGCCGTGCCGCGGCACCAGGGGCAGCAGGATCCGCAGCGGCCCGGGGCCGTGCCGTACGGCGTGCTGCCGCCAGGCGTCCAGCGCCGGATCGGCCCCGGAGCCCCGCAGGCTGTGCAGGCTCAGCGCGGTCTCCCACAGCGGGTCCGCCCCGTCCGCGACTCTCGTACGCGCCAGATCCTGCCTCGTGAAGTGCACTCGCAGCACGCCAACCCCCCGCCGTCCGGCCTCCGCCGCTCCCCCCGAGCGCGGTGCACACGAGGATCCGACTCCATGGCCGGTTTCCGCAACCCGCAGGCGGGGATCGCGTCATTCCCGTGGCGGGCGGCGAGGTCGGGGCGAGCGGGACGGCAGAGGGAGGAGAGGCCGGCGCCGACCGGACGGCGACGGGTTTCAGGCCGAACGGAGCGCGCGGGCGGCCAACGCCTCGTCCTGCTCCCGGCGTTCGCGCATCACGCCCGCGTACCGTCCCAACGCCTCCCTCCGGCGCAGGAGTTCGGCGATCTCCACATCAAGCCGCGCGAGCTGACCCTCCACCACCCCGCAGGAGAACGCACACGACTGGAGGCCGGGGCCACCTTGCGCGCACGGCAGCAGCTCGCGGATGGCGTCCGTACTCAGCCCGGTGGCGAGCAGCTCACGGATCCGCAGGACCGTATCGGCGGCCTCCGGGCGGTAGCGGCGGTAGCCGTTCGCGTCACGTTCGGCGCGCAGCAGCCCCTGCTGCTCGTAATAGCGCAGCGACCGCGCGCTGACCCCCGTACGGTCCGCCAACTGCCCTATCCGCCACGCCTCCTGCCCTCGCACACCCGCCCCCCTGGACAGCCGCCACTTCCCCCACACCCGACTCCATCCGCCGCACGGCACACCACACACCCTTCCCGCGCTCCGGCCCCCCGCCCCCAATTCCACCGGATTCCCCGCATATCGAGAGAGAGCGCGCCCGGCAACTTGACCTTGACACCGGTGTCAGGGGGCAACCTGCCCTCCATGACACAGATTCCCGCACCCCCGGCATCCCCGCTCTCCCCGCTCGCCACGTCGGTCACCCGCCCGCCGGCCGCGGCCCGACCGCCCCACGGCTCCGGCCACGGCATCCTGCTCGCCCACGGCGCCACCGGCAGCATCGCCGACAACTTCGCCTCCCTGATCCCGCCGCTGGCCGCCTCCGGGCACACCGTCGTCGCCCCCGACTACCCCGGCTCGGGCACCACCCCCCGCGCCGGAGGGCCGCTGTCCCTGGACGCGCTCGCCGACGCCCTCGTCGCCGAGGCGGTCGCGGCCGGCGTGGAGACCTTCACCCTCGTCGGCTACTCGCTCGGCACGGCCGTGTCCGTACGGGCCGCGGCACGCCACCCCGAGCGGGTGCGCGGGCTGGTGCTCACCGCCGGTCTCGCCCGCCCCGACCAGCGCATCCACATCTGGCTCGACCTGTGGCTGCGCCTGCTGGAGCGCGGCGATTACGCGGGCTTCGCCCAGGCCCGCACGCTCGCCGCCTTCGCCCCCGACCACCTCAACGCGCTGCCCCCGGCCGCGCTGGCAGCCGCACTCGACGACGACCCGACGGCCCCGCCGCCCGGCTCCGCCGAACAGGCCGCGCTGGTCGGCACCGTGGACACCACCGCCGACCTGCCCGGCATCGCGGTACCCACCCTGGTCATCGCCACCGCCCTCGACCCCCTGGTCCACCCGTCCGCGTCCCGCTACCTGGCCGACCACATCCCCGGCGCCCGGTACGCGGAGATCGCGACTGGCCACCTCCCGATGATCGAGCGCCCCGACGAGTGGACGGCCCTGATCACCGGCTTCCTCGCCGAACAGGACCTGTGACCCCGCGCCCGGGGCGTACGGCCCGGCCCCCACACCCCGGGCACACGGCTTGCCGCCCGCCGCGGCAAAGGCCATAGGCTCAGGGCAGGCCCGCCCCCGCACACCGGAGCGGGCGCATGACGACACGAGGACCAGGACGAGGGCGTGGACGAGGGCGTGGACCGGACGTGAGCGACGAGACGCCGGCGGGGCAGGGGCAGGGGCGCAGGCCGGAGGAGAGGGACGGGGCGGCGGGCTCGGCGGAGGCACCGGACCCGGCCGCCGCCCCGAAGCGGTCACGCCGCAGAACGCCGACGAAGGCCACGCCGCCGAAGCCGGAGGCAGCCACCCGGCCCGGCCACCCCACCCCCAAGAGCGAGCAGACCAGAGCACTCATCCTGGAGACCGCGATGCGTCTCTTCCAGGAGCGTGGCTACGACCGGACGACCATGCGCGCCATCGCCCAGGAAGCCGGGGTCTCCGTCGGCAACGCGTACTACTACTTCGCCTCCAAGGAGCACCTCATCCAGGGCTTCTACGACCGGATCGCGAAGGAGCACGCAGCGGCGGTCGAGGGCGTCCTGGCCCGCGAGACTGACCTGTCGGGGCGGCTGAGCGGCGTACTGCTCGCCTGGCTCGACATCGCCGCGCCGTACCACGAGTTCGCCGCACAGTTCTTCAAGAACGCCGCCGACCCGGCGAGCCCGCTCAGCCCGTTCTCCGACGAGTCCCAGGGGCCACGCACCGCCTCCATCGCCCTGCAACGCCAGGTACTGGCCGGCACCAAGGTCTCGGCCGACCCCGAACTCGCCGCGCAGCTACCGCAGTTGCTCTGGCTCCAGCAGATGGGCATGGTCCTCTTCTGGGTCCACGACCGCTCCCCTGACTGCGCCCGCACCCGCCGTCTGGTCGAACGCACCTCCCCCTTGGTGGCCCGTGCCATCGCCGCCTCCCGCTTCCGCGTGCTGCGCCCCCTGGTACGCGAAGTCACCGACGTCCTGGCCGAGTTCCTGCTGCCGACGACGGACAAAGGCCCGGAATCCCCGGGCGGACGGCGGGGTACGTCGGACGGACGGCGGGAGGCGCCGGACGGACGGCCGGACGCGTCGGACGGACCGCGACGGCCGGACGCGTCGGGCAGCGCCTAAGCCCTCGCCGCCTCCCCCTCCATCACCTTGTCCAGAAACCCTTCCAGGTTTCCCGTCAGGCGCTGGATACGGTCCTCCACCGGCAGCGTCTCCTCGTACCGCGCGGCGAGCTGCGACCGCTTCCGGCCGCGTACGTAGAGCGAGCACGCGAGGTCGGCGCAGAAATACGCCCCTACGGTGTTCCCCTGGCGCCCCGCGGGACCGGCCCGGCGCGCGGCGAGCAGGCTCACGCCGGAGCCGGGGTGACCGGTCACACAGACCGAACACACCGTCGTCTTCGTGAAGCTCCGCCGCACACCCTGCGGCACTCGCAGCGTGACCCCCATGAGGCCGTCCCCGCGCGGCGCCACCAGGTAGCCACGGTCCGGCGCCCCCGGGTCGCGCCACCCGAGAAAGTCCAGGTCACCCCAGGGGAGATCCGCCATCCGCACGGGGAGGCTGATCCGGCTCGCCTCGCCCTTCGAGCAGTTCACGAATGACGCGCGTATCTCTTTTTCACCAACGGGGTCCATGGCGCAAAAAGCTAACAGCGGGGCCCGCGACGTGTCGCCCGAGTTTCCCCCGACCGGGCCGCCTCAGCCCCAGGACTGGCCGCCCCGGCCGTTCCGCCGCCGCACCAGGGCCACCACGCCGATCACGACACCGGCGACGATGACGACACCGAGCCCGATGCCGCCGTAGAGCAGGGTGGCTTGCTTGCCGCCCATGGGGGGGTTGGGGTCTGAGCCCTTGTCGTCTCCGGGCAGCACGGTCTTCTGCGGTGCCTCCCCCGTCGGCATCGGCAAGGGACCGGCAGCCGGCCCTGCCGCGATGTCACGCCTGAGGGCAGGGCCGGGCTGGATGAAGCCGTAGCCGTAGTGCGCGTCCGGAAGCTTGAGCTGCTTGTCCTTCTCCGCTTGTGCCAGGCCGGCTGTCTTCACGAGGCGGTTGGCGATCTGGCCAGGCGTGAGGTCCGGGTACTTCTCCTTGAGGAGGGCAACCGCAGCGGATACATAGGCCGTTGCAGCTGAACTACCGTCCGCGGTGCGATAGTCCGAGTCGCTCTTGCCCATGGCGACGGGTACCTTCACCCCGGGCGCGAGAAGGTCAAGGGTGGAGTTGGCATTGTTGTCGTCGGACGCCTCACCGAACTCATCGACCGCACCGGCACCGATCGCGCCGGGGCAGGCCGCCGGGAAATTCTTCTTCGGCAGACCGTCGTTGCCGACACCGGCCACCACCACGACCCCCTTCGACAGCGCGTAGTGGATCGCTGGGCAGGTGTCGGCGGACGGAGTGCTGACCGTGAAGGACATGTTGATCACGTCGGCGCCGTGATCAACTGCGTAACGCGTCGCTGCCGCTTCGTTCTTGTATGTCGGCACCGGCATGATTTTGGCGTCGGGCGCCAGCCCCTTGACACCGTCAGCGCCACCCGGACCGTGCCCATGCCCCGCAATGATCCCGGCCATGGCCGTGCCGTGGTCCCGGATGTCTTCGCCCGGGGAGAGTTTGTCGGACCCGTCACCCTCCGGCCCGTTCGTGAAACTCGCGCCGGGCACGAACTTCCCTGTCAGATCCTGATGAGTCTTCCGGAAACCGCTGTCCAGCACAGCCACGGTCACGCCCTTGCCCGTGGCGGACTGCCAGAGTTCTTGAGCCCCGAACGCCTCCAACGGCCATAGGTCCTTGCGGACTTGGTCCGCGGAGGCGGTACCGCTAGCGGCCAGCACCAACGCGCCGATCAACGCAGCACCCGTCGTCGCGCGCACTGTTCGGGTGGCCCTCATGCTTCGCTCCTTCTTGCTGTGCTGTCCGAGCGGTGGCGTTCCGCCTGGCGAAAGGCTCCGCACCGGAGAGTGCGGAGCCGAGCCTCAATGTCCTTCGTGCGACGGTGCCATCGCGCTACTCAATGACACGTGGCGCCACATTACGTTGTGATGCCCACGTCTCCTCGTCCTCGACGAGGTAATCGGGACGCTGTTTGCCGGTGCGCTTCTTCCCGTCTTTGCGCGCCCCCTTGGCGCCGACTCCACCAGCCATGCCTGCCTGCGAACCGCCACGGCTGCGGTGCAGGCCCGCCCCTCCTTGCTTGGCGCCCCCTGCCGGGCCGCCAGGCTTGCCGGGAGTGCCTCCGCGGGGGCGGGCCTGCGCGCCACCGCGCCCGGCCGCAGCCGCACCGCCGCCTGCCGCGCCACCCTTCATCCCACCGGAACCGCCGCCACGCGTCGCACCGACGCCCGGCATGCCGATGACTCCCGGCGGGACAGCTCCTCCGGAGAACCCTCCTCCGCCACCGCTACCGCCTGCGTGGTTCCCACCACCCTGCATTCCGCCGCCGACGCCCCCATCACCCGGCGGCGCGAGAGTGCCGCCCTGCAGACTGTCGAGCCCGGTGTGCACCGGCAGCTCCGGCCGACTGATTTTGGGGCCGTCGAAGCCGGGGGGCACGGCGTGGCCGCCACCCCCGTTGGACGCGCCCCGCCCTGCCGCCGTGGGGCGCGGGTGTGTACCGCCTGTCACAGGCATGTGCACCGGAGGTTGCGCCGGCCTCGTGGAAGGCTCTTTGGGCCAGTCCCCCGAGACACCTCCCTGGTCGGTCCCCTCCTCGAGAACCGCTGCATTGCCTTGGTAGTTGTACGCCAGCTCGTCCATGACGACAACAGCCTCAACCTGGCGTTCCTTGCTCAGGGACAGGCTGTCCCTGTTGAGCTCCAGCGCCCGCCGAGCATCCATCTTCGGGTTCGCCATGTCCTGCTTGAACTGGCTGTCGTCGCCGCTCGAGTCCAGGGCGCTGTCCAGCTTGCCGGGGTCGTGAATCTTCGACATGGCCTCCTTGGCCTTGCGAAGGTTGTGCGCGACACCGGCTTGGGATCCGCTCTCCCGGGTGCCGATCAAGGTGCGTTCGACGATTCGCGCATGGCGATATGTCTTGTCCACCTTTTCGAGGACCTTGCCTGCCTCCCTGCGGAACGCTTCAGAGGCAGAGCCCTCCCAGTGCGCCGAAGCGTGGTCAACAGCAGCCATGAACGCCTTGCGTATGCCACCGTGACCGTCCTCGCCCGCCAGTCGGTCAGCGGAGGCACGCCAATGCGTTCCGGATGTCTCGATCGCCTCAGGGTTGGCGCTCTCGATCATCGCGCGTAGTGCGTTGATTCCGTGGTGATGGAAGTCCGACGGAGAGGTAGGAGTGACATGCTGCCCCTTGAAGGACTCGAGCCGCTTGCCCCGCTCCTCCTCTTTCCGCTGCCGTTCCATCGCTTTGGCACTCTCGTACTCCTGCCTGGTGTCAACCATGCAGGCCCCCCTTCACCGTCATCACCATCTCCGCGCTTGAGCCCCCGCGGCGACGTTCAGCCATTCATCGAAGTCGTGGTCGTGTGCTCCTGGTCCTCGTACGCACCCCGGCTGGCTTCCGCCTTCTCGCCGAATTTGGTGATGAGGTCCTGCAGGGCATTGATGACCTGCGTCATGTATGCCTGCATGCCGTCGTGAGCGTCGGCCAAATTGCCGCATTCGATGAAATTTTCCCCGAATGCCGACTTAGGGATGCTTGTGCTGTATTTGACCTTTTGGCTTGGTTCATCCATGTCACCTTGAAGGCGCTTGAGCTGGCGTACCACTGCGTCCAACTCGTCAAGATCGACCCTGAACTGCTCAGCCATGACAACTCTCCCCGTTCCCCGCACACCCCGCGCGTTACCCCCACGCCGCCCAGCGAAGCTTCAGCAGTAAGAGCACCGTAAAGTCAATAAAGACTAGGGAGTTGAGCCCCCAACAAGCAAGGTCGAAAGTCAGGATGTGTCCGATTTACCCCCGGATCGCGACACACTTCGTAGGCGCATCGTTACCAAGGCCACAGCAGCCTCTCCACGCCTCACGCACTCCGCGCCGCCGGGGAGTGCGAGGGAAGCGTGAGCCGCCCGAGCGTCGGGCAGGGCAAGCAAGGCGAAGGGCGCGCGACTTGCCCTGCCCGGGGGTCAGGACGAGAGGGAAGAGGGGGGCGTGGCGGAGGAGGTGGGCGGAGTGGTGCGCAGCGCACGGATGCCGCGGAACCCGATCACGCCGATCGCCGTCCCCAAGAGAAAGGACGTCACCGCGAGCAGCAGATGGACCCAGAAGTAGGCGGTCGGGTCACCCGCGTCGTCGAAGGCGAGGCCGCTGCCGTCCTGCCAGAGGTTTTTTACGAAAGTGATCCAGATGAACCAGCTCCACACCCCGAAGGCGAGCAGGAACCAGGACACGGGGCGAGAGAGCTTCATGGGTTCCAGTATGGGCAGCGGTGCCGGCCGGCGGTCGGCAGGGGCGCGTTTGCGTGGGGTGCCGCCGGTGGCCGGGCGGCGGGCGGGTACGTTCACCGACGTGCCGACGACCTCCCACGCATCCACGTCCGCATCCGTCACTGCGTCCACCGCTGCGCGAGCAGGCGGGCGAGTACGGATAGTTCCTCCCCTTCGTACGGTTTTGTCCGCTCGGGTGGCCGCCGTGCTCGCGGCCTCGGCTCTGGTGGTGCCGCCCGTGGTGCTGGCCGGCGGGACCGCGTATGCCGCGCCCGGTGACGGCAAGGCCCCGCCGAAGGCCGCCGCGCCGCCCGCCAAGATGTCGCACGTCGGCGGGGAGCGGCTCAGCGCGCCCGGCGTGCAGGTGCAGCTGAAGGACGGGGCGCCGAAGCTGCCGCACGGCATCACGGCGCGTTCGTGGATCGTGTCCGACGCCGAGTCCGGCGAGGTGCTGGCGGCGAAGAATCCGCACTGGCAGCTGCCGCCGGCCAGCACGCTGAAGATGCTGTTCGCCGATACGGTCCTGCCGAAGTTCCCCAAGAGCGAGAAGTACAAGGTCAAACCGGCCGACCTGGCGGGGATGGGCGTGGGCAGCAGCCTCGTCGGCATAAAGGAGAACCTGACCTACTCCGTCCACGACCTGTGGCTCGGGGTGTTCCTGCGGTCGGGCAACGACGCGGTGCACACGCTGTCGGCGATGAACGGCGGCACGCAGGCGACCGTCACCGAGATGCAGAAGCACGCGAAGGAACTGAACGCCACCGACACGCACGTGGTCACGCCGGACGGGTACGACGCACCCGGCCAGGTCTCCAGCGCGTACGACCTGAGCCTGTTCGCCCGTGCCGGGCTGCAGAACCCCGACTTCCGCGAGTACTGCTCGACGGCGAGCGCGCAGTTCCCCGGCGACAAGGGCAAGGACGGCAAGCGGGCCTCGTTCGGGATCCAGAACACCAACCGGCTGCTCAGCGGCGACTACGACATCAAGCCGTATCCGGGGATCGCCGGGGTGAAGAACGGTTCGACGACGAACGCCGGATCGACCTTCACCGGCGTCGCGCAGCGCGGTGAGCGCAAGCTGCTGGTCACCGTGATGAACCCGGAGAAGAAGGAGCACAACGAGGCGTACAAGGAGACCGCCCAGCTCTTCGACTGGGGCTTCTCGGCCGCGGGCAAGGTGGAGCCGGTCGGCCGGCTCGTCGGGCCGCGCAGCGAGGAGGGCGACGCGACGGCCGCGGGCTCGGGCAAGGGCGCGGACGGCGACGGGAAGAACGGGAAGAACGGCACGACCCGGGCGGCGCTGGAGGCCGGGGACAGCTCGGGGAGCGTCTGGACGGCGGTGGGGGTCACCGGCGGCGTGCTGATCGTGCTGGGCGCCGTCGCCCTCGGGGTGCGCCACCGCTCCCGGCGCGCGCGGGGCTGAGAGCGGGAAACGGCGGGCAGGCGGCGGGCAGGCGGCGGGGCGGGCGAACGGCCGGGCCCGGGTGGGCCGTCGGGGTCGTCAGCCGTCGGCGGTGGGGCGTCCGCTCCCCGGCCGGGCCGGGCCGCTCCCCGGCTCCCGTGGGGCCGCGTGGGCGCCGCCGCCCGGCGGGTCCTGGGGCGCCGTCGTCTCCCTCTCCCTGGCCTCGCGCTCGGCGCCCTCGCTCGTCCGGTCCTGGGTGGCCGTCCAGGCGGAGCAGAACACCAGGAGTTTCGCGGTGAAGTTGATCCAGAGGAGCAGGGCGATCGGGGTGCCGAAGGCGCCGTACATGCTCTTCGAAGCGACGCCCTGCAGATAGCCGCTGAGCAGCAGCTTCAGCACTTCGAAGCCGATCGCGCCGATCAGGGCGGCGAGGGCGACGGTGCGGCGCGGGGGTTCGACGCCCGGCAGTTTGGTCAGTACGTAGGCGAGCAGCAGGAAGTCCGCGAGGACGGCGGTGCAGAAGCCGGCGACGGAGAGCAGCACGCTGCCGGCGCTGCCCTGGGCGAGGCCGAGCGCGTCGGCGACCTTGCCGACGGCGGCGGCTGCGAAGGCGGAGCAGGCGACCGAGAGCAGGGCCACGCCGCCGAGGCCGAGCAGCAGGACGCCGTCCCTGAGCTTGCTGAGGAAGAAGTTGCCGCCGTCGTCGGACTTCTCCCATACGGCGCGCAGGCAGTCGCGCAGCGCCTCGATCCAGCCGATGCCGGTGAAGAGCAGCGCGGCACCGGCGATGACGCCGACGGTGGCGGCGTTGTCGACCAGGCCCGCCAGGTCGAGCTGCCCGGAGATGCCGGGGATCTGCTCGGCCAGTTTGCCCTCCAGGGTGTGGAGTTGGCCCGTGCTGAGGACCGCGGCGCCGATCGCGGCGCCGACGGTGAGCAGCGGGAAGAGGGCGACGAAGCTGGTGAAGGTGATCGCGGCGGCCAGCCGGGTCCAGTGCACCCGCTGCATGCGCTCGTAGGCGCGCCAGAGGTGGGTGGTCATCAGCCAGGTCACGGCCGGTCCGATCACCGGAAGTCTGCTCAGCCAGTCCATGGCCTTCCCCTCTTGCGTCGTGCTTCGTGCGCCGTGCCGGGCGGCCGTACGCCGTCTGCTCGGCCCGCCGGCGTCCGGAGTGATCCGGAACATTAGCCTCCGCCTACCCGGGAATCGCCGCCGGAAGGCCGGTACGGTGCCGATTCCCGCGTCGGCCACGGCAGCGGCCCGCGGCGCATCGCCCCTCAACTTCCGTACACCACGGGCGAGTTTCCGTCCATTTAGCCCGTACAGCGCAATAATCACCCTTTTCGGCGAGGGGCGGCCGGGCGTCGCCCCAGGGGAGCGAATCGGGAGACTTCCCGCATTACGGTCACGGGTGTGTCACCGGAACCCCCGGGCGGCCGGCCGGCCGCCCGGAACACGTCCAACTACCGCCCTCGCAGACCCAGTTGACGCGGCCCCCCGTGTCGCCCCTCCCCGCGAAGGAAGCACCGCCATGAAGGACGTCTTCGACAATCCGCGGTCCCTGCTCGTGCTCGGCGGCACCTCCGAGATCGCGCTGGCCACCGCGCTCCGCTTCGCCGCCCGCCGCACCCGTACCGTCTGGCTGGCCGGCCGCCCTTCGCCCGCCCTGGAGGAGTCCGCGGTACGGCTGCGGGCGCTCGGCGCCGGCGTCCGTACGGTGCCGTTCGACGCGCTGGACACCGCGGCGCACGAGGAGACGCTCGGCAAGGTCTTCGCCGGTGGTGGGATCGACATGGTGCTGCTGGCCTTCGACGTACTCGGGGACCAGCCCCGCGACGAGGCCGATCCCGCGCAGGCGGTGCGGGTCGCCCAGACCAACTACACCGGCGCCGTCTCCGCCGCCCTGGTCTGCGGGCGGGCGCTGCGCCGCCAGGGCCGCGGCGCGCTGGTGGTGCTGTCGTCGGCGGCCGGCGAGCGGGCCCGGCGGTCGAACTTCATCTACGGGTCGAGCAAGGCCGGTCTTGACGCCTTCGCCCAGGGGCTCGGCGATGCCCTGCACGGCTCCGGCGTGCACGTCATGATCGTCCGGCCCGGTTTCGTACGGACGAGGCTGACGCTCGGGTCGAGGTCAGGGCCGCTGTCGACGACGCCGGACGCGGTCGCCGAGGCCGTCGAGACCGGTCTGTGGCGGCGCGCCGAGATGGTGTGGGTGCCTGGCGTGCTGCGCTATGTGATGTCGGCGCTGCGGCATGTGCCGCGCCGGACGTTCCGCAAGCTGTCGCTGTGACGCGGGTCCGGCCGGGCGCCGTCCGTCAGCAGGACGGGGCGGGCGGCCTGGAGAGGTCGGCCTGGCGGGGCACCGAAGCCTGCCGGGGGCCGAAGGGGTACTCGCGCTCCAGGCGCCACACCGCGTCGGCGCCCTGCTCGTAGAGGGCGAAGCCGCCGATCGTCCAGGTGGCGCTGAAGTCCTTCAGGCCGGCCTGGGCGCGGTCCATGGCGTCTTCGGCGATGCCGTGCGCGACGGTGACGTGCGGGTGGTACGGGAAGTGCAGCTCCCGGGCGCACGGCCCGGATGCGGCCCTGACCCTGGCCTGGAGGTCCGCGCAGCCCGCCTCGCCCTCGACGACCTTCACGAAGACGACGGGCGACAGCGGCCTGAAGGTGTCGGTGCCCTCCAGGCGGAGCGGGAACGGGCGGCAGCCGGCCGCGACCTCGGCGAGGTGCCGCTCGACGGCGGGCAGCGCGTCCTCGGGGACCTCGGTCGGCGGGAGCAGCGTGATGTGGGTGGGGATGCCGTGTGCGGCAACGTCCCCGAAGCCCTCGCGCTGCCTCTGGAGGTAGCTGCCGTAGGGCTCCGGGACCGCGATCGAAACGCCCAGCGTTACGGTCCCCACTGCGTTCTCCCTCCGGGTGCTTCGGTGGCGTCGCGCGGACCCTGCCGGGGTGCCGCACGGCGGTGGTGCGCCGCGCTCTGCCGAGAGCGCGCACCGTTGTTCAGTGTGACGTGTGGGCGCACCGCGCGGGAGCGCCCTTTGTCCTGTTGTCGCGGGCCCCGGGGCCCCCTGCGGCGGGGGCCCCGGGCGGCGGCGCGGCCGGACGATGCCGGTCGCCTCAGTGCTTGGCCGGCAGGAATCCGAGCCGGTCGTAGGTGGCGGCGAGGGTCTCGGCTGCCACCGCGCGGGCCTTCTCGGCGCCCTTGGCCAGGATCGAGTCCAGCGTCTCGGGGTCGTCGAGATATTCCCGCGTACGGTCCCGGAACGGTGTGACGAAGTCGACCATCACCTCGGCGAGGTCGGTCTTGAGCGCGCCGTACATCTTGCCCTCGTAGTCCTTCTCCAGCTGCGGGATTCCGGTGCCGGTGAGGGTGGAGAGGATGGTGAGGAGGTTGCTGACGCCGGGCTTGGCCTCGCGGTCGAAGCGGATGACGGTGTCGGTATCCGTCACGGCGCTCTTGATCTTCTTCGCGGTGGCCTTGGGCTCGTCGAGGAGGTCGATGATGCCCTTCGGCGACGACGCCGACTTGCTCATCTTGATCGACGGGTCCTGAAGATCGAAGATCTTCGCGGTCTCCTTGACGATGTACGGGTTCGGGATCGTGAAGGTGTCGCCGAACCGCGTGTTGAAGCGGTCGGCCAGATCGCGGGTCAGCTCCAGGTGCTGGCGCTGGTCCTCGCCCACCGGGACCTGGTTGGCCTGGTAGAGCAGGATGTCGGCGACCATCAGCACCGGGTACGTGAACAGGCCGACGGTCGTACGGTCCTGGCCCTGCTTGGCGGACTTGTCCTTGAACTGGGTCATCCGCGACGCCTCGCCGAAGCCGGTGACGCAGTTCATCACCCAGCCGAGCTGCGCGTGCTCGGGCACATGGCTCTGCACGAACAGGGTGCAGCGCTCCGGGTCGAGACCGGCCGCGAGCAGCTGGGCGACCGCGACGCGGGTGTTCTGCCGCAGCTCGGCGGGGTCCTGCGGGACGGTGATCGCGTGCAGGTCGACCACCATGTAGAAGGCGTCGTGCGACTCCTGGAGGGCCACCCACTGGCGGACCGCGCCGAGGTAGTTCCCGAGGTGGAAGGAGCCGGCGGTGGGCTGGATTCCGGAGAGCACACGCGGACGATCTAGAGCCATGCCACCGATTGTCTCAGGTCCGGGAATCCGCCCCGCGCGAGGTGGCGGATGAGGACGGGCAACCGAAGCGCCGGGGCCCCGGAACGGATGCGCGGGGGCGCGGAGTCGGGGGCTCGGGGGCGCGCGTGCGGATCAGGCCGGAGCGTCGTACGGCCCCGCTCGGTCGTCCGGCGCGCCCCGTCGGCGTCACCGGGCGACGGCGGCACGTCACCGCCGTCGCCCGGCCCGCCGTCACCCCACCGGGAGGCCGGGCGCCGGGTGGGCCGCCATCAGCTCGGCGACCTCGGCGCGGATCGCGGCCAGGGCGTCCTCGTCGCCCCGGCCCGCCGCCCGTACGCCGCGGTCGATCCACTCCGCGACCAGCGGCATCCGGTCCGCGCCCAGGCCGCGGGAGGTCAGCGACGGGGTGCCGATGCGGATGCCGGAGGGGTCGAACGGCGTGCGCGGGTCGAACGGGACGGTGTTGTGGTTGACGACGATGCCGGCCCGGTCCAGCGCCTTGGCGGCGATCTTGCCCGGTACGTCCTTGGACGTCAGGTCGATCAGCACGAGGTGGTTGTCGGTGCCGCCGGATACCAGGTCGAAGCCGCGGGCGAGCAGGGCGTCGGCGAGCGCCTTGGCGTTGGCGACGACGGCGTGCGCGTAGTCGCGGAAGTCCGGGGTGGCCGCTTCGTGCAGGGCGACCGCGATGGCGGCTGTGGTGTGGTTGTGCGGGCCGCCCTGGAGGCCGGGGAAGACGGCCTTGTCGAGGGCCTTGGCGTGGGTGGCGCGGGACATCAGCATGGCGCCGCGCGGGCCGCGCAGGGTCTTGTGGGTGGTGGTGGAGATGACGTCGGCGTGCGGTACGGGCGACGGGTGCGCGCCGCCCGCGACGAGACCGGCGATGTGCGCGATGTCGGCGACCAGGACGGCGCCCGCCTCGCGGGCGATCTCGCCGAAGGCGGCGAAGTCGATGGTGCGCGGGACGGCCGTACCGCCACAGAAGATGATCTTCGGGCGTTCCTTGAGCGCGAGGTCGCGCACCTCGTCGAGGTCGGTGCGGCCGGTGCCGGGCCGTACGCCGTACTGCACGCCGCAAAACCACCTGCCGGTCGCCGAGACGCCCCAGCCGTGCGTGAGGTGGCCGCCCATCGGCAGCGCCATGCCGAGCACCGTGTCGCCCGGCTCGGCGAAGGCGAGGTACGCGGCGAGGTTGGCGGGCGATCCGGAGTACGGCTGGACGTTGGCGTGCTCGACGCCGAAGACGGCCTTGGCGCGCTGCACGGCCAGCGTCTCGACGCGGTCGATCTGCTGCTGGCCCTCGTAGTAGCGGCGGCCGGGGTAGCCCTCGCTGTACTTGTTCTGCAGGACGGTGCCGGTGGCTTCCAGCACGGCGTCCGACACGTAGTTCTCGCTGGGGATCAGCCGCAGCGTGTCGGCCTGGAGCTGTTCCTCGGCGCCCACCAGCGCGGCGAGTTCGGGGTCGGCGGCCTGTAGGGCGGGGTGGGAAAGGGGCGGTGTCATGGCGTCCTCCGGGGCGATCGGTCGGTTCCGGTCGTGCTCCCGGGGTGCCCAGGCGGGGCGACACCTCGTGATAGCGCCGCGCACCGCTCCCTCGGGGTCGATTCCCCGTACGCCAGTCGCGGCACGCGGCGCCGATTCTATCCGGCGGGGTAAGGGAGCGGGGGCCGATTGCCCGGGTTCGCGCCGTGACCTGCGAGGACCTGACCCGAACGACCTGACCCGAACGACAGGCCCTATCCGTCCAGGCCGAGCCGCGCGCCGGCGGTCGCCGCCACCTCGTCCGCGTCGCGCCCGGCGACGTCCACGACCTGGACGTCCCACGGGGTCGCCGCGAGCAGCCTGAGGGTCAGCTCGGTTTCCTCGCGCAGGTGCCGGGCGGCGGCCTGGAGGCTGTCGACGGCGCGGGTGCCGGGCGAGCCGCCGAGCTTGCCGACGTACCAGTCCGCCCACTCCTGCCCCTCGCGCTCGACGGCCCGGCGCAGCGCAGCGTCGGGGTCGTCGCGCAGGTAGAGGACGCTGACCCGGGCGGGGGCGATGGCCCCGGCCAGCTCGGCCAGGAAGGCGGCGATCTCCGGCTCGCGGTGGCCCCAGGCGACCAGGGAGGGCACGAAGGGCAGCAGCGCATCCGTCACCAGGGTGTCCGTGCCGTCCGCGCGGGCCCGGTCGACGTACGCCCGGGTGGCGTCGATCAGCGTCGCGGGCCGTACGGAGCCGCTGCCGCCGGCGAACTCGTCGGCCACCGGGCGGAAGGCGGGCCGGGTGAGGATGTCGGCCTCTTCGAAGTGGTCGACCACCGCGCCGGTGGCGGCGAGGTGCCCGGCCAGGGCGGTGCAGAGCGTCGACTTCCCGACTCCTGGGCTGCTGCCTGCCACCGCGATCAGCTGCGTCGTCGTCATCTCGGCAGTCTCCCACTGCCGGACCGGGGGCGGGGCGGCACGGTCCCGCCCTCCGGTCAGCGGATCACGTGCGGCAGGAAGCGGGCGTACTCGTCGGTGACAGGACCGGCCGACTCCCGGATGCCGAGACCCGCCGACTCGTCGTCGACGACCCAGGCGCCGAGCACCACGCGGTTGCCGTCGAAGTCCGGCAGCGGCGCCAACTCCTGGTAGCAGCACGGGTCTTCGGGACCGCGCAGGACGGGCTCCGCGCCCGGCGGGTGCAGGGTGACCCCCGCGCCCTCCCGCCCGAGCAGCGGCTTGGCCACGTAGCCCGCCGAACGGGCCAGCTCGCGCGGCCCGTCGAGGTAGGCGGGCAGCAGGTTCGGGTGCCCGGGGTACAGCTCCCAGAGGACGGCGAGCAGCGCCTTGTTGGAGAGCAGCATCTTCCAGGCGGGCTCGATCCAGAGGGTGGAGCCGGTGCCGCCGCCGTTGTCCAGGGTGTCCAGGACGTGCGGCCCGAACGCGTCGGTGGCCAGCCATTCCCACGGGTAGAGCTTGAAGCAGCCGCGGATGAACCGCAGCCGCTGGTCGACGAAGCGGCCGGAGAGGCGGTCCCAGCCGATGTCCTCCATGGAGATCGCCACCGTCTCCAGGCCCGCCTGCCGCGCCGTCTCCTCCAGGTAGGCGACGGTCATCAGGTCCTCGCCCAACTCGTCGCCCGCGGAGTGTGCGAAGTGCAGCGGCGCGCCGGGCGGCAGCAGGGCCGCCTGCCGCTTCCAGGCCGCCACCAGGCGTTCGTGCAGCGAGTTCCACTGGTCGGCGCCGGGGAAGCGGTCCGCCATCCAGAACCACTGCGGGCTCGCCGCCTCGACCAGCGATGTCGGCGTATCGGCGTTGTACTCCAGCATCTTGGCGGGGCCGGTGCCGTCGTAGCGCAGGTCGAACCGGCCGTAGACGGACGGGAGTTCGCCCCTGCGGCGCCAGGATTCGGCGACGAGACGGGCCAGCCGCGGGTCATCGATGCCGAGGTCGGCGAAGCGTTCCCGCTCCACGATGTGCGCAGCCGCCGCCAGGCACATCGCGTGCAGTTCGTCGACGACCTCCTCCAGGGCTTCGACCTCGGGGAGCGTGAAGGAGTAGTAGGCGCTCTCGTCCCAGTACGGGCGCAGCGAGTCGTCCGGGTAGCGGGTGAGGGGGTAGATCACCCCCTGTGCCTCGACGGTCTGCTGCCAGCCGGGGCGGGGTGTGAGGGTGTGCCGTTCCATGTGCGCCTCATCCGCCGGCGGTGCCGGAGCAGCCGAAGCCGCCGCGGTCGACGGCCTGGGCCTTGCTGAAGGTGCCCTGGCCCGCGTAGGAGCCGCTGGACTTCTCCGGCCCGTAGTACCACTGCCCGTCGACCCGCGCCTTGCCGCGCGCGCCGCCGCTTCCGTTGCCGCTGCTTCCGTTGCCGCCGGTGGTTCCCGTCGTCCCGCCGGCGTTGCAGTGCCGGTCGCCGACGACGCGGTAGCCCTGGACCGCGTCGTAGCTGTTGCGGTCCACGCAGCGCTTGTCGGGCTCGGATCCGCAGGAGGTCAGGGCGGCGGCCAGCGCGCCCATGCCGCCCAGGATCACCGTGCTGGACCGCAGCCTGCGGCGTGCTTTCTCGGCCAATGTTCTGCCTTTCCCCCGTGAACGGTGCCGAAGGACGGCAACCGCGTTGAACGATCGTACGAACGGAACCAGCCTAGCCAGCCGGTCCGATGCCCCTCAGTCCGCCTGCGGTTCCGGTGGCAGTGCCCGCAGCAGCGCGTCCAGGACCCCGGCGAAGGAGTGGTCGGGCGGCCGTCCGTAGGCCACGACCAGGCCGTCGCGGGCGGGTTCGGTGGCCGCCGGGTCGCGGAAGCGGCTGAGCCCTTCCAGTGCCAGGCCCTGCCAGCGGGCGGCGGTGACGATGGACTGCTCGGTGCCGGGCGGGAGTTCGAGCACTGCGTGCAGTCCTGCGGCGATGCCGGAGACCCGTACGTGCGGGGCGTGCGCGGCGAGCGCGGCCACCAGTGCGTCGCGGCGGCGCCGGTAGCGCAGCCGCATGCCGCGCAGATGGCGGTCGTAGGCGCCGGACGACAGGAACTCGGCGAGGGTGAGCTGGTCCAGGGATCCGGACTGCCATTCGCCGGTGCTCTTGACGGCGAGCACCGGGTCGACGAGACGGTCGGGGAGCACCATCCACGACAGCCGCAGCGCGGGCGCCAGGCTCTTGCTCGACGTGCCCATGTAGACGACCCGGTCGGGGTCGAGCCCCTGGAGCGCGCCGACCGGCTGCCGGTCGTAGCGGAACTCGCCGTCGTAGTCGTCCTCCAGGATCAACGCACCGTGCTCCGCCGCCCAGTTGAGGGCTTCGGCCCGGCGCCCCGGGTGCAGCGGCACGCCGGTGGGGAACTGGTGGGCGGGGGTGAGCAGCGCCGCCCTGACGTCGTCGAGACCGGCCAGTTCGGCGGTGCGGGCGCCGTGCGCGTCGACGGTGAGCGGGACGGTGCGCAGTCCGGCGCGGCCGATGACATGGCGGTGGAAGTCGAGGCCGTACGACTCGGTGGCCACCGTGCCGTCGCCTGGCCGCCAGCCGTCCGGTGTGGTGCCGGGCCCGCGGTCCGCCGCGCCGCGCCGCCCCGCGGCCCTGCCGGGGCCGCCGCCGGCCGCCCGCAGTGCCCGGCTGACCAGCGCGAGGCCCTGCATGAATCCGGCGCAGACGACGATGCGTTCGGGGTCGGCGCGTACGCCGCGGGCGCGGGCGAGGTAGTCGGCGAGTACGGCGCGCAGCTCGGGGCGCCCGCGGGCGGTGCCGTAGCCGAACGCCTCGTGGGGCGCGGCGGTCAGCGCGCGGCGGGCGGCGGCCAGCCAGGCGGTGCGGGGGAAGGCGGAGACGTCCGGGGTGCCGGGGGTGAGGTCGAAGCGCGGGGCGGCGCGGTGGCCAGGGCCCGCGGGGCGGCGGGCGGGTACGGCGTGCGGCTGGGCGCGGTCGGCGACGTGCGTGCCGGAGCCCTGGCGGGCGCTGAGCCAGCCCTCGGCGACCAGGTCGGCGTAGGTCTCGGCGACGGTGTTGCGGGCGATGCCGAGGTCGGCGGCGAGCGAGCGGGTGGATGGCAGGCGGGTGCCGGGGGCGAGCCGCCCGGTGCGTACCGCCTCGCGCAGGGCGCGGGTCAGGCCGGCCCGCAGTCCGCCGGGTCCGGTGAGGTCCAGGTGGAGGTCGCGCCCGAAAGTGGCCCAGGATTTGTCCATGGAAGTGGACCATACAGTTGCGCCACTGGGGTCGTAGCGTCGTCAGCATGACGAACCACACCACTTCCACAGCGCCCGCCACACCGGACCACAGCGGCCCCCGGATGCGCTGGGCCGAGCTGGCGCCCGAAGTCTTCAAGGCCATGATCGCGCTGGACGCGGCGGCCAGGAAGGGCCTCGAACCGGCGCTCGTCGCCCTGGTCCAGATCCGCGCCTCGCAGCTCAACCACTGCGCCTTCTGCCTCGACATGCATGCCAAGGACGCCCGCAAGGCAGGCGAGACGGAGGAGCGCATCTACCTCCTCAACGCCTGGGAAGAGGCCACCGGTTACTACACCGAAAAGGAGCAGGCCGCCCTCGCCCTCACCGAAGCCGTCACCCACCTCACCGACGGCTTCGTCCCCGACGCCGTCTACGCCCGCGCCGCCGCCCACTTCGACGACACCGAACTCGCCCACCTCATCGCCACCATCACCACCATCAACGCCTGGAACCGCTTCGGCGTGACCACCCGGCGGACCCCGGGGCAGGTGTGAGCGCGATGACCGAACGGCTTTCCCTCATGACGGCGGCGCCCGACCTCTACGCCCCGATGCTGGCCCTCACCAAGGCTGCCAAGAAGGGCATCGACCCGGCGCTCGTCGAACTCGTCCAGATCCGCGCCTCGCAGCTCAACCACTGCGCCTTCTGCCTCGACATGCACACCAAGGACGCCCGCAAAGCAGGCGAGACCGAAGAACGCATCCACCTCCTCAACGCCTGGGAAGAGGCCACCGGCTACTACACCGACAAGGAACAGGCCGCCCTCGCCCTCACCGAAGCCATCACCCACCTCACCGACGACTTCGTCCCCGACGCCGTCTACACCCGCGCCGCCGCCCACTTCGACGACACCGAACTCGCCCACCTCATCGCCGTCATCACCATGATGAACTCCTGGAACCGGCTGAACGTCGCGGCACGCACCCCCGTCGGCGGCCTGCTGCCCGGTGCGGCGGCTCCCTCCCGGGGCGCGGCCTCATGAGCGGCGCCGCCACGCTGCGCGCCCTGCACCACGGCCCGAAGCTGCCGCTGGTCCTGCCGGGCCCCTGGGACGCGGCCGGTGCGAAGGCGTTCGCCGACGCCGGCTTCCCCGCGCTCGCCACCCCCAGCGCGGGAATCGCCGCCTCACTCGGTTACGTGGACGGGCAGACGCCACCGGACGAGATGTTCGCCGCCATCGGCCGGATCGCACGGGCCGTGGACGTCCCCGTATCGGCGGACGTAGAAGCCGGATACGGGCTGCCCGCCCGCGAGTTGGTGGCGCGGCTCGCGGACGCGGGCGCGGTGGGCTGCAATCTGGAGGACACCGACCACGCCTCCGGCTCGCTCCGCGACGCGCAGGAACAGGCCGACCTGCTGGCCCAGGTACGGGCCGAGGCGGGCGACGCGCTGGTGATCAACGCCCGGATCGACACCTATCTGCACGGCGCCGAGGACACGCAGGAGGCGGCACGCCGCGGCCGGCTGTACGCGGCAGCAGGCACCGACTGCGTCTACCCGATCTTCGCCCCACCCGCACTCCTGGCCACCCTGGCCACCGAAATCGGCCTCCCCGTCAACGCGTTGGCCACTCCCGACGGCCCCTCGCCCCGCGAACTGGGCACCCTGGGCGCCGCCCGCGTGACGTTCGGCCCGGGATTGCAGCGCCGGGCGACGGCAGCCGTGGCGGACCTCGCGCAGGAGGTGCTTGCAGGGCTGGACGGGGAGGGGTGAGCGGGGGCGGCGGCCGGCTGGGAGGCCGCCACCCCGCCTCCCGGTGGGGGCCGGCTGAGGGAGCGGCTACGCGGCCCGGAGGGGTACCGGGTTGTCCGGGGAGTCGAGCCACACCCGCTCGCCGTCGCCGTCCACCGTGAGCCCGAAGCGGTCGAATCCAGGGCGGCCGACGTCGGCCCACCAGCGCCACGCCTGCTCCAGCTCGTTCCACAAACGCCGGGCCCCGGACTGGACGACCGGGAACGCCTCGTGCCCCTTCTCGTAGTCCGCTGTCGCCCAGGACGTGACGCCCGTGTCCATGAGCCACAGCCGGTAGGCGCCGTTCTCGCCCCACTCGACTCGACAGAACAGGTCCGGGATCTGCACCCCGATGGCGAACATGTGCACCCAGTCGCCCACGTCATCCGGGGACAGCGTGGTATCGGACCGGCCGCCCGTACCGGGCCACTCCCTGCCGTCCAGGTAGGCACCGGTCGGCGGCAGTTGCTTGCGCTGAGCCCGCATCCGCATGAACGCCGACGACCCCATGAACGGACCGGACGCCGTACCGCCCTCAGCGACCGCCAGACGCGCTACCGCCTCCCCGCCATACGTCGGCCCCCACGGAGTCACGATGACGCCTCCTGGCCGTACCTGATCCCGCCACGCCAGGGGCACGCTGCCGATGGAACAGGTAGCGATCAGCCGGTCGTACGGGGCCCGTTCCGGGTAGCCCTGCGCCCCGTCGCCGACGTGCACCAACGGACGGAACCCTGCGAGGTTGAGGCGCGTACGTGCGCCCTCCGCGCTGGCCTCGTCCACCTCGACGCTGACGACGCTTTCAGCGCCCAGCCGGTGCGACAGCAGCGCGGCGTTCCAACCGGTCCCGGTGCCGATCTCCAACACGGTCTGTCCGGGCTCGACGCCGAGGGCATCCAGCATCGAAAACACCATCGCAGGCATGGAGTTGGAGCTGGACGGGGACTTGCCCTTGCCGGGTCCGCTGTACGCGCCGTCATCCCATTGGGTCGTGATCGGCGCATCCCGGTAGACGGCCTCCCACCAGGAGTCGGGCTCCTCACTGCGGAGCACGCGGTCACTCTGGCGATTCATACCGGCACGGCCGGGCCAGATGGCGTCAGGCATGAACTGATGGCGTGGTACCGCCTCGAACGCAGGGAGCCAATCGCTCGTGAGGGCTCCCTTTCCCATGAGCCCGGAGGCGAGCCCCTTGGGGCCCGCCTCCTTCGCGGCGCGCTCGGTCACTTGCCGTCCGCCGGTCCCTGGCCGTCGTTGGTGTTGCCACCCTCGTCGGAGCCACCCCCGCCGTGCTTGTTCCCGCTGTCGCTGTCGTCCTGCGGGTTGCCCCCGGTCGCCCTGGTCAGCCACCACCTGCGCATATCGCTACCTCCGTTGTCTCTCCCTGGTAGCGACCACGCTAGGGACAGCGGAATCTCAACTCCTAGCCGATTGCGCCTAATTGCGCACGGATTACCCGAGCGAGTCACTAGCCTTCGTGATCAGCGCGCGCGCCTCCGCCCCGTAGACCGCCATGCCGGCCAGCGTCGTGAACGTCTCGGCGTACGCCTTCACCTCACTGGGCTGCGTCAGCGTCAGATAGCCGGACACCAACTCAACGTTGACTTGGGCGCTGTCGTAGATCCAGAAGTTCTCAACCGGGAGTTGGCGGCGTTGCTGGGTCACCGGGACCACACCGAGGCTGACGTTCGGTAGACCGCTCACGGTGAGCAGGTGCTCCAGCTGCTCTTCTTGCGCCTCCCCGGTGCTGAGCGTGTTTCGGAGAACGGGCTCTTCGATCAGGAACGCGAACAGTCGTTGCCCCTCAGTCAGCACACGCTGACGCTCCATACGGGCGGCAACGGCGTCGTCCACATCGTCGAGCGGCACCCGTTGCCGCTGGATCGTCCGAAGCACGTCCTCGGTGTACTGAGAAGTCTGGAGGAGGCCGGGAAGAGCCCAAGAGCTGTACGCACGGAACCGGCGCGTGCGCTGGTACAGCGGTAGGCGTTCCTCCTGGGACCGTCGCAGTCCGGCACGCTCAAGCCGCCGCCACGTCAGCCACGTGCCCTCGACAGCCCGCAGCGAGGCGATCAGGTCCTCTGTCCGGTCCTCGGCGCCGCACGCCCGGCACCACGCCCGAATGTCGTCCTCACTGGGCTTGGCCTTACCTGTCGAGATCCGGGACACCTTGGACGGATACCAGCCGCACAGCGTGGCCAGATCCTTGCCGTCGAGCCCGGCATCCTTGACCAACTCCCGTAGGAGGTCAGCAAGGAGCTGTCGGGCTTGCTGGACGTTGAATGATGCTGATTGAGGCATGACTCACTGGACCGGCTTGTACTCCTCGTGCGGCGTAGCCCGCTCCCAGATCGCATCGAAAGCATCGGCGCACCAAGCAGCCAACGCCGCGTCTGTGACGTACTCACGCTCGATCAACGTGCCGTCCCCGCCGAAGTGGTGGAACAGCACCAACTCAGCGTCGAAGACCCAGAAGTCCACGGCGGGTACCGCAAGATCCTTGGCCCTGCGCCGGGGCAGCCAACGGACTTGCTCCCCAGCGGCGACGTTAGTCACGGCGTAGTCGTATTCCCAGCGCACATACTCGGTCAGCGGCTCGGAGACGACGCGGGCACGACGGACGGCCACACCTCGGGACACCGCGGCGTGTACGGCGTCGTGCCACCCCTCCCACCACTCCACCTGGTTGTCCGGGGTGAACTGACGGCGCCCCTCTCGCCAGGCAAGGAAGTCCGGGTCCTCGCTGTGGTAGTGGTCGCGCACTTCCAGATGGATCGCGGACCTTCGGGCTTGAGACAGGGGCTCACGTGCCGGGGGCCTCATCTGCGGCGTCTCCGTCCGGTCGCGGGATGTACTGGATCAGGACCTTGGGCAGTCGAACGATCGTCTCGTGATCCGGAACGTCCGTGCCATGGCCGGGGATTGACCCGATCTCCTGGCACGCCTTCACTTCGTCCTCCGTGGCCTTGTACGACTGGATCAGAAGATCCCCGGTGTCCTCGTCCAGCAGATAGTGGGCGAGTCGTCCTTGCCGGTGTTCGGGATGATTCCCAGGAAACGCAACCTCATGAGCTCTCCCCCTGCGTCGGTCCGATTGCGCCCGATTGCTCGACGATCGCCCCTGCGGCTGATCAGCACAAGAGGACCTGGGCGCCTGAGAGTCGAACTTCCCCAACTCCTTGGCTCAGCTTGGCGCAGTAGGTGCTGGCGGAGCTTGCCCAAGGTCGTTGAAATCGAATCAAGGGCGCGACTTGAGGCCGTCGCGCAGTATTCCGGCGGCCCCGCACAGCGACGCGTGACGGCAATGGCTACGGGTGGAAGCTGATCTCCGGGTTCTCGGGGGTCGGACCGTTGAGGATCGGCTGGTCGATTCCCTTCAGTTGCAGGTCGAAGAAGGCCGCCACGTACTCCCGGGTGAGCTGCACCCCGCGCTCGGCGCCGATCGTGGTGCCGGGGGGCTCAGGGAAGCCGATCTCGTCGAAGAGCAGCGGGGTGTCCGTGAAGGTGGCGTGGTGGGAGCCGGCGACGGTCAGCCAGCGCTTCCAGCCGTCGAGGTTGGCCCAGCTCTCCGTCCAGCTGGGGTCCTCGCGGCCGTCGCCCAGCGGGTGGCCGATCATCAGGAACGGCTTTCCCTTGAGTCCGGTGGCGGGCACCGGGACGTCCATGGTGCCGTCCAGGTTCGCTCCGGCCCGGATACGGTCATCGGTGAGCAGGGCAGGGACGGTTGCGGAGCCGCCGACCGAGTGCCCGGCCATGCCGATCCGGTCTTGATCGATCAGACCGGCGTAGCGCCAGGCCGGGTGCCGGTGGGTGGTCAACTGATCGATGACGAAGGAGATGTCCTTCGCCCGGCTCTCGTTCAGGGCCGCCCACTCCTCCGGCGTCTTCAGCTTGTCGCACATGACGCAGGTGAGCGTCCGGCCGTCGGGAAAGGTCGTCCCGGTGTTCTCGTAGGTGTGGTCGACGAGCGCGACGACGTACCCGCGGCTGGCCAGATCCTCGGCGAGGCTGGTCAGTTCGGTGCGCGGCATGGTGAAGCCGGGAGAGAGCACCACCAGCGGGTACCGGCCGGGCTGCGGGTGTGCGTGGGACTCGGCCCACGTCCGGGTGCCGGTGACCACCTCGGTGGGAGTGGTGTTGCCCGGCACCTTCACGTCCAGCATGAGTCTGGCGGCCTCGGGGGTCATGTACGGGGCAGGACCGCCCGTCCCCTCCTTGGCGGGGTAGTACATCGACACCATCAACTGGCGCGGGCCCGCCGCCGGAACCCACGGGTCGGGCCGGTCCTGGTCGACGAGGTGCAAGATCTCCTGGCCGGGCGCGTACGGTCCGGTCGGGCGCGGGAGAGCGACGTGGGCGCCCGCCGACGCGGTGGGCCGAGCAGGCGCGGTGGCTGAGGCGGGGACGGTGGACGCAGCCGACGCGGGAGGGGCGGCGGCGACGGACAGCGGCAGCACGAACAGGAGTGCCGCCACGGTGGCGGTGCGACGAGTACCGGTCATGGGCAGGACCGTAGGCTGCCCGTACGGCAGTTGACGTCCCCTCAGGGTTGTAAGGGTTTCACCTGAGAGCACGGGGGATTTGGGCAACGGTCCCCTAAGGCATCGTTCCTTTTGGGCTTGCCGGTCGCTGGTCAAGGCATGGCAGATCCGGTTGAGCGGTCGGCGCCGGAGCCGCTGCCGAGGTGACTGGACGTTGAGGAACTGCCGGATTTTATAAGCGAGTTCATATGCGAGAGGGCCGAGCGGGAGCGGGAAAAGGGCTGGGCGGGGGAAGCTGCGGCGGGCCGCCGCGGCGTGTTGTCCGGGGCATGCGTCTGTGGCAGGAGCGCCCGTCCTGGACTGGTGAAACTTCGTGTTCGGAGCTGAGTGGGCGCTCGGAGTTGAGGCGTTCGTCAACCCGCCTCTTCGCTGTGCGGCGCGAATCCCTCACAGGCGTGGTTTGGCATGGCAATCAACTCACTTTGAGACTACGTGAGTTGGATGAGGTGAACGTCATGGTGAGGGTGCGTGACAGGCACCCGATCGCCCACGGAGCAAGGAGAAGCTCATGGCCACGTACAACACGGAGATCCAGACGGGGGGCGGCGGTTGGCAGCCGGACGCGCCGCTCAAGCTCAGCATCGTGAACCGCAACGAGGTCGTCCCCGGGAGCGGCGCTCCCTCGACGGGGACAACGGTCACCTGGAGCGGTGACGAGGGGAATGGCTCGGTGACGTTCTTCGACGGCGGCAGCAACTTCCAGGGAACTGCCCAGTTCCCCGGCGAAGGCCCGGTGGCATACCGCGGCACGCGTACGGGCTGACCCAAGGCCGTGGGGCAGGTCGCGGCAGGGGACCTGCCCCACACCGCCCGAGTCGAGTCCGAAGGGCGGGTCTGGCCCGCCGGACAGGGCGCACAGACGTCGCACTCCGCACTGGGGTGCGGCGTCGGGCGATGACGACGGTGGCCGGCCTGGCTCGGGAGATCCCGGCGGGGCTTGCGCGAGGTCGTTGAAATCGAATCAATGCAGATTGCCGTTTATTTTAACGCTCTCCCTCAGACGTCACCACCGAGGCCGGAAATGAGTAGGCCATGCGGGCGACAAATTCGTTGAGAAATCTGGGCATTTGCTGGGCTCACAGGGGCGCCCTAGCCTTGGTTGCGCAATGCAGGAAGCGCACACAAAGGAGTAGCGCTCATGACAGTCACGACCAAGCAAATCATGGCCCTCGAAGACATCACCCCGGATGAGACCACCCACGGCAAGGGGATCAACTTCACCGGGAAAGAGTTGGGTTCGGTAACCACGGCGGTGTACATCCTGGCCGGGAAGGAATACCCGACTCCGGCCACACCCGTGCCCAACGAGAACTCGAAGGCCACAGCGACGGTTCCCAATGCGTGGCCGGTCGGAAGCGGTCAGGTCTTCCTGAAGGGATCACGCGACCGGCAGACCAACACCATACCCTTCGACGTCATCTCAGGCTAGGGATATTCCGCGGAATCGCACGCGGAATGCGGGCCGGGCCGGTTGGGGCACTCGAAACAGAGCGCGCTCCACCGGCCCGGCAATCCTATTTCAGGGTCACGAATTCGAGATTCACGAACGGAATTCAGCAGCGAATCCATTGCCCCCATGGTCATCGCGACGCACGGCCCGCACGGGGCCGCCTGGGCGCGTCATCCGTCACCGGCACCAGCCGGTCGTAGACGTTGAGCGCCGCCGCGATCTGCTGAGCCGCCGCGGCCGGGAACGGCCGGTCGATCATCACGTGGGGCGCCCCGTCGCGGCGGGCAGCGCCCCACACCTCGACGGCATAGCCGAAGCCGAGCAGGGAGTCGCGCAGCATCCGGGCCGCCATGACCCCTTCGGCCTCCAGTGCCGAGGCAGGGGGCCGGGCCGCCGTGGTCGGCCGGCTGGGGCTGAGATAGCGGCTCCTCCAGAGCAGTTCCGAGATACGTGACACCACTCGCGGTTCAGCGGTGCCGAGTGGAATTCCCGGGTACAGGGGCGTAATGCCGTCGGGGGCGAGGAGTTGGCGTTCACCGATGGCGTCGATGCGAATGCGCGCCACGTCCGCGGCGTCCAACAGGCGCAGGGTGACGGCCTGTTCGGTGTAGCGGGTCACCGGGTGGCCCCGAGACCGGCCATATCCGCCAACGGCTCCCAGGAAAACAGCAGTTGGCACCCGAAGTCGCGGAGGTGCTTCAGCTCCGGATACCGCCGCTCATGCTCGACGGACAAGGCGTTCGGCCACCGGACGATGACCACCCCCACCTCACCCCGCTCGGCCATTTCCCGCACCCGCAGCCACCCGCTGCGCTGCTGGGGGACGGGATCGCCGAACGGGTCCGTGACCACCGCGACGATCTTCAGGCCGCGCGCGGCAGCGAATTCACGACCCTCCTGCTCCGCCCGCTCCTCAGCCACTCCAGCGACGACACCCCTACGGGCGGCGCAGATGTAGAGCACCGCCAGGGCAGAGCAAGCCTTTTCGGTCATAGGAGCCCTCCTTAACTCTTGGTAGTGACTCCACTACCGGGGCAACTCACCGTGGCCTACAGTCGGGCTGTCTTCAACTTGCGCCGGATGAGCGGGGAGTTGGTATTCCGGATGGTCAACCGCAAGGAATTGGATCCCGAAAGGTCACCCCGTGCGCGCTTCGGGCAGCTGCTACGTGCGCTGCGGGACGAGCACGGCTGGACACAGGACGAGCTGGCGGAGCGCATGGGGTGCTCAGGCACGCACATTTCCGCCGTCGAAACTGGCCGACGCCCTCCAACTCCCCGCTTCGCGGCGAGTGCTGACAGGGCGCTCGGGACGGGTGATCAGCTGCAGCGTCAGGGGCGGGCTGTATGGCACACCGCGATACTTGAGGGATTCCCGGAGTTCGTTGCACATGAGGTACGCGCGGCAGAGATCAGGCTCTTTGAGCTAGGCATCATTCCGGGGTTGCTCCAGACGTCGGAGTACGCCACGGCCATCACCGCGGGCGCTGTGCGACGCGGAGCGATCACGGAACAGCAGGCAGAGGAACGACTGACGCTCCTTGCTCGACGGCAGGCGTCCTTGGACCGGACTCCCGCGCCCCTGGTTTACGTGGTTCTTGACGAGAGCTGCATACGGCGCGTGGTGGGCAGCCAGCGAATCATGGCCGCCCAGATGGAACGGCTCGCCGCGTTCGCTGAACTGCCCTCTACGGTCGTCCAAGTGGCCCCCTACGATCTCGGTGAGCGAAGGGCGTTCGACCTACCGGTGCACTTGCTGACGCTGTCAGACCGGGCCCAGCTCGCCTACGCCGAGTCCGCACAACAAGGCAGGTTGGAGCGAGATATGCGGTTCGTGCAGCCCCTGTTGACGGCCTACCATCAGCTACAGGCTGAAGCGCTCTCCCAGATGGCATCCGTGGCCATGATCGAGCAGGTACGAAAGGGCACCCCGTGACGACCGAATCCCCCCGCTGGTTCAAGTCCTCCTACAGCAGCAACGGTGGCGCCTGCATCGAGGTCGCCGCCAACCTCGTCGCCTCGCGTGGCGTCGTGCCCATCCGCGACTCCAAGTCCCCGCACGGCCCGGCCCTCGCCTTCCCCACCGGCTCGTTCGCCTCCTTCGTGGCAGGCGTCAAGGACGGCCAGTTCGGCACCGTCTGACCCGCGCCTCACCTCCATCGCCGTGATCGAGCAGGCACGAAAGGACACCCCCGTGACGCCGACCGAATCCCCCCGTTGGTACAAGTCCTCCTACAGCGGCAACGGCGGCCAGTGCATCGAGGTCGCCGCCAACCTCGTCGCCTCGCGTGGCGTCGTGCCCATCCGCGACTCCAAGTCCCCGCACGGCCCGGCCCTCGCCTTCCCCACCGGCTCGTTCGCGTCCTTCGTGGCAGGCGTCAAGGACGGACAGCTCGGCACCGTCTGACCCGCCGGAAACGCAACCGGGGCGCGGTCCCGCATCCCCCTTAAGGGATACGGGCCGCGCCCCAGCCACGTTCACCGGCCGCCGCCGACGGTCACTTCTTCGGCAGCCACGGCTTCCAGACGTCCGGGTGCTTCTCGACCCAGCGCTTGGCCGCCTCGTCGGCGGAGAGGCCCTGGGAGGCGATCATCTCGGAGACCTCGTTCTGGTTCTCCTTGGTCCACTTGAAGGACTTCAGGAACTGCGAAGCCTCGCTGCCGCTCTTCGCGAAGTCGGTGTTGAAGAACTTCTTGAGCGGGGTGGTCGGGTAGGCGCAGTCGACGGACTTGGGGTCCTTCGCGCCCTTCTCCGCGCAACTGTCGGTGTACTTCGGGAGCTTGACCTCGACCATCGGGACCTGGTTGAAGAGCCACTGCGGCTCGTACCAGTACGTCAGGAAGGGCTTCTTCTCCTTGGCGAACTGCTGGATCTGGGTGATCTGCGCCGCCTCGGAGCCCGCGAAGACGACCTCGTAGTTCAGATCGAGGTTCTTCACCAGCGCCTTGTCGTTGGTGACGTAGGACGGCGAACCGTCCATCAGCTGGCCCTTGTTGCCGCTCTCCGACGTCCGCAGCTGGTCGGCGACCTTGTTGAGGTTCTTCCAGTCGGTGACCTCGGGGTGCTTGTCGGCCCAGTACTTGGGGACGAACCAGCCGATGTGCCCGGTGACGCCGTTGGGCCCGCCGTCGGTGATCGTCTTCTTGTCCTGGACGTACCGCTTCTCCTGGTCGGGGTGGCCCCAGTCCTCCAGGATGGCGTCGACGCGGCCCTGGCTGAGCGCGTCCCAGGCGGGGATCTCGTCCACCTGGACGGTGTCGACGTGGTAGTCCAGCTCGTTTTCGAGCAGGTACTTCGCCACCGCGACGTCGGACTGCGCACCGACCCAGGTCTGTACGGACAGGGTCACGGACTTGGTGCCCTTGGCCGCGGCGAACGGCGACGCCTGCTTGGTCATGTCGGCCTTGCCGCAGCCGGAGAGCGCGAGCAGCGTCGCCCCCGCCAGCAGCGACGTGCCGAGGATCTTCGCCCGGGTACGGGTACGGGTTCGCGTATGCGTGCGGGACATGGTCACGCTCCCTTCCCGGTGCGGCGTTCCGTCGGCTGGGTGACCCGGTCGAGCATCAGGCCAAGGCAGACGATGGCGACACCCGCGACCAGGCCGAGGGCGAGATCGCCGGTGGCAAGGCCGGTGACGACGTCGTAGCCGAGGGCGCCGCCGCCGACCAGACCGCCGATGATGACGACGGCGAGGACGAGGACCACGCCCTGGTTGACGGCCAGCAGCAGCGCCGGGCGGGCCAGCGGCAGCTGGACCTGGCGCAGGATCTGCCAGCGGGTCGCGCCGAGGGACGTCGCCGACTCCATCGCGGCGGGGCTGACCTGGCGCAGGCCCTGGGTGGTGATGCGGATGACGGCGGGCAGCGCGTAGACGACGGCGGCGGCGACCGCCGGGGCGCGGCCCACGGCGAACAGCGCGACGACCGGGATCAGGTACACGAACTGCGGCATCGTCTGCATGACGTCGAGGATCGGCCGCAGGATCGCTTCGATCCGCTTGCTGCCGGCCGCGAGGATGCCCACGCCGACGCCGATCACCAGCGTCACCACGAGCGCGGCGAGCACCTGGGAGAGGGTGTTCATGGACGGCTTCCAGACGCCGAGCACACCGATCACGGCCATCGCGATGACGGCGGTCAGGGCGGTGCGCCAGGTGCCGATGAGCCAGGCCAGCGCGGCGACGATGAACAGCGTGGCGTACCACGGGAGGGCGGTCAGGCCGTCCCGCAGCGGGTTGAGCACCCAGTCGGTGAAGTGCGCGGCCCAGTCGGCGGTGCCGCCGATGACGGGGACGCCGGAGTAGAGGTGGTCGACCATCCACTCCTTGAAGTCGTTGACGGGGCGGGCGATGGCGACGGTCCAGCCGGTGGGCCAGACCTCGGACCCGGCCAGCCGGCCGACGGCGGTGAGCACGACGGTGACCACCGCGACACCCGTCCAGCCGCGCCAGCCGCGCAGCAGGGCGGGTCCTGACGCCTGCGCGTCGGAGCCGAGGCGTTCACCGGCGGCGGCCGTGGTGCGGTCCATGACGATGGCCAGCAGCACGATCGGGACGGCGGCGGCGAGCGCGGTGCCGACGTCGACGGAGGCGAGCGCCTGGTAGACGCGGTCGCCGAGACCGGCGGCGCCGATCATCGAGGCGATCACGGCCATGGAGAGCGCCATCATGATCGTCTGGTTGAGGCCGAGCAGCAGTTCCTTGCGGGCCAGCGGGAGCCTGGCGGTCAGCAGCCGCTGGCGGCCGGTGGCGCCGAGCGAGGCGACGGCCTCCAGCACCCCGGCGTCCGCGCCGCGCAGGCCGAGCGCGGTGAGCCGGGCCATCGGCGGTGCCGCGTAGACGACGGTGGCCAGCAGCGCGGCCGGCACGCCGATGCCGAAGATCAGCACGACGGGCAGGAGGTAGGCGAAGGCCGGGAGCACCTGCATGGTGTCCAGGACCGGGCGCAGCAGCCTGAAGATGCGGTCCGACAGACCTCCGGCCAGGCCGAGCACCGCGCCGACGACGACCGAGGCGATCACCGCCACGATCATCAGCGCGAGCGTCTGCATGGTCGGCACCCACATCCCCAGCAGACCGCTGACGAGGAAGGAGACCAGGGCGGTCGCGGCGATGCGGAGCCCGGCGACGCGCCAGGCGACCAGGGTGACGCCGGCCGTGACGCCGGTCCAGCCGAGCGCGAGCAGCAGCAGGTAGACGCCGCGTACGGAGATCACCACGGCGTTGGAGAGGTGGCCGAGGAAGTAGACGAACAGCGGGTGGCTGTCGCGGTTGTCGATGATCCAGTCGCTGGTCTTCCCGAGCGGCCCCGATACGTCGACGGTCAGCTCGGTGGGCCACAGGCCGCCGGGCCACTGGGCGTGCAGCAGCGGGGCGAGCACCGCGGCGGCGACGGCCAGCAGCAGGAGCTTGCCGAGGCCGCGGTGGCGCCGGATGGCGGCCAGCGGGCCGCCCGCGGTGGCGCCGCCGAGGGAGCCCGGCGGCGTGGTGGTGGCGGCGGAACTCATGCGCGGCCCCGCTTCACCGTGCCGGCGAGCACGTTCATCGCGGCGGCCCGCTGGGCCTCGCGCCAGTGGCGCTTGAGTGCGATGCGCAGCCGGGCCGCGGGGGCCGGGTCGCGGGGGACGCGGACGGCGCGCAGGGCACCGCCGTGGGGGGTGGCGGGATACATCAGGCGGCCACCCCGTCGGGCTGGGGACGGTCGATGCGGGCGACCACGTCCAGCAGGCAGGCGTGGTCGACGACGCCGAGGCAGCGCCCGTCCTCGACGACGCGGGCCGCGTCGCCGGAGCGGACGACGGCTTCGATGGCGTCCGAGATGAGGGTGTCGGGCGCCAGTTCCTCGCCCTTGCCGCTCTCGCCGTCCTCGATGGGGCGCATCGCGCGGCGCACGGTGAGGACCTGCTCGCGGGGGACGTCGCGGACGAAGTCGCGGACGTAGTCGTCGGCGGGGGAGCCGACGATCTCCTCGGGCGTGCCGAGCTGGACGATCTTTCCGTCGCGCATCAGGGCGATCCGGTCGCCGACCATCAGCGCCTCGGCGAGGTCGTGCGTGATGAAGACCATCGTCCGGCCTTCCTCGCGGTGCAGGCGGACGACCTCCTCCTGCATGTCACGCCTGATGAGCGGGTCCAGGGCGCTGAACGGCTCGTCGAACAGCAGGACTTCGGGGTCGACGGCGAGCGCGCGGGCCAGACCGACGCGCTGCTGCTGACCGCCGGAGAGCTGCCCGGGGCGGCGCTTCTCCAGCCCTGCCAGGCCGACCTTCTCCACCATCTCGGCGGCCCTGGCGCGGCGTTCGGCCTTTCCCATGCCCTGGATCTCCAGGCCGTAGGCGACGTTGTCCAGGACGGTGCGGTGCGGCAGCAGGCCGAAGTGCTGGAAGACCATGGAGGCGCGGCGGCGGCGCAGTTCGCGCAGCGCGGTGCGGTCCATGCCGATGACGTCCTCGCCGTCCATCTCCAGGGTGCCGCTGGTCGGCTCGATCAGCCGGGTCAGGCAGCGCACGAGGGTGGACTTGCCGGAGCCGGAGAGCCCCATGACGACGAAGACCTCGCCCTTGTGGACGTCGAAGGAGACGTCCCGCACGGCGGCGGTGCAGCCGGTCTGCTCGCGCAGCTCCTGCGCGCTCAGACCGGCGACCGAGGCGTCATCGGGGATGCGGTCCGCTTTGGGCCCGAAGACCTTCCACAGGTTGCGGGCGGAGAAGACGACCTCGCGGCTCTCGCCGCTCTTGGTGTCTTCCTTGCTCTTCGAAGCGGTGGCGGTGGACGCGGATATGCCGGATGTGTCGGCGGACGAGTGCGCCATCACGCATCACCTCCCTTGGCCGGGGCTTCCTGGAGCAGTTCGGCGCACTTCTCCCCCACCATCAGCACGCCGATCATCGGGTTCACGGCGGGCATCGTCGGGAAGACGGAGGCGTCGGCGATCCGGATGCCGGCCAGCCCGCGGATCTTCAACTGCGGGTCGACGACGGCCAGTTCGTCACTCTCGGCGCCCATCTTGCAGGTGCCGGCGGGGTGGTAGACGGTGTGCGCGGCCTTGCGGACCAGCTCGCTGATCTCCGCGTCGTCGGTGACCTCGGGGCCGGGGAAGACCTCGCGCTTGAGCCACTTGGCGAACGGCTCGGCCTGGGCGACCTTGCGTGCCAGCTTGATGCCGTCGACGAGGGTCTTGCCGTCGTAGTCGTCCTCGTCCTCGAAGTACCTGAAGTCCAGGGCGGGCTTGACCTCGGGGTCGGCGGAGGTCAGGTAAACCCGGCCGCGGGCACGGGACTTGGGGATGTTGGGGGTCATCGACACGCCGTGCTCGGGGCGTTCGTAGCCGAGCCGCTCGGGGTTGTCGGTGAACGGGATCTGGTAGAAGTGGAACATCAGGTCGGGGCCCTTGTGTTCCGGATCCCGCTTGACGAACAGGCCCGCGTCGGAGTCCATCGCGGAGTTGCCGGGCAGCGGCCCGTTGGTCTCCCAGACGATGACCGACTCGGGGTGGTCGATGAGGTTCTCGCCGACACCCGGCAGGTCGAGGACGCAGTCGATGCCCAGCGCCTCCAGGTCCTTGCGCGGACCGATACCGGAGTGCATCAGCAGCCGCGGGGTGTCCACCGCACCGGCGCAGACCAGCACCTCACGCCCGGCCTCGACGTAGATCTCCTCGCCGTCCTTGGTGCGCACGTGCACGCCCTTGGCGCGGTTGCCGTCAAGCACCAGCTTGTCCGCCCAGGTCTCCAGCAGCAGCGTGAGGTTGGGGCGGTCACCTGCCTCGATGTGCGGGTGGAGGTAGGCGACGGAAGCGGAGGAACGCTTGTTGTTCTCCGGGTGGTACGACAGGTCGAAGAATCCGACACCCTCGTCGAAGGGCTTGTCGTTGAAGCCGACGACCTCCGGGACGCCGAGTGCGCTCTTGGTGGCCTCGACCCAGTCGGTGGCGATGGCGTTCTGGTCCTTCTTGGCGACCCGCACGATGTTGTTGCGGAGCTTGCCGAAGTAGGGGTCCATGTCCTTGGCGCCCCAGCCGGCCGCGCCGGCCGCTTCCCACTCGTCCCAGTCGGACGGCAGCGGCTTGAAGGAGATCAGCGTGTTGTGCGAGGAGCAGCCGCCGAGCACCTTGGCGCGGCTGTGCAGGATGTGCGAATTGCCGCGCGGCTGCTCGGTGGTGGTGTAGCCGTAGTCGAGGTCGCCGCCGAGCAGGCCGAGCCAGCGGCGCAGCGTCAGCACGTCCTCGCGGTCGATGTCGGTGGGGCCGCCTTCGATGACGACGACGCTGACGTCCGGGTCCTCGGTCAGCCGGGAAGCGATCACGGATCCTGCGGTGCCGCCGCCGACGACGACGTAGTCGGCCTGGATCGTGCGGGAGGCGGGGGAAGAGGGGGGCATGGGGGTGCTCCTTCGTGCACAGTGCGTGAGCTGCTGCGGTACTGCGATGCCGGTGAGGGCGGGTGCTGCAAGCGGGGGCGTACGGGGGGAGTTGCGCACGGCCCGCGGGGAAAGGGGCGGGCGTGCTGCTCGGGCCGCGGGGGCGGCCGGGATGCCGGGCGGCGGGCGGGCGGGTCAGGGGCCCGCCCGCCGCCGGTCACGGATGGTCAGCCGGCGAACCAGCGCACCGGCTCGGGCCGGAGGTTCTCGTAAATGTGCTTGCTCTCGCGGTATTCGTCCAGGCCGGTGGGGCCCAACTCCCGGCCGATGCCGGACTTTCCGAAGCCGCCCCACTCCGCCTGCGGGAGGTAGGGGTGGTAGTCGTTGATCCACACGGTGCCGTGCCGCAGGCGGGCGGCGACCCGGCGGGCACGCGCGGTGTCGCCGGAGAACACCGCGCCTGCCAGGCCGTATTCGGTGTCGTTGGCGAGCGCGACGGCCTCGTTCTCGGTGGTGAAGGTCTCCACCGTCAGGATCGGGCCGAAGGTCTCCTCGCGGACCACCTTCATGTCGCGGTGGCAGCCGTCCAGGATGGTCGGCGCGTAGAAGTAGCCGCTCGCGGGCCGCACGTCCGACGGCTGGGGGCGGGAGCCGCCGGAGCGCAGCTGGGCCCCCTCGGAGAGCGCGGAGGCGACGTACGCCTCGACCTTGTCGAGCTGCTGCTGGGAGACGAGCGGGCCGCACTCCACGCCGTCCTCGGTGCCGCGGCCGAGCTTGATCTTCTCGGCGCGGCGGGCGAGTTCGGCGACGAAGCGGTCGCGCACCGACTCCTCGATGATCAGCCGGGCACCGGCCGAGCAGACCTGGCCGCTGTGGATGAACGCCGCGTTCAGCGCCTGGTCGACGGCGGTGTCGAAGCCCTCTTCGGTGGCGCAGGAGTCGGCGAAGACGACGTTGGGGTTCTTGCCGCCCAGCTCCAGCGCGATCTTCTTGGCGCCCGAGACCGCGGCGGCGCCCGCCTTCGTGCCGCTGACCAGGCCACCGGTGAAGGAGAACAGGTCCACGTCGGGGTGGTCGGCGAGGCGCTGGCCGACCGGAAGCCCGGCGCCGGTGACGATGTTGGCGACCCCGGCCGGCAGACCGGCCTCGGCCAGCAGCTTGATGAGGTGCACGGTCGTCAGCGGGGTGACCTCGCTGGGCTTGATGACGAAGGTGTTGCCCGCGGCGACGGCCGGGGCGACCTTCCAACTGGCCTGGAGCAGCGGGTAGTTCCAGGGCGTGATGAGCGCGCAGACGCCGACCGGCTCGTGCACGATGACGCTGTGCACGTCCGCCGAACCGGCGTCGACGACCCGGCCGCCGCTCTCGTTCATCACCACGTCGGCGAAGTACCGGAAGGCGTTGGTGACGTCATCGACGTCGACCCGGCCCTCCTCCAGGGTCTTGCCGGTGTCGCGGCTCTCGATGAGCGCGATCTCCTCGCGGTCGCGCTGGAGCAGGTCCGCGACGCGGCGGAGCAGCGCGGAGCGCTCCGCGACGGGCGTACCGGGCCAGCTGCCCTCGTCGAAGGCGCGGCGGGCGGCGGCGACGGCCGCGTCGGCGTCTTCCGCACCACCCTCGGACACCAGCTGGATGACGGTCGCGTCGGCGGGGTCGAGGACCTCCCGCGTGGCGCCGGATGCGGCGGCCCGCCACACCCCGTCTACGTGAATGGTCTCGATTGCCGACACGTCTGTTCTGCCTTCCGCTTACCGATTTGTTCGCACTGGTTCACACCAGCAACGAGGACCCCTCCCCGAAAGCCCCTTGCTTATGCCCAAACATTCATGGAAAGTGACCCGAGTCACTCAATGTGCGGTCGAATGTCCGGAAAAGTACGCTGAATAGCCGTACGCCCTCGTCGGTGCGGAGGTGCCGAGATGACCAGCAGACGCCGTACCGCAACTCAATTCACCGCGCTGACCTGCGGCGCAGCCCTCTTCAGCGGGGTGGCCTGCACGGGTGTCGCGGTGGCGGACGACCCGGGCGACGAAGGCGACCTCGCCGGGAAGACGGCCCAGCAGATCTCGGACGCGTCCCGGAAGGAACTGCTGGCGGCGACGTCCCTGCGGCTGCGCACCCAGACCAGCGTCGACGAGACCAAGCTCGACCTCAGCCTCGACCGCTCGGGGAACTGCATCGGCACCCTCAGCAAGGGCGTCTACGGCCGGGTGGACATCATCAAGCACGGCAAGCAGATCTGGATGAAGCCGGACGACGCCTTCTGGAAGGGCCAGCTGCCCGCGGACGCCGCCGCCGACATCATCGCCCGCGTCAAGGGCCGCTACCTGCACGGCACCACGTCGGACACCATGCTGTCCGCCCTCTCCGCGCCCTGCGATCTGGCCGCCTTCCAGAAGCAGACCGCGGGCCCCGAACACCCGCAGTCCACACCCCCTTCGCCCGGCGCCAGCCCCACGCCCGAGCTGACCCTCAGCAAGGGCAAGCCGACCGTCCAGGAAGGCACCCGGGTGCTGCCCGTCATCAAGAAGCGCGGCCAGGCGACCCAGACCCTCTACGTCGCCATCGAGGGCAAGCACTACCCCCGCAGGCTCACCACCGAGATCGACCACGAGACCGCGACCCTGCTCCTGAGCAACTACGGCGTGCCGGTCGCCGCCACCACCCCGTCCCCCGCCGACAGCCTCGCCATCTCCACCCTGAAGGGGAAGCTGCCCGGCGAGACCCAGGAGCCGTCACAGGGCACCTGACCGAGCGGCCCCGGCACGGGGCAGCGGCCCAACTCCCTTACGGTTCCGACCGGTCCGCCCGCTCAGTCCTGTCCGCGCCGGACTCCGCACCCCCCGGTCGACGCCTGACGTGCTCGTGCCCGGTGCGCCCCGCGGGGTCGTCCCAACGGTCCCGCGGCCCGCACCCCGCGCCGCCCTCGCCGCCCAGCAGCCCCTGCTCGCGCAGTTGCCTCGCCTGCTGCGCGGCGGGCAGTTCGCTGTCCGGGTCGGAAGGCCGCGGGCCCTCGGGCCCTTCCGGGCCGATCCGCACCAGCCGCTCGACCCTGACCACCTTGAAGCGGCCGGGCCAGCCCTCGATCACCACGTCGTCGCCCGGCCGCTCGTCCAGCCGGTTCCCCGCCCGCTCGTACGCGTCCCGCTCCGCCGCGCTCAGCTTCAGCGTCACGGGCGCCAGCACCCGCAGCCACATCGTCAGCGCGTCCCTGGCGGCCTGCGGCGTCCCGCAGGAGGCGGTATGCGCCTGCCACTCCCCGTCGGCCCGCTCGGCGATCATGAAGGCGGCGGGCAGCAGCACCCCGCCCGGATGCGTATCGGCCGCGAGCTGTGCGTCACGGTGGACGTCCGGCGGCACCGCGCCCTCCGCCTGCACGAACTGAAGCAGGTCGAGCTTGAGGATGCCTTCCGACATGCCCGTGCCGACCGCCGGATCCAGCACGAAGCCCTTGGCGCGGTCGGGCACCCGGTGCGCCTCACCTGGCGCCGCCGGATCCGGGTCCGACGGCCGCGGCGGCTCGGGCCCGTCGGGCCCCATCCGTACGAACTCCTCGCACCGCACCACCCGGTAGCGGTCCCCCAGCACGGTCAGCTCGTCGAGCTTCTCCCAGTCCAGCCGGCCCGCCGCCGCCAGGCAGTCGCGCTCGCCCACCGCGTCCCCTGCCGCCCCCGCCACCTGCGCGAGCCGCCGGAACAGCGACGCCATGCCGTCCCTGGCCTCCTGCGGTCCGCCCGCGCCGAACGAGAGCACCTCCCAGCCGCCCAGTTCACGCTCGCGCACGCACCCGAAGACCGGCCCGCCGGTGCCGAGAATCTCCGGATAGCGCTCCCGCGCCCGCCATGCCTCCTCCTCCGAAAACGCCGCCACCGGGCCGTCCTGTGCGGTGACCCTGATGGTCCGGTACGCGGGTACTTCCTCACCGTGTTCCGTCATGCACGCAGTGTGTGCACGACCCGCCTCCGTACGGCGCTGATCGGCGGACAAACCACCTGTCGGGGTGGCATCGGCGCCCGGCACGGCTCACGCCGACGGCCGTGCGCCGTCACGCCCGCCCGTCGGCGTGCCGCTGCCCGCAGCCAGGCACGCCGGGAAGACAATTCGGACATGACTGACACGACGCAGGCAGTGCTCGAAGGCGGCCCCGACGAACTGCCGGAGCGCATCGTTCCGCTCGACCCGCCCGGAACCGAGCTGAAGATCCCGTTCCGCGGCGGCTACGAACACTTCCGGGCGACCGGCCGGCAGCAGAACACCCCCCAGGGGCGGCTGCCCGTCTACGAGTGGTGGGAGCGCACCGAAATCGCGGAGTAGCAGCCGGGCGCCCACCCCTCGGGCGCCCCGCTCCCCCGGCCTCCCGCACTCAGGCGTCCGGCCGGAACGCCTCCAGCGCGACCCGCTGGGTGTCCTCCTGCTGCGGCCAGGCGTCCTCGGGAGCCAGCACCAGCACCGCGAACTGACGGCCGTCATCGGCCGTGAAGGCGCAGTCCACCACCTTGACGCGCCCGCCGGCACGCTCACTGTCGTACGCGTAGACCAGCTGGGCCGCCGCTGAGCCCGGCGCGGGCCCTTCCAGCGGCCCGAGCGCGATCTCCTCGTAGCCGGGATTGCCCGCCAGCCCCTTCGACGCCTCTTCCAGAGCCTGCCGCGGCGTGATGTCCGGCTCCTCGATCTCGAAGATCTGCACCAGCCGACTGCCGTCCTTCGACGTGTAGAACACCCCGTCCTTGCGTTTGCTGCGCTCCCAGTACTCCGGAACGGCGGTGGTGAAGCCCTTCTCCGCGTCACGGATGAGACGGAAGCCCTCCGGGACCTCGGAGGACGCGGCCGGGGACGACGGCGGCCCGGCCGTCGTCCCGGGAGCCTCCGTGACCGGCGGCGCGGCCGACGTGTGCACGGCCGGCGGCCCCGCGACGGCCGCGCCGCCCTCGTCCCGCCCCCACAACAGCCAACTCCCGCCCGCCGCAAGCGCGATCACGGCCACCGCCGCGCCCGCGATGAGGGGCACGGAACGACGCGGCCGAGCAGCACCGCCCGCCTGCGCCCCCTCATCCCCCACCGTGCCCGGCAAATTACGCATCGGCTCCTGAGAAGGAACGCCAGGCTCCGCAACACCGCCGACAGGAAACGTTCCTGACGTCACGTCAGTCGCTGTCGGGGCGAACACCGGCCGGGGCGGCAACGGCCCCGTATACGCCGCCGGAGGAGGCCCCCCGTCCTCCCAGCTCTGCGTCTCACTGTTCCAGCGGGCCGGACCGCCGTTCACCGTCACCCTCCCACCAGCGCGGCGACCGCCTGGCCGACCGCGGCGCCGGAGGACAGCAGCCCGACGACGGCGTTCGCGTCGGTCAACGCCGTACGCAGCCGGGCCAGCCGACCGGGCCCGGCCGCCCCGCTGTCCGCGATCTCCGCCTCCGTGTCGGCCAGTTCACTGCCGAGCGCCACGGTCTGCGGGCTCTCCACCACCCTGTCCAGATCGGCACGGAGCGCACGGACGGCACGCAGCAACTCCTCCTGCGCCGCGTCCACGGACGCGGCCCCGCCGCCGTACTGCGTCACAGTGTTGTTGTTCCCGATGGCCAGGGCGCCCTGGACACTTCCGATGTGGATGCCGCCGCCCTGCTCGTCAGCCGTTGCCACCCCTGGCCCCTTCCGTCGTGGTGCTACCGCGCTGCGCGTGATTCGTGATGGTGTTGTGATCGCCGATGCCGACCGCGCCCTGCGCCGACTCGACGTAGACACCGCCCTCGGCGACATGCACGACCCGCCGCTCGAACTCGTCCGTCTCGTAACCGGCTTCGCGCAGCGCGGTGGTCACCCCCGCCGCCACCCGCTGCTCGATCGTCCGCAGATAGCGGGCGACGTCCATCTCCTGGAAGAGCGACGCCTCCTCGTCCGTGCCCAGCTCGCGCACCGACGCGGCGGGGCCGTCCGGGAGCGCCGCGCCGTACCCGGCGGTCGCCAGCCGCCACACCGACCACAGGCCGCGCGCCAGTGTGCTCACCGCGCGCCCCGCGGCCTGCGGCGTACGGGTCAGCGCCCAGACCGCCTTGCCGAACGGATTGAGGTGGCGGTACTGGTGCGCGAGCCGGTCGGCGTCCTGGAACAACTGCCGCAGCGACCACAGCACATGGGGCGCGACCTCCAGCATCAGCATGCCGCCCTGCGTGTGCACCCGCACGAACACCGTGGTGACGATGGATTCGTTCCAGCCGCCGACCCGGATGCGCAGGAAGTGCCGCCGCGGCTCGCCGCCTTCCTCCACCGCGGCGGCCCGGTGCTCCTCGAACGCCGCCGGCGCGTACGGCGCCGCGCCGCGGTGCGGCAGCCCCTCGGCCGGAAGGAACACACACTCGTCCATCTCCAGCTCCCGCAGCCGGTCCCGGACCGCGGCCTGGGCCTGCGGCGAGCCGTGCGGCGAAGGCACCCGCAGCGCCGCGACCAGCGGGACGATACGGGCCAGGATGGCGCTGTTGTCGAGCGGTTCGACCTCGCGGTCCTTGCGGGGACGCAGCTCCACCGACAGCGACCAGGTACGGAAGGCGGTACCGGCGCCGCGGAACGGCTCGGCCGGCCGGTACATCACCAGCGGCCCGTGCTGCTCGGCCCGCACCCGCTCCCGCAGCCGCTGGAACCGCGCGCCGGTGTACCCCTCCGCCGGATCACGCAGCAGGTTGGGGAATTCCGCACGCGACAGCTCGGCGGCCAGCACCCTGGCGAACTTCCCGCGTTGCAGACCGACGATGCCGGCGACCGCCACCGGAAACAGCAGCGCGATCCAGACCGGCGCAAGACCGCTGCCGTACCCGGAGGCGCCCATCCCATCGCCGGTCCACGCGAAGTCACCAGCCGAGCTGTAGGTGCCGTAACTGTCCTCGTCCGACCAGCCGAAGAGGTCCGAAAGGCCCCCCATCAGCTGGAACGACCCGCCGAACGCCGCGAAGAGAAACGTCAGCAGGGTGACGGCCAGACTGATCCGGCCGTACCAGCGCAGCAGAAAGGCGACAGGGCGGGACAGCCACTGCGGCACCGGCGCCCGCCGCACGAAACGGGCCAGCGCCATCAGGACGACGGGAACGAAGTAGAGCGCGGCGAGCCCCTGCGACAGGAGAACGGCCCCCACCCACAACAGCAGGACGGCCCCCGCCCAGCAGAGCTGTATCCGCCGGGCACGCAGCGCATGCGCCAGCACCCGCGCCGCGTCGATGCCCAAGGAAGGCGCGGCGAACCGCTCTTCATGGACGTACAGCTCATCGATGACGGCATCACGGAACGCGTCATCCATATACGTCCCGGCACACAACAACCGGGTCGCCTCACTGGCACCCGGCGGAACCGCGGTCTGCGGCGGCACGGCCGGTGGCGGCGGCTGCCCTGCTATACCGCCGGCGCCCGCCGGATCCCTGCCCGGCCCGGCCGGCTCCCCACCCTGCCGAGGCACATTCGTCTGTGGTGTCACCGCTCCCCCAAAGCGCCAACAGGCCGGTCCCGCGGCCTTGTTGCCCGTGCGGATCCCGGCAACTGAGCGCGGTACGGAAGGCGCAGCATAAGGGAGGAGGACGGCCCGTGCCAGCGGGTTGTCGGAACGTGTGCCGCGAAAACAGCCGAGCCCGCACGGTCCGTCGCGGACCATGCGGGCTCGTGGCTGCTGCGCCCTCGGCTACGGGCAGCGGGTACGGCTCAGAGCAGGCCGAGACCGCGCACGGCCTCGCGCTCGTCGGACAGCTCCTTGACGGAGGCGTCGATGCGCTCGCGCGAGAAGTCGTTGACCTCCAGGCCCTGGACGATCTCGTACGCACCGTTCTTGGTGGTGACGGGGAACGAGGAGATCAGGCCCTCGGGGACGCCGTACGAACCGTCCGACGGGATGCCCATGGAGGTCCAGTCGCCATCGGCGGTGCCGTTGACCCAGGTGTGGACGTGGTCGATCGCGGCGTTGGCGGCCGATGCGGCGGAGGACGCGCCACGGGCCTCGATGATCGCCGCGCCGCGCTTGGCGACGGTCGGGATGAACTCGTCGGCCAGCCATGCCTGGTCGTTCACGGCCTCGGCGGCGTTCTTGCCCGCGACCTCGGCGTGGAAGATGTCGGGGTACTGCGTCGCGGAGTGGTTGCCCCAGATCGTGAGCTTCTTGATCTCGCTCACCGGCACGCCGGTCTTCTGCGAGAGCTGCGAGAGCGCACGGTTGTGGTCGAGGCGGGTCATCGCGGTGAAGCGCTCACGCGGCACGTCCGGCGCCGCGGCCTGCGCGATCAGCGCGTTGGTGTTGGCGGGGTTGCCCACCACCAGGACCTTGATGTCGTCCGCGGCGTGCGCGTTGATGGCGGCACCCTGCGGCTTGAAGATCCCGCCGTTGGCCTCCAGCAGGTCGCCGCGCTCCATGCCCTTGGTACGGGGGCGGGCGCCGACGAGGAGGGCGACGTTGGCGCCGTCGAAGGCCACGTTCGGGTCGTCCGAGATGTCGATGCCCTGAAGCAGCGGGAAGGCACAGTCGTCCAGCTCCATCGCGGTGCCCTCGGCGGCCTTCAGGCCCTGGGGGATCTCCAGGAGGCGCAGCTTGACCGGCACGTCCGCGCCGAGCAGGTGACCGGATGCGATGCGGAAGAGGAGTGCGTAACCGATCTGGCCGGCGGCGCCGGTGACGGTGACATTGACGGGAGTGCGGGTCATGGCGATCTCCTGCGCGATATTTTCTGGAGGTTTCCGGGGGCAAGCCCCCGGACCACCATGGGTGGCGGTGGGTGTCCTGCCCATCGAGCGGGTCTCATCGAGTTCTCTTGGTATCGAGAGACCTGTCGGTCAGGCTATCGGACCCCCGCCCGGCACAGGCCACGGGCCGGTGTGGAACACCTCACCGGTGCCCCGTACGGCCGCCCCCACCACGCTCCGCCAACGGAGACGCCCCCTGCCACCTCACCCAAAAGTGCGGCGGTCGCCCGCAGATGGAGGGGGAGCGCAGGCGACCGCCGAGTTGTGCCACACCCGTGGGGGGTTAATGCTCCGCATGCCCGGGATCCGCCAGAGCAATCCCCCCGCAATTCACCAACCCCCGCCCCACAGTCGAATCCCAGCCACACGCACCCCCGTGAACTCCCCCCCACCCAGCCGAAAACAGCCCCCTCCCAACGCGATGCCCGAAGGGCGAGACGCAGGGGCAGGGGCAGGGGCACCGCCCCACAGCCACCGACGAGGCCCGTAGGGCGAGACGCAGGAGATGGGACTCACCGGCGGTCAGCCGCGTACGAGGCCCGAAGGGCGAGGCGAGGACAGGGCCAGCCCACCGGCAGTCAGCCGCGTACGAGGCCCGGTGGGTCGGAGGGGCCGCACCGGGTCGCTCCCCGCAGCGACAGGTGCCAACACCGGCAGCCTCTTCACACGTACCCGAGGGCACATGCGTCGAGGAGACGACCCGGTGCGGCCCCTCCGCCCCCCCCCCCCCCCCCCCACCCCACGCCCCCCCCCCCCCCCCCCCCCCCCCCCCCCCCCCCAGACCCCCCCCCCCCCCCCCACCCCCCCCCCCCCCCCACCCCCCCCCCACCCCCCCCCACCCCCCCCCCCCCACCCCCCCA